>DASYWJ010000118.1:0-158963 GCA_035936155.1 Tepidisphaeraceae bacterium | reverse complement strand
AGCGCGCCGCGTCCGGCGGCGCCGGCAGGCTCACCCTCACCCGAACCACACCCGCCGTCGCCGCCCGCGCCGGCGAAGCCGGCTTCTGCGCGGCCGCGGCGGCCAAATCGCCTGGATCGTCCGCAAGCGCCGCCATCGACTGTCTGGAGCGATGATGAAGCCGCGCTCGTCCAGTCGCATTACGAACCGCTGTCGGAAATCATCGACGACGAAGATGCGGTAATGATTCCCGCGGCGCAGCCAGAGGTGTTTGCGCCGCAGTCCCCGGTTGCGGCCAACGCAAAGCTGCCGGGCATCGGCACTCCACGCAGCCTCTTCTGGCGTCGCACCGTCATCCCGATCCTGCTCACGTGCGGTGTGCTGCTGATCGGCATTGCTGCGCTGCGCTGGGTTGGCGGCGCCGAATCGGTCTTCGCGGAAATGTCGATCCCGCTGTCGGCCACCCTCTGCGGCTGCGGGACATTCCTCCTGCTCGTCGCCGTGCTCAACATGCTCCAGGTAAGGGCTGAGCTGTGTGCGCGAAGATGACGAGGCCGCTCCCGGTGGGTCCCAGCACCCTGGCAACTCCTCGCGTTGACGGTCCATTTGGGCACTTCTATGATTCTAAAACGAGGACGGAGAGAATTGCATTTGACAAGGAGCATTCGATGGCCAGTGAAAACGTCAAGGAATTCACCGACGGGAACTTCGAATCCGAAGTCCTGAAATCGGAAGTGCCCGTGCTGGTCGACTTCTGGGCCGAGTGGTGCATGCCCTGCCGGATGCTCACGCCGACGATCGAGAAGATCGCCAAGGACTATGCGGGCAAGGTGAAGGTAGGCAAAGTCGACACCGACGCGAATCGCGACATCTCGATCAAGTACAGCATCAGCGCGATCCCGACGGTGATCCTGTTCAAGAACGGGCAAGTCGCGCAGAAGTTTGTGGGATTGCGGCAGGAGCGCGATTTCAAAGAAGCGCTGGACGCGGAGTAGACCCGAGGTTGGGAAGTTTGCAGTTTCAAAGCCGCCGGGCGTTGGCCCGGCGGTTTTAGTTCCGTCCCCTCTCCCTGTACGCAGCGAGAGGGGGTAAATCCGAGGGGGAGGCGAATCATTGCGCCGTTTGCGTCGCCGCCGGCGCAGTTGTCGCTCGGCGCGGGCGACCGGCGTCCTGCTCGTCCTCGTACTTTCTGAACTCCACCCGCTGCTGCACGTTCAGCACCGCCATGATCTCAGCCCGCTCGCGGTCGCGGATGGCTTGAATTTCTTGTGCCGCCCTCTGTCGGATGGTGCGGATGCGCTCCGACTGCTCGGGCGTCAGTCCTTCGATCTCCGGCATCGATTGGCCCGTCGATGTCTTCGGCCTCGACAGGTCAACCGGACGGGGCTCCTCGCGGATGGGCGGCTCGTCCGACAAGCGGGGGCGGCCGGTCGCGGGGTCGGCAGGACGCGGATCAGGACGAATGGCGGGTTCGTCGGCGGCGCGATCGGCCGCGAATACGGCGGAGATCGACGCGGCAAACAGGACCAGCCCGGGGAGAACGATCAGGCGGTTCATGCGGCACCCCTTGCGGTTGGCAGGAACCACGAATTATAGCTCAGTTGTCGTGCCGAGGGGCCGTCTCAAACAGCGGATTGGTGATCGACATCTTCACCTGCGGCGCGGGCGCTGCATCATCCGATTCCGCATTCCCGTGCGCCGGCGGCGGTTCCGTAACCGCGCCGGCATCGGCGGTGGCGACATCCCGGCGGTACAATTTGCCGGCGAAGGCCTTCATGTATTCCGTCCAATTGCCTTCCGCGCCATCGGCGGCCTCGCCTCGGCAGGCGCCCAGCGCCATCATCAGCTTCGCATCCATGTTCTCGATCATGTGCACCGCAAGCGCCTCCGGCGTGAGCGGGTTGCGCGCCGAGCCGAAGCCGAGAGCGGTTTCGCCGTGGTGCGAGAGGATGATATGCTGCATCACATCGATCAATTCCTGCGGCACCGGCTCCCCCAGCACCTTCTCCGCGTCCTTCGCCTTCTGATCAACCCACATTGCGGACTTGACGATGTGCCCAACGAGCTGCCCGCCGTCCGTATAGCCGAACGCGCAGTCGTAGCACAGCTCCCAGGTCTTGGCGATGTCGTGCAGAAAGATGCCGGCGATCACGACGTCACGGTTCAGGCCGGGATAGAACGGGCAAAGCGCATCGGCGACTTCAATCGCATTGAGCGTGTGCTCGAGCAGCCCGCCCAGAAAAGCGTGGTGGAAGCTCATCGCCGCAGGGGCTTTGCAGAAACGCGCCATGAGGTTGTCGTCGTCGAGATACGCCTGCACGAGCGCGGCGAGGTGCCGGTTCTGAATGCTGCCCAGGACCTCCTGCAACCGGCGGCACATCTGGCCGATGTCCTTCGTCGTCTGCGGGACGAGGTCGCCCAGCTCGTAGGTCCCATCCTTTGCGGGCCAGAGTTGGTCGATAACGAACTGCAGATTGCCCTGGTAGTTCTCGATGCGGCCGCGGATTTTGACGATGCCGGCTTCGGGAAGCGCGTTGAAGATGTCGCGCGTCGCGTTCCACATGCGCGCATTGAGCTGCAGCGATCGGTCGCGGACGAAGGCCTTGATGTAGAACTTCCCGCCCACCGTGTTGGACAGCTGCTTGTTGGTGAGGACGAACGCGTCCTCGATCACGTCACCGGCGGCACAGTCGCGGAGGAAGAGTCGGCGCATGGCGGTGCTTTTACGCGGGCGGAAGGCTTCGGGCAAGCTGGGATGTTTTGTGCCACATTTCGAACAGGCTGCGAGCAAGGAAAAAGAGGGCTGCGCGGCACAATCGGTAAGGTAGAATACGAACCAGGAGGTCGTTTGAAGGCATGGCCTATCTCGTTGTGACGATGAAGGACAAGGAGTTGTGCCGACGGGAGTTGAGCGGTCCGGGCATTACGGTGGGGCGTTCGACGGACTGCGACCTGTGGCTCAACGACGGGGGCGTCTCGCGCCGCCACTGCTGTTTCGAGCGCAACGGCGAGGCATGGGAGGTTGTGGACCTGGGCAGCCGCAATGGCGTTGTGGTGCACGGCGAAAAGGTGACGCGGCACGTCCTGCGGGACGGCGACAGCGTTCATGTCGGCGGTGCGCGAATCGCATTCCACGCCGTCGGGTACGTCCCGTCACGACCGACGCGTCCGGCGACGCCTCAGCCGGTGGGGGATTCGATTTCCGACACCATCGTTTCCGCCAACTCCGGTTCGCGAATGGGCCGGGCGCTGCCCACGCCGCGGGCGGTTGATCCCGACGCGCGCGAAAAAGTCGGCGAAACTTCCGCCCCTCTCGCGTTCACGCGCCCACCCGCCCGGCCGATTCCGGCGCCGAGCCAGTCCCCCGACGACAACGTCAAATCAAAAGGTGAACACCCCATCCGCGAGGGTGTCCTTCGACGGTTCCTCCACAAATAAGACGGTTTTGCCACCAACATTTAGCCCCCGGCATGCCGGGGGCTAAAGTCACCCATCGAGGCGTATTGCGAGACGCCTTGCCGGATTCAGTCACCCCGCCTTGCGCGCGGCGATTCCGGCGGCCTTGGCGAGCGCGGTGGCTTTGTCAATCTTTTCCCAGCTGAAGCTCCCATCGGCGCCGGGGGCGCGGCCGAAATGACCGTGACGTGCGGTCTGCTTGTAGATCGGACGCAGCAGGTCCAGGTGCTTGATGATCCCGCGCGGGGTGAGCGAAAACGTCTGTTTCACGATCTCGGCGATCTGATCCTCGGGAATGACAGCGGTGTTCTCCGTGCTGACCGTCACGCTCACCGGCTGGGCGACGCCGATCGCGTAGGCCAACTGCACCTCGGCATTCTCCGCCAGGCCCGCGGCGACGATGTTCTTTGCGATGTAACGGGCCATGTAGCAGGCGCTGCGATCCACCTTGCTCGGGTCCTTGCCGGAAAAGGCCCCCCCGCCGTGCGCGCCCCGGCCGCCGTAGCTGTCGACGATGATCTTTCGACCGGTCAGCCCCGTGTCGCCGTGTGGGCCGCCGACGACGAACTTACCCGTCGGGTTGATATGAAAGATGATCTCGTCGTTCCAAAGCTTCTTGGGAATCACCGGCTTGATCACGTATTCGATGATCAGCTGCTTGGCTTTTTTTGAGAACTCGTCGTTCTTATCGAGCACGCTGGTATCGTGCTGCGTGGAGATGACGACAGTGTGCACGCGCACCGGGCGCTCGCCGACGTACTCGATCGTGACCTGGCTCTTGCCGTCGGGGCGGAGCCAGGGGAGCTTCTTGTTCTGCCGCACCTTGGCGAGCTGCTCGACGAGCCGGTGGGCGAGGTGGATCGGCAGCGGCATGAGAACGTCAGTTTCCCTCGTCGCGTAGCCGAACATCAATCCCTGGTCGCCGGCGCCCTGCTCCTTCTCGTTATCTTCGGCCCTGTCGACGCCGCGAGCGATGTCCGGCGACTGGCTGTGGATGGCGGAAAGCACGCCGCAGCTGTCGGCGTCAAAACCGATGTCGGGGTGTGTGTAGCCGATCTCACGGATGGTGTCACGGGCGATCTGGGCGGCGTCGACGTACGTGTTAGTTCGCACTTCGCCGGCCAAGACGACTTGCCCCGTCGTCACCAGCGTCTCAACGGCAACGCGGCAGTCTGCAACGTTGCTCTTCCCCTTCTTCTGCAATTCGATCTCTCCCGTCAGGATCGCGTCGAGCACCGCGTCGGAGATCTGGTCGGCCACCTTGTCGGGATGGCCCATGGAGACGGATTCGCTGGTGAACAGGTGCGTGCTGCGGCGGAATTGCGGGGACACGGAAGGCTCCTTCGACAATGCGTAGTCGAAAACACTTGCTCAGGCAAAAGTGACAATCGCCCGGGAAAGCAGGGGCGGCACTGTACAGAACGGGGCCGCGTACAGCAAGGGAATGACGGGTCCGCCGAGCGCGGGGAGACTGGCGGGCCTGAAGATAGGCTGAATGCGCAGCAAGCACCGGATGTGGCGGCGCAACGGGCGGCAGCGACCGGCCCGCGTGGCATTGCTCTCACACATGGGCAGGTCGCCCGTGCCACAACGAACGGCTGAAAAGTCACGGCTTGGGCTGCGAGATGCGGTCGCTGCCGGAGGGCTCCTGCTTCTTCTCTTCCTCGCGCTTGCGGTCACTGTCGCGCGCGCGGTTGAGGACGCCTTCAAGAAGTCCGCCGAGCGGGTCCTGCGGCTTTGCCGGGTCGGAGCGCCTCGTGGTCGCGCCACCCGTCCCAGAGGTAGTGGGCGTGGGCGCGGGATCTTTTCCGAGCGCGCGGTCAAGAGCGCCGCCGAGCAGCGCTTTCTTTCCCGCTTCCACCACGAGATTCTGCACGACCACGTCGAGGTTCCACTTCGGCGCGGTGGTCGTGCCGGTAATCGGAACGGTGATGGCCTCAGGCACATATTTGCGCACGTCGTCGCCCAGAGCGCGCAGCCGCGCGGTCGGAATCGACATCACCAGCGGCAGCAGCGCCTGGTCCTTCAGGCGCACCCGACCGTCGAAAGCCAGCGTGAATGTCTCCAGCATGAAATCCAGGTCCTGCGCGAGCACGCCGTCCTCGATGGTGATCTGCGCATCGCGGATGTTGGCCAGGATCGCGCCGTCGCGCGTGTCCACATCCAGGCGGCTGAGGATGTTGTTGATAAACTCATTTCCGATCTGCACCTCCCGGATCGACATGATCAGGAATGCGCGTCCTCCATTCTTCCCGGTGATCAGGTCGCCCAGCGGGACGTTGGTCACTTCTCCGACCGTGACGTCGATCAGCCCCCGCGCCTGCTCAGGGTCGACGAACGAGGGATTGAGGAATTTGCCCAGGACGTTGTGCGCGAAGACCGGGTTGAGGCTCACGTCCGCAAGCAATCCCTGCTTCCTGGGAATCGAGAGGCGCGGCTGCTCGTGACCTAAGTCAATCGTGAACCCCCCGAGGTCGATGGTCCCGCCGTTAAGCTTTGCAGGGGTGGGGTGGCGCTTCTCGCGCGGGCGGTCGGCGTAGACGGTCACGAGTTGCCCGCCGGAGAGCAGGTACAGCGGGAGGTCGAGGTCTGTCAGGTCGAAGCCTTCGTAGTTGAACTTCTGCACCGCCAAGCCGCCGCTGGCCGTGAGCGATTTGATGGACTCGTGGAACGGCAGTTCATTTCCGTTGGCGTCGATCGCGGGGTAGCTGCCGTTAAGCACGAACGTCCGCTGCGCCTGGCCGGCGATGACCAGGTCCTTGAAATCGTCGGGAGTGTCCGCAATCAGCGGCCTGATGATCGGCCAGAGTTTCGCCAGGTCGTAGGTGAGTTCCAGCCGCATGTTCTCGTCCAGCCTTCGGGCGGTTTCCCACTGACTGATGCCACCGGTGAGGTTCGCCTTCAGCGCACCGCTGCTGACCATGTTGAGTGCAAATGTCTCGATGGCCGCCCGCTTCGTGTCCATATGAAGCGTAACGTTGTCAGTCAGCTCGAGCTGCTTTTCGGTGAACACCGGCGTTTGCGTACCCTGCTGGAACACGACGAAGTCGGTTGCCGTGGCCTTCCCGGTGAGTTGGATCGGGCCACCGGCACTGGTGATGCGCTGCGTCATCGCGAGTTGACCGGCGTAGGGGAAGGTGGTGCCGGGCGCTTCGCCGGCGACCGCTTCGAGCAGGCGCGCGATCTCCTCGATCTTCCCGTCAACCTTCAGCGCGCCCTTGGCCGTCGTGCTGTCGCGATCCAGGTTGCTGATGACCAGCGGCTCGGCAAGCACCGCAGTAGCGACGGCGAGATCGCCGTTCAGCTTCGTCACGCTCACCTGTCGAATGGCATCGGTCGCGTCCAGGGACGCGGCGAGAGTTATGACGATGTCGCGCGGCGATTTGAACTGTCCCGGCCCCTTCGTCAGCGCCAGGTCTCTGATCCGCGCCTCGCTGATGTTGACATTCGTCTGGTGCCCCTCGCGTGCGAGCCTCATCTGGATTCTCGCCGAGCCGCTCTGCACGTTCAGCGGCGGCTGGGGCTCGGCAGGTTCCCCCGCCGCAGCGACGGTCGGCTGCGTCGTGGGCGATGAGAACGCGCTGGCGAGCGTGTACACCTTCGACAAGCTCTCCACGTCGGCCGTCACGTCCGCGCGACGGAGCATCTCCCATACCGGCGGCACCTCCTCCGAAACCTGCTGCTGAAGCTGCAGCTGTAGGTCCTCCACCGCCGCCTTGATGAAGCTACTCACGAGCTTCACGCTGCCACTCATCGCGCTGCCGTCGGCGGGCGAGGTGAGTTTCAGGACCGTCTGGATGGTTTCGTTCTTGATCGGCTCGGCCGCCGTCGTGATCGTCAGGTTGTTGATGTCAATCGCGCCGTTGACGTTGGTCTGCTTTTCGGTCGCCGTCAGCTTCAGCCGCGCACCAAGCTGGCCGGACTGGAGGTCCATGCTGCCGTCGCGCTGCCGCTCGATGAGCGGACTGCCGAACGCAGCGAGTACCTGATTGATTCCCACGAGGTCGGCCGTCGCGACGATCGCCCCGCTGCCCTGTGGGGAGCCGCTGGCCGGGAGGCGCACGACAAAGTCGCCGCCCTCCTTCGCGATGTGGAACAGCTTGCGCTCCTCGATGGCCGAAAACTGCGACAACCGCGCTGCGAACGTGTCGCCCAGTTCGAACGCGCCGGCGGCGTTCACGCGCACGGTGCGGTTCTCGATCGGTGTCGTCTGCTGCTTCGTCGCGGCATCCGTCTTCCGCAAGGTCACATTCGCCGCCACCAGCGCCAGCGGCGCATCACCATCGATGGTCAGCGCGGTGCCGTCGTATGACCCGGCCACCGGATTTGCCAGTGAGAGCTGCCCCGCCGTCGCCTCCAGCCCGTTCTCGTGGAGCACGTCAAGGAATGCGCGGAACTCGTCCTGCGCAGCGGGCAGATCGACGTCGAGCTTCGTGAGGGTGAACGAAGACGAGGTTACCCCCTGCGGCTTCATCGCCAGCTGGGCCCGCATCCCCATATCAACCGTCGGCTTCTGCGGGTTATTGGTCTGGAGCGTCAGGACGAGGTCCTTCACGCCTTCAATGAAGTTCTCCGTCCCGCGCTGGATATCCCCGGTCATGGCCAGGCGCAGCCATGGCTCGCGAAGCATTGCCGTGGTCGTCTCCGAGGGCTGCGTTGCGGGCTGGACGACGTTCAGATCGCGCACCTCGACATTCAAGCTCGTGCCGATCAGCGCATTCTCCTGCGTCACGTCGCCGCTCGTGGCCAGCGTTAGCGTTGCGTTGCCACTCTCGAGCGGGTCCAGCGCATCTGTGAACTGCCCCACCTGCTCGCGAAGCTTGCGCAGGTCAACGTTGCTCGTGAGCTTCAGATTGGCCAGCGTTTCCCCGCCGCCCTGGGCGGTCGCGAAGCCGCTGGTGAGCTTCAGCGCCAGATCGTGCAGGTTTTGTCCGCCGAAGGACGTGGCGCCGGCGGTGACGTGCATCGGTTCGAGCGGGCGCAGGGGCCGGCCATCCTTTGTGCCCCGCACATTCTCCAGGTTGATCGTCGAGATTACCTTCGCCGCTTGCTGCGTCATCGTGACATCGAGCACGCCGCTGACGCTGCCGTCGGTAAACTGCACGCCCTCGGCTCGCTTCAGCATGTTGGGGAACTGATTTGCCAACTCGGCGAAACGGGCGATCTGCACGTCGACCTTCGCCGTCCCCTCCGCTCCCGGTGCCTTCTGCGCGGCGACATTCTGCAGCGCGTTGAGCGGTGCATCGGCCGTGACAGTGACGCTGCCCTGGTCGAAGTGAACGCCCGTGTCTTTCGCTCTCACGCGCGTGACGCCGTCCTGACTCGCGCTCGTGACCTGCACGGGAATGCGCAGCACACTGCTCTCGAACCTGTCCCCGTTCAACACAGGCCCGCCGAACGCGAAGTCGTCGAAGCGCAGCTCCCCATTGGCCGAGACGTCGCTGCCGGCTGCCACCTTGACGGCAAGTTTCCCGTTTCCGCTGCCGCCCAACCTTGCGTCTAGCCCCGCCAGCTTCAGCAGCGGCCCGAGCGCTTTGATATTGAGCTGTGCCAGCTCCAGCGTCTGATCGGCAGAGAGCGTCTCGACAGCGACGCGGTTGTTCTCGATCGCGTCGACCGTGCCGGCCAGCGCCAGCGTGCCCGGCTTCTCCCCCTGCGGGCCCAGGGCCAGGCGCACGTCGTTCCGGATCGGCCCGTTGATGTCCGGGATGTCGATCACGATGTTGCTCGGCTGAATCTCCATCACTGGCGCCGGCTCATCGCCGCGGAAGATCGTGCCGCGCAGGTCACGGATCGTCAGCTTTCCGCTGATCTCAGGCAATTCGCCGGTTGGTTCCTCCTCCGTCGATGCGGGGCCGGTCTTGAGGAGCCTCTGGTAGTTGCTCGTGCCGTCCTCGTGGATGACGAATTTCACAAGCTCCGGCCGCTCGATCAGCACATCGCCCAGCGCGTAGTTGCCCCGGGCGGCGTCGATCAGGTTGATCGGGACGCGCACGCGCGAGATCGTCAGGATGGTCACCCCCTGCGCGTCGAGCACCTTGACGCTGTCGATGTCGACGCCACTCGTCCAGCCGATCGACCAGTCGTTGATCTCGACTGTTCCGTTGAGGCTGTCGTTGATCTGGCCCACCACGAACGACTTCACCGGCCCCGTGCTCGCGATGGCCGGGAGGAAGACGATGAGCAGGACGATCAGCAGCAGGAGCAGGCCCAGCGTTGTGAACCAGATTCGTTTCTTCTTCCGCGGCTTCGGGCGCTGCTCAGGTTGCTCGGGCTGCGGGGCGGCGGGCGCGGGGTCGGGCGGTTGGTCGGCCATGGTGTTGGTCTCGTAGGATCGCCGCGGTTTGAACAGGGCGGATCGTCAGCGATCGTGACAGTTATGACACGGTAGGCGGGGCCGGGTTGTCAATCACCTATACCAATCGTTAACTTGGCGCGTCACATGGTCACCACCGCGACGCGAAAGACAGCCCTCATCACTGGCATCACCGGTCAGGACGGGTCGTACCTGGCGGAGCTGTTGCTCGCCAAGGGGTATGACGTGCACGGCATCGTCCGCCGCAGCAGTTCGTTCAACACCGACCGCATCGAGCACCTGTACCGCGACCCGCACGATCCCGAAGCGAGGCTGTTTCTGCACTACGGCGACCTCGTCGATGGCACGGGGCTGCGCGAGGTCCTCACCCGTGTCTGCCCGGACGAGGTCTACAACCTCGGCGCCCAAAGCCACGTCCGCGTCAGCTTCGATCAGCCGGTTTACACCGTGCAGACCGATGCGCTGGGTACGATCAACCTGCTGGAAGCCATCCGCGACACCGGAAAGCCCGTCCGCTTCTACCAGGCGAGCAGCAGCGAGATGTACGGGAAGGTCGTCGAGACGCCACAGACGGAAAAAACGTCGTTCCACCCGCGCAGTCCGTACGGGTGCGCCAAGGTGTACAGCTATTGGCAGGTCGTGAATTATCGCGAGAGCTACGGGATGTACGCGTGCAACGGGATTCTTTTCAACCACGAGAGCCCCCGCCGCGGTGAGACATTTGTCACACGTAAGATCACCCGGGCCGCAACGCGCATCAAGGAGGGGCTGCAGGATAAGCTCTTCCTCGGCAACCTCGACGCCAAACGCGACTGGGGCTTCGCCGGCGACTATGTCGAGGCGATGTGGCTCATGCTCCAGCAGGACAAGCCAGACGATTACGTCGTGGCGACCGGGGAGACGCATAGTGTGCGTGAGTTTCTCGACGAGGTCTTCGGTCTGCTGGACCTCGATTGGAAGAAGCACGTCGAGCTGGACCCGCGCTACCTCCGCCCGGCCGAGGTCGACCTGCTGCTCGGCGACGCCGGGAAGGCCCGAAAAGCGCTGAAGTGGGAGCCGAAGGTCACGTTCTCGGGGCTGGCTAAGATGATGACCGAGGCCGACTGGAAGATCGCCAAGCGCGAGAAGCTGATCGCGGAGCAGGATCGATGAATTCAAGATCATGATCATTTCGAAATCCGACAAGATCTTGATTACCGGCGGGGCCGGCTTCCTCGGCGGGGTTGTGGTGGAGCGGCTTCGGAGCTCGGGCTACGGCAACCTGATCATCCCGCGGCGCGCGGAGTTCGATCTCACGCGCGAGGCCGACGCCGAGCGGCTCTACGAATCGGCCAGGCCCGACGTGGTCCTGCACTTAGCTGCCGAGGTCGGCGGCATCGGCGCCAATCTCGCCAATCCCGGCCGCTACTTCTTTGCGAATATGGCGATGGGGCTGCACCTCATCGAAGGTTCGCGAAAGCATGGGCTGAAGAAGTTCCTCCAGGTCGGCACGATCTGCGCCTACCCAAAGTTCACGCCCGTGCCGTTCAAAGAATCGGATCTGTGGAACGGGTACCCCGAGGAGACCAACGCGCCATATGGCGTGGCGAAAAAGGCCCTGCTGGTGATGTGCCAAGGGTACCGCCAGCAGTACGGGGTCAATGCCGTTTACGTGCTGCCGGTAAACCTCTACGGCCCGAGGGACAACTTCGACCTGCACACGAGCCACGTGATCCCGGCATTGGTGCGCAAGTGCGTCGAAGCAAGGCGGCGCGGCGACAAAGAGATCGTCGCCTGGGGCACAGGCTCGGCCAGCCGCGAATTCCTGTACGTCGACGACTGCGCCGACGGGCTGATCGCCGCGATGGAGCGGTACGACTCGCCCGAGCCGATCAACCTGGGCAGCGGTCGCGAGATTATCATCCGGGACCTGACGCACCTGGTCGCGAAGCTCGCGCGATTCGAGGGAAAAATTACCTGGGATGCGACCAAACCCGACGGCCAGCCACGGCGGTGCCTGGACGTGAGCCGCGCGAAGCGGGAGCTCGGCTTCGTCGCCCAGACAGGCCTCGAAGACGGACTGGCCAAGACAATCGAATGGTACGAGCGGGCCAATCCTGCTTAGCCGCGCCAATCCGCTTAGCCATAGTGCAGCGCGGGATTGCTACGCGACCTCGACCCGCCGCGCCAGCGCCTGATCGTGCAGCCGCACGGCCAGCTTACGGCACAGCGTGCGGAACGCATCGCGGCAGTCGCTGCTGCGGGAGCCGAGGTTAAAATCACCCGCCGCGTCGTGCACCGTCGCCCGTACGTCGTACAGGCGGCCCCGCCGCCGCAGCTTGATCGTCAGAAGGAAATCCCCGATTCGTTTCCCCAGGTGCATCGCCCGCTTGAGCCAGGACATGAGTTGCCTGCGTTGTGACGGCTTGAGCAGGACATTTCCGGGGTCGAGCTTAACCATTAGGCATCCTCCCATGGTGTGTGGCTGGTCCGAACCTTCCTGAGCAATCATTGTGCCGCCTATTTGCGCCAAGCGTCGGCATCCGTGCGCGTTCGCGCGTGAAGAGAGAGAGCGGCGGTCAGCTAGACGCTCGTACGCACACACAGTACCCTACGCCCCCTGAAACGCGAAAGGAGTTAAAAGCATGGCCAAGCCCCGGCGCCGCCGCAAGGTCGGCAGCAAGAAGCGCAAAGCCCGTCGTGATCGACGGAAACGATAAAACAATTGTGAAACGTGAAGACGTGAAACGTGACGAAGCCAGTCCGTTTCACGTCTTCACGCCTATCGCACGGCACCGTTCAGCTCCTCCCATTTCACGAGGCCAATGTTCGCCGACCGTCTGCTCGATGCGATCGCTGAAAAAGGGAACCCAATCTGCGTCGGGATCGATCCCATTCTCGACATGCTGCCTGATGGGGTCGCCGGTCCCCAGGACAAGCGCGACGCCAACGACGCGGAGACGGCCATCGATGCGATCTTTGAGTTCACGATCGAGATTCTCCAGATTATCGCGCCGCACGTGCCGTGCGTGAAGTTCCAGTCGGCATACTTTGAGAAGTACCTATGGGAAGGAGTGGAGGCGTACTACAGCCTCATCCACGAGGCCAAAGAACGCGGTTTGATCGTCATCGGGGACGTAAAACGCGGCGACATCGGCGCCACCTCCTCCGCGTACGCCGCCGCCCACCTGGCCGACTCCCCGTACACCTCACCCGACGCCGATGCGCCGGACGCAATCACGATCAATCCAATGCTCGGGCTGGACACGCTCGAGCCGTTTGCCAAGGTGGCGAAAGACGAGGGCAAGGGGCTGTTCGTCCTCATCCGCACGAGCAACCCGGGGTCTGCCCAGTTCCAGGATGCCAAGCTCGCCGACGGACGCACGTGGAGCGAAATGCTGGCCGATGCGCTCGCACCGGTCGCGGCCGCTGAAGGGCTCGTCGGCAGCAGCGGCTACAGCGGTCTTGGCGCGGTCATCGGCGCGACCCAGCCGCAAACGATGCAGAGCCTCCGAAAGCGGCTTCCGCAATCGATCTTCCTCCTCCCCGGCTACGGCACGCAAGGCGCCACCGCCGACATGACCCGCGCCGCATTCGACGACAACGGCCGAGGCGCGATCGTCAGCGCCAGCCGCAGCATCCTCTACGCCCACCGGGACTCCAAGCACGCGAATACGGGCGATTGGCGCAAGGCGGTTGAGTCGGCGACGCTGGCGATGAAGAATGACCTCTCCCGCATGCGCTGAGATCCTCGCCGCTGGACATCGCGTAGGGTTTGCGCGCTTGGGCGTCTCTCGCTCCACCTGACTTGACGTGAAGGGGCCGATCATGTGCAGGCCACTGACGCTCGTTTTCGCGCTGCTGATTTACCTCGCGATTATTGGGTTGCTCGTCCAGCGGCTCAACCGCATGATCTTCGTGACGGTCGGGATCAGTTCCACCTCGCAGCCGGAGCCCATCGTTCGCGTCGCGGATGGCCAGGTCATCCTCCTCGGCCGGCCCGTCCCACTCGTCGCGGTTGTCGGCAGCGCCGCCATTCCGCTCGTCTGGTGGCTCGCATCGGTAACGTACGCCGCCAACCTCCGCCGCACCCGCGAGCGTCTCGGCCAGTGTCTCGAGTGTGGACAGGGACTCTCCGCAAAGCGCGGCCGCTGCCCGCGCTGCGGCGAACGGTTCGAGTGCTTCGTGCACGTTGTGCCCCCGACACCGGCAGAATTTCGGCGTACAATGAGCCGACACGTAATGCGGATCCGGCTATGACCCTCGCACAGGTGGAAAAAAGAATCGCGCTCCTCGAGAGTGAGATCGAGCAGTTGAAGCGGCAGTCCGCTGCACCCCGCCGCAACGGGAAGTGGTATCTCGAAAACTCAGGGCAGTTTAAGGACGATTCGGTCTACGACGAAATCGTCCGCCGCGGGCAAGAGTATCGCAAATCATTGCGGCCGAAAGCAGCCAAGAAAACGAAGAAGCGGTGATCGTCCTGGACACGGACATCATCTCGCTCCTCGACCGGCAATCAGATCAACCGTTTGAGGCCTTGACTCGCAGACTCAGCGCCTCCGTCGAAGACCGCGTTTGCGTCACGATCATCAGCTTTGAGGAGCAAATGCGCGGCTGGTTATCTTACATTGCCGCGTCGCGCACCTCCTCACGCCAGATCGAAGGATACGGGCGACTCCAGAAGATGCTGGCATGGTATCAGCGACAGGAGATCTTACCGTTCGACCCCGCCGCGTCTGCCATCTTTGAAAGTCTTCGTCGCTCGCGGCTTAAATTGGGCACGATGGACCTGCGAATTGCCGCGGTTGTCCGCGCACACGACGCGCTGCTCATCTCGGGCAACACGAAAGGCTTCAAATTGGTTCCCGGGCTGCGCGTCGAAGACTGGACGCGATAGAGACGAATCGAGGTCTTATGGAGAAGCTAAGCGGCAAGCGCGTCACAGTCGCCGGCCTCGGGCGGTTCGGCGGGAACATCGCGGCGAGCCGGTGGCTCGTGGAGCAGGGCGCACACGTCACCGTCACGGATATGGCGATGGCGGAGAAGCTCGCGGATTCGGTGAAGCAGCTCGACGGGTTGCCGATCACGTGGCGGCTGGGGGAGCATCGTGAGAAAGATTTCACCGACGCCGACCTGGTCGTCGCGTCGCCGGCGATCCCGACAACAAACCGGTACCTTCAGGCAGCAACCCAGGCGGGCGTGCCGGTGACGACGGAGATCCGGCTCGTCGTCGAACGTTGCCCCGCGACGATCGTCGGCGTCACGGGGACGAAGGGCAAAAGCACGACCACCGCCCTGCTCGGCGAGATGCTCAAGACGCGGCACACCACGTGGGTCGGCGGGAACATCGGCGGGTCCCTGCTGTTCGACCTGCCGAAGATGAAGAAGACCGACGTGGTGCTGCTCGAGCTGTCGAGTTACATGCTCGAGCACCTCGGGGCGCTTCGCTGGTCGCCGCACGTGGCCCTGGTGACGATGATCACCGCCGACCATCTGGAATGGCACGGCTCATTCGAAAAGTACGTTCGGGCCAAGGCGAACATCCTCGCGTACCAGAAGCCGACCGACTACGCGATCATGCCGGAGGACAATCGCCCCGCGCTGACGATGGCGGACATGACGCAGGGCCGCGTCGTACTGTTTGGCCTCAAGGGACGCCGGCGGTTCGAATTGGCTCTGCCGGGTGAACACAACCAGCTCAACGCGCAGGGCGCGTTCGCAGCGGCGCAGGTGATGGGGGTGACGTGGGACGATGCCCAACGCGCCATCCGCGATTTCACGGGACTGCCCCACCGGCTCCAGCTCGTGCATACGAACGACGGCGTCCGCTACGTCAACGACTCGATCGCGACCATCCCGGAATCGGCGGTGATGGCGCTGGATTGCTTCCCGCGCGGGCGCGTCATCCAGATCGTCGGCGGGGCCGACAAGCACCTCGACATGACGCTGCTGACGGCGGCGCTGGCCGACCGTGCCAAGGCGGTGCTGACGATCGGCAGGCTGGGGCCGGAACTAGCACGGCAGACGCGGGCCGCCGGCGCCAAGGACGTGGCGGAGTGCGGGGACCTCGCGACGGCCGTCGCACGCGCGAAGCAGATTGCGGTCCAAGGCGATGTCGTGCTGCTGAGCACGGGCTGCGCGAGCTACGACCAGTTCACCAACTTCGAGCAGCGCGGCGACACCTTCGCTCGACTGGCGCGCGAAAGATGAGCCAGGCACGTCAAGAACGTTCCCGGCGTCCTTGACGGCTCGTTCACGCTGCTGGTTTCGCACTCGCCAGGATCGGCTCAGACGTCTCGGCAATGACGGCTGCCGTATCCATCCGTCGCGTCGCCAGGTCCAGCTCGGTCGGCACCCGCACGTCGCGCACCAGGCGCAGCTTCCGCATGCACCAGATGACGATCCACGACACATCCACCTCGTACCACGCCAGCCCATGCCGGGCGGACGTGGGGAAGGCATGATGGTTATTGTGCCAGCCTTCGCCAAGGCTGAACAGCGCGACGATGGGGTTGTTGCGGCTCTCGTCGCTGGCGCGGTAGCTGCGGTAGCCAAATACGTGGCAGATCGAATTGACGCTCCACGTCGCGTGCTGCATCACCGCGATGCGGACGAAGAACCCCCACACGAGCGTCGCCAGGCCCCCGGCGATCGTGCCCTTGATCAGCCAGCCGATCGTGAACGGAAGGAGTGCGCCGAGAACAACCCACAGGAGGTAGCTGCGGTCGACGAAGCGCGTGAGTGGATCGACGGCGAGGTCTTTCACGGATCGCCGAAGGTTTTCCGGTTCCGGGCGGAGCAGCCAGGCGGTGTGCGCGTGCCACAGTCCTTTGAGCGTGCTGCCGTGGTGGTTGGCGTGCGGCGAATGCGGATCGCCATCCTGATCGGACCGCTGGTGATGCCGGCGATGGACCCCCACCCACGAAATGATCGGACCCTGAAAGCCCGTGCTGCCGGCGATCATCCAGAAGCCGCGGACGATCGGATTACCCGTAAACGCCCGGTGCGTCGCCATTCGGTGATAGCCAATCGTGATACCGAAGCCGGCGATGGCGTACATGAAGACGCACGTGAAGAAATCCACCCACCCCGCCGGCTGGTGAAAGAGCCAAGCGAAGCCGATAGCCAGCCCGATGAACGGGAGCAGCACCGTCGACCACATCATGACCGTCTGGAATCGAGTTGAGGCGAAGTGAGCGGCAGTCTCCTGCGCGTGCTCACCCCACTTGTCGTAGGGAGTTGAAAAATTCATTCTTGCTGTACGCCCTACAGACTGGCGTTGAACTCCGGCAGGTAAATGAAGTACTTCAGGTTAAACACCCACCGCAGCACCATCTTGATCGGCATCAGCGCCATGAACAACAACAGAGATACCATGATCACGTACCGGATGGCGCCCATTTGCTCATACATGCGGCGGAAGACGGTGAAGCGCAGGATGATCGGCAGGACGAACAGGTAGATGCCCGTCAGCAGGATGCCGAGCCATTCGCGATAGATGGCCACCAGCGGGCCCGGCCAGTTCGGGTGATCGGCGGCCGTCGGGCGCGCCCGGTTCATCAATCCGTTCCAGAAGAAGTTGCTGATGTCGACGTTGTTGAGTGCTTCCTGTTTATGTGAATCCCAATACTCGTACGGCCCAAAGAAGCTCCAGTTCGGCCCGCGCAGGAACGTGCCGAAGAAGATCAGCACGACCCAGAGGATCAGAAAGCCGAACAGCCAGGTGATGATCGCAAACGGGCGTTCCTTCAGCGTGTAATAGCCATTGCCCTTCGGATTCGTGTCGATGTACGGCATCGCGATCAACCCGACGATGATCAGTCCCGGGTAGACCACGCCCGCCATCCACGGATCGAAGTAGACCAGCATTTCCTGGAGGCCCAGGAAGTACCAGGGAGCTTTGGCGGGATTCGGCGCGTAGCCGGGATTGGCCGGCTGCTCAAGCGGCGCCTTGGCGACGATGCCCCACACGATCAGCCCCGCCGTCGCGATGACAAGACAGATCAGCTCCGTATACACCAGGTCCGGCCAGACGAGGACCTTGTCGTCTTTGTCCTCCTCCATCAGCGGCAATCCCGCCTCCGTTCGGGAGTCGTTCAGCGCCGCGCGGCGGAATGCGAGCCACAGGCAGAACATCACGCTGATTACCATGATGGTGATCGGCACGTTGTCCGGCTTGGCCACGATCGAGCGGAAGTCCGGATCGGCAATCGACCCGAAGTAGAAGACGCAGAACAGCACCAGGATTGCCGTGAAGATCGCCGGTTTCGTCCACCACTTGTAAAGGACGAACATCAGCACGAACACGATCGTGGAGATCGTCAGGAACGGCGACGGCTGGGTAAGCCGGTTGATCAGGTCCTTCACCGGCTCAGGCGGGAAGGTGAATCCGCCTGCCGCGGCGAGAAGACCGGTCGTCGACGTCAAAAGAAGACTCATGGTGTCATCCTGGGCGAAGCGAAGGATCTTCCATCGTCGAGCGGTTGAAATCCTTCCGAATGCTTCAAGGATGACAACCGGCCCTCACAAGTCCTATAGAGGTCCGCTGATCCCGCCGTCCTTGCGGATGCGCCAGAAGTGGACGGCAATCAGCACCGTGACGATTACCGGGATGAAGACGCAGTGCAACACGTAGAAGCGCAGCAGCGCGTTCTCGCCGACGAACGTGCCGGCCAGGAGGAAGAAGCGCGCATCGGAGCCGGCGTGAATCATCGGCACGTCGGTCCCGG
Source organism: Tepidisphaeraceae bacterium (assembly GCA_035936155.1). Lineage (GTDB taxonomy): Bacteria > Planctomycetota > Phycisphaerae > Tepidisphaerales > Tepidisphaeraceae > DASYWJ01. Next base: position 140,504 of record DASYWJ010000118.1, on the reverse strand, counting down.
GGAACATCATGACCTTGGAGAACGGGCCGCCGGCGCCGATCAGGGGCGTGGCCTTGGCCATGTTGCTGCCGACGGTGATCGCCCAGATCGCCAGCTGGTCCCAGGGGAGCAGATAGCCCGTGAATGAGAGCAGCAGCGTCAGCACGAGCAGGATGACGCCCACGCCCCAGTTGAACTCGCGCGGCGGCTTGTACGATCCGGTCAGAAAAACGCGCATCATGTGCAGCCAGATCGAAATGATCATGGCGTGGGCGCCCCAGCGGTGAATCTCGCGCAGGATGCCCAGCGTCACGTGCGCCCGCAGGTCCTGGATGTCCTGATAAGCGTACTCGATCACCGGACGGTAATAGAACATCAGCAGCACGCCCGTGACCACTTCGGCCAGGAACAGGAAGAAGGTCAGCCCACCCATGCACCACGTAAACGAGAGCCGGATGCCGCTCTTGCGGACGGCGACGGGATGCAGGTGCAGGAAGACGTTGCTCATCACCGCCATGACGCGCGTGCGCCGGTCGCGCGGCACGCCGTGTCGGAAGATGGAATTCCAGACCTGGGAGTTGCGGACGTAGTTCAGCGGCGCGTCGATCAGTCCCATAGTTGCCAGTTGCTAGTTGCTAGTTGCCAATTGCCAGTGAAGATGCGCGCCGCCGTACTGGCAACTGGCAACTAGAAGCTGGCAACTCTCTCGACATCACACGATCGTCAAAAAGCTCTCCGGGTTGTCCCACTCGCCCAGCTCATGGCGATAGATTTTCCTCTGGTCGACCCACACGAAGCCGTCGGCGTCCTGGTTGATTGCGAAGCGCTCGAGCGGGCGCGGTGTGGGCCCCTCGAAGTTGATCCCATCCTTGTAGTACCCCGACCCGTGGCACGGGCATTTGTACTTCTGATCGCCCGATAGCCAGTTGGGGATGCACCCGAGGTGCGTGCAGATCGTGCTGATCGCCACGAGCTTGCTCTCCGTGGGCTGAAGGTTCACTACCCAAAAACCCTCGCTGCCTGCCGGCGTCTTTTTGTAGCTCTCGTCGACGGCGCCGGGCTGGCTGAACTGGTCGAGCCGCCCGATCCGCCACACCTTCTTCGGCTCCTTCAACACCTTGGGGCCGAAGAAGTCCTGGAACATCGCGCCGAAGGTGGCGGTAACCGCAGCGATCGAACCCCAGGCGACGACCAGCGCCAGGTTCATCGTGCGCCGGGAAACCTTGCCCTTCGCTGAAGCGCGCAGACGCTCGCCCATCGAGGGCTGCGGCGCATAGGCCCCGCCCGCGGCGAGGACCGCCATCCGCTGGTCGGGCGGCGCGTGTCGCCAGTCCACGCCCTGCTTGTCGATGGCCCGCACCATCTCCTCGCCCTGGTTGACCTCCGCGCTGCGGCGGACGGTTGTCGCAAGGCTCGCCGAGAGGGAGGGACTGATCTTGCTGGTGGTGAGCAGGGCCTGGAATCTCGGATCGGGCGGCGCGGGCGGCGCCGCCACCTTCGCAGCGGGGGCTTTGGCGACGACTTCAGCGCCGGCGGCAGCGGGCGAGGCTTCCGGCTCGTTGGCCCACGGCGCGGGCCCCTCGACTTCCTTGGTCTCGAACTTGATGACTTCGACCGGACACCCCTCGGCCGCCACGATGATCGACGGCGTCAGCGGGCGCAGAAAGTCCGGGTTCTGCGCGGGGGGGCGAATCAGGCAGGTCTCTTCCGTCACATCGAAGACTTCCGGGCAGTCATTCTCGCACGCGTCACAGACGATGCAGCCCGGGGCAATCCAGACTTTCGTAATGATCTGATGCGTTTCCGCCATGCGTCACATCCTCAACTCCACAGACGTTCAAAAATGTAAGCGTTTCCGGAAGCGATCGCAACGGGATCGCGTCCTGTTGCGGCAGCAGCGGGGGATCAGCTACCTCGCTCCCCCGGCATCCGGCTGATCACTCTGAAGGATCTCTTTGGCGGCGTATCGGACGCGCGCCGATGGGTCGGTCTCCGCCAGAACGCGCATCTGCTCATCCACCGCGGGCGAGCCAAGTTTCCGCGCGCCCTGCATCGTATTGATGAGGTATCGCTCCTGCTCCTGCTCGCTGAGTTTGCGAAAGACGGGATTCTTCGGGTCCGTCTCGCGGTCGTACACCTCGAGCCTGGACAGCTCCTCGCGGCTGAGCAGCTTCAGGATCGTGTCCTCCACGTCCCGCTGCTCCAGCTGCGCCAGCGATAGCGCCGATTGCCATACCAGCTCCGCATTGCGCGGATCGGCGTCGCGCATGGCGGATTGAAGGGCCGCGATCACCTCCGCATTCTGCGGCGTGGCAAGCGGGCCGAGCACCGTCGCGGCCGCCAGCCGCGTGTCGAGGTCTTCGCTCGGGTCCGTCAACTTCCTGGTCAGTACCGGGAAAGTGCTGCGGATTTCCTCATTCCCCGCCATGTAAGCGATTGCGAGAATCGCCGCCTTGCGGTCCGCGAGATTGGGCGACTCGGCGTAGCGCAGGAGCGTTTTGACGGCCGCGGCGCGTGCCTCCGCCGTGGCGGGACCGGTGGCGTCGGGGTGTTGCGCGTCCTTTTGCCACACGCGGCCGAGCGCCAGCAGCAGGAAATGCCGCACGTCGCCTTCGTCGCTGGTCGTGTGCTTGTCGATGATCTCGATCAAGTCGGCCGACAGCTTCACGCGCTCCGGGCCCGTCATGCCCCCTTTCATCGTGTCCGTCAGCGCCTTGGCGTCGAGAAATCGCTGTTTGGACCCCGGCCCGATCAGCATCTGCGCCGTGCGCCCCCCGCCTGGGTTTCGAAGGCGCGAGATCAGCTCTTCGGTCGATGGCGTGCCGCCCGCAAGCCGCCCGATCACGAACATCACCCCCACCGCTACCGCCACGATGAACATCGGGATGAGAAACAGCCGCACGATGAGCTTGACCGACGGCGGCTCGACGACCGGCGCCCCCGCGGTTACGGAATCCACCGCTCCGCCCCCGCTCGGCGAGACCCCCGATGCCGGCGGAGCTTTCACCTGGGATGGCATGAGCAGTTGATCCATATCAGTGTTACGTGATCACAACGGGCAAGGACGGGGAAAAAACGCGATTCCGCCACGCGTAATGGTATTCCCGAGCGAACGGGGTCGCAAACTGTTCGCTTTCGTCCACCGGTGTGTTCACAAAGATACAGCCCGGCAAGTGGGCCGGGCTAAATGTCGGCAAGTGGGCAGCGCGTCTGAGATCCACCAAAGCAGGGTGGCTCGTCGTCAGTCGGCTCTTACAATTCGATCCATGCCCCGCAACCGTCCGCACGACCCATCCCGCCGGTATCACGATCGCGTGGCGCGGCAGTATGACTCGATTTATGACGACCCCTATTGGGCATTTCACGACGAGCTCACGTGGCGAAGCGTAAAGCCGCACCTCCCGCGCGACATGACAGCCGAGTGCGCCGACCTCGGCTGCGGCACCGGCAAGTGGGGGCTGAAACTGCTGAAAAGCGGCTTTCCGACGACTTTCGTCGACCACGCCGCCGCCATGGTCGAGCAGGTACGTGAGAAGCTCCAGAACAACCCGCGGGCGAAGAAGGCCAGGCTGATCGTTGCCGATATCGTCGAGATGCCGGAACTGCCGGCTGAAACGTTCAGCCTGGTGACTGCCATGGGCGATCCCCTGTCGATCTGCACAGACCCCGCTCGCGCGGCGCGGGAGATGTACCGCATCACCAGGCCCGGCGGCACCGTCATCGCCACGGCCGACAACAAGTTGGCGGCGCTGGACCACTTCGTCGAGCGCGGCAACCTCGACGCGCTGGAGGAGTTCGTTCACACCGGCCGCACGCGATGGCTCACCGCAGACGAGCGCGAGCAGTTCGAGCTGACGACGTTCACGCCCATTTCGTTGCGGAAACTGTTCGAGAAGAGCGGGTTTGAGGTGCTGGCGGTCGAGGGCAAGACGCTGATTCCGGTCCGGAACAACAAGATCCTGCTGACGCGCGACCGCGCGATCGAGCGGCTGCTCCGGCTCGAGGCAGAGCTAGCCAAAGACCCCGCCGCCGCGGCGCGGGCCGGGCATTTGCAGGTCGTTGCGCGGCGACGAGCGTGAGGTTGGGCTTAAGCTGGCTGCGCGATCCGCGCGGCGGAGATGCGACGCGCCATATCGCGCGCCTCGGCTTCGCCAGGCAACTCGTGCTGCATGGCGGGCTTGGCGGCGGCGCAGATCACGGTCTGCGCGAACGCCTCACTGAACTCCCACTCGACCTTGAAGCCGGCCGTCCGCAGCATTGACTTGAGGCAGCTCGGGGAAAGGCCCCAGAACCAGTTCCCGTACCCCTCTTCCGGCTGGAAGGCCTCGGTGATGCCCACCTGCCGCATGAGTCCGAGGCGCTTGAGGTTCCACAACTCGCGGTCCTTGGGTCCCAGGTTCGGCCAGTACACGGCGACGTTGGGCAGGCCCGGCACTTCGGGAATGGTGCTCGTGCGCAGGATCAGGTGCTCACGGCACATCTTGCGCAGCGCCACGAGCAGGTCGTACGGCGCGGGGTGGTGGTACAGTACCCCGGCGCAGAACACGATGTCCGCTTGTCCGGCCCGGTTGATCGTGCGGATGTCGGTCGCGTCGCCGAGGATGAACTCAACCTTGCTCTGGCGCTGGCGTTTCTTCTCCTCGAACTCCGGCGTGGGGCCGAAAACGTCGATGCCCTTGATCTGCGTCGCGCCTGCGTCCTCCGCAATAAACGCATACTCCCCGTTCACGCCCCACATGCAGCCAACGTCAAGGAAGCTCCTGCCCTTTGCGTACTGGCGGATGTATTTCGGGAGTTGGTCGTACGACCCGGTGTACCCGCCCTTGCAGATCTGCCACCGCTGCCACAGCCGGTTGACACGCGGGCTCTTGAGTAACCGGACCTTCAGCTTATACATGAGCGACATTGGCGGCATCTCCCGCGAACGGCGACCGCGGCGGCGGCGCCCTCTTTAGGACGTATCGACTGTCGGGAAATCACATTTAAGAAAACCAGCGGCATTCGAGTCATTATAGGACGCCTCTTGGAGCGGTTCGGCGTCGGCACCGGCTATCATTGCCGCCTCGAACGCGCGGCCGTAAGGTGCTCGCACGCAGTCATCCAACGGTAAAGGAGCTTCCCACATGCGCATCCTTCTCGGATTCATGACGATCGCCCTCGCCGCACTCTTGCTCGTCCTTGTCGCCCCCGCGCGGGCCGCCGACGAGAAGCCGGTCAGTGTCCTGATCATCACCGGCGACCATGGTCATCAGTGGAAGGAGACAACTCCGTTCATCCGCGACCTGCTGACCAAAGCCGGGATGAAGGTGGACGTGACGGAGAAACCGTCGCAAGACATCACTGCCGAGAACCTGGCGAAGTACGACGTGCTGTTTCTCAACTACAAGGACACGAAAAACGGGACGGAGCAGACGCGCTGGTCGGACGAGAACAAGATGGCGTTCGCCGACGCGGTCAAGGGCGGCAAGGGGCTTTTCGTGTACCACCACGCCTCCTCAGCCTTCACCAGCGGCGATGAGTGGGACAAGGAATTCGAGCGCATCATTGCCGGCGGATGGCGCAAGCAGGGGAACCACGGCAAGAAACACGAGTTCAACGTGAAGATCGTGAAACCCGATCATCCGATCACGAAGGGCATGCCCGAGGAGTTCGCCCACAGCATCGATGAGCTGTACCAGAATTCGGTGATGTTCCCCGACAGCGAGGTGCTCGCCACCGCCTGGTCGGACAAGAAGGTCGACCCGAAGAACACCGATAAGCACGAGCCGGTCGTATGGGTGAACAAGCACGGCCAGGGGCGGGTCGTGAACAACGTGCTCGGCCACGACGTGGCGGCGATGCAGGACGAGGGATTTCAAACCCTCCTGATCCGCGGCGTCGAATGGGCCGCGACAGGCGAGGTAAAGGCAAAGTAGTACAGGCGTCTGGCCAGTGGTGCTTGTGCTCCCCAGTGGCATGGGCGTCTCGCCCATGCCTAGTTCACATCGACCGTTCGACCTCTTCCAGCGAGGTGACGCCCTGGGCGACGAGCAGATAACCTGAGTAGGCGAGCTTGACGAACTTAGTGCCGGCGAGCGATTTCTGGATGTCGCCGATTGTCGGGCTCTTGAGCATCACTTCGCGCATCTCTTCGCTCACTTTCAAGAGCTCGAAGACCCCGCGGCGTCCAGCGAAGCCGGTGCCGACACATTTGGGGCATCCGCGGGGCGAGTAAATTTTCTCCACGCCCTGCCCGGCCTCGCCCATGCGCTGGAGCTGCTCCGGCGTGGGCTTGCTCGGCACCTTGCACGCGGGGCATAGCTGCCGCACGAGCCGCTGCGCCAGCACCAGCTGCAACCCTGATGCGACGAGATACGGCTCGAGCCCAAGGTCGAGCAGCCGGAAGATCGTGCCCATCGAGTCGCGCGAGTGAACGGTCGAGAACACCAGGTGGCCGGTGATGGCCGCCTGCAGGGCAATGCGGGCGGTTTCGGGGTCGCGGACCTCGCCGACCAGAATCGCATCAGGATCCTGCCGCAGGACCGACCGCAGCAGCGCGGCGAACGTGTTGCCCTGGGCTTCGTTGACGGGGATCTGCGTCACACCGTCGAGCTGGATTTCGACGGGGTCCTCGATAGTCACTACGTTGCGCTCGCCCACGTCGATGTCGCGGATGACCGCATACAGCGTGCTGGTCTTTCCCGAGCCGGTCGGGCCGCACACGAGGAACATCCCGCTGTCCTGCTTCATCGCCGCCGTGATCACCTCGTACATCCACTCGGGCAGCTGCAGGTCCCAAACGTGATACGGCGTGTTGGCGGTGTCGAGGATGCGGACGACGAGCTTCTGGCCGAACATGGCCGGCGCGAAGCTGACGCGGTAGTCGACGCGCCGGTCGGGGACGCGGCTGGAGAAATGCCCTTCCTGCACGATGTTCCGCTGCGCGATGTCAATATCGCTGAGCACCTTCACGAGCGACGTGACGCGGATGCCCATCTCCTTGGGCAGGCGCACGGTGTCGACCATCGTGCCATCGACGCGAATGCGGACGGAATAATCGTCCTGCTTCGGCTCGATGTGGATGTCGGACGCGCGGGTGCGGAAGCAGATCAGCAGGATCAGCCGCAGGATGCCAACTGCCTCGCGGGCCTGGTCAATTTCCCTTTTTTTCGGTTTATCGGCGCTGCCTTTGGCCGCGTGCGCGAGCTGCCCACGGGCATTGACCAGCGCGATATCGAGCTCGGTGAACTTCTTGTCCGGCAACGACTCGGCCGTGCGCACCAGGACCTTCTCGAAGTCGGCTGCCGTGAGCTCGCCCTGCTCTTCCTCTTCATCGAAGTCGACGATCACGTCGACGACCTTCGGCGCCGCCGGCCCCGGCGCGACCAGCTTCATCGTCGTTTTGCCGACGGTGACGGTGTCACCGTCGCCGATGCGCATGACCTTCACGAGCTGGCCATTGACCCTGGTGCCGTTGCTGGAGTCGAGGTCGCGGACGCGCAGCCCGCCCTCCGGGGCTTTCTCGATCACGCAGTGGTAACGGCTGGCGTTGCCTTCGGCGAGGACGATGACGTTGCTCGCGTGCCGGCCGATGGTGATCGGCTGGTCATTCACCGGCACGTTGCGCCGCCCCTCCGTGTTCTGGATCTCGATGTACGGCTCGGTCATCAGATCGGTCGCTCCTCGTACCATGCGTCCAGCTCCCCGGGGTATGTGGCGGATCAGCAAAAGTTTACCCGTCCCCCGCGGCAGGGTCCAACTTTCACCTCCCCCCGTCGAAGGGTGCCTTATTCCTTCGTCTGGACCTTCGGAAACAACGGCACACCCTCGCTTAGCCTGTGGCCAGGGGGCAGGGGTGTCCCCAGCAGCTCGTCGAGCGTCCGCGTTCCCGGCTCGATCCCAAGCTGCCGCAAACCGGTGGTCGCTTTCTCCGGCAGGACGGGGAGAAGGCCGACGAGCGCATTCTTGATCGCCTGCGCCGAGCGGTTCAAAACCGTGTCGAGCCGTTTGGCCTTGTCAAGCTCCTTGCGCAGCTTGAATGGCGCAGTCGTGTCGATATAGCCGTTCGTCGCGCGAGCCAGCTCGACCGGGAGCATCGCGCACTCCTGCAGCGCAAGCCGGCCATACGCATCGCTCAGCGCAGGGCTCAGCTTCTCCGTCTGAGCAACCAGCGGCTGGTCGATCTCCTCCACGTCCCCCACCGCCGGAACCGTGCCCTGGCGATACTGGCCGATCATCTTGATCGTTCGGTTCAGGCAGTTGCCGACGACGTTGGCCAGCTCGTTGAACGACTTGTCCAGCTCCGCCTCGTTCCACTCCAGATCGGAGCCGAAAGGAGCGGCGCGGAGCAGGTAGAACCGAAACGCGTCCAGCCCATAGCGCTCGCGCAGGACCCGAATCTCCGGGAGCGTCGTGATGCCGCCGGTCGATTTTCCACCCTTAGCGCCGCTCTTGGTGACCCACCACCCGTGAGCGGCCACCGTCTTCGGCAGCGCCAGCCCCAGCGCCAGAAGCATGGCGGGCCAGTAGACCGTGTGGAACCACAGGATGTCCTTCCCGATTACATGGACGTCAGCGGGCCAGAACTTCCGGAACAGCGCATCCTCATCGCTCGCGTAACCAAGGGCGGTGATGTAGTTGCTGAGCGCATCGATCCAGACGTAGATCACGTGGCGAGGATCGTTGGGCAACGGGATCCCCCACTTCAAGCTTGCCCGGCTGATGGAGAGGTCGTCGATGCCGGAGCGTAGCTTGCTGATCACCTCGTTCCGCCGGCTTTCGGGACGGATAAACTCCGGGTGCGCTTCGATGTGCGACAGGACCTGCGGCGCGTACTTGCTCAGCCGAAAGAAGTAGGATTCCTCCGTGTACCTCGACAGCGGCCTGCCGCTGATGGCGGACTTGTAGTCGCTCGCCTTGGCGGCCGTCTCGGTGATGAACTCCTCCTGGCCCTCGTCGTACCACCCGCCGTAGCTTCCCAGGTAGATGTCACCGCTGGCCACGAGCCGCTCGACAATGCGCGTCACCTGCGTCTTGTGCCGCGGTTCGGTCGTGCGGATGAAGTCATCGTGGGTGATATCGAGCTCGCGCCACACATCGCGGAAGATGGCGGCGTACCGATCCGCCAGCTCGCCCGGCTCAACACCCTCAGCCGCGGCGGCTTTCGCCATCTTCGTGCCGTGCTCGTCGGTGCCAGTGAGGAAGAACGTATCGTCACCCCGGAGCCGGTGATACCGCGACAGCGTGTCGCAAATCATCGTCGTGTAGATGCTCCCCAGGTGAGGCTCACCGTTGGGATAGTAGATCGGGGTGGTGATGTAGAACTTATCCGGCATGGGAGCACCGTTTGTCGCTTTCTAGCGCAAAGAGAAAGCCATCGATCGGTTAGACTGACATCAACGCAGACCGGGGGCAGCGGCGGGGTCGCGTAAGCGACCCTGTCCGACACCCCTACCGCATCGACATCATCCGCACCAAGCGATGGCTCATGCTCGCGATTATCGGATCGATCACCGGTTGAATCAAGCAATCCCGCTACAATCCGAGCATGTCCGAGCGGGTGATCTGCGACCTCTGCGGCATGGCGACGCCCACGGGCGCAAGCTACGTCGTGAAGATCGACGTCTATGCCGACCCGACGGTGCCGGCGCTTTCGACAGAGGATCTGGAGGAGACGGACTTCGACCAGACCTTCGCCAAGCTGATCGAGCAGATGAAGCACCTCTCGGCAGAGGACCTGCAGGACGACGTGCACCGCCGGTTCGAGTACCGCATCTGCCGGCCGTGCCAACGGCGGTTCCTTGCCAATCCGCTGGGCAGCCCCCGAGAGACGCGCGACGGCGCAAACTGACTAGGACGTGATGGCAATCTCATCGAAGGCCGCGCGGATTTGTCTCCGCTCGTCGTCCGTCAGCGTGAAGCTCAGCGCTGCTGCGTTATGCGTCGCCTGCTCGGCATTGCGCGCTCCGACCAGCGCGGCGGTGATTCCCGGCTCGTGCACGGTCCAGTTGATCGCCAGCTGCGCGAAGCTGGCGTCGTGGCGGTCCTTGATCGGCCGGATCTTCTCCAGCGACGCAAGCACCTTTCGCCGCATCTCGGGCGTAAAGAACTGATGGCTGCGGCGATGGTCCCCTTCCGGAAATTCGCGCTCGGGCGGCACCGCACCGGCCAGCAGCCCGCGCTCCAGCGGCGAGTAAACAATCACGCCGATGTTGTGCTCGCGGCAGTACGGCAGAATTTGCTTTTCAATCTTCCGCTGCATCAAACTGAACGGCGGCTGATTACTTGCGATCTTCGTGACTTTCTCCGCCTTCCTCATCCATTCGACGTCGTAGTTGCTCACCCCGATCGCGCGGATCTTGCCCTGCTCCTTCAGCTTCACCATCGCCCGCATCGACTCCTCGACCGGCGTGCTCGCGTCCGGCCAATGGATCTGGTACAGGTCGATCACGTCAATCTGAAGTCGCCGCAGGCTCTGCTCACATTCGTACAGGATACTCTCGGGCCTGGCATTCTTGCGGACAATGACATCTCTGCCCGCATTGTCCTTCGTCGGCCAGGGATCACTCCCCTGGTCACCGGAGGCCGGTGCGTCCCAGCGCATCCCGCACTTGGTCGCAATCTGCAGACGGTCACGCCGCCCCTTGATGGCTTTGGCGACGAGCTGTTCGCTGTAGCCCATGCCGTAAATGGCGGCGGTGTCGATCGTGGTGACGCCGGCGTCGATTGACGCGCGGATGGCGGCGATCGAGTCGCTCTCTTCCTGCCCGCCCCACATCCACCCGCCGATCGCCCAGGCCCCGAAAATGATCGGCGAAACGCCCACGTCCGACGTGCCAAGCTGACGCATCTGCATCGACAAGCTCCTTCCGATGATCGCATGGTAGGAGCCGCGTCACGCGACTGTCACGCTCCATCGCGTGTGGGAAGATCAGGATCCCCCCCCGCTTCACCGGTGCCCCGGGAGAGGGAGGACGCGCTGGCTTCGCGCATCCGCTCCGGCTCGACGGTATGGCTGCGGGCAATTACGCGCGTTTGCCCCCATCGGGCATCGGGATCGGCGCGTGCCTGGACGGCATGGGGGTGTAATCGGGACTCTTCAGCCCCGTCACCAGCTCATTCACCATGACCTTCTGCTCGGTCTCAAAGCACTTGTTCGCAGCCACGCCGATCAGGATGGACATCGCGCCGGCGCGCTCATCGGCGGCGCGAAGGTACTTGTCAGCAGGTGGGTCGGGGAGGAACAAATCGTCGAGCAGAACCTTGTCCCCCCCGCCGTGGCCGCCCTCGCCGCTCCACGGCTCAATGCTCTTCGCGCTCCCGCGGATGGGGATGACGATCGTCTTGATCCCCTTGGGCATGATCCCACCCTGCACCGTGTCCGTCCCGCTGACGTACACCGACTCGACAGCGCTGTGCTCAAGCCGTCCCTTGGTGCCGTTGAATGCGATCGTGTACCCCTCCCAGGAATTGAACGCGTTCAGCGAATAGGCGAGCGTCACCCGATTGTCATACTTCACGAGGACGTTCATCGTGTCCTCGATATTGTGATCCTCCGGCGCCTGCCGCCAGACGCACTGGTCGCGGTGGTAGCCGTCGTACTTCTCATTTTCCAGGTACAGTTCCTTGAGGTTCCGGTTCGCAGCCAGATCGAAGTAGAACCCGCACTCGTCCTTCTCGGGGCACGTGAGGCAGCGGTCGTGCGCGCCTGCAAGACCCATGCGTTTGGCCATCGTGGGGGTGTAGAACTCGCGCTTGGCTGTGGCGAACACTTCGGTGGGAACACCGGAGATCCACCAGTTTACCAGGTCGAAATGGTGGGTCGCCTTGTGGATCATCAGCCCGCCGGAGTTCTTTTTCGTCGCGTGCCAGCGGCGAAAGTAATCGGCGCCGTGGTGCGTGTTGAGCAGCCAGTGAAAGTCGACAGAAAGGATGTCGCCGATCTCCCCGGACATGAGGATGTCCTTCACTTGCGTGCGCGGTGGGGAGTATCGGTAGTTGAAGGTGACGCGGCAGGTCTTGCCGGTCTTGGCCTTGGCGTCAATGATCTGCTGCGCTTTTTCGGCAGTCGTCGTCATCGGCTTTTCGGTGATGGCGTCGCAGCCGGCGTTCATGGTGCGGACGATGTACTCGTGGTGATTGGAGTCCATCGTGGTGATGATGACGGTGTCGACCTTCTGCTCCTTGAGCATCTTCTCAAAATCCGCCGGCGCGTACGCTTGCGGGGGGGTTGCCTCGCGCGCTTTGCTTTTGCGCTGTGCCAGCGCGAGGCGACCGGGATTGGTGTCGCACAGGCCCACGAGCTCGGCGTGCTCCTTGTAGGCGCCCTCGATCGCACCCTGGTACATGCCGCTGCGCGAGCCGAGGCCCACAATGGCGTAGCGCTTGCGCGTGCCGCCGGAGGCCGCGGCAATTGGGGCCGTCGCCGGCTGCGTCTGCGCACGGGCGCCGGTCGGCGACGCGCCCAGCGCGAGCCCGAGACCGGCGGCGGAAATCGACTTGAGCATCGACCGGCGACCAATCGGGATGCCCGAAGATGTCAGTGGGACGAAATAATTTGGCATCCAGCGAATATCGCGGAAAAATCGATCTTTGTCGACCGAAATCGCGGCAACGGCTTTCGAGATCCGAGCCCGAATCACGCAGGTCGGTGGCAGCGACCGCGACAGCAGCCCGGGCTGCATGCAATGCGGGTGCGACGCTTCGCACTGTCACGAGGTCGCTCTCGCGTGCTGGGACGATCCCCGTATGCTGCACGGGCACGATCTCCGGCAGCCGCAGCCGGCGATTGCGTCGTGGCGCTCGCCGGACGGAGCCCTCGTCCTCGGCGGCGGCAAAAGATTCCATTGCTCCGCCGGTGGTTCGTCAGTCACAATGACGCACAGCAAGGGATCGAGCCGCACATGAGCACGACCGCTCTGATCGTCGAGGACGAGCCGGACATGGCGGACGTGCTGGCGCGCTTGCTGCGGCTGCGGCACATCGAAAGCGAAGTCCTGCACGAGGGGCAACCGGCGCCCGCGTTGGTCCGCGCGCATCGGCCGGACGTCGTCCTGCTCGACCTCATGCTCCCCGACCGCGACGGGTACTCCGTGTGCGCCGAGATCAAGCTCGACCGCCAAACCAACCTCACGCCCATCGTGATGGTGACCGCGATGGGACGCCACGAGGATCTGGTGAAGGGACTGGCTGTCGGGGCGAACGAGTACGTGCCAAAGCCGTTCGAGCCGGAGGATTTGTACGCCGCCATTGACCGCGCGCTCGCGTGGCGCGACGACATGAAGCAGTGCGGCGCGTGCCATGAGGTTCATTTCCAACTCAAGAGCGACGTTGCGCTGCTGAACGAGCTGAATGACATGCTCTCATCGCTGCTGCTGTACACCCCCCTGCCCGCCGACGCGGCCCACCAGCTGACGACGGCCGTGCGGGAAATGGGCGTGAACGCGATCGAATGGGGCCACCGCAAGCGCGTCGAGCTCGTCGTCACCGTCACCTACCGCATCCAAGCCGATCGCGTGATCGTCACGATCAGGGACACCGGCCCCGGGTTCAACCGCCAGGACCTCGCGCACGCCGCGGAGGAAGACGACCCGGTGAAGCACATTGAGGTCCGCGAAGCTCTGGGACTGCGCGTGGGCGGCTTCGGCATCCTCATGACCAGCGGGTTGGTGGACGAAATGGAGTACAACGAGGCGGGGAACGAGGTGCGGCTCGTGAAGTACTTCTCCCGCACGAGCTGATTACAGCGTCACGTCGGTGTGTAACAGAAAAGCCAGGTGCTTCGGCCCCACAAGGAGCAGCACCGACGCCGCCACAACGAGCAAACTGCACCACCACGTCCGCATCATCTCACCGCTGTTCTCGCGGGCACTGAAAGCTCAGGTGCAGCTCAGCATGCCGCAGGTTCAGCTGAATCCACTGCTCGTGGGCGAGCGATCCAAAGATAGGATTGGGAATGCTCGGCGCCGACGCACCGAGCCGCTCCATCGCCGCACGGAATCGGGCGAGCCCTTCATCGGCATCGCATGGCTCGGCGCCGAGCGTGCCGCCCGAAATGTTGCGGATCTTCACGCCCGGGAACATTCCCTTCGTTAGAATCCTCCGGCGCATCAGCCGCAGGAGCATGCGCACGAGCAGCGGCGCGCGCACCTGCGGCGGATAACCGTCCTGCGCAAAATCCGCCCATGTCGCTAAATGAGCAAGCGCCTGCCCGAGTTTCCAATTGCCGACGCGGTGCAGACGACCTTCCCGTTCGGCCTGAGCGAGGCGTTCAGCTTCCGCCAGCGCCTCGTCTATTGAACCAAAGCGGATCTGCCTTCGCTCCATCCGCGGTGCAGTCTCGGCGCTCATGACAGGATCATATCAAACAGCGAAAGCACCGTCGCATGGTTCCACAGTATTCGCGCTTCGGCGTTGCGGCCTATGATCGGCCGACGCATGCTGACCGCATTGGAGCTGCTCCAACCATCTGTTTCCCTGCTGTGCCCGAGCTTCCTGCCGAAGGTGGAAGTGGAGGGGCTGTATGTTCACGTGCCCTTCTGCTTCCATAAATGTCACTACTGCGACTTTTACTCTATTACCCGCCAGACGCCGGAGCGGATGGCGCGATATGTTGACCTGCTCCTGCGCGAGGCGGAGCAGTGGACGCACCAGGCCGACGGTCCCACCGCGCGGCTGCAGACGATCTTCTTCGGCGGCGGCACCCCGACGCTGCTCCCCGTCGTGGAGATGCGCCGGCTGATCCTGGGGCTGCGTGAGCGGTTCGATTTCTCGCTCGTGACCGAGTTCACGGTCGAGGCCGACCCGGCGACGTTATCGGACGAGTTCGCGGCCATGCTGCGCGATGTCGGCGTCGATCGGCTCAGCTTCGGGGCCCAGAGCTTCGATCGCGCCGAACTGGCCACCCTGGAGCGGCATCACGATCCGGAGGATGTCCCGCGCAGCCTCGACATCGCCCGCGCCGCGGGCTTTGCGCGCTTGAACCTCGATCTCATCTACGCAATCCCCGGCCAGACGATCGAGAAGTGGTCGCACTCCCTCGAACGCGCCATCGCGCTCAACACCCCCCACCTCTCCTGCTATGGCCTCACGTATGAGCCCAATACCCCCATCGCCGTCAAGAAACGGCTGGGGACGATGATCCCCACCGAGGAATCGCTCGAACTCGACATGATGCACTTCACGCGCCGGCGGCTCGTGGAAATAAACCGGCCCGCGTATGAGATCAGCAACTACGCCGTCCCCGGCGAACAGTGCCGGCACAACCTCGTTTATTGGACCGGCGGAAACTACATCGGCCTCGGTCCCTCCGCCGCGTCGCACGTCTCCGGCTGGCGGTGGAAGAACCGCCCGCACCTGCGCGAATGGGAAAGCGCCATCCAGGCCGATCATCTGCCCGCGAGCGATGTCGAGCAACTCACGCCCGACCAGCGCGCAGGCGAACTGGCGATGCTCCTGCTCCGCCTCGCCGACGGGTTAAACTTTGCCACCTTCGCCGACCGCACCGGTCGTGACGCGCAGGAATGTTTCGCCCGCCAGATCGATCAGCTCGCGCCGACCGGGCTGATCACCCTCGACGATCGCGCCATCCGCCTCACCGACCGCGCCCTGGGCGTGGCGGACGCGGTTGCGGCGGAGTTTCTCGCCTGAGCGGTTGCTCGTTCCGCACCGACCTGCCCCTGCCACCAACTATTCCCCGTCCCACCTAAATGCCCCTCCCCGCCCCGTCGATAAACACGACATGGCAGTTGCTAGTTGCTAATCGCTGGTTGCTCGTGGGGACGAGCAAGCAGGAACCGGCAACCAGCAACCAGCAACTGGCAACTGCCGGCAAAGGTGGAGAGAACGCATGCTCGGCTTCGTACAAAACTGGTTCGCTCCCCGATGGTTCACTCAACGGTGCAATCCCATCGGCGTGGATTTCGGCACCGACTGCCTCCGCCTCGCGCAGGTGCAGTGGGTCGGGTCCAGTGCCTCAGGCGAGCACAAGCTCGTCGCCGCCGCCAGCGCCGACGTGCCCTCCCACCTCCGCACCGATCCCGCCGCCCGATTGACTTTCTTCACCGAAACCGTCCGCGATTTGCTCGCCCAGGGCGATTTTCGCGGCCGCGCCGCCGTCCTGGGCCTTCCCGCCGCCTGGATGCACATCCAGCACCTGCGCATGCCCAAGCTGGACGAGGAGTCGCTCACCAAGGCGCTGGTCTTTGAATCCCGCGGGAAGCTCCCGATCGATCCCGGCTCGGCGCTGATGCGTCACCTGGTCGCCGGCGAAGCCCACTGCGGCGTGAATGGGTCGGCGGATCAGGAGCCGAAGCTGGAAGTGATCGTGATGGCCGCCAAACGCGAGCTGGTCAACCAGTACCTCGCCGCCGCCGCCCGCGCCAGGCTCGATGTGATCGGGATGAACGTCGAGCCCAAGGCGATCCTCGACTGCTTCAGCTTCGTGCATCGCCGAAAGGCCGACGCACAGACCACGCAGTGCTTCGTGGACATCGGTTGCGGGGCGACCCGCGCGATCATCACGCGCGGGAGCGAGATTCTGTTCGCCCGCGCCATCCCGGTCGGCGGCGACCATTTCAACCGGTCCGTCGCCCAAGCCTTGAAACTCACCCCCGATGACGCCCGTCTGCTGCGGATCAAGCTGTGCCACCAGCAACCGGCGCTGGACGAGCGGCGCGAGAAGCAGGAAGTGCGCGACCCGTCGCCCGCCGCTCCCCCCGCCGCCCGGATCGTTTCGCCCGCCGCCGCAGCGCCGCTTAATGAATCCGAAAATTCCTTTGCGCTACTCTCGGCCGGCATGGCCGCCTCAAGCCGCAGGCAAGAGATCGGTATCCCGGAGACTGCGGAGCGCGACCTATCGAGAGGCTCCGGGCCGAATGGCAAAATCAATCCAGCGGGCGCTCCCGCGATGCCTGCGAGCACGCTGGAAGCACCGGCCTTTGCTCGACTGAACTCCCCGCAGGCGGCTCCGGTCCCCGCCAGCGCCGAGACGCTCCAGGCGCGGGCGGTCGAACAGGCCTGCCTTGAGCCGCTCGGAAAGCTTGT
Source organism: Tepidisphaeraceae bacterium (assembly GCA_035936155.1). GTDB lineage: Bacteria > Planctomycetota > Phycisphaerae > Tepidisphaerales > Tepidisphaeraceae > DASYWJ01. The sequence continues at coordinate 123,503 of DASYWJ010000118.1, read as the reverse complement.
CGAAGAGCTCGATCTGTGCCGCCGGTATTACGAGGCGACGTTCCCGAGCAAGCCGGTCGAGCGGCTGATCTTCGTCGGCGGCGAAGCGCGTCAGCGCACGTTGTGCCAGCACATCGCGCGCGGGCTGGGGCTCGCCGCGCAGGTCGGCGATCCAATGGTGCGCATGGGCCGCGTCAGCGACATCGGCGTGGAGAGCGGTCTCGACCGCCGCCATCCACAACCAACGTGGGCCGTCGCGATCGGACTCAGCATGGGACCGGCAAATGAGGTGACAAGGTGAGGGGTGACAAGGTGGCAAGGTGAGAAAGCAGTCGCTTTCCTTCACCGAGTCATCGCCGCGGCTTTTAACCGGCAGCACCTTCAGACGCACGAGGAGAAACTGACGATGAGCGCCCCGAACCAATTGAGCTTCCTTCCCGACGATTACCTAGCCCGCAAGGCCATCCGCCGGACCAACGTGATCTTCGCACTGCTGTTCCTGATCACAGTTGGCGCCAGCGGCGCCGCGTTCACGCACGCGAAGAAGGGTGTGAAGCTCGCCCGCGAAGCCAATGACATCGCCCGCACCGACAAGGCGCAGGCAGCCCGCCCCATCGAGCAGTTCCAGAAGCTGCAGGAAAAACAGCGCACCATGGCAATGCAGGCGGAGCTGACGTCGTCGCTGATCGAAAAGGTCCCGCGCAGTTTTCTGCTTGCGGAGATGACCAACTCGCTGCCGACCGGGGTCTCGCTGGTCGATCTCGTGCTCGAGAGTCGCAAGCGCCAGCCCGCTTCAGCGGCCCCGGCGCCGAAGACGACCTTCGAGGTCAAGACGCCCGGGCAGAAGCAGACGCCCCCGCAGGTTCAGCCCGTCATCTTTGACGTCCATATGAAGGTGACCGGCGTTGCCGCCAACGACGTGCAGGTGGCGCAGTTCATCACGAAGCTCAACGCGTCACGGCTCGTCCGCGACGTGAACCTCGTCATCAGCGACGAGTTCAAGAACGGCGAGAACAAGCTGCGCAAGTTTCAGATCGAGATGAGCCTGGACCCGGCCGCCGAAATCGATCCGATGAGCGGCGACCACCAGACCAAGACCGCGGCCATCGACCTGACTGAGAAGAAGTAGCTGCCAAGCGGAGTCAGCGGCGCGGATTGACAAGAGTCAACTCCCGAGCATGAGGATGATATGAAATTCGGCGTTCGAGAACTTGTGTCCATGTGCGTCCTGTTGGGCATCGGCTTCCTGGCATTCTCCGACTATCGCAAGCGGGATGCGGAGCGGCGGGAACTGGAGGCGGACACCTCCAAGATCCGTACGGAGCTCGTCCAACTCAAGGATGCCACGGCCGGTATCGAGGACCTCGGCCGCAAAATCAACGACCTTCAGAAGGCCATCGACTTTTTCGAAAGCAAGCTGCCGGCCGAGAAGGAGATGGACAAGATCCTCACGGAAGTCTCGCAGATGGCCGACGCCAACGCGCTGCAAACCAAGACGGTGAAGACGCTCAAGAGCGAGCGAACGGCGAACTACAGCGAGCAGCCGATCCAGATGGCGATCAGCGGTGACTTCAATGGGTTTTACTCCTTCCTGCTGCAGCTGGAAAAGCTCGCCCGCATCACGCGGGTGACGCAGATGAAGCTGGAGAAGATCGACGAACATGACGGGCAGATGCAGGCGAACATGACGCTCAGCATCTTCTTTGAGCCCGAGACAAACCGGACCCAGATCGCCGGCGGGAATTAGCGCGGCACGGGCATCTGGCCCGTGACGTTCGAGAACGAACAGCCAGGCGGGCTTCACGCCCGTGACAGGACCAGGGAAATCAGGAGAGGGCCATGGGCATCGAAAACCTGAATGCGAGCGACACCGACGCCGGCGCCGCTGCGGACGACGACAACCTCAAGGAGGCGCTGGCCGGCAGCGACAGCGACTTCATCGTCTCCGACGACCAGAGCACCAAGAAGCCGAACCCCCTCATCGTCGCCGGGCTCGTCCTGGCCGTGCTGGTCGGCGGCTACCTGTGGTTCGCCCGCTCCGGTCCCAGCAGCGCTGCGGCCGCTCAGGCAGCGCAGGAAGACGACGCCAGCCAGACCGTCTCCAAGTTCCTCGACGGAGGCACCGCCAACGTCCAGATGATGGAAAAAATGCTTCGCGAGACCGAGAAAGTCGTGCAGCAATTCCTCAATTACCCCAGCATGAAGCAGGTGCCGCTCGGGGACCTTCAGACCAACCCCTTTCGCTTCCGTCCGCCGCAGATTGAGGGCCAGCCCACCGATGAAAGCGAAGCGCTTGCCAAAAAGAAACGCGAAGAGGAGCGGCAGGCCGTCATCAAGGCCGTCGCCACGCTCAACCTCCAGTCCGTCATCCACAGCGGCGCGCGACAGGCCTGCATGATCAACAACACCCTCTACACCGAGGGCCAGCAGATCGATTCGTTCGTGGTTGAAAAAATCAACCCCGGCAGCGTCATCGTCAAAAGCGGCGTCTACCGCTTCGAGCTGAGGATGCAGAAGTAACCGTGGCACGGGCATCCTGCCCGTGTCTTAACCGGAAGGGATCACGGGCAAATGCCCGTGCCACACATGTTCGGACGACGCTCCACAACTTCTGAAACCGCAACCGCCGTCGCCACCGAGGAAACCGATGAGCTCGCGCCCCTCTGGCAGCCCGAGCCGGCGGCGGCACGCAAGAGCGTCGAGCAGCTCCTGCTCGAACGCGGACACCTCACCCCCGAAATCATCGATCAGGCCAGGGAGGTGCAGTCCAAAACGCCGGGCAAGAGCATCGTCCAGATTCTCCTCACCATGAACGCCGCCACCGAGGAGCAGCTCCTCTCGGCATTGGCGGAGACGCTTGGCATCCCGTTTGAGAAGCCCGAGAAGCCGGATGTCGACGCCGAGGCCTTCGCCCTGCTCGCTCCCGAATACATTCGCAAGGCGCTGGTCGTCCCGCTGCGCTTTGAGAACGACCGCAAGGCCCTGGTGGTCGGAATGACCGACCCCAACGACGTGTTTCTCATCGATGAGGTCCGCCGCAAAACCAAAAAGGACATCAAGGTCGTCGCCACCACCGCCGCCGACATCAATCGCGTCGTCGAGCTGATCACCCAGAACGCCAGCGACGCCAAGGTCGATGAGATCATCAAGGACATGGCCGAGGACGAGGTCCAGCTGGTCAAGGAGATCAAGGAGGACGATGTCACCGACCTGGAGAAGATGGGCCAGGAGTCCCCGGTGATCCGCTTCGTCAACTACCTGATCTTCGACGCCATCAAGCAAGGCGCCAGCGACATCCACATCGAGCCCAAGGAAAAGCAGCTGAAGGTCCGCTACCGCATCGACGGATTGCTGTTCGACTCGATGAACCCCCCGCATGCGATGGCCCCAGCCATCGTCTCGCGCCTGAAGATCATGTCGAACCTCGACATCTCCGAACGCCGACTCCCCCAGGATGGCCGCATCCGCGCCATGGTCCATGGCCGAAAAGTCGACCTCCGCCTCTCCACCCTCCCCACCGTCAGTGGCGAGAAGGTGGTCATGCGCATCCTCGACAACAAGTCGATCAGCGTCAGCCTCGATGACCTGGGCTTCTCGGAGGACGCCCTGACGATCTGGAAGAGCCAGATCGACATGCCGCACGGCATCATCCTCGTCACCGGACCCACCGGCTCGGGTAAGACGACCACGCTTTACGCCTCGCTGCGCCAGATGGACGCGCAGAAGCTGAACATCAGCACGGTTGAGGACCCGGTTGAGTATCACCTGGGCAGCGTCAACCAGACGCAGGTGCATCACAAGATCGGCATGAGCTTCTCCGCCGCGTTGCGCGCGCTGCTGCGGCAGGACCCGGACGTGGTCATGCTGGGTGAAATTCGCGACAAGGAGACGGCGGAAATTGCCGTGCAGGCATCGCTGACGGGCCACCTGGTGCTCAGCACGCTGCACACGAACGATGCACCTTCATCGATCACTCGGCTCATCAACATCGGCGTCGAGCCGTACCTGATTAGCGCGGCGTTGAATGCCTGTTTGGCCCAGCGGCTCGTGCGCAAGATCTGTCAGCACTGCAAGGAAGAATTCACGCCTTCCGAGGAGATGCGCGAGTTCCTGACGCTGCAGGGGTTCGCGTCCGATAAGACGTTCAAGGGCAAAGGGTGCGACCGTTGCCGCAAGACGGGCTACGCGGGGCGGCTGGGCATTTACGAGATGCTCGTGATGGACGACTCGATGCGTGACCTGGTGACAGGCAACCCCGACGTCACGCACCTGCGCAAGCTCTGCCGGGAACGCGGCCTGGTCACTTTGCGAACCGATGGGTTTAACAAAGTACTGAAGGGGCTGACAACGGTCGATGAGATCTTACGAGTGACTGAGAACGCGATGTAAGAGTAGTTGCTGGTTGCTAAGTAAGAGCACGGCACGTCCGTATTTCACTAGCAACTAGCAACGAGCAATCAGGAACTATTATGAGCATGTTAAACGACATCCTGCGAAACGCGGTGACGGCCAAGGCTTCGGACGTGCACATCAACGTCGGGTCGCCGCCTTTGTTCCGCATTCACACGATCGTGACGGCCAGCGACTTTCCGATCGTGACACCCGAAGGCGCGGTGCGGATCGCGAAGGAGATGCTCAGCGACAAGCGCTGGACGGATTTCGAGGAGAGGCGCGACGCGGACTTTTCCTATGAGATTCCCGGGCTGGGGCGTTTTCGCGTGAACGCGCACTTTCAGCGCGGGAGCATCGCGATGGCGTTCCGGACGATTAATGACAAGGTTCGCCCGCTGGAGCAGCTGTTCATGCCGGAGATCGTGGGCAAGCTGACGCATTTGCCTCGCGGGTTGATTTTGGTGACGGGGGGGACGGGCTCGGGCAAGAGCACGACGCTGGCGGGGATGATCGATCTGATCAACAAGCGCGAGCAGGGGCACATCATCACGCTGGAGGACCCGATCGAGTACGCGTTCGTCAGCAACAAGTGTTGCATCGAGCAGCGCGAGGTGGGTTCGGACGTTCCAAGCTTCGCCAGCGGGTTGCGACACGTGCTGCGACAGGACCCCGACACCATCCTGGTGGGCGAAATGCGCGACCTGGAGACGGTGAGCGCCGCCATCACGGCGGCGGAGACGGGGCATCTGGTGTTCAGCACGTTGCACACGGTGAACGCGCCGCAGACGATCGAGCGCATCATCGACGTGTATCCGGCCGACGAGCAGAACCAGATTCGCTCGATGCTGGCAAACACGTTGCAGGCGGTGATCAGCCAGACGTTGTTCAAGCGGATCGACCAGCCGGGGATGATCCCGGGCGTGGAGATCATGCTGTGCACGCCTGCGGTGCGCAACTGCGTGCGTGAGAACCGGATTTTCGAGATTCCGAACATCATCGAGACGAGCCGGGCGCTGGGGATGCAGACGTTGGATTCAAGCATCAAGCAGTTGTACGTGAACGGGTACATCAGTCGTGAGGATGCGATTGCGCAGTCGGCGCATCCGGAGAAATTGGAACGGTCGCTGGCGGCTTAGGAGGAGTTGCTGGTTGCTGGTTGCTAGTTGCTAGTGAAGGCCGGGAACTCCTCCTCACTAGCAACTAGCAACTGGCAACTGGCAACTGTAACGCATGCCCACTTATCGCTACGAATCGAAGAACGGCGCCGGGAAGGTTACGGCGGGCGTGTTGTCGGCGGCCAATTTGGGGGCGGCGTCGGAGCAGCTGCGCGCGCGCGGGGAGTACATCCTGTCGCTGGCGCCAGCGGATGGGGGCGGAAAGAAGAACAAGGCGTTCAGCCTGAACATCAGCTTCGGACCCGGCGCCAAGGACGTGCAGGTGTTCACCAGCCAGCTGGCGGTGATGATCCGGGCGGGCATCAGCATCCGGGCGGCGATCGAGGGCATCGCCGACCAGGTGGAGAACCCGAAGTTCAAGGAGATGCTCACGCAGATGAAGCGTGACGTGGAGAGCGGCAAGCAATTCTCCGATGCGCTGCTGCGTTATCCGAAGGTGTTCAGCCCGATGTACATCAACATGGTGAAGGCGTCGGAGCTGTCCGGCGGCTTTTCCAAGATGCTCGACAAGATCGCGGCGTATCTCGCGCAGCAGATCGAGACGATGAGCATGGTGCGCGGAGCGATGATCTACCCGGGCATCATCGGGACACTGGCGATCAGCACGACGATCTTCCTGCTGACGTTCGTACTGCCGCGCTTCATGGTGATCTTCAAGGGCAAGGAAGCCGCTTTGCCTGGTCCGACGAAATTCCTGCTGGCGCTGTCGGACTTCATGGTCAACTACTGGTACGTGCTCCTGTTCGCGTTGGTCGCGGGCATCTGGGGCTTCGTGCTGATGCTCCGCACCGACTGGGGCCGGCTGTGGTGGGACAAGGTCAAGCTCACGGTCCCGCTGTTCAAGAAGCTGTTCCGCGCCCTGTACATCAGCCGCTCGCTGCACACGATGGGCCAGCTGATCAACGCCGGCGTGCCGATGCTCGACACCATCAGCATCACGGCGGACATCAGCGGTAACGTGCTGTACAAGCGGATGTGGCGGGCGGTTTACAGCGCCGTCAAGCAGGGCAAGAAGATCAGCGCCCCGCTCAACAAGAACACGCTGCTCCCCCGCTCGGTGGTGCAGATGATCAGCGCGGGTGAAGAGTCAGGTAAGCTCGGCGAGGTGCTCGACGAGGTGTCGAGCTTTTATAGTGCTGAGCTGAAAAACGTGATTAAGAGCGTCACCTCGATGATCGAGCCGCTGATGATCGTGATCATGGGCGCTCTCGTCGGCTTCATCGCAATGTCGATCATCCTGCCGATCTTCAAGCTATCGAGCCTGGTGAAGTAAAGACGGGGCGAACAGCATCGCGCAGACGTCATCCTGAGGTACTCCAAAGGATCTCCCGCATCGGACGTGGAGTCCTTTGGGTACCTCAGGTGACGAGATGGCGACGACGCTACGCTCAGGTGAAGTCCGCTTTGCACGTCGTATCAGCTCCCCCCGCTCTACGATCATTACAGCCGCTGAATGCCGCACCCCAGGTTCTTGCCGATTTGCTTCCGTCATTTGACTCGCCGGCAATTCAATTCGATGTCACAGGGCGATGTCGAGCATTCGTTCACAACTCGTTGGTCCGTTCCGTCGCCCCCCGGCCCGCCGAGGTTTTACCCTGATCGAGGCGGCGATGGCGACGGTGATCATCGGCGTTGGTGTGCTCGCGCTGGTCGAGCTGCTGGCGGCGGGAACGGTCTCCAATGTCCGGGGCACCGAAATGACAACGGGCATCAACCTGGCCAAGAACATTCGCGAGCTGACGCTGCAGAAGACTTTTGCCGAGCTGCCGGCGATGCACAACGCCTCATACAACCCTCCCATCGACAGCCGGGAGGTGGCGCTGGCAAACATGTCGGACTGGACGCAGGTGGTCAAGGTGGAGTCGGTTGACCCCGACCTGCTGACGACCCCCCTGCCCGACTTCACGCCGCATGCGGTGCGCGTCACGGCAACGATCAACCGGAACGGACGGAAGGTCTGCGACCTGATGTGGTTTGCGTTTGCAGGAGCTCCGTAACAGGAGAACACTATGAGACTCGCCCTTCAGAAATTTCGGCCCCTTCGGCTGAACGCACGGGCCAACCCCTGCTGCCGACGCCGCGGCGCGACCGCCGTGCTGGCCATGCTGTACCTGGTCCTGTTCTCGACGCTCGCCCTGGGCTTTTACGCAGCGACGACGACCGCCGTGCAGGTGTCGCACAACGAGGAGAAGGCTTCTCGCGCGTTCCTGGCCTCGGAGTCGGGAATGGACTTCATGCGCTACCACCTGGCGAGGGTGTCCATTCCCCCGTTCGCGCCCGCGACAAGCGTCACGACCGAACTGGCCAACGACCTGAAGGAGCGGCTGGAGAACACCGGAAACATGCCCGGGCTCACTGTCGCGGCCTCCGGGAACGTGATCAACATTCCCGCCGAGCCGAACGCGTACATCAAGCTTGACCCCGCCGGCAACGCCGGCTTTCGCGCGACCATTACCGACTGGCCCGACCAGGGCAAGGTTGTCATGAAGGTTACTGGCCGCTATGGGAGCACCACGCTGACTCGCGCGATCCAAATGGACTATACGCGCGTTCCGAAGGAACCCACCATCTTCGACTTCGCCGTGGCCTCCAAGGGTCAGATCGTCATGAAGAAGCATGAGGTCACCAGCCTCGATCCGGCCAATGCGCTTCAGGCGAAAATGCTTTCGGCCTTGAACGCCCAGCCTTCGATCCTCGTCACCGGCGGGGCCATCGGGGGCAAACTGACCATCCTCGACACCGCCAGCGTCGTCGTCACTGGCGGATCGGTTGCGGGAGAGACCAATGCGGCGGCGATCGTGGCCGATACCACCTTGCGTGCTGTCCCCGCCGATGAGCTACCTGCGTTCCCCACGTTCGATACGACGGTCTACAGCGGGTTTGCCACCAGGACCAGCACGGGGGCAGCGGGCAATACCGTCCTCAAGAACGTCCGCATCCCGGCGGGAACCAACCCGCAATTCAACGGCGACGCCACCCTCCAGGGCATCATGTACATCGAATCGCCCAACACCGTCACCATCAACGGGAGCATGAACCTCCAGGGGTTCATCGTCTTCGAGGGTGAGGGCGACACGGCAGTGAACAACCTGGTGATCAGCGGGAACCTCTCGACCGGGCCGCTGCCCAGCTCGTCGGAGTTCGACTCGATGCGTGCCGCCACGGGCGTCTCCATTCTCGCGCCCACCAGCACGGTGAAGGTGACCGGAAGCGCGCGGGGCACGCTGCGCGGGAACGTGATTACGGGGCAGTTCGCCACGAGCGGCACGTTCGCCACGTTGATCATCGATCACGGGACGCTGGTCACGTTGGAAGAGACGCCGAACTCGGCGGTCTTCGACGGGAAGACGATCAAGTTCAATGGCACGGGCGCCAACAACCTGCCGAAGCTGGGCATGGGGTTTGAGGCGATTTATCACCCCGAGCCAGAATCTTACCAGGAGTTGCTGCCGTGAACTGTGCACAAACTGATAACGGTAATTGGGCTGAGATCGCCGGCATCGGGCGGCGCGCCACGGGGCGCGCCGCCCGGCGCGGCATGAGCCTGGTGGAGGTGCTGATCGCGCTGGCGATCACCGCCATGCTGCTGACGGCAGTGAGCGCGGCGTATGTCGCCAGCGCGCAGGCGATCGAGATCAATGACCGGTTCTTTCGCGCCAGCCAGGCGGCGCGGGTGAGCGTGACGCGCATCTCCGGCGAGCTGCGCAAGTGCCAGAGCGGGACGCTGTACGGCGACGATACGCTGGAGCTGATCACCGCCAGCGGGGAGAAGCACACCTACAAGCACGATGCGGCGAACAAGCAGCTGACGCTGACACTGGACTTGCCGGTCCCCCGGACGCACAAGCTGGCGTCGAACGTGGAGGAGGCGGAGTTCTTCTCCAACGGCAAGAGCGTGACGATGAACATCGTCGTGGGCGTCGGAGGCAGCAAGGTCATGCTCAATGGGTCGGCAATCCCCCGGCGGGCGGTGGTGTATTGATTGTGATATGCACCTTCCAGCCTGTTTCCTGAAAGTGAACAAGAAACAGATCACGGGCAGGATGCCTTTGCGATGGGGAGCTACAATGTCCCCGGCATGAAGTATTTTTACGGCGAGTTTGACGGCCAGGAATTCCCCACCCAGGACAAGCTCTTCTCCTTCGATCAGCTCATGGAGTTCATCCTTCAGCATGGCGAGAACGCGCTGAAGGCCATCGAGCAGATGATGAAGGACCCGAAGAACGAGGCGCAGTCCGATCTCCTCGAGCAACTGATCAACGAGGGCATGCTCGACAAGGACGGCAAAGGCAAGCTGAAGCTGACCCCCCGCGCCATCAACAAGATGCAGCGCCGCGCGCTGATGGAAGTGTTCTCCAACCTCCGCCAGGGCAATCGCGAAGGACATGAAAAGGTCACACCCGGGCTCGGGGGCGAGCGCATCGAAGGAACCAAGGCGTACCAGTACGGCGACCCCGTCTCCGAACTGGATCTGCACACGACCATCCACAACGCGCTGACGAGGCACGGGTTGCCCCAACAGGGCGCGAAGATCAAGTTCGATGAGCATGATTTTGAGCTGCACCTGCACGAGGGGATGACGAGCTGCTCGACGGTCGTGCTGCTCGACATGTCCGGCTCAATGATGCGCTACGGGCGATTTCTCTCCGCCAAGAAAGTGGCGATGGCGATGCAGGCGCTCGTGCGTTCGAAGTTCCCCCAGGATTCAATCGACTTCGTCGGCTTCTATTCCGGCGCGACCAAGATCCCGGAGGTGATGCTTCCGCTGACCATGCCCAAGCCGGTGACGGTCTACGATTACCAGGTGCGGATGAAAGTCCCGCTGAATCAGCTCGACAAGGCCCCGCAGCACTTCACCAACCTGCACATGGGTTTGCAGCTGGCCCGGCGGATCCTTCGCAAGCGCACCAGCGAGAACAAGCAGCTATTCATCATTACCGACGGTCAGCCGACGGCCCATGTCGAGGGCGACAATGTTCTCCTGCTCTATCCCCCCGACCCACGCAGCACGGTGGCAACCCTCAAGGAAGCGGTGCTCGCTGTCCGCGAGGGCTGCCGCATCAGCACCTTTGCGCTCATCGAGGACTACTGGGGCATGGACTGGGTCGGCTTCGTGGACCAACTGACGAAGCTGACGAAAGGCGTCGCCTTCTACACCTCCAGCGGCGAACTGGCGAGCTGCATCATGGAGAGCTACCTGAGCGGCCGGAAGAAGAAGGCATACATCGCGTAGGCGCCTTGCTTCGCACCGAAGTGCGATGAGTTTCACCTTTGCCGGTCCTGCTGAGCGTCGAGCGCAGCCTTCACACCCCTTGCCAGCTGCGCGGCTGGGCCGACACCCCAGTAATGAAGGAAGATGACGCGCGGCGTTTCCCCTTCCATGTGGTTGTGAATCGCCACCACATTGATGTCATGCGCCCGCAGCGCCTTGAGGACCGGCTGGAGCTCCCCCTCGAAGGTTGCGAAGTCGCCATCCACCAGCGCGTGCTCATCGGAGCCGTAGAAAGCGGCCCAGGTGTTCACGCCCATCTCCCCGCCCACCTCGCACCCGCAGGGCATTTTTGTGCTGCGTCCGATGGGGAACTTCACCATCCCGTCCTTCTCGATCGCCTGGGCCGCGATCACGGCGGCAAGTGGCGCGGCCGTGATCGTGCTCCGCTCGGGAAGCCGTTTCCCGCCAAAACCTTTCGCCGGCTCAGGGGCGCTGGAGCGGATTCGCTTCACCGTGTCCTGGACCTGCCGGACCCCGCGCGCGAGCGGCTCTGCGCTGCCCTCCCCTCCGATGTGCATGAAGTAAACCTTTGGCTCGTCCTAGAAGAAGTGGTTGTGCAGCGCGGTGACCGAGAGCCCCGCCTCCAGAGCCGCGCTCATGGCCGGATTGACCTCATCCTGAAACAGGACCATGTCGCCCATCACCATTACCGCGCCGTCAGTGATGCCGGGCTTGAACGCCGCCCAGCTTGTCAGTCCCATGAACGGGGGCATCTGCACGCCGTCCACAGTGACCTTGACGTCCGTGCGCGGGAAGCTCACCTTGTAAACATTCTGCTCCTTGTCGAGCACTCCCTTCGCCGGTGATCTGGTCGATCTTTTCCCCGTCGAGCTTCACCCCGCCGAGCTTCACCTGCTGCGCCCATGACGGCGCCGCGGCAAAGCACAGGAACAGTGCCGTGACAGCGGTATGGCGTTGCCGATTCATCATGAACTCCTCGGTGCTCGATTTGGTGGTCGTCGTTCGACGGAATGAACCCAAAAGCACCACGATCAGGCGCTTTCGTTAAGGGATAAACGGTTCGCCGGGGACTCGGTTGAGCCGGTGAGCGCGCATGCAAAGCAATGGGCATTCGGGATGCAGGCTCTGACCCGCGCCCCCGCCGCCCCTTGCAGCGATCGATGCGCGAGGTGACAAGGCTGTACGATCCCATGAGCGCCGCATCCGACGCCATTTCGGAAACAACGCCCGCCACGACACCTCGCCAGCGCCGGCGCGAAGTGGCGCTGCTGTTTCTCCGCCTGGGGTTCACCGCCTTCGGGGGGCCGGCCGCGCACGTGGCGATGATGGAGGACGAGGTGGTCACGCGGCGGCGGTGGATCGACCGCCAGCACTTCCTGGACCTGCTCGCCGCGATCAACTTCGTGCCCGGCCCGAACTCGACGGAGCTGGCGATTCACCTGGGGCTGATCCGCGCGGGCCGGGCGGGGCTGGTCATCGCGGGCGTGTGCTTCATCGTCCCGGCGGTGCTGATCATCCTGCCGCTGGCGTGGGTGTATTGCGCGTACGGGACGGGGCCCAATGCGCTCCCGCACGTCGAGGGGATGATGTCGGCGATCGGCGCCTGCGTGCTGGCGATTATCGCGGCGGCGCTGTGGCGCTTTGCGCGCACGGGCATCCGGGACGCATTCACGACGACGATTGCGATCGCCGTCGCAGGGATCGGCTTCCTGCCGCCGCGGTACACCGGCTATCAGCCGGAGCTCGTGTCGCTGGCGCTGTCGGCGCTGGCGGGGGCGATCTGGTATGGCCGGCCGCGTGCGCCCGGGTCCGCCCGGGCGGCGCTGCTGGTGCTGGGAACGCCGCTGTGGGACCCGGATCTGGGGCGGTTGGGACTGTTCTTCCTGAAGGTCGGCGCCACGCTCTTCGGCAGCGGCTACGTGCTCGTGAGTTACCTCAAGAGCGGGCTCGTCGATCAGTTTCAATGGCTTACGGAGGCGCAGCTGCTCGATGCGATCGCCATCGGACAGATCACGCCCGGGCCGCTGCTGACGACGGCGACGTTCGCCGGGTACCTCATCGGCTACACGACGTTTGACGGCGGCGTGAGCGGCGGGGTGGCCGGCGCCGTCATCGCGACGGTGGCCATCTTTCTCCCCTCGTTTCTGTTCATCCTCGTGCTCGGACCGCTGCTGCAGCGCATTCGCACGAACCGCTACGCCCGCGGCGCGCTGGACGGGATGAACGCAGCCGTCGTCGCGCTGATCCTGGTCGTGACGATCGGCCTCGCCGGCGCGTCGTTCTTCCCAGGCGGACAACTTCATCTCGGCAATGTCGTGCTCGCCGTCACGGCGCTGGCGGCGCTGCTGGCACTGCATCTGAACAGCACATGGGTGGTCCTCATCGGGGGGGTGGTCGGATGGATGCTTTGGTGAGGGGACGGGCACTGACGCATCGATATACTCCCCCTCATGGCCAATCCGGAGAACATCCCCCCGCCGGTGATGGCGACGCAGTTCGGCATTGGAAAGCTGACGCGCCACCTGTTCGTCTGCATCGGCCCCGACTGCGTCGACCGGCACGTGGGCGAGGAGACCTGGGAGTACCTCAAAAAGCGGTTAAAGCAGCTCAACCTCGCGGGACCGGACGGCTGCGTGTTTCGCACGAAGTGCGCATGCCTCCGTATCTGCACCGCCGGCCCGATCGCTGTGGTCTACCCCGACGGGACGTGGTATCAGAACGTCACGCCGGCCAACGCCGAGCGCATCGTGCAGGAACATCTCATCGGCGGGCGGGTGGTCGAGGATCTGTTGTTCGCGCGCAATCCGCTGGAGCCTTAACCTGTCTTTGGGGCTCCCTATTCCGGCTGCTCGCCCTGCTGAGAGGTCTTGCGAAGGCCCATCAGCTCGATGTCGAACGTGAGCGTGGCGCCGCCGGGGATGACGCCGCCCGCGCCTTTTTCGCCGTAGCCGAGCTGCGGGGGGATGATCAGCGTCCGCTTCTCACCGACCTTCATCCCGGTAACGCCCTCGTCCCAGCCCTTGATCACGTGCCCGGCGCCGAGCTGAAATTCGATGCCGCTCACCTGCGTCTCGAGGTGGTCGCGCGACGAGTCGAACTTGGTCCCGTCGGCGAGCTTGCCCGTGTAGTGCACCCACACGACGTCGCCGGCTTGGGCGACGGCGTCGCCCTCAGAGACAGTGATGATCGTCAGCCCCGATGGCGTGACGAGCTTCTCGCCCGCGGGGGCGGTGGTAGCGGCCTGGGTGGTGGCGGCCTCGTTGGCGGCGGGGGTCGTGGGGGCGGCTTTCGTGGCAGCGGGCTTCGTCGCCGCCCCCTCCTGGGCCCACAGGGCGCCCCCGATCAGGGACACGGCGGCAAGGGCGGCGATGGTGCGGCTGGGGCGAACATTCATGACGCGACTGTCCTCTCTGTCTGTCTCGGTCGTATGCGAAGCAAAGCAGTTACTGCGCGGCGGATGATAATGCCGCAGCGCGGCCGTGGGTAGACTCATTCAAGACCCGCCCGCGATTATCAGACGAAAACTGCATGCGCGAGCCCCTTTTATCGTTACAGGGGTGTCGGGTTTCCGCCGACGTGTATAATGCCTACTCTGGAGGTACCCCGTGTCGAAAACCCTACGCGACTGGCTGGCCGAGGGCGAGCAGCTCTACAACGACGCCATGCAGGAGTACCAGTCGATCGAGGCGCAGCTCGACGAACTGGAGGTCAGGCTGGCGGCGAAAAAGAGCGAGCTGAATCAGATCGCCCAGGTGATCGGGAAACCGCCGGTGGAAGGCAACCGCCGGCTGACCGCCCAGCTCGTGGAGGACCACGGACCCAACTCCGTGCCCAACTCCCCCGCCACCATCGCCCGCGCCTTGACCGGCAGGGGACTGGGCCGGTAGTTATAGATGAGTTCATCCTACCGCGCCGGCAGTTGCTTCCGTTCCGCACTCCGGACAGCGATCGGGCGTGGCGCGAAGATCGTAGCCGCACGTTTGGCACCGGCCGGGCGTTGTCGTTCTCGCCTTTCGCCAGAAGACAATGGTGAGCAGCGCGAATCCGGCAACCACAGGCCACAACGGGGCGCGGACGACATGAGACATTCCGGTAGGGAATGCGAAGTTCGCGTAGCCAAAGCCGGCAAATCCGACGTCGAGTAGGGGGAAACTCATGTGCGCCGGGTCCAGGCTGATGAACCGCGGGAAATTGAACGCAGCCTCGCGCGGCACGGCGGCGACGTACAGCCCCCCGGGCCCGGAGGTGACGTTGATCTCACCTCGCTGCCGGCTGACCACGATCAGGGTGTAGTGCCGGTAATACGACCACGCCCACAGTGCCGCGATAGCAACGCAAAGCAGCAGTGACACCCCCGCCAAGAGGTTGAAGAGTCGCCGCCGCATGACGTGAGGCCGTGGAGCGGCCGAGACAGCGACCGCGCCTGTTGATCTTAACGCGCCGCTGGTGCCGTGGCAGCCCGCTGCATTGACGGGTTACGCGGCGGCTCCCGGCGTCGCTTCGGGCAGCGCGCCGCACTCTGGGCAGCGGTCGGGCGAGGCGCGGAGGTCGTAGCCGCAGGCGACGCACGCGTCCGCACTTGAACGGATCGCACGCCGTCTCGCGGTCAACAGCCACCGACCGATCATGGCTACGACAACGGACCCGCTGACGAGCGCGACGGCGCGGTTGCCGAAGCGCTTGCGTTTCGGCGGTAGCACGCTGCCAACAGGCGATCCCACCGTAACGCAGTCATGGACGCCGTGCTTGCCGATTGGCCGCAAGTGTATAGCGTAAGGTCGATCAGCGGCTGATCCCGGTGGCGGGGGCAGTCGTCGCTGCGTTGCCGACCCTCTTGTAGCTCAACTGATTCCCTTCCACTCCGTCGCGGAGGACTCGCACCCGCAATCCCGAATCGTCCAAGCTCTGGATGCGCCGAACCTCTACCGTCCCCACTCGGTCCGGCACGTTGGGATCTTCTTTGACGAGGCGGACCAACTCGCGGTGGTCGCTCACGTGCCACTGCCCACGTTCCACCACCTCTCCGAGCGTCGTCACTTCGTAGCGCCGGTCTGCAGAGAACGTCCACGCGACGGGGAAGCGGCTGACTTCCGCGTACCGCCCAACGAGTTCACGCTCCGTCTCGTTCAATGGCAATTCCTGTTCTGCCGCCGCACCCGGAAAACCGCTCCGTGCTGGCGCGGAGGTCCTGCCTCGACGCGGTTGCGTCGCCGGGGCCGCACCCTCATTGGCATCCACCCGCACTGACACGTCACCTGCCTCTGCGCGAATGCCTGGATTAAGCGGTCTCGTGAGCTGATCGCGGCGTGGTAGCGTGAGCTCCGCAGTTACCTCCTGCCAATCCTTCATGGTCTTAGCGGTCCCATACGCTTTTGCTATCTTTGCCTCCAATTCGCCTACTCGGGCGCCTGCGGCTTTGATCTTGCCGATCCCTTCCAGGATGAGCATCCCCTCGTCGTCCAGCCGCTGCGTAAATACCAGCCGTCGCTCCGGGGGCTCACCCGAGTGTTGGTCGTGGACCGAAACAGTTACGACTTCGTTCGGCTCGACTACCCTCCGGCTATTCGCCACGTCTCGCACTTCATCATTGATGTATGCCCGCCACTCTCGCATCTGTCTCTGTACTTGTTCGTCAACCTCTTCAGCTTTGCGAGGTGGTCCGTCGGCACCATCCTTCTCCAAGTGCTCACGGTAAACCTCGCCGATTCTGGTCACCACCGCATCGATGTCAGCAGGCTGCGGTTTTGGCTTCTGGAGGAGTGCCCGGATGAGCCGGTACGCCTCTTCTTCGCCATTCCTTTCTCGAACTGCGGACGATGCGGGACCTGAGTCTCGCACTGGTGTCCGCGTCTCTGGCACCTCCTCCAGGACCTGCGCAATCCCTGACCCTGATTCGTCTTGCCTTGCCCCTCCTCGTGCCCCAGTCACGTTGACTACGGTGCCAGTCGTAACAACAACGGCTGCGGCCACGACGGCCGCCGTTCCTTTAATCTTCGTCCACGTGAGCATCGTGATGACTCCTTTGGCGATGGTGAATGACGTCGCGGTTCCTGCCGCTGCGCCGGTGCTGACGGCGGATATGGCTGTGAACAGGCCGGGCGGTGCTGCATGGAGGGCTTGAGCGCTGATGACCCTTGCCAAGCTCACGGTCCCGCCCGCAGCAAGCGATGGGCAACGCCGGTTCAGCCGCTGCCGCAACTTCTCAACCGCTCGCGTCACCCGCATCCCGGCTGCGGCCTCGGTTGTGTTCAACGCTTGGGCGACTGCGCTGATCGGCTTTTGCTCAAAGAAGCGCAGGAGCACGGCCGTCCGATCGGCGGCCGAGAGCTTCAGCACCGCGTCGTCCAGTTCGGTCGCAATCTCCTGCCACACCAGCACGTCGGAGGGATTGGGCGAACAAGCGCCGGCCGCTCTGGAAGCCGCTGCCGCCCCCTCATGGTGGCGGCGTCGCCGGTCGAGCTTCATCGCGTTGGCGGCCGCGTAACGGACCGTCGCCAGCAGCCAGCGGCTGAGCGGGGTCACTCGGCGCCCCGTTTGCCTTTTGCGCGAGAATCATGAACAACGCCTGCGTCACGTCTTCCGCGAGATGCCCATCGCCCACGCGGCGTGACGCGGACGAGTAGACCAAGTCGAGGTGCCGCCGCACCAACTCCCGAAACGCCGCGTCATCGCCGCACCTGGCGTAGCGGTCGAGCAGTTCGCCGTCGTCTGTCGTCTGGTCCATCTGGCACATAGTGTACGTCCGCGTCGATTCCTAACGTGCATTTTGAACTGCAATGAGAACGGCTGACGAGGGAGGGCACGGAGCATCCGTCTGCTCTTCTGGGGACGGTAAGTGGCTCAGCCTCCGCCCAACGAGGCGTCGAGGACTCCGGATCGGGGGAACTTGGCGGCCGCACGCGAGAAGCTTGTCACGTCGTCGCCGGAAGCTCGCTCCCTCAGTTCGACTTCGGATTCTGCGCATTCGTTATGGGCTTCCGTTAGGGGCTTCGCGCCATTCTGGCCGCCGCGGTAAAATGGTCTCGGCGGTGACGGGGATGTCGTCCAGTGTCTCGCCGGGTTTCTTCAACTCAGCAACATGGCGAGTGGGCGGAAATCCGCGTCGGCTGACCAACCAACTCGACCAGGAGCCAGTCCATGAGCGACGCACCCGCACCGGCACCGGCACCCGCTCCAGATCCCATCACCATCGAGACGCGCGACCAGGCCGTCATCGCCCGCGTCAACTTGAAACTGTTCGATGACAAGAACGTGAAGGCGATGAACGAGTTGATCGACCAGGCCGCCGGTAAGTCGGGAGTGGTCGCGGTGGTGCTCGACATGTCCCGTGTGCAGATCATGCCCAGCCTCGGCCTGGGGGCGCTGATACAGCTTTCGAGGCAGTGCAAATCACGAAACCAGAGGCTGAAGCTGGCCGCGGTTCAGCCCCAGGTTCGCCAAGCCATGAGCATTACCAAACTGGATAACATCCTGGACCTTGTTGACACCGTCGAGGCCGGCACGGCGTAGAGCTGCCGCCGCTTTCGGACCTGTTCGTCGTGTCAAGCTCACGCCGGCTGGTGCAGTTTTGGCAGACTTTGGGCAGGTGCTCAAGCGACAGAAAAGGCTTGATCTTTCTTCGCTACCCGCTGCTACACTGGATGCGAAGCAAAGGAGTTCAACCCATGCCCCAGATCAACCTGTCGACCGCGTTAGAGGACGAACAGCCCAAGATCGTCGCGGCGATGCGCGTCGCATTGGCGGCCGTCCAGAACGGCAACACGGTGGATGCCGAAGCCCTCGCGCGCGAGTTCACGCGTGCGCTCAAGCAGGAGCACCATCCATGGATCTCGGCGAAGGACGGCGAGGACGTACGGGGGTAGCAGCTCACCGGCGCAAGCGAGTCCGCAAGCCAAGAGCGGCGCCAAATCTCGTCGAGGCGGCGCATCGGCCGACAATCGCATCCCGCGGCGGCAACCCTGTGACCATGCCGAAGTGGTTCCGCCGCATGTGCAGCCGTCAGCCAGGCTTGAATTCCACGCTGCCATCCCGGTAGAGGATGTTGCCGCCGCCGCGCTTGTGAAATGGGGCGACCAATCCATGAAGCGAATCGCCGGCATAATCCCACATGACCTGATCCGTCTCGGTACGCAAAACTTTGTCCTTCACTTCCCATTCCTTCGACCGCGCCACGTAGATGTAGCTGATCCCGCGCTCTGCCGGCGAGGCCGCAACGCATCGATCGAATACTTGGCCGCCGTCTTCGGGGCACCGGTAGATTCCGCTGTCGAGCGACACGTAGCTCGCCAAGGCGTCGTAGATCGGCGCAAACGGCCAGTTCGGGTTTTCGAACGGCGCGGGCATGGTGCCGGCGACGGGCAAACGACGGTGCTCGGACCAGTAGGAATGAACCCCTTGTCCAATCTGGCGGAGGTTCGATCCGCAAACCGCGACCTTTGCCGAACGCCTCGCCGAACTGATGACCGGGACGAGGATCGCCACGAGTATTAAGATGATGAACATCACGACGAGCAGCTCGACAAGAGAGAACGCGCGGCGGGAGTTGCAGTTTCGCATGCTGCACCTCAGGTGAGGCCGTTGAGCGGCCACGGCGGCGCACGCACGACGCCCGGCCACGAGTGGAGTATATCGAGGGTCCGTCGGTCGCGCGGTCGGATTAGTTGCGCGTCACCGGCGTCCACTGATCCGCTCCACTGTAAATCCACGTATCACCGGTCTGCCCGTTCAGGAGGATTGCCGCCCGGCTGGGAAAGTTGTGGTCGGGATTCAGCGGGATGACACGCCAGTGTCCGTCGGCATGGGGCTCGGTGGTCGCCCTCCCCACACAGCCGGCCAGCAAAAGCGCAAGTGTTGCAAGTGCTACGACAAGACGCATGAGTTCTCCATGTGGAAGGGCATAAAATGTGATTGACGTGGCCCGGGCAGCACCGGCACTGCATAGGGGGATCGCCCGATTTAAAGACGGACGAGCTGGATGCGACGCTCAGCGCGCCACCTGCGCCTGAAGCGCCTTGCGGACTTCGGTGAGGAACTGATTGACCTTGAACGGCTTGAACAGCACCGCCTGCAGCCCTTCCTGGCTGGCGCGGACGATGCAGTGATTGGGATCGTAGCCGAAGCCGGTCATGAGGATGACGGGGATGGTCTGGCTCTTCTTCCGCGCTGCGGCGAAAACGTCGTAGCCGGTCTTGTCCGGCATCTTGATGTCGCTGATGACCAGGTCAAAGTCCTTTGCGTTCAGGTGCGCAATCGCTTCGGCCCCGTTCGCGCAGGCGGTGACCTTCGCGTGGTACTTCCGCAGGATGTCGGTGATGGTCGAGCGGATGTTGGGCTCATCGTCGGCCAGCAGGATTTCAACGCCGGAGAGGATGGGATCCTCCTCGCCCTTGACATCGGCGGCGCCGAGGATCGACGTGTTGGGGCCCTCCGCCGCCTGCCGAAGGCTCTTGCGGATGCTCCCGACGTTGTCGAGGATCTGCCGCAGCCGGTGGCGGAGGTCGTCGTGGCCGATGTAATCGTCCATCAGCGCGCTGGCGTCGGAGGCGATGTCGTTCAGCGGGCCCGCGACCTCGGCATTGACGTCATCGGCCACCTTGTGGCTCGTGCTGACGCGCTCGACCACCATCAAGTCGAGGATGTTCAGCGCAATGGCCACGTAGCGGCCGAAGATCTCGGCGAACTGCCGGTCGTCCTCGTTGAAAGCGGCGCGCTGGCGGCTTTCGACGTTGAAGATGCCGATTACCTTGTCGTGCAAACGCAGCGGCACGGTCAGCGAGCTCTTGGCCTGGTCGAGCCCCATCACGTAGCGCGGATCGCGCTCGACATCGGGGCAGATGTAGCTGCGGCCGGTGGCGGCGACGTAACCGCTGATGCCATTTCCTTCGGCATCCGCGAAAAGATCGATGTTCAGCGCTTCGTTGGGCAGTCCGGCGCTGATGACCATCTCCAGCTTGTTGGACTTGCGGTCGAGCAACCGGATGGCGAAGTGGTCGAAGTGCATCAGGTCGCGCGTGAAGCTGATGATCTTGTCTTCCAGCAGCTTCAGCCGCTGACCCACGTTCATCTTCGCCAGCGCATCACCCTCGAGGCGCACCAGCTCGCGGCCGGCCTTGTCAATCGCATCAATCTTCTGCTGCAAGCGCCGCGTGCCCGTCGCGTCCCACACGACGGCGACGACCTGCACAACATGACCGGCGGGGGAAATGACTGGGGATGCGATCATCTCCAGGAACTGCTGATCTTCGATGGTCAGGGCGTACCGTTTGGAGCGGTTGAAGCTCACCGGGGTGTCGGAGGTCTGCGGGGACACCTGCGTGCTGAAGATCTGGAACGCTTCCTGACAGGTGCGGCGGATCTTCTCGTGGACCCGTGGCGGCCAGGCCTGCATTTTCTTGTTCATCCAGTTCGAGCGGCCTTCGCCGTCGACGATGCAGACGCCTTCGCCGATCGTGTTGAGGATCAGGTTAGCCTGCTGACCAACCAGGGCGCGTTCGAGGGGGAGGAAGTCGGCGGCGTCAGAGAAGACGGCGTTGAACTGATCGGAGCGGAGGGAGTCGATAGCCTGGTCGATGGAGCCGATTTCGACGACATCGCAACAGCTGCGAAGGGCATCGACAACGGCAGCATTGGCAGTGGCCTGCCCGGCGAGGACGAGAACTTTGTTACGAGCGCTGTCCAATCGAAATCCGGCCCGCGCGCCGCCCCGGTGGAGCATCTTAGATTGTGAAACATTTAACAGTCAAACAAAATGCCTGGTAAATGCCACAACGAATTTGCGCCAACAAGTAATACGCCCGCTGCATTCCGCGGTTTGGATGATCCTGGGATTGGACGGAATCCAAGCGGCGGGGCATCATGGGGCCAGTAGCGCTGCGGCGCCCTGCGCGGTGAGTTGCTCGTGCACCGACCTGATCACCTCTTGAGGTGACGATACCGGACCTTCGGCCGACGCGCGGATCACCGGCGGATTGCCGTCCCGCCCACCAACCGCTGCCGAGAGACTCATCTGCACCCCCTTCACCCGCGCCAGGGCGGCGATTGGCGAATGACAGTTCCCCTGCAGCGCCATAACCAGCGCCCGCTCGGCGGCGACGCAGGTCGATGTCTCGGGGTCGTTCAAGCCCATCAGCAAGTCGCTCGTCCGCTGATCGTCCCGCCGGCATTGCAGCGCCAGCGCGCCCTGCCCCGGCGCCGGCAGCATCTCGTCACCGCTCAGGACGATCATCCGACCGGCGTCGAACATGCCCGCGCGGTGGAGCCCGGCATACGCCAGGACAATGACGTCGAACTCATCGTTGGCGAGCTTCTTCAGCCGCGTGTCGATATTTCCCCGAATGTGCTCGATGCGCAGATCCGGGCGCAGCGCAAGGAGCTGGCACCGCCGCCGCAGGCTCCCCGTCCCGACGCGCGCCCCCTGCCGCAGGCGCGTTAGCCCCCCCGCGTTCTCGCCGGGGTTGTCGAAGGCGCGCGGGAACACGATCACGTCGCTCGCATCCTCCCGTTCCGGCGTTGCAACCAGTGACAGCCCGCTCTGATCGACCAGCGGCATCGTGACCGGCACGTCCTTGAACGAGTGCACCGCGAAGTCCACACGCTCCTCGAGCAGCGCAATCTCGATTTCCTTAGTAAACAGCCCCTTCCCACCCAGCTCGTGCAGCGGGCGGTCGGTGATAGTGTCGCCCGAAGTCCTCACGACGATCAATTCGATGGTGAGGCCAGGATTGCGCTTCTCGAGCTCGTCGGCGATGAGCTGGCTCTGCGTCTTGGCCAGCACGCTGCCGCGCGTGCCGAGGCGGAGGGTCGTAGCGGGGGCAGCGGTGGATGAAGTCATGAGGCGGAACCCGTCTCGGCGGGCCGGAAGGGCGTGCCGCACTCGCTGCACACGCAGCCGGCCGCGTTCGTCAGATCATACCCGCACTCGTGGCAGTATGGGCGATTGCCGGGAATCGCTTTGTCGGCGATCCACTTGCCGCCGAAGAACAGGTACAGGCCCATGGCCATTGAAAAAAGCGATGCGCCCAGCTGCGCCATCCCGAACGAGGATGGATAAAGCCCTGTGAAAAGATAGCCGAGACTCGACATCACAGATGCAGTACCGAAGACGAACGCCAGCACGCCGATCACCTTGAGGTGCAAACGGAACAACGTTTTGTACTTCATGCGTAATTGCCTTGGATGGGAGGCGGCTCGTAGTCTACGGCCAGTCCATCCAGACCAGAAGGAGCAGCATGGCGGGTCGTGTATTCGTGACGGGCGGCAGCGGGTTTGTCGGATCGGCGGTGCTCGACGAGCTGGTCACGCGCGGCTATCAGGTCAACGCGCTCGTCCATCGGCGCCAGCTCGACCGAGCAGACGTGCGCTCGATCCCCGGCGGATTGTTTGACGACCGCGCGCTCGACGAAGGCATCCGCGGGTGCGATGCCATCATCCACCTCGTCGGGATCATCATGGAGCGTCCGTCGAAGGGTATTACGTTTGAGCGGATTCACTTGGAAGGCACGCGGCGCGTGGTCGACGCTGCACTGCGCAACGGCGTCAAGCGCTATGTGCACATGTCGGCGCTGGGCACGCGGCCGGATGCGGTCAGCGATTACCACCGCACGAAACACCAGGCCGAAGAGTACGCGCGCGCCAGCGGACTCAATTGGACGATCTTCCGCCCTTCGTTCATCCACGGCCCGCGCGGCGAGTTCATGCAGATGGAAGCGAAATGGGCACGGCGCAAGGCGCCGCCATTCCTGTTCATGCCGTACTTCGGCGCGGGACTGATGGGACGCGGCGGCGCGGGACACCTTCAGCCGGTCTTCGTCGGCGACGTCGCCCGCGCGTTCGTCGATGCGCTGGAGAAGCCCGACACGATCGGCGAGGTCTATCCCATCGGTGGGCCCGACGTCGTCACCTGGCCGCGGATGCACCACATGGTGTCGGAAGCGATCGTGGGGAAGAAACGGGCAGCGGTCGCGGTTCCCGTGTGGAAGGCTAAGCTGCTGACGCATCTCCTGCCGGGTGCGCTGCTGCCGTTCAATCGGGATCAGGTAATCATGAGCCAGGAGGAGAACACGTGCGACATCTCCAAGTTCGTCGCCGATTTCGGGTGGACGCCTCGATCGTTTGAGGAGTCGGTGAGGTCGTACGCGAAGGAGCTGTGAGGCGGGGGAAGTTCCAGGAACTGGGAGAAGGCTCCGAACGAAACGCATCCGTTCTGACCTTTCTTCTTCGGCACTTTGCGCTTGATCTGGAACTTTGATCTTGGTTCCTGGAACTTCCGGGCTAGCGGCAGCGCCTATCATTCCGCGTGACCACCACCGCGATGTACGCCTGCCCGCGCTGCGGGAACTTTCTCGTTTACGGGCAGCTCGCCTGCAACCGGTGCGGCGCTCTGGTCTACAGCGACCACCTGAAGCAGCTCTCCGACCATGCCCTGCGGGTCGAGCAGACAAACCCCGCCGTCGCCGCGACGTTGTGGCGCCAGGCGCTGGACCTGCTCCCGCCCGATGCGCATCAGGCGCAGCTGATCCGGCAGCGCGTTCAACTGCTCGAGCGCGGCCGAGCCGTCGCGCCGGTCGACCGCGAAGCGCCCCCCGCGCCGCGCAACGACACCTGGGGCATGGCGGTGCTCAAGACCGGCGGCTCGATGCTCGTCAGCATCCTGTTGTACGCCATGCTGTTCGGGCAGACGCGCGGGCTCGGGTTCGGGCTGCTGTTCGCGACGGGGTTCGTCCTGTTGATCCTCGTCCACGAGCTGGGGCATACGTTCGCCATGCGCCACTTCGGGCTCAGCGCCAGCCCGCCGATCTTCATCCCGTTCATGGGCGCGCTGATCAACCTCCGCCAGCAGCCGCGCAACGCTTGGGAGGAGGCGGTGGTGGGCATCGGCGGACCGGCGCTGGGCACGGTCGCGGCGATAGTCTGTCACGCGATGTATTTGTTGACCGGGACCGAGCTGCTGTTGCTGCTCGCGTGGTTTGGTTACCTGCTGAACCTGTTCAACCTGCTGCCCGTCCCCCCGCTGGACGGCGGGCGCATCACGGCGGCGGTCAGCCCTTGGATCTGGATGCCGGGGCTGCTCGGGCTCGTGTGGATGATCTTCGCCCAATGGCGCGCAACCGGCAGCCCCAGCTTCCTGCTGATGCTCCTGCTGTTCTTCGCCTGGCCGCGCATCGTGCAAACGCTGCGGCAGCGGCGCAGCCGCGAGGCCAACCCGTATTACGACATCTCCCGACGCGCGAAATGGACCATGGGCGCATGGTATTTCGGGCTGGGCGTGGCGCTGATGGTGCTCTTCTTCATCACCCGCCTCGGGCTCATCGCGTCGGGGATTGCGCCACTGATCTGATGAAGATTTCTGCGTAGCACCGGACCGCTCAAACCTGGTCGCGATTTGCTCGAAGCGCTCGGACGATGTCAACCGTCGCCTTGCTCTTGTTCAGCGTGTAAAAGTGCAGCCCTTCGCAGTCGTTGAACAGCAAATCCCGGCACTGCATGGCGGCGTAGTCCACGCCAATTTGATGCACCTTCTCCGGCCCCTCGCCTTCGATCACTTCCAGCTTCTTCAGCAGCCGGTGGGGGATCTTGGCGCCGCACATGCTGACGAAACGCTTAATCTGCGACACGTTGGTGATCGGCATGATGCCGGCGACGATCGGGATGGTGATTCCCATCGCGCGGGCGTCATCGCGGAAGCGATAGAAGTCGGCGTTGTCGAAGAACAACTGCGTCACGACGAAGTTCCCGCCGTTGTCGACCTTGCGCTTGAGGTATTCGAGGTCGCGCGTCTTGTTCAAGCACTGCGGGTGCCCTTCGGGATAGCCGGCGACGCCGATGCAGAAGTCATGGCGCGAGCGGACGAATCGCGTGAGGCTGTCGGCGTTGGCGAATCCGCCTTCGGTGGCGACGAAGCTGCTCTGCCCAACCGGCGGATCGCCGCGCAGCGCCAGGACGTTGCGAATCCCCATATTCCACAGCTCATCGAGAATCCCCCCGATCTCCTGGGCGGTGTGACCGACGCACGTGAGGTGGGCCATCGAGCGGATGCCGATCTCGTTCTGGATGCGCCCGACGAGCTCCACCGTCTTCTGCCGCGTGCTGCCTCCCGCGCCGTATGTCACCGAGACATAACTGGGCTGGAGCGGCCGAAGCTCTTCAATCGTCTGATATAGCAGCGCAAACCCCGCCTCGCTTTTGGGCGGGAAGAACTCGAAGGAGATGAGGGGCTGCCCCTGGTGGAGGAGCTCGTCGATCCGCATGTCAGAGGATTCTAAATTGGAGCGCGAGAATCACGAACATCCACTAAAACTGGCATCCGCTTAATACGAAGGCCTCGCGCCAACGAGGCCGGAAGGGATGCCAGCCAATGGAACGGCGACGGATCGTACTGCACCCGCGGATGCGGGCAAAGCTCAACCGTGCGGAGCTTTGCCACTCTTCCCGCGCGGAGGGCTCACCATGTGAGGGATCCTCGCGCGCTACCATGGTGAGAACAGGCGCTACACCCTCAAGCGCCGGTCGTCGCTGGGAGTTGAGATGCCCGCACCGGAGGCTACTATTCCGGTCCGATGATCGCTCGCCTGCTTTCCGTCGTTCTTGTGACGTTCTGTCTGGCCACCTCGACCTTCGCTATTCCCGCGAGCGAGGGCTCGACGCCGGCGCAGCCTGATCCGTCACCGCTGGAGGTGCCGGACATTCCCCCGGCGTTTGAATTGGCGACGAAGCAGATCAGCCGACTCATGCTCGCCCCGGGGTTGTCGGCGGAGGTGTTCGCCGCAGAGCCACAGCTGACCAATCCCGTCGCCATGTGCACCGACGAGAAGGGACGGTTCTGGGTCGTCGAAACGTTCCGCTTCGACGGCGGCGGCGTCGGCCACGGCACCTACGACATTCGCCACCGCTATCACCTGCTCGACGAGGATCTTGCCAGCAAAACGGTTGAGCAGCGGCTGGAGATGATCAAGCGCTGGAACAACAACGATCTGTCGTCGCTCACGCAGTTCCCCGACCGCCTTCGCCTCATCGAGGACACCGACGGCGACGGCAGGGCCGACCGGTCGACCATCTACGACGACAGCTTCAATCACCCCCTCGACGGTGTCGCCTCGGGCGTGCTCGTGCGCGGCGACGACGTCTACTTCGCTAACGTGCCCCACCTGTGGCTCCTGAAGGACACGAACGGCGATAACAAGGCCGAGGTGCGCGAGAGACTGCTCTCCGGCTTTGGGGTGCGCTATTCGCTGCTCGGCCACGACCTGCACGGGCTGCGCTTCGGGCCGGATGGAAAGCTGTACTTCTCGATGGGCGACCGCGGGCTGCACGTGACGACCAAGGAGGGAAAACTCATCGACCTGCCCGACGAGGGCGCGGTGCTTCGCTGCGAGCCCGATGGCTCGGATCTGGAGGTGTTCGCGACGGGGCTGCGCAACCCGCAGAAGCTGGTGTTCGATGACTACGGCAATCTCTTCACCGGCGACAACAACTGCGACCACGGCGACCCCGCGCGCTGGGTCTACATCGTCGAAGGCGGCGACACCGGCTGGCGGATCGGCTACCAGCACATCATGACCCCCAAGGCCACCGGACCATGGCTGGCCGAGGGGTTAACGAACTTGGAAGAGAACAACACGGCGGCGTACGTGATTCCGCCGATCGCGCACATCGCCGGCGGGCCCAGCGGGTGCACCTACTATCCCGGCACCAGCCTGCCCGAGCGCTACAACGATCACTTCTTCCTGACCGACTTCCGCGCCGGCCCGCACAGCCCCGTATGGTCGTTCGCAATGAAGCCGAAGGGCGCGCGATTCGAGCTGGTGGATCGCCACGAGTTCATCAAGGGGCTCGTCCCCACCGACATCGAGTTCGGCATCGATGGCGGCGCGTACATCACCGACTGGATGGGCAATTTCTCGAAGCAGCAGAAGGGGCGCATCATCCGCATCTTTGACCCCGCCTCCGCGACCAGCGCGATCGTGCTGGAGACCAAGAAGCTGATCCAGGAAGGGATGAGCAAGCGCGGCGAGCCGGAATTGATCCGGCTGCTGGCGCACGCCGACCAGCGCGTGCGGCAGGCGGCGCAGTTTGAGCTGGCGGGCCGGGGCAGCTCGTCGGTGAAGGCGCTGACAGCACTGGCGCTTCAGGGGGACCACCAGCTCGCGCGCATTCACGGAGTTTGGGCGCTGGGGCAGATCGCGCGGAAGCAGACCGGCGCGCTTGAACCGCTCATCCCCCTGCTCGGCGATGCGGACGATGAGATTCGCGCCCAGGCGGCCAAGGTGCTTGGCGAACACCGCGTTGCGGGCGCCTATCACGAGTTGATCAAGCTGCTGGGCGACGCGCAGCCGCGCGTGCGGTTTTTCGCGGCGATGGCGCTGGGAAAGATCGGCAAAGCCGATGCGATTCAGCCGCTGCTGCGCATGCTCGCGGAGAACGACAACAAGGACGCCTTCCTCCGCCACGCCGGGGTAATGGGTCTGGCGTGGATCGGCGACACCAGCGCGCTGCTCGAGGCCGCCGAGGATGGCTCGCCGGCGGCGCGGATAGGGCTCGTGCTGGCGCTGCGGCACCAGAAGCACGCCGATATCGCGCGCTTCCTCAAGGACGCAGACCCGGCGATCGTGCTCGAAGCTGCCCGGGCGATCAACGACCTGCCGCTGGAGCAGGCGAATCCAGACCTGGCGAGGCTCATCAACACCAGCGGGATGGCCCAGCCGCTGGCCCACCGTGTTCTGAATGCGAACTTCCGCCTGGGTGGGGCGGGACATGCGAATGCCGTCGCGGCGCATGCGCTGAGCAGCGGCTCACTGGATGTGATGCGCATCGAAGCGCTGCAGATGCTGAATGAGTGGGGTCAGCCGCGCGGGATCAACCGCGTGACGGGCAACTGGCAGCCGTACAACCCGGCGCGCGACGGCGCCGCGGCCGACGCCGCTTCGCGCAAGGTGCTGGGGGAAATCCTTCGCACCGCGCCGGACGCCGTCCGCGCCGCCGCGATTGCCCTGGCCGAGCGCGTCGGCACGGACGACCCCGATGCCCTGTTCGACACTGTCGCCAACGCCAAGGCCTCCGGCGAGGTGCGCGCGGCGGCGCTGCGGGCGATGGCGGCGCGGAAAGACCCGCGCGTGCAGGAGGCCGCTGTGGTTGGCCTTGCCAGCGGGCACGGCCCGCTGCGCAGCGAGTCAATCCGACAGCAGGCGGGCCTTCCCGACGCGGTCGAGCGCTTCGAGAAGCTGTTGGCCGGCGACGACCTTGCCGACAAGCAGGCGGTGCTCTCGACACTCGGTAATGTCCAGGGCAAGGCCGTGGACGCGATCCTCATCGCGTGGATGGACAAGCTGCTCGCGGGCGAGGTGCCGCTGGAGCTGCAGCTTGATCTGCTCGAGGCCGCCGGACGCAGCAAGTCCGCCGCGGTGCAGGAGAAAGTGAAGGCTTATGAGGCTGTCCGCCCGAAGGATGACGTGCTGGCGCCTTTCCGCGAAGCACTCGCCGGCGGCGATGCCAAGGCGGGCCGCGAGATCTTCATGAAGCGACAGGACGTCTCCTGCCTCCGCTGCCATAAGATAGGCGCCGAAGGCGGCACGATGGGCCCGGAAATCACCGGCATCGGCGCACGGCACGACCGCCTCTACCTGCTCGAGTCGATCGTCGCCCCGAACAAGCACATCGCCCCCGGCTTCGAAGCATCGACCATCCGATTGAAAAACGGGACAGTCCACAACGGGATCGTGAAGGGCGAGACGGAGACCGAGCTACAGATGGAGATCGAGACGGGCCCGATCATGCTGAAAAAAGACGAGATCACCCTTCGCCGCGCCGCCCCGTCCCCGATGCCCGACGACATCGCCCAACCCCTGTCAAAGCGCGACCTGCGCAACCTCGTGGAGTTCCTCGCGACGCAGAAATAAGGGGCACGGGCATCCTGGCCGCGGCGCGTTTACTCACGCGCTCCCGGCGCAGCCGCGAACGCAAGCGCCACGTTTTTTCTTTTCACGAGCGATCAAGAGCCGCTGGCGTGGTGCGTTGCATCGGGCTCGTCCCGCTCTTCCGCCGCACGCTGGGCCAGGAACTCCTGTGACGATTGCATGTTGCGTGCGAGCAAGCGGAACGGCATGAACCCGAAGATCAGCACGAGGAACCAGATTGGCATGCAGACCCCAATGGCCCGGCCCGTCAGCGCGGCGCCGCGCCAGGGAAGCACTTCGGCCTCGGCGTAGGCGAAGCCGATGAACCAGACGTAGTCGCCGCCGGCGACGCGCTGGAAGGTGCGGCGGTGGCTCCACCCCCAGTTCGCCTGCCGAGAGCGGTGCTCGTACCTCTGGAAGGACGGGTGGGTTGCCCCCGTCCACAGCGTTAACTCTCCGTTGGTCAGGCCCGCGACGATCGCGCGGCCGTCCTCGGCATAGTAGATCCGGTCGCTCACAAGGTAGCTACGGACCCACACGCACATCAGCACGGGCAGGACCAGCGCCGACGCGAGCGTCAGGTACGTGCTGATCGTGTCGGCCAGGACGTTTAGCTTCATGGACGGGCTCACATTCCGGGCGCCGTTATCAATTGCTGAGCAATGCCCGAGATTCCATCACGCGCGCCGACTCAGCGCGGAGCTAACAAAAATGGATCACCGCCGAGACGCGGAGGACGCAGAGGGCAGAAAGCAGTAAGAAGAAGCTGCTCTTCCGCATTTTACCTCCGCGATCTCTGCGCCTCTGCGGTGAATCATCTTTCGGTCAGTTCCAGGATACCGCATGGTCAGTCCCCGCTTCCAACGATGATTCTGAGAGGATTTTGCCGCGCTGGCTCGCGATTGCGCCGAAGTCATCGCGCCAGGACGACACCGGGCCGACCATGAACTGGTCGGCCCGGTGGCTCTGATCTGGTTGTAGCTCTGATCTGGTTCGTGGCCCGGCGTCTTAGGCCGACTCTTTCCTTCGTTCCGGCTTGAGCGTGAAGAGGCTCTGGCGGCCGAGGACGACGTCTTCGTTGATGATGTACTTCCCGCCCTGCTGGGCGTCGGGAAGCTTGTACATCAGGTCGAGCATGATTTCTTCGCAGACCGCGCGCAAGGCGCGGGCGCCGGTATCGCGCTTCAAGGCGCGCTCGGCGATCATCTCCAGCGCGCCGTCGGTGAACTCCACGTCGGCGCCTTCGATGCGGAAGAACTTCTGGTACTGCTTCACCAGCGCATTCTTCGGCGCCGTCAGGATGTTGATCAGGATCTTGGTGTCCAGCGGCTCGAGGGTGGCGCACAGCGGTAGACGGCCGACGAACTCGGGGATCATGCCGTACTCGACGAGGTCTTCGGGCTGGACCTGGGCCAGCACTTCAGCGCGGTCGCGGGCCGTTTCGACCGGGGCGGTTTCGGAGCCGAAGCCGATCTGCCGCTTGCCCAGGCGCTTGCGGATGATGTCTTCCAGCCCAACGAACGTCCCGCCGGTGATGAACAGGATCTGCGTCGTGTCCATCTGGATGTACTGCTGCTCGGGGTGCTTGCGGCCGCCCTGCGGGGGAATGTTGGCCACGGTGCCTTCGAGCATCTTCAAGAGCGCCTGCTGCACGCCCTCGCCCGACACGTCGCGGGTGATCGAGACGTTGTTCTGGGTTTTGCCGATCTTATCGATCTCGTCGATGTAGACGATCCCGCGCTGAGCCGCTTCGAGGTCGTAGTCGGCGTTCTGCAAAAGCTTGAGCAGGATGTTCTCGACATCTTCGCCGACGTAGCCGGCTTCCGTCAGCGTCGTGGCGTCCCCGATGGCGAACGGAACATTCAGGATCTTCGCCAGCGTCTTGGCCAGCAGCGTCTTGCCGGAGCCGGTTGGGCCGATCAGCAGCACGTTGCTCTTGTCGATCTCGACATCGTCGGTCGCCGAGCGGGCACCCGCGGCGGCGTTTTCGCTGCCGGCGGTCTCCTGCGTGGAGAGGCGCTTGTAATGGTTGTGGACCGCGACGGCCAGCGCCTTCTTCGCGTACTCCTGGCCGATCACGTACTGATCGAGGTACTCCTTGATCTGGCGCGGCGAGGGGATGGTGGTGAACTGCGGCGCGCCGGCGGAAAGCTTGCGCTTCTCTTGGCGGATAATGTTGTGGGCCAGGTCGACGCAGTTGGCGCAGATGTAGACGTCGGACGGGCCCTCGACCATCGGGCCGACATCGCGCGACGATTTCCCGCAGAACGAGCAGGTGGTGACGCGGCGTCCTCGGAATCCGCCGGGCGGAGTGTTCGTGCCGTTGGTGGGAGGATTTTTACCGCCGCCACCACCGTTGCCCGTCCGATTGCTGTCGGCCATTCGTCTATCCTCTCAGGAAGGCCGCGCGAGCCTCAGTGCCCGCTGCGCCGCTCCCACTCCAGAAAACCTGCAGTTGCAAAAGCAGTTACGTCTGAGCATCGCAACCCGACCACGAGGCACGTTTTGCGCCTCGGACGGCCCGGTCCGTCGCCCGTAGTGTATCGAACATCGGCTGGGAGCAACTTGATCAATCCATCAGCCCCAAGCTTATGGGCGACTACCGGCGCCGGACGCTCCCCAGTCGGGCGGACATCTTAGCGTCGGGGGCAATCGAGAATAGAGCACCAACGGCAGAGGATGGAGGAAAATCCACTTCCCATCGTCTGTTTCGCCCGTCGTCTGTTCCACCCACCCTCCAGGCCCGATCTTCTCCCCAGTCCCCTTCCGGCCCTATGGTCGCGGCCGCTTCGGGTTGAATCCCGTGGCGCCCGGGCCCGCGCCGGGCCCCAGTCGGGGCGCCGCTCCCGGGGCACGTCGCCCGCCGGCGGGGTCTGGCATGTTCGCGGTAACGGCCTTGGCCGACGCCGTCATCTTCGTCCGCGCCCGCTCGTATTCCGCGTCCGTCAGCTCTCCCCGTGCGTGCATCTGCCGCAGTTCACTCAGGCCAAAGCCCGTCCCGCCGGATGGGAGGTCGTCCTCCTTCATCCACTTGCGCACCCACGAGATGAGGCCAAAGCCCACAACGACCAGCACGATGACCACCAGCGACCACCCCACCACCGATGCAGCCTGCGCCAGATAGCTCACGGGAAGCAGCGTGGGCATGGAACCCGAATGCTACGGGGGGCGGAAAATGCGGTCAATTGATGAAGGGATCGCCTCCGAGCATCCCCAGCCCTCGCAGCATCCCGGGCAGTTCACGCCGCGGCGCGGCGCTGAGTGTCTTCGAGCAGGTCGGGCGACCAGATGATCTCCGCTTCCGCGTCGGCGCGACGCCGGGGGGGCTGGGCAAGCCCTCGCGGGAGCGCGAGCATTACCCGCGCGGGCGAGGAGTGAGCGTGCATGATTGACCCGCCCAGCGAGCCGGCGGGAACGCCAGCGCGCAAGCGCAACATTCTCCCACGGCCATCGGGGTAGAGCACGTCGGCGGCGATGTCGAACGTGATGTCGCTCCCTTGGTGCTTCGCCGGAATCGGGAAGGCAAGGCGGACGACGCCGAACGCGCCGCCGGGGCATTCAATGTCGATCAGGCGGGCCGGCAGATCGTGGCGCTTCAGGCGAAGCCTGCGACGCGGTGGCAGGACCTGCACGCGCCCAACCGCCCGCCGGTCGTAACGATTCTGAAAGTACAGCGCCAGAACACACCCGCCGTGCGGCGTTGTCTCCAGCAGCGGGGCGAAGCAGAGGCCGTGCTGCTCGAAATAGACGCCCGTGCGCTCGCGCAGCAGGTCGGGGTACTGCTCGGCTGTCGTCCGTGTCGTTTGGTGCAATGGTCCGCTCCGCACGCGCAGCCTGCCCCTTCGTGCTATCGGTCCTCACGCGGGCCGGGTTAATCGGCAGAACCAGGTTCTTTCACGTCGGGTAATTGGTTCTAGCGAGGGGGTCGGCCCAGCATCGGTTTCGCGCGCGTTATGGGACGAAGAATTTCATCGCCCATCCGGCCGATCTAGGTAGGAGCCTTGCGACAGTTGTCGCGGTTTTGAGGGCCACGCCGTGATTAGTGGGATGACACTTCCGTTCGCGCCGCGCCTGACCGTGACCCGCCCGCGCGAGTTGGCGCTGCGGATCGGCTTCGACATGCAATTGGAGGTGCCCGGGCCGCAGCCGACGTCGATGGTGTTCATGCTGTACTGCCACTCCGAGGCCGCTGGCGCACTGGATTTCCCGGAGCAGCTCGCGTTCGAGCCCGTTGTCAGCCCCGAGCACTTCACCGACTTCTTCGGCAACCGCTGCGCCCGGGTGGTGATGTCCGAGCCGGGCATCCTAAAGGTGTCGCACGATGCCATCTTTCGCTGTCCTTACGAGCCCGAGCCGCAGCCCGATGCAACGACAGCCCAGCACGAGCCGGGGCAGCTGCCGGTCAATGCGCTTCCGTTCCTGCTCGGCAGCCGATACTGCGAGATCGACCGGCTCAGCGCGATCGCCTGGGACCTGTTCGGCAAGCTTCCGCCGGGCGGGAGCCGCGTGCTGGCGATCAACGACTGGGTGTTCAGAAATATTCGCTTCGGCTACCGCCACACCCGGCCGAACAAGACGGCGCTGGACACCTATGTCGAGCGCACCGGCGTTTGCCGCGATATGATGCACCTGGCGATTTCGTTCTGCCGCGCGATGAACATCCCCGCCCGCTACGCAACCGGCTACCTCGGCGACATCGAGGCCGATCCCGACCCGACGCCCATGGACTTCAGTGCGTTCTACGAGGTGTATCTGGACGGCCGCTGGTGGCCCATGGATGCCCGGCACGGACGGGCGCGGATTGGTCGGGTGCTGATGGCTCGCGGCCGCGACGCCGCCGATGTCGCGCTCATCACGAGCTTCGGGAGGCACAGGCTGACGAAGTTCCACGTCCTGACCGACGAGCTCACCCCAGCGGTACCGAAGCCGGCCGAGCCCGGCGCAGCGGAACTGTTGCGGTTGAGCGCATAGAGCTCTGGTGCAGCGGGGAAGTCAGCGCTGGTGCGCATCGGCGCGACTGCTCTCCTGCGTCGAGACAAGACGTTGACAGTCGCGCAAATCCGCACTTACCCTAGGCCGGTCACCTCAATCCACTCTCGAGGAGCGCAACATGGAACGCATTTCTTCAGCGAGAGCAGTGCCGACAAGAATGCCCTTTATTGTCTTGAGCGTGCTCCTACTGATCGGCTTGGGCTCACTGGCACAGGAGAAGGTGGGGCCACAGTCGCACCTGGCGAAGCTGACGCAAAGTGATGCGAAATTCCAAAGCGCCAATACCTGCTCGGCGGCGAAGTGCCACGGTGCTCCCGAACCAGCTGAAGGTTCCGGGCGCCCGGAGAACGAATTTCTCGTCTGGTCGGAACAAGACAAACATGCCTCGGCTTACGAAACGCTGAAAAATGAGCTGTCCACCGAGATTGGTAAAAAGCTGAAGATCGACAACGTGGTGGCGAGCGATCGCTGCCTCAATTGTCATGCGGTCAACGTGCCGGAGAATCTGCGCGACGCGAAGTTCGCCTTGCGAGAAGGGGTGACCTGCAACGGCTGCCACGGGCCCAGCGAGAAGTGGAATGAGCCTCACGCCGAAATCGGCTGGACCGAGAAGCAGCGCGAGGCGGCGGGTTCGCACGAGGCGCTGCTGAAAAAGTGGGGGCTGTTCGACACCAAACCGGTCATCCATCGGGCGCAGATGTGCACGAGCTGTCACCTGTCAATCGATGGGGATCTCGTCGCAGCAGGGCACCCACAGCCGACGTTCGAGCTTGACTCGTACTCCGAGGCCGAGCCGAAGCATTGGCGCGACCCCGAGGGATATTTCTCCGCAAAGCTGTGGGCGGCGGGACAGGTGGTTTCCGTCCGCGACGCGATGCGCCAGCTCGCCGAGCGTGCTCGTTCCAACGCATCAGACGACCTGGTCAAGGGGGCGTACGAACAGGCGATGGCGCATCTGGCGATGCTCCGCCACCTCCTGGCGACCAAGGCGGTCCCAGGCGACGCGGCCGCGCTGGACGCCAAGGCCGATGCACTGAAAAAGGCCATGCCCGAAGGGAACAAAGACGCGCTGGCGACAAACGCCGACGCCACCGCCGACCTCGCGGCGGGGCTGATGCCCGCCGTTGACGCATTCGACCCGGACTCGAACAAGGCCGCTGTCATCCAGCTGCTCGATGCGATCGCCTCGGACACCATCGCCTCCAGCACGTACGGCAACAGCGGGATGGATCAGCAGGCTCTGGCCATCTACGCGCTTTACGGCGCGTACGCCAAGGCGGAGAAACCGCCGGCGGCGGAGGACGTTTTGAAGATGATCAGTGAGAAGCTTTTTGCCACCGGGGACACCCCCCTCACGCCCGATCAGTTCTCGAAGAATCTGGCTGAGGTCAAAGAGAAGCTTCCGAAGTAGCCGGCCAATCCGGCGGAGGCGCAAGCGGAAGACGAGACATTGAGACGTGACACGGACATCTTGCCCGTGCTGACATCGCTCGCACGCGCAGGATGCCCTGTCACTTTGTTACGCATCCTCGTTCGACTGACCTCACGGCCGAACTCTGCGCCTCGGCGTGATACTGCTTCAAGAAGCGCTTACCTCCGGATCGGCAGGCGGCGCGTCGGCCGGGTTGCCGGGGGCTTGGTTTCCGCTGGCGCCGCAGGCGCGGTCGTCGGAGCCAGCGGCGCCGTCGTGGGATGGTTTTGCACGGTGTAGACCTCTCGCGTCCCATCCGGCCGCGTCCGCAGGTAAAGACGCTGCTGCTCTGCGAGATTGAAGGGCCTGGAACCCCGCCGGCCGAACACCGCCAGCTGGTTGCCCGCCTCATCGACGGCGCGATCCCGATCGAGCCCCTCGCTCAGCGCCACCGCGGGGTGATGCGTCGGGTACACCGCAATCAGCCGCGGCGCCGGTCGCGGGCTGTAGCCGAAATACCCGGGCGTGTCGTTTGCGCTGGTCAGTTGCAGGACCTTCAGCCCGTTCTTCCCATCTGCGACATAGCAGAACATCGACGAGTTCGTCATGCCGACCCGGACGGCGCGGGCGTCGTTCAACGTGCCATCCGCATCGTACGCCTGGTCCAGCGCCGGCTTTTCCGCCCGGGCGAGGTCCAGGATCAATAGCCCCTGCGCCCCTGCCGCCACGTAGCCGTAGGTGCGACTGAGGTAGATGTCCCGCGCATCGGCGATGTTCACGCGCGACTCCTCTACCACCCGGGGCTGGCCCGCGGAGGTTATATCGATCGTGATCACGCCGGCGGCGTCACAGACGAAGCCGTAGCGGAACTGGAAGCTGATCTTCCGCGGGTCGCGGATGCCCGAGTCGGGACCGAGGGTGGTCACATGCCGCGGGCGCAGCGGGTTGTCCAGGTCCAGCACGACGACGCCGGCATCGCAGCTGATGTACGCGTGCGTGCCATGCAGCGCCATGTGCCGCGCCCCCGAGAGCAGACCATCGGGATTGAAGGACGCCGACCTCCTGCCGCCGGAATACAGCGGCGCGCGGGAGAGAAAATTGTTCAGCGGATCGCCGTCGAGCAGCGTCGCGATGCCCGGCTTATTGCGCTTCTCGCCGGGAGGGTTGCCGATGACTACCAGCCCTTCGTACTTGTCCGTCACGTACAGATAGGCATAAAGCGGGTGTATCGATTGCTCTTCGTTCGGCTCGATGACCTTCTTCGAGCCGTCGGGACCTTCAACGGCCACCTTCAGGTGTGGCCGTGTCGGATCGATCGCCATTGTGGAAGGCGAGCAGACGCTGGTGGCGTATTTTGTGCGCACGAACAGCCGCTGCCCCAACGGTGACACGGGAGCGGTGACGATCCGTTCGCTGAACCCCTTGTTGTCGATGTTCGCCACGTCGTAGGCGACAAACCCGTCGGGCCCGCAGGCGGCGTACAGGTATTCGCCGCGCAGCTGCACGTCGAGCACCGTCCCGTGGTGGGTGTACGCCTCGAGAAGCTTGCGACCGCGCGCCTCGTGGCTGCGGGCGAAATCGGGGTAGGCCAGCTCGTGCAGGCGCGAGCCGATCACCGCCTGCGGCTCGTCGCGCTCAGTGACCGCGACGGCGGTGATTCCGCCCTTGCCCGTGCCCAGCCAGGCGAAGCGGCCGATGAAGTTCACCGCGTTCGTGCCCTGAAGCAGGAGCTGGGCCATGGTCGCGTTGTTGTCACCATCGGCCGAGACGTGACAGTCGCGGCACTGTTTTGTTTCCACCGCGCGGGTGGTGTGCGGGAAATACGGACTGAACGCAGTGCCCGCGAACCCTTCGGCCGAAACCGTCTGCTGCTGCGTGTAGAGCCACTCCCGGTTGGCGTTCTGTGAGCTGACGAGCACCGCGCACGCGGACCGCACCGGCACGATCTGATTCTTTTTCACGGTGCCATCGATGCCCAGCATGAAGATGTCGTCGCGCAGCGTCTGGAAGTTGTAGTTCGTGTAGTTCCGGGAGATCGCCCCCTCGTTGTGCAGGTTCGGCTTGCGCTGGTTGGCGCGCATGGGGAGGTGACAGCCGAAGCAACTCGTCGTCCAGGAGGTATGACAGGAGTAGCACGAGAGAGATGCCCCGTGTGCCAGGGCCATGTCCTTTCCCCCCTCGGCGTTCAAATCGCCCCACGTGACGCCGTCCTTGCGCACGGTGTGCGCATAGCACGCGGCGCGCGAACGCTCCTCCGCGCCCTCCGCCCAGTGCTGGGCCCAGTCGCTCTTGGGGTTGGCCGTTTCTGCCGTCTGGACGACGGTCCATCCGCTGGGCAGCCCCGCCTCCTTGGCCGCGGCGGGGTCCTCCTCCCACATCACACTCTTCTGCCACAGCCGCCCGTCCCGCTCTTCAAAATGGGCGTCGATGACGCGACGGCGGTTCTGGAGCGTCGCCGCGTCGGGATTGGACGAGGCCGCGTTGCCGGTGAACGCGCGACGCAGCAGGTCCTGCCCCTTCGGCGCCGACTGCTCGGCTCGGCGGAGTTTGAGGAAATCCAGAAGCGCCGACGACTGCTGAACCGTGCCGTGGCAGTCGGCGCACTGCACCACGACGGCATTGCGCGTCTCACCATACAAATTACCGTTGCCGTGTGAGTCCTCGGCGAAGTGGCAGTCGGCGCACTGCATGCCCATTTCTAGGTGAATATCTTTCAGGTGCACCGGCGTGCCTTCCGGAGGCGCATCCCCGGGTTTGCGCCAGGTGTAGTTCGTGCCAGCCTCGAGCTTCGCTGCCGTGACATCGGTGACGGGCTTCCCCGCGGCGTCGAGCAGCGTCCCCTTCTGGTCCTGCTTGTACACGGCGCGGAAGACCCATCCATGGCCGTGGAAGTCGGCGAACTGCGTGTGCTTCAACCGGGGATTGAGGTCCGTCAGTTCCTCGAGGAAGTTCGGGCCAGCCCGAAGCCCGGCGTGACTCTCAGCGCCGGGGTACCGGTTAGACCACAATCCCCGAACGGCGGCACCCTCCGGGTTTTTTCTGTGGACGGCGAACTCGTCGTCGCTCGTCGGGTAGCGCTGGTTCTTGGGATACATGAATTCGCCATCGGTCTCGTTATCCCACCACTGGTAGCCGAGATAGGCGTTGACGACATTCGTGCCGGGGTGGATGTGGCAAACGATGCACGTGCTCGAGGGCATGTTCTTGACGAACCGGTGCTTGATCGGCTGGCCCGAGGCGCGCGGCACGGATGGACCGGTGGTCGGCTGGGTGGTCCCGGAGGGGTTGATCGTGCGGTCGGCGCTGAAGCTTTGACCGCGATTGCCGAACTGCGCCCACATCGCGCTGTGCACGGGGCTGCGGTCATTGGCATAGACGACATGACAGGCCGTGCAGCCGCTGCCGCGGTAGTCGCCGGGGTGGTCGTTCGTGCCAGCGAAGTTGAGCGTTGGATCGAGCAGCCGCGTCTTTTGCAGCCCGATAAACACAGGATCGGTCCGCAGATCGGTGCCGAACCCGCGGATGGAGAGTTTCACGTCCGGCCGCCCCGGGTCGTCCGCGACATTGGGAATTCCCACCACCGGCCGCAATCGCCCGCCGCGCTCGAACACGCGCAGGATGTTTCCCGGCTGCGTCACTTCCCATCGCGGCAGCGGCAGCAGCGAGGGGAGAATGCCTTGCTCGCGTACCTCCCGCGTCGTCGGCGGCGGGATCTGAAACACCTGCTGTGGCACTCCCTGCGGCGAATAGCTCTCGCCGAAGATCGGATCCTTGCGGTTGATCGAGCCGTTGTTGTACAGCGCCGCCCCCCACAGCATCGCGCCGTGGGACATCATGCTCTTCTCGACGTTGTTGACGACGTCCTGGTGGCAATTGAAGCAGGCCACCCGCGCGGCCCGGAGGTCGCCGGGGTTCACGAAGCGAATGTAGTCCGCCGTCTCGCGCAAGGTCGCGGCGCCGACCGTTTTGGGGTTCGCCGCGCTGGTCCACAGTTCTGAAACCGCCGGCTTCGGGTGCGCCAGTCTTTTGACCAACTCCCGCTGTTCGGAATTCAACCCCGACGGCACGGGCACGCGTCCGTCGCCGCCATGGCAGCCGACGCAGGAGATGAACTGGTTCCGCGCATGCATGTCGTGGCTGTCGGCGTGGATGCCGCCTACGCCGCCGCCGGTTTCCGCGGCGAGTTCATTGTGGCACGCGAGGCATGATGCCGATTCATACTTCACCTGCTCGCTGGTCAGCTTCGTCGCGGGCGGAAACGAAAAGCCCATCTTCTTCGCCATGGCGAAGTCAATGGTCGTCGGAGGGGTCGCCCGCGTGGTGGTGGTCTGATGCGGCGCCTTGGCGCCGGCGGCGCGGCTTGGCTGTTCGCTGGATCGGCAGGACAGCGCCAGCGTGCACGCCAGCAGCGCTCCGCAGAGGAGCAGGACCCATGTCGGCTGTCGGCGGCAACGTTCCATGCGACTCCCTCAACTGCCCAGACGCCGGCGGCGAGACGCCGCGGCTCAATACGTAAACGTAAACGCGGTGAACACCGAGTAAAGCGTCTCCGACGTGTAGATGTCGTCAAACCCATTCATGGGCGTGAACGCCGCGGCGCCGATCGTGAAGATCGCGTTGTTGTTGAGAAACGGGCGATGCTGGATCCCGATGCTCGTGTCGATCCCAATGTCCCGGCCGATCTTGTTGTCGTGCAGCAGGAGCTGGATCGTCTCCGTATCCGCAAAACGAAGGTAGGTCACGTTAAAAATTGCCTTGGTCTTCGGCGTGAGCTCGACATCCAGGCCGACGTTGTAAAGGAACAGCCCCGGGTTCACGAAATTCGCCTGCCCCTGCTCCTTGCTGGTGCGGAGGTCGGGGAAGAAGCTGTTGCGATTGATGAGGTTTGTGCCAGATCCGGTAAGCCGTAGCGCCTGGCGGGTGAAGTAGCTGAAGCCACCGCCGGCGAAGTTCGGGTTGTCGAAAATCGAATCGAAGCCCGTCGCTTTCCCGTCGGTCGGATCACTGTCCCCGCTGGCGTACGCGAAACTCGCCCGGTAGCGAACCCAATCCTGATCGTACGACACCTCGGCGGCGAAGAACTGGGAGTTGATCGACACCTCCCGTCCGGCGATCGGATTGGCCGACTCCTCGCCAAACGCCTGGTAAAACTGGTGGCTCAGGTTGATTCGCCCGATGTGCCCGTCGCCGGCCCAACCGAGGTAATACGCGCGGACGTCATTCGGTCCGATCGTGCCGATCGGGGCGGGGCGGACGATAAAGCCGTTGTCGTCGATCTCGATCTCGTCGCTGCTGCTGTCCAGGTTGGCATGGAAGCTCAGCTGCGCGGTGTAGCCCAGACGCAGGTCCGGCCGGTGCCGAAAGCCAAAGAGCTCGAGGAAATCCTGGCGATAGACGTTGGCCACGAAAACGTCCTGATCGCGTGCTTCCAGCGTGTTCAATCCGGTGTTCGTGTCTTTCTCGAGCTGATGGAACCATGCCAGGTTCCACTGGAGCTTGTTGTTGTCGAACGTGCCGAAGAGGCGAATTCCCGGCTCATTGTCGGAGAAGAGGAACCCGCGGAAGTCGCTGGTGAACCCCTGGATGCCGCCGCGCACGGACCAGAAGTCGTAATTCGGCGAGAGATCGCCGAGGTGCTGCTCGAAAAACAGCTCCTGAATCGCGATGCGGTCGTCCGTTCGGTGGCGGCCGCGACGCACATCCACATCCGTCAGTTGAAGTTCGCGGGCGTAAAGGTAATTGCCGCTGAATACCGGCGTGAAGCGAAACTCCCAGTCGCGCGGGCGGTAAACCGTGTCGCCCTTGAACAGCTCGAGGGTGAGGATGAAGTTCTGGTTGGCGAACAGTTGATCGCCCTGGCCGAAGAACTCGATGCTGTCGGGGCGGAGCGCGCTGACGCCGCTGGGGACGGGAAGCCGCCGCGCTTCGAATAGGGTGTCGCTTGTCAGCGTGGCGATGAAGAACTTGTCCTGGCCAAGGATGGGGTAGTCGCCCTTGAGGACGTTGAGGTTGTACGGATCGAGCGGGCGCCCGCGGACGTTCTGGATATAGTCGGGCGGCAACCCGATGCGCCAACGATCGGGGAGGGGCAGGAAGTCGGACTGCACGCCGCCGGGCGCCGTCAGCGGCGAGGGCCCGGCGTAGCCGAACGGCTCGAACTCCTCGCGCGGCGCAGGCGGCTCCGATGGCGGAACTTCCGGCGCAACCGCCGCCGGTTGGGTGGTGGGCGAGAGACTGGTCGAGGGGCTGGGTGCGGTC
This sequence comes from Tepidisphaeraceae bacterium, assembly GCA_035936155.1. Taxonomy (GTDB): domain Bacteria; phylum Planctomycetota; class Phycisphaerae; order Tepidisphaerales; family Tepidisphaeraceae; genus DASYWJ01. The sequence goes on along the minus strand of DASYWJ010000118.1, from coordinate 81,176 downwards.
GCCGGGGCCGTCGTGGGCTGCCCTCTCGGCCGTGGCGGGCGAGCACGCTGCTGCACCAGCGCCAGCGCATTCGTCTCGTCGGCCTGCCTCTCCTGCGCTTGGACCGATCCCGGCAGCAGCATCGCAACCAGAAGCAAGGCCGTTCTCGCTGACAACTTCAAAACCTCTCCCCGAGAACAATTTCAAACAACCACCAACTGCACCAGCATCGGAAGTGATGACGTAGAAGTTATACCGTCAGTCGATGGGTCGGAGAACAACGCACGCACTCAGCGCCAGCCCCATCATCGAGCCGATCGCGCACTTGCCTAACCCGCGGGGCTGGCGGAAACTCTCTCGTGCACCGTTTGCCGGAGACCGATCGATGCACACCGCAGCGCCCGTCCATTTCAAAAATTGTTTTCTGATGGAACTGCTGGAGCCTCGTAAGCTCTTCAACGGCGGGCCCGTGAGCCCCGATGCCGCGGACACGCAGAGGCTGACCCGCACGGAGGTCGAGCAGATCCTGGCGCGGGCGGGGTCCCAGGCACGACCCCGGCAGATCATCAGCGTGGTCGACCGGGAAGGAAACATCCTCGGCGTCTACGGGGCCGTCAACGCCAAGAACGTCTCGCGCAGCGCCGAGACGCGCGACGGGTTGAGAATTCCCGCGCAGACCCTGCTCGCGTCCGTCGCCCGCGCGCGCACCGCGGCTTATTTCCAGAGCACGCAGAATGCCTTCACGACGCGCACGGCCCGGTTCATTATTCAGGACCATTTTCCCCACCCCGTCCCGAACACCCCGGGCGGGCCGCTTTACGGGGTCCAATTCTCCTCGCTGCCGGGCTCCGACGTGCTCTCCGGGCCCGCGATCAGCGGCGACCCCGGCGGTATTCCGCTCTACAAGAACGGGGTCCCCGTCGGCGGGATCGGCGCGGCCGGAGATGGACATGACATCGCCGCCCGCCAGGACCTGCTGTTCCTGAGCCCCTACGCTGCCAACCCGCAGCGCCTCGTGTTTGACGGCACAGAGGAGAGCGACTACGACGAGCGCGTCGCGCTGGCCGGCGCCCTTGGCTTCATGGCGCCGGAACCGATCCGCGCGAATCGAATCTTCCTCGACGGCCTCCGCCTCCCATTCACCGCGGACCAGCCGGCGACGCGGAACCCCTGGCGGTCGCTTACCGACCTGCTCGCCACCGGCAGTGGGACGCTTCGAAATCCCGATAGCGTCGGAATCCCGTTCTTCCGCAACTCCGATGCGCCCCGCGGCTCGCCCGGCACGCCGCTGTTTTCCGACACGCCCCTTCCCACAGCGAGCTTCTTTGGCGTGACGGGCCAGTACAAGAACACGGCGATGAACCCCGCCGATCCCGGCGACGATCCCGAGGCCGCAAGCAACCCGTTCGGCCTCCGATCCGTCGAGGTCGACCGCAACGGAGTGGCGCTGTCGGAAGCCGAGCGGCTCACGGTCCCGGACATCAAGCGCATCATCACGCGTGCCGTCGCACAGGCCACGATCACGCGGGCAGCCATCCGCGAGCCCATCGGCGTTCATGCGCGCGTGCATATCGCCGTCGTCGACCGCGACGGAGAAATCCTTGGCGTGTTCCGGATGCAGGACGGCACGAACTTCAGCTTCGACGTGGCCGTGCAGAAGGCGCGGACCGCTGCGTTCTTCAGTGATGATGCGCACGCGTTTTCTACGCGAGCGGTAGGATTCCTGGCGCAGTCATTCTTCCCGCCGGGGATCGATGCCTCATTGCCCGGCCCACTCCGCGAGCTGCAAAATCAGCTGAGCCTCCAGGTCGACCCCAACGGCGATTTCCTTCTCGATGCCGAAGGCAAACCCCGCAACCTCAAGCCGCCGCTGCGCAACGGCATGACGATTTTCCCCGGCGGGGTTCCGCTCTACAAGAACGGCAAGCTCGTCGGGGCGGTCGGAATCAGCGGCGACGGCGTCGACCAGGACGACATCATCGCCTTCGCCGGCTCACTCGGCTATCGCCCGCCCCCCGGCATCCGCAGCGATCAGTTAAGCCACCAGGAAGTCATCCGCTTACTGCGGGCAAGGGTAAGGTTCGCGAACGACCATTTCGCACTGGGCCGAGTGGGCGCCCGCCTGCTCTCGCGCCTCGATTACTATGAAAGAAACAACCTCGAGGACGTACAGCTCCCCTACGTGAAGTTCCCAAGAAACTGGGAGGTGTGACGGGGGGGGCTGCTCGCTACAGCGCCCAAGGCTGCGCTGTCGAATGCTCGTGGCATTTTTGCTCCGGTCCTGGAGTTGCCATAGCATCGCCGCCTTGCAGGGACAGGAGCACGACCGGCATGGTTTCTTTGCGCGGCGCCGTGGTGTTGGTCATCTCCTGCGCCGCCGCGGCAACTCCGACGGCGTGGGCGCAGGTTACCCCGGACAACGTCCAGTTCGAGCGTCAACTGGAGCAGTTTCGCCGTGATACGCGCCTGCACATCGATCCGGACGTGCCGGTCGGCGAGCGGGTGCTGCTCAAGGCCGGCGCCTACTACACGTTCAGCTATCTTTCGCTGGACGACCCCAACTTCGAGACGCGCATCCTGCGACAACATGAACTTACGGGCTACGCCCGCGTGAACGTTGACGGGGTGCACGACTTCACGTTTCGGGCTCGCACCGGGTACCAGGACTTCCACCGGGGTGACGCATTCGGCCTCGATGGCGATGACAACGATGACGTCATCTCGCCCGAGCTTGAGCGAGCGGTGTACCGGTTCGATTTGCAGCGGCACGTGGCGGCGCGGGAGGGACGGCTGATGGGGGGCGATGTCGCCGTCGCCGCCGGCCGTGACCTCGTCTACTGGGCCAGCGGCCTCGTGCTCAGCCAGGGGGTGGACGGGGCCGCGGCGGACATCACGTGGGGCGACGCGTTTGGACGGCTGCTGATCGGCCAGACGGCGAGCGACACCATCGACTTTGACACGTCGCGCCCCGACTTCGATGATGATACCCACAGATTGTTCTACGGCGCGATGCTCGGCACGCGCGTGGGCAAGCATCGCCCGTTCCTGTACGCGCTGGCTCAGCGCGATCGCAATGACGATGAGCCGTTCGTGATTACGTCCCCGACCGCACAAATCACAACCGAGTTCGAATACGACAGCTATTACTTGGGCATCGGATCTACGGGCGCGATCGGAGACCGGCTCGTCTACTCGGCAGAACTTGTCTATGAGGGCGGGAGCGCCCTGTCGAACAGCTTCAACGTCACTGAGGCCGGTACGCTCGAGGCGGTCCCGCAGACCAATGAGCGGATCGAGGCGATGGCGCTCGACGTGCGGCTGGACTATCTCCTGCCAGGCGCCCACCAAACTCGCCTCAGCGCAGAAGCCATACTGGCAACGGGTGACGATGACCGTCGGCACGCGAGCAACACCTTCGGGGGCAACCAGCCCGGCACGCCGGATCGCTCGTTCAACGCGCTGGGCCTGCTGAACACGGGCGTGGCGTTCAACCCGGAGGTCTCGAACCTCGCCCTGCTGAGGGTCGGCGTCTCCACATTCCCCGCGCCGAGCGTAAGCGCCCTGAGGCGGCTGCAGCTTGGGACTGATGTGTTTGTCTATCGAAAATTTGAGAAGGACGCGCCGATCGACGAGCCGACCACCGACGACAGGTACCTCGGATTTGAATCCGACCTCTTCCTCAACTGGCGGCTGACGAGCGACGTAACGCTGGCGATTCGCTACGGCGTCTTCTTTCCCGGCGATGCGATTCAGAACGATGATGAGCCCCGCCACCTCTTTTACACGGGGGTGACCTTTGCCTTCTAAATGCGCCTCTCGCCTGCTGTTACTCCTGCTGCTGATGACCGGTCCGCAACTGTGCGGCGGGTGCGCCACAGCGCGGGTGGAAGAGCCGCTCACGGCGACGTACGGCGGCAATGAAATCGATGACCAATTCGAGTTCTGGCACCAACTGGCGCAGCGGCCGCTGACGAGCAATGACGAGGCCTTTCACGGCCTGCTGCTTTACGCGCTGGACGCCGATCCGGCAGACAACTACCACGCGCGCGTCGCGGCTCTGAAATCCCGTGGCTGGCTCCCAGCCCGCTTCGATCGCCCCGCGCACGCCGTGGCGCGGCGGGGCGAGCTGGCCGTCGCCATCGCGCAGATCCTGCGGATTCGCGGGGGATTGATGATGCGCCTGACGCGTGGTCGCCACCCCCGCTACGCACTGCTGGAACTGGAGGAGGAGGGAATTTACCCCGCGAGCAGCGAGAACCAGACGTTTTCCGGCAGCGAATTTCTCGGCATCATCGGCAGGATGGAAGACTACCGGCGTGGGAATCAGACGGACTTGCCGGCGGCGGTGCTGGAGCCTGCACGCACGGCTGGGTCGGAGGCGCCGCGTCCGGCAGCGCCTCAGGTTCAGCAGACGCCGGCGAATTGAATTCCAAACGCGGCGCAGTTCGCGGCAGAGCCGGACAGACTCACGGGTAGCACCGACTGGGCTCAGTTTAGGTATCGTATGTTCAATGATTTGTCCCGCGGCTTCCTCGCCACGTTCATCTCCGCCTGCTGCTGCGCGTACGCAGCGCCGGCCCATGCCGCTCAAACTACGGGCCGCAGCACCATCGAGCCAGGGACGCGACCAGCGACGCAGGCGGACGAGCGCGCCACCACCTCCCCCGCCGAGGGGGAAACGCTGCGGCTTTTCATAACCGCCGTCTCCGGCGCGGTGCAGGCCCGGCGCCCGGGGCAGGCGAAGTGGGAGCCGGTGACGGTCGGAACCGTCCTGGAGGAAGGGAGCGATCTGCGGACGCTGCCCAAGTCCAGCGTGCAGTTTCAAATCCCACCGGACCAGACCTTCGCCCTTGACCGCGCGAGCACAATCCGCGTCTTGCGCGCGACATTCGCCGACGGCAAGCTCACCACGGACGTAGGCATGCCCTACGGTCGCCTGCGCTACGACATCGAGGCCGAGGGGCGGGAGCATGACACCACGATCCGCAGCCCCAACTCCATTCTGGCGGTGCGCGGGACGAAGGTGGCGCTCTACGACCAGCCGCCCTTCGCGCCGCAGGCAATCAGCCTCACGGGCACGGCGAGTTTCCGTGACGCCAAGAAACGCCTTGCCTTCGGCGGCCGGGGCAAGACGCGTGTTCGCGCGGGCGTGCCGACGGCGGCCGAGCTGGCGCTGGCCGAGTCGGTCGTCGACCCCTCGATCCAGCGTGCCAGGACGCCAGGCGAGGAGCAACTCGTCGCCGACCTCATCTCCCGCGGCGCCGTCACGTTCTTCGATCCCGTCGCCGGCATCGACGTGGTCCGAGGCGGCGGGCCATTTACCGCAGAACAATTCCTCACCTCGGCGCCGGGTGCGCTCAACGCGGTCCTCACGTGGGACGGCAACGCCGACTGGAACCTCGGCGTCAGCGTGCAGGGGTTCAGCGACTTCATCTTCCCCGGCTTCGGCTTGAATCGCGGCGCGGAGACCGGCGGCGTCACCGCATTTGATCATCGCGGCGGCGACACCACGGGCGGCGTAGAGATCGTCTTCTTCCCGAAGGGGTTCTCCGACAACAACCCATGCCTCAACATCGACTTCCTCGCCGCATACGTCTCCGGCGGAGCGTCGCGCGCGGAGTTGCAACTCATCAGGGACGGACAGCTACTCGGCCTGGAGCCGGCTGTCTTTGAGGTCGACGATAGCGGTGTCGGACGCAAGCTGCAGGACTTTGTCCCGTTCGAACCATGCGAGCCGTCGATCCAGCTACAACAATCCATCGCCAAGGCCGGCAAGACGACAGCCGTGTCATCCACATCACACGCGCATGTGACGGGGCATCATCATCACATGCATTCGGCCGTAGAGCCTCTGCCGGCCGCCAAGGTCCTTTCTCACCCGGGGCCGCGCGTGCTGGCGACGCATCCGCGCTGACCGCGACGAGGCCAGAAGCTGTCCTGCTGAACGAGTCGAGCGCCTACCTCGCAAAATTTTGTTGCATGCGGTCGTGCAGGACGGTAACGTGCCCCCGCGCCGGTTGGGCCACCGGCCACATTCCCATTGGGCAAGCTACCAACTCGGGCTGACGGGGAAAATTTCATGTCAATCGAACAACTTGAGAATCGGGTGCTGCTGGCTGTTGCGCTGCAGGTGAACGGGACGGACAGCGGCGACAAAATCGAGCTGGCGACGGTCAACAGCACGCAGTTCAAGGTCGTTAACCGCGGGACGACGACGATCACGTCCAACGGTCGCAGCGTGGGCGCCGGCGCGAGCATCACCTACAACTATCTCGACATTTCGACCCTCACCGTCGATGGCCGAGGCGGCAACGACACGCTCAGCTGCGCAAGCGGCTTCGTGAAGGCGGTGACGCTGCTGGGAGGGTCCGGCAGCGACACGCTTCTGGGCGGCGGCGGGCACGACCGGCTCATCGGCGACACGAGCACCTCGACTGGAAATGACATCCTCAAGGGAAACGGCGGGAACGATACGATCTTCGGCGGGCTGGGCAATGACGACATCTACGGCGGCGCTGGCGCCGACAAGATGTACGGCGACGGCGGCAGCGACCGCCTCCACAACGACGACGGCACCAAAGACACCGTCAGCGGCGGCGACGGCAACGACTATTGCGAACGAACGTTTGACGGCGACGTCGTCAGCGGGGTCGAATACCCGAACACCCTCTACGGGACGGCCAACACCGATGGTTTTCGGCTCGTGTACGTCGGCGGGGACGGGCCCGATACGATCTCCATCACCCGCAGCGGCAGCGTCACCACCGTGAACTTCAACGGCTTCATCGACACGTACCCCGATTCCTCCTTCAGCGAGGTTCCCGAGGAGGGCATCTTTAGCATCCTGCTCTTCGGGCGAGGCGGAAACGACAGGATTACCGTCGGCGCGGGTATGCGCGTCGCCACCCGCGCATACGGTGATGACGGCAACGACTCGCTGACCAACAGCGATGACAAAACGGGGTTGTATGGCGGCCCCGGCAACGACACCCTCACCGGCGGCGGCAGCAGCGACTTCCTTTACGGCGGAAACGGGAGAGACTCACTCAGCGGCAACGGAGGCAACGACACCCTCACCGGGGATGGGCGAAACTACCTGGATAATGACAATCTTGGGCTCCCCTTCTTCGATCCCGAAGATATCGAAGTGCCGGGCGATGACACGCTCTCCGGCGGCAGCGGCAACGACAGGATCGAGGGCCGCGGCGGCAATGACTCGCTCCGCGGCGGCGATGGCAACGATTCGCTTTACGGCGGAGACGGCAACGACACCCTCAACGGCGAAGGGAATTCTGACTTGATGAGCGGCGGCACCGGGAGCGACACCGTCGACTACCGCTCACGGACTTCGCGCGTCGTGGTCACGCTCGACGGCGTCACCAATGACGGCGCCGCGCCGGAAGGGTCCAACTCCACCACCGAATTCGACAACGTGCTGGGCGACGTCGACACCATCCTCGGCGGCTCAGGCAACGACGACCTCCGCGGCCGCGAGCGAACCGCCAATCGCATCGATGGCGGCGGCGGGAATGACCTGATCAAGCCGAGCCTCAATGACGACGACGCGAAGTTCTCCACCGGCACTGTCCGCGACACCCTCATCGGCGGCAGCGGCAACGACAACATCGATGCTATTTTCTCCCGCTCCGGCCACTCGATCAGCGGCGGCGACGGCAACGATACCATTCGCACCGGCGTCGCCTCCGACACCGTCGACGGCGGCGCCGGCGCCGACACCATCAGCTACACCAATCGCGGCGCCAACCTCTTCGTGAGCCTCGATGGCATCGCCAACGACGGCCAAAGCGGCGAGAACGACAGCCTCACCTCAATAGAGAACTTCTGGGGCGGGTCGGGCGCCGACACCTTCACGGGCGACGGCAACAACAACAGCGTTAAGGGCGGCGGCGGCAACGACACGCTCCGCGGCGGCGGCGGCAATGACACGCTTTCGGGCGAGGCCGGGAACGACAGCCTCGATGGCGGCACCGGAAATGACCGGCTGCTCGGCGGCGACGGCAACGACACGCTCATCGGCAACGACGGCCTCGCCGACACCCTCGACGGCGGCCTCGGCACCGACAAGGCCAAGCGCGACAGCATCGACGTCCTCCTCAGCATCGAAGGCTTTCTCTGATTCGCCGGCTCATCGCAGCCGGCCGCACCACCTCCCCAGGCTGAGTGCCGGGCGGTGGGTAACGCCAAGCGCGCTTGCGCCGCAGCAGGTTTTTGGATGAACGGCGGATGATCGGATGAAGCCCGTCAGGTTCAAGCGCCTCGGTCGAACCGCGCTATTTGGCGCGATCATTACCTGCCTTGTCATCATCGCCGACAACCGCGGCTGGCTGGCGCCGATGGAGCGGCTGCTGTACGACGCTCGAGCGTTGTCTTGCCAATTCTTTTCCCCGCCTGCCACGGACCGCATCGTGCACGTGGACATCGACGACGCGGCGTTAGAGGCGAATGGCGCCTGGCCATGGCCTCGTAGCGTGCTCGCCTCCATTATCGATGAAATCACGAACGCCGGCGCCTCGGTCATCCTGCTCGATATCTTCTTTCCCGAGCCTCAGCCGCCGACGTACAACCCGCTGCCCGATGCAACCTTTGAGCAGGTTGAGCACGACGCGATTCTCGCCGACTCCTTCCGCCGGACCGACCGACTCGTGCTCCCGATGTCGCTGACGATGGGCGAGACGGCATCGCCGCTCGAGCAGGCCGTCAGTGAGCTGCTGCGCGAGGACCTGGAAGCCGAGCAGTCGCTGGTGGTGCAGCGGCTGCGGCGCACAGACGCGCGGGCGGATCTTGCGGTAGAGGTCGAGCGCGTCTGGACGCGGGCGCGCGAGCGGGCGGCCTACGAGCGAATTGTCGATCTGTCGGGTTATGAAACGATGGACCTTGCGGATCTCCGCCGGGCCCTGCTCCCGCGGACTGACCCCTCGATCAGCGGCTCGCCGCTGATCCGCCTCCTCCAGCGCCAGCACCGCAAGGCGCTGGCCAATCGGGCGGTGGCGGCGCTCTCGCGCCAGCCGGATCCGTCACTGGCGGCGATGTCCCCGCTCATGGCGGCGACGGGCGAACAAGCGTCCCTTGCCGAGTTTGCAGCGGCGGCGCGGTACTGCGGGTTCGTGGATTACCTGCCATTTTCGGACGGCGTGCTGCGCTCGGTGCCTCTGTGGGTGGAGCATCGCGGCCGCCTCGTTCCCCAAGCCGGCTTCGCTCTGGCCTGCGCGACGCTGGGCGTGGACGCAAACGACCCGCGACAGGTCTCTCTGGCGGAAAATCAGATCGTGCTTCGCCCGGCCAGCGCCGAACCGATTGTGGTTCCCGTCTCGGTGGTGCGGACGCGGCTGGGACGACGCGGCATGTTTTTCGATGTCCCCTGGTTCGGCGGCAGGCGCTGGGAGTCGATGTATGGCAGCGACGAACAGGGGCGGGCGAAGCGACACATTTCAATCAACGCTCCTCGCGAACTGTGGCTGAAGCGGCAACGGGCGGCGCGCAACAACCTCGCTGCCGACGAGGCGGCCACGGCGCTGCTGCGCGGCTTCCTGGGCGACCCCGAGGCGGCGGCGGAAATCGAGCGCCAGCCCGCGCCTGCAGACGATTACGCCGCAAGGGCGAGCCGGATTGAGCACATCCTCAATGAAGCGGCTGCGTTCTACGACGGCTATAAGGCCTTGGCGCCTGGGGAATTGGAAGAAGACGATCGACGATTTGTATCGGCTTATGAGGCGCTGTCGCAGGTTCGAAAGAGCACTCCCGCGCTGATGCGCGAGGTGGAGTCGCTCTCGGGCGATCTTCGCCGCGAACTGCGTGGCAAGGCCGTCATCATCGGGATGGTGGCAACAGGCTCGATGGATGTCGTGAACACCAGCCTGCACCCGCGCTGCCCGGGGCCGGTGGTCCATGGCGTGATCGCCAACGGCCTGCTGAGCGGGCACGTCTGGCGCCGCGCGCCTGCATGGGTAACGCCGCTGGCAACGCTGACATTCGGGCTGCTGGCGACGGCGGCGACCGCTTTCCTCCCACCGTGGCGCGCCCTCGCGTCGGCCGGCGTGCTGGGCGGGGGCTACCTGCTGATGAACGGACTTGTGCTGTTCGACTACGGCGACATCATCTTGGGAATCGCGGGCCCGGCGACCGCCGTCGCCCTCTCCTGGGCCGGCTGCACCTTGTTCCGCTTCATCGCAGAGGCGGCCGAACGAACGCGGATCACCAGCCGATTCCAGTGCTACGTCGACCCGGCGCTGGTCGAGTACGTGGTGGACAACCCGGACCTGGTCCGCCTCGAAGCGCACCGGCAGGAGCTGACGGTCGTTTTCGTCGACCTTGCCGGGTTCACTTCGCTCTCGGAGGTGCTGCGCGAGGAGGCGGTGCCCATCCTCAGCGAGTTCATGGGAACGATGGTCCCCATCATCCGCCGGCACCGCGGCTACGTGAACAAGTTCCTCGGCGATGGGATCATGTTCTTCTTCAATGCCTTTCGGCCCAACCCCCGACACGCCGCCGACGCCGCGGAGGCGGTGCTCGAGATGCGACAGGCCCTGGAGGTGCTGAACCAGCGCCTCCGCCAGCAAGCCCTGCCCACCCTGAGTATGCGGGCCGGGATCAATACCGGAGACGTCATTCTCGGCGACGCCGGTCCCCCCGAAGCCAGCGATTTCACAGCGCTGGGCGACGCAGTCAACTTCGCAGCACGCCTGGAATCAGCCAACAAACCCTTCGGCACCTCCGTCCTGATGGGCCAGCGCACGGCAAATCTGATCCGCGAAGAGTTTCTGCTCTCCCCCATCGGCCGGCTGCAGGTGGCGGGCAAGCGGGAGTGGGTTGAGGTGTTCGAGTTGATCGTTCCCGTACAGCAGGCGAGCGATCTGCAGGTATTTTACTCGCGCATGGCGGCGAAAATCGTCGAAGCCTATCAGGCGGGGAAGTTCGAGCAGTGTCTTTCGATCTGCGAATCGCTCCCGCCGGAGCTGAGAGAGCTGAAGCTCTTTTCGTCGTACGCGAGTTGGTGCCGCCAGCACATCAAATCGCCGCCGGTGGATTTTGCCGGACAAATTACGCTGGTGGACAAGTAGCACCTCGTCAATAGCGCCTCGTCGAGTGTTCGCTCGTCCTCAAACAGAACGGGCTGGCGCTCGTGCGGGCTGTGGAATCACTACCTCGGCGGCGGCGCTTCTGCCGGTTGAGGCGATGCCCCGACGAAGCCCCGCAACGAGATGGGTTCTCGCGTCCGCTCGTGATACCAGTGGCACGTCGCGCAGTTCGCCGGCGCGCCGCGTACGGGGCCTCGGTCGGCCTGGTGGCAGCTCGCGCAGTTTCTGATCCCCGGCAGCAGAACATCGCTCGTCTGGCTGCTGGTGATGGCCTGCGCATGACAATCGACGCAGCTTAGATTGCGATGAGCATCGTGGTCGAACCGGCTGTTGGCGTACCAGCGCCTGGGGGCATCGGGAATGCCTGTCGGCACGATCGCCAGCGGCGCGTCCGCCGCTGCCTCAGCGACCGCGTGGCACTTCACGCAACTCTCCTTGGTTGTGTACGCAACGTGAAACTCAGCCAGCGCCGCGAGGGGTTTGGCTCTTTCAAGCGCGTCAAGTCGCCGGGCCGCCAGTTGGTGCTGATCGCTCGGAAGCTCCTTCTGCGCAAGCATCGCCTGGAGCTTTTTAGCGACAGCATCCCCGCCGCCGCCCCCACCGCCGCTGCGCCCGGGGACGCCCTTTGAGGGTGCACCGCCAGGGAGGTACTTCTGCACCTCCGCCGGCGTCAGCGCGGCGAGCTGGGATCGCACGAGCGAAAGGTCCTCGTGTGCGATCTGAACATTTCCCGCCACGGGCAGCTTGTGGCAGTCGGCGCAGTGGCGCTGGTAGCTGATCGGGCTCATGTAGCGGCGGTCGCCGTCGACTGTCCACGCGAGCGGACGATCTTTCGGAGTGGTCCATGGCGGCAACGTCGCCCCGTCCTTCGCCGGGCGCGTCGCCGCGGGGCTCGGGCTGGCGGCGCTGTGGCACGCGATGCAGTTTGTGAGCTTCGGTCCGGCGCTGTCGTTGAAATGAAAATCGTGGTTGAACTTCAGCACCGTCGGATCAATCAATTGTCCGTCGTGCATCAGGCTACGTCCGAATGGCGGGTGAGCGCCCGGCGATCCGTCGGCGAGAAAGGCCCTGACGCTGGCCTGCACCTCGGGTGGGGACTTCGAACGAGATGCGAGGTCGCCGTGGCATTGCACACAGTGCGCCGAACTAGTCGCGGCGAGCGAGGCATGCCCTCGATGTTCGACATGACATGCGGTGCAGGTGGCAGATTGGGTCCCGGTTGCGCTGACCATGGTAGTTTGATTGGCGTGATGGACGCCGGCGTCGTGGCACTTCAAGCACGCGCTGTCGGAGACTGCCATGGAGAACCCGCCCCCAGCCGGCCCGCCGCCGCCCCCGTTCTCGCCCACGTGGCAGGCGGCGCAGTTGTGCTCCCATTGCGCGTGCGCGGACGTGACCGGGCCGGGGCTGTACAGCGTCTGGTCGCCTCGGCCGGCATACAGCGAAAGCCACCCCACCGCCGCGACACACGCGACCACCGTGAGCACCCGGCGCTTCCGCCCCAGCGCCCCGCTGCGGTGGATGTAGTCGGTGTCGATCCGTGTCGCCAACGACTTACTGGTTCTGCGAGGGGCAGCAGCCATTTTCCTTCCCAGTGTCGATCCACCAGCCAAGCGCTGCCGCGCGCACGCGGCGTTACCAAGAGTATCGCAGCGCCACCACCGCGTGCACGGCCGCGAGGATCATGGTGGCGTACGAAAGCGGCACGTGCACGAGCAGCCATCCGTGCAGGACCTGGTGCATCCGCCGCTGCACCCACAGCTGCCGCGCCTCCTCGCAGATCCGTTGCAGCTCCCCGAGCAGCTCGTGTAGCGCAGGCGGCGTCGACACGCGCTGCTCGATGAAGATGGCCCGGGCGCGCTGCGGGTTGGCCATGTGGGCACCGTCCCCGCGTCGGAGAAAGGGCCCGACGTGCCGCTCGTGAAAGGCGCGCAGCGATGCCGCTCCTTCAGCTGGCGCCGTCGCGACAACGGACTTCAGCAGGTCGCGCTGGCTCTCGCTGAGGATGCCCTTGTCGTACTGCGCGTCCAGCACCAGCATTCGCTGGCGGCGCCACTCCTCCAGCGCCCTGGCGCTTGCTTCGTCGGATGCGCCCGGTCCGGAAGCGGCGGCGACAGCCTCCGCCTCGGCCGCCAGCCGCGCCAGCACTCGGGGGATCTGCTCGTAGACCGTCTCCCCCGGGACGGCCTGCGCCATCCATCCCGGCAGGAAGTGCTGCAGGGAGGCGCCGACAAAACCGCTGACAATCACGAGGTACAGGAGCCACATCAGCACGTTGGTGAGCGTCCCACCGTGGCGGAACCCGCCGTGCAGCAAGGCGATGGGCAGCGCCAGCGCCCCGAGCCAGAGGTGGCCGCGCATCCAGAATTCGGCGCGACCGATCCGCCAGGTCCGCATCCGCCGTCGCGCGCCCAGCAGTCCCGCAAAGAGCATGAACGCCGCCGCCATGATGCCCAGCGTCAAGCCGCTGAAGCTGCCCCCGCTGGGGCCGTGGAGCGCGCCGGACCCGCGGGTGACATCGTAAGCGTACAGCAGGACGCACGCGGCCAGCGCGATCCCGCTGAAGCTGACCCACGGCAGGTGTGTTCGATCGATCTTCATACCGATGGGTTGTCTTCTGACGCGGCAAAGAACGCGAGGGCGTCGACGCGGAATGCCGCGTCGTGCGGGCAGGCATACACGCAGTTCGGCTCCTGTCTGACGCTCTCGCACAAGTCGCAGACGGACGCCTTGGACAGCACCGCCTTCATCCCCCGCGTCTCCCGAGCCGCCTGCTCGACGGCCTGCTGGTAGGCGGCGTCCTTCGAGGCGGCCCGGTAGGCCGGCAGATCATCGCTCCCGACGACACCGCGGAATTCGACCGCCGGCTCCGGCTCCTGCGCGCCCGGGCGCCTCACCTTCACGACGCCTTCGAGCTCCATCGGGGGTTTGAAGTCCGCGGGAAACAGCGGAAGCTTCACCCGCGTCTTCACCCGCCGCAGCAGTTCGGTCACGGCGCGGCGGTACTCCAGATCAGCGCTGAAGGCAAGCAGTTCCTCCTCGCCCGCCGCGCCGGGCACGTCCGCATATTCCAGGTGTCGGCCAGGCGGGTCGATTGACAGCCCGAATGGGAGCCCCGCGGCGTCGAAGTGCGGCGGCGGAGAGAACTCGACCCGCGCCAGGCGCACAGGCTGCTGCTGGCTGTGAATCTTCGTCCCGCCCTCGACCTCGAACAGGTGCATCTCGATGTTCCCGTAGGGGCAGTTCTGCTCGCACTTGCGGCACCCGATACACCAGTCTTCGATGATGATCGCGCCGCCGGGGCTGCGCCCGATCGAGCCGACGGGACACTCGGTGAGACATACGGGGTCGCGGCACGAGCGGCAGCTGGTCGGGACAAGGTACTTGTCGATCCGCAGCCCTTCGCGCCGCAGCCGCGTCACCCCCTGGTGCGAATCGGCGCACGCGCGGACGCATTCGTCGCACCGCGTGCAGCGCTCCAGGTCGAACAAGAGCATGTTCGTTCCCTGCATGACGCCCTGCTCGAGGTAACTCTCGAGGTTGATTCCGCTGCGGACCGGCGCTTTTTTGTTCTCCGGTTTCAACCGCTGCGCGGCCAGCGCCTTCATCTGCCGGCGCAGGTCCGGGTAGCGCTCCACCAGCTGCTCAACGTCCTGCTTGGAAAACACGATGAGGTCGACGTGGTCCAGCGCGGCGCACGTGGCCGTGCGGAATGGTGGCAGTTGCAGATCGCCGCCGAACAGTGCGATCTCGCCGAAATACTGCCCCTTCGACAGGTAGTTCATCACCAGTGGCGATCCGAACCCATCGTCGCGCGACACCTTGATGAAGCCGCGGCGGATCAGGTACAGCTCGTCGGCGGGATCGCCTTGGTGGAAGACGACCTCTCCCGGCTCGATCGAGACGAAGTCGGCGGCGTCGACGAGGCTGCGGATTGCCGCGTCCTCGATGGTGGCAAACAGCGGGCACTCGCGCAGGTCGTTCTGCAGCGCCCGATCGCGATATGTCTGCTGGATGGGCCGGTCCGGCGGGCGCGGCTTGTCAAACGTCTTGCCGGGGTTGCTCCGGAGGAATTTGCGCTTCTCGCTCCGCCACGCTTTCTGGGGCTTGTTGTCAAAAACGAGGAACAGGACGTTACGGAGCATTTCGAGGCAGTAGACATGCCCCATTGCAACTGCCGTCGCGGCGCGCGGGAGGAAGCTGAGGCAGGTCATCTCGCCAAACAATGAGCCCGGGCCCAGCGTCACCTCCAATGTGTCGCGCGGGACGTTGTGGGTGGCGTCAACCGGGACGTACGACGGGTGGGGCTTGGCCCGACCGTGAGCGCGGCCGACCATGCTCATCACCGTATTCCAGATCCCGCGGTTGGGCGCCGCCGCGGGCGGGCCACCCGGAGAGACAAGGATCTTCACGTCGCCCGATTGCACGTAGAACGCCGTCGACCCGTACTCACCCTGGCGGCAGATCGTTTCACCCGGCTCAAACCGCCGCAGCCACACAGACCCCGGGTTCTTCGCCAGCAGGTTGCGCGACACATCCTTGAACAGGTCATAGCGCACGACCTCTTCGGGGCTCAGCGGCACTCCCTTGCCACCCGGCAGCGGCGCCACTTCGGCAAGAACACGGCTGCGGATGGTGGTCGTCGCCAAGGCTCGATTGGAATGCTCACTCATTGCGACCCGTGCTCAAATGAACCGGCGCCGGCGGCTGCCCGCGCCGGATATTAAGTTGTGCCAACGCGTCGAAAGCAGCGTATTTGTAGACGTCGCTCAGCGTCGGATAGTTGAAGACTGATTCGATGAAATACTCGATGGTTCCACCGAAATGAAGGCACCCCGTCCCGATGTGCACCAGTTCCGCTGCCTGCTCCCCCACGATGTGAACGCCCAGGAGCTTGCCATCGGGCGACGAGAAGATGAGCTTCACGAGCCCATTGAGATCCCCAATGATCTGACCCCGCGCGTGCTGTCCGTAGCGGCTGCGGCCGGCGACGTAGTCGATGCCTTTCTCGCGACAGCTCTGTTCGCTCTCGCCGGCGGCGGAGATCTCGGGGATCGTATAGATCCCCATCGGGAGGATCGGCGCCAGGGACTGCGAGCGGTATTTCAGGCCGAACGCATCAACCATCGCCAGCCGCGCCTGCTCCATCGAGGTGCTGGCCAGGGCCGGTGGACCGATCACGTCGCCCGCGGCGTAGATACTCCGCACGGCGGTGCGGAACGTTCTCGGGTCGACCCCCTCGACGTGCCCGTACTTTCCGGTGGAGATGCCCAACGCCTCGAGACCGAGTCCGCGCGTGTTGCCGCTTCGACCGGCGCAGTAAAGCAGGCACTGCGATTCCAAAGCGCGGCCGCCCTTGAGCGTTGTGCGGACGAGCGGCCCCTGGACCTCGACCGCATCGATCTGCTCCTTCAACACCATCTCGACGCCCGCCGAGGCCATCTCGCTCATCAGCACGTCGGAGATCTCTTCGTCCAGGAAGTCGAGCAGCTTGTCGGAACGGTGCACGAGCGTTGTCCGGACACCCAGTGCATTGAACAACCCGGCGTACTCGCACCCGATCACGCCACCGCCAATGACGACCATCGACTGCGGAATAGCGGTCATTTCCAGGACGGTGTCGCTGTCGAAGACGCTCTGCGGGTTGAAGGGCACGTTCGGCGGGCGGGCGGGGGTGCTGCCGGTCGCAATGAGGATCACGGCAGTGGACAACCTCCGCTCACTGCCATGGACTTCGGTGACGAGCACCGTGTGCGGATCACCAATGCGTGCCGTGCCCGTGATGCGTTCGATGCCGTGCCGGTCCAGGTTCCGCCGGGCGCGAAGCCGCTCGGCGTCGCGGACGACGTTCTTGCGGTACATGAAATCGGACAGTGTGACGTTCGGCTTCGGCCGCGCGTCGATCCCGTAGAGCTGCCGCGCCTTGGCGCCGGAGAGGAACAGCGCCGACTCGCGCAGCGTCTTACTGGCGATCGTGCCGGTGTTGATGCAGGCGCCCCCCAGCTCTGGCGCACGCTCGACCACGGCCGTGCGGTGGCCGAAATACGCGGCCTGCGCCGCGCCCTTCTCCCCCGCCGGCCCGCCGCCGATCACCACAAGATCGTATTCAAAAACGCTCACCCAAATACCGCTCAGCTATTCGCTCGGATCCGCACAACGATGTGTAACCACGGCCATCCCGTCTCTGCAAATTATGATCGGCTTTGCGCCGAAATGCGAGAGGTTGTTGGGTCGATGCTGTTGTTGGGATCGGCGACAGCCAGACCCCCCTGGCGCCTGCCCCGCGCTCACGCGGCTGTCGTTGAACCGTTGGCGGGTGGTATATTTTACCGGGTCGCCCATACTCCCCTCAGGGTCTTGCCGCAGCTTGCGCGGAGCCACGGACGCGTCAGCGGGAAGACCCGTGCTGCCGCTCGCGTATGAACCGCACCGTGCCACTCGATCCCGAGACGCTGCTCAGCGCCTATGCGCAGGGCGCGTTCCCGATGTCGGACCGCGGCGGGATCATCCGCTGGTACACCGCCGATCCGCGCGGCGTCATCCCGCTCGATCAGCGCTTCCACGTCCCCGGCACGCTCAAGGCACTCGTCCGCCAGCGCAAGTTCGACGTGCGCATCAATTGTGACTTTGAACGCACGATGCAGTGCTGCGCAGAAGCGCGGCCGGACGGAACCTGGATCGGGCGGCAGCTCATCGCCGCCTACTGCCGGCTGCACGAGCTGGGGTTCGCTCACAGCGTCGAGTGCTATGACGTGCACGACCAACTCGTCGGCGGGCTGTACGGCGTGAGCCTCGGGGGGGCGTTCTTCGGCGAATCGATGTTCCATCGCGTCCGCGACGCCAGCAAAGTCGCTCTGGTCCACCTCGTCGAACGGTTGCGCGAGCGCGGATTCCTCCTCCTCGACGCCCAGGCATCGACCCCGCATCTGCAGACCTTCGGCTGCGAGGAAATCCCCGGCGAGCGATATCTGAAGCGGTTGCGGGAAGCAATCGCGACGAAGTGCGTGTTTGATTAGGAGTCGCTGGTGACTTTTAACCTAGGCCCGAAAATTCCTGACAAAAGGCTGATTCACGGCAGACGCGCGGAGAGCGCGGAGGAAAAATGCGGAAGACAGGAGCTGTCTTTCTGGCCTCTGCGTCGCTGCGGTGAATCGATTTTTGTTCGTTAGAGGCTCTGGGGCTCACTTTCCCGCCAGCTGCACCCCCGCCTCTTCCATGATGATGTTGTTGTAGCGGAGCAGCGTGCCCTTGCGCAGCTCCAGGCGGGCGATGGCGTTGTTGTAGTTGGTTACTGCGGCGGCGGCGGCGCGGCGGGCTTCGGCCAGACGCTCCTGCTGATTCAGCTTTCGGTCGACGAACTCCGGCGTCAGCGGCTCGTTGGCCTCCTCTCGCTGGCGGATGGCGTGCAGCGCGTCCTCGGCGGCGAACACCGCCTGCCGCGTCGCGACCATCTCTTCCCACGTCGTCTCGACCTCGCGCAGCGCCTGCTTGATCTCGAAGGCGATCTGGTCGATCAGCGCCGCGTACTGCGTGATCGCCTGCTCCTGCTGAAGCCGGCTGCGGCGGTAGCCGGCGCGGGCGGCGCGGTTCCCGATTGGAATCTCGAACTGCAGGCCAACCGCATAGCTGATGTTGTTGAACTCGGCCTGGTTCTCGAAGGCGCTGCCGAGATCACCATTGCCCAGGTCATCGCTCGTGCCGTTGGCGCCGATGGCGAACGTGCCGTTGAGCTGCGGCAGCAGGTTCTGCCTGGCGACGCGGGCCGCGATGTATGTCGAGTCGATGCGCAGCTGCTGCTGCCCGAGCTCCAGGCGGTTCTCCAGCCCCGTCGCGATCTGGTCCTCCAAGGCAAAACGTACCGGCTGCTCCAGCGGATCATTCGCCGGCAGCAGGAGCGTCGAGCCTGTCACCGGGATCTCCGGATCGTTCATCCGCCGCTTCAGCTCATCCGACAGGTCGCGCACGCGGGCGCGGGCGCGGATCAGCCCCGCCCGGCGGATTTCCACCGACGCGTTGGCCTGCGAGATCTGTACGCGGGTCACGTCCTGGAAGCGCCGGTTGAACAGCAGCCGCGCCGTCGCGAGCGTGTCATTGAGCAGTTCCTCCTGGATGGCCACGTCCCTCATCGCCTGGACGAGCGTCCAGTACACTTCCTCGATCTCGCCCACCGTCTGCTCGAGCTGGCGGCGGAAGTCGAGGAGGCTGATGCGCTGATTGTTCCGCGCCACCTCGATGCGCGCGCGGTTCGTTTCAACGCCGAAGTCGCGCAGCAGCGGCTGCGTTATCTGGAGGGCCAGCTCGTTTTCCCAATAGCTGAATTCTTCCGCCTGGCCGAAAGCGCCCACGTTGACGGTGTCGTTGTGCTGAACCTGATAGCGCAGCTCGATTTCGCCGCCGCTGGGCAGCACTTGCCGGACGCCGCTTCGGAGCGTGAAGATTTCCGCTTCGCCGCCGGAAGCAATCGACTCGCCCAGGATGCTGTTCGAGCCGCCCGGCGGGTCGTTGCGATCTTCGAATTGCGCGGTGGTGAAGAACGCCGGGTCGAATCGCGCCTCGGCCTCGATCACGCGCGTCTGCTCGATCGCGGGCTGATACCCCTCGACCTTCACGTCCAGGTTGTTGGCGACCGCGCGCTGGACAACCTCGCGAAGCGAGACGCGCACGGTGGGCTCGATCCCGATGACAGGTCCCGTCGCCGGCACGGGCGTCGGCTGAGCGGTCTCCTGCGTCGTGGCGGGAAGGAAGGGGCTTTGCAGCGTCGTCGGGAGCGGCTGCTTGTCGCGCGGCAGCACTTCGCCCGCCGTGCCACGCTCATCCAGTTGGAACTCGCGCGGGTCAAACGGCGGCCGTTCCTTGGCGCAACCGGCGATGATCAGAGCGAGCAGCGAGGACGACCCGCGCAGTAGTTTCGACATTCGTAAGACTCCATCCATGATAACGACAACCGCGACAGCGAAATCCGTCAGAAGCTGGCGCGCGCCCGACGCCCGATTGAGGGCGGCATTATAGGGACGCTCAAAACGAAGGCAAAAACGCCACCCGGGCTCCCTCGCTCGCGTGACAACCGGGCCAGCCGCTCTAATCGGCACAATCTGACGCAGCCGATGACCCGCCCGGCGCTCGTCCGATAACATGCGCGATCGCTCCGCTGCCGCGGCGCACTGGCGCGACAGCGCGTCGCGTGCGACAACGCGAAGAGTTCATCCCTACCTCGCGCAGCGGCGGTTTGATACAGTGGACGTATGCCCCCGCCGGCCGAACCGCGCCCGCCTGAAAAGCCGCTCCAGCAGATCGTGGAGGAGGTTGGTCTCTATCCAGTCGAGGCGTTCGAGTTCGTCCAGCAGGGCCTCAGCTACACCGTCCAGAAGCTGCACGGCGAGGTGAAAGACGAGAAGACCAGCCGCCACGTCACCGGCCGCGACCTGTGTGAGGGGCTGCGCGAGTTTGCGCTGATGAATTGGGGGCTGCTCGCCCGCACCGTGCTGGCGCGGTGGAACGTCCGGAAGACGATCGACTTCGGGCGCATCGTGTTCGCGCTTGTCGACAACGGCTACATGCAGAAGACGGAGGACGACACGCTGGAGGACTTCCGCGACGTGTTCGACTTCAAGCAGGCGTTCGAGAACTACAAGATCGAGAGCCCCACATGAGCCGCCGCGGCCGAGGCGTGGGCGGCGACCGCAAGATCAACCTGAACGCGTCGGCGCCGAAGTCCACCAAACCTCCGTTCATCCCCGGGCCTCCACTGCGGCCGCAGCGCAAGCTCTTCGTCGGCCTGCTCATCGGCTTCGCCGCCTGGGTGGCGGTGCTGCTGACGTTGTATTTCACCACCATCTACCCCAGGCACGCCCCCGGCGATCTCCGCCCGCCGGAGGCGGGGGAGTCCAACGCGTCGTAGAGCTGCTTCCATCTGTGCGAGCTGCCCCACCGGTTCTGGGAACTGAAGCGGGCGCTACAGGGCTTCATGCAAAAGATGCTCATCGCGTGTGCGCGGCGGCGATGATTTGATACTCCGGGGGGGAGGTCACACCGATGAGCCGGCGCCAAAGAGCCGGCGGCAGGGCCACGCGGCCCCACCGCCGGGCGCGCGTGGAAAGCGAAACTCGCCGCGACGGAGCTTTCGTGCGCGGCAACCAAGCGGTATCGCGCGCTCAGTCCCGCGTCGAGGCGACGGACTGCTTCTTCGCGCGGTCGCCGGTAATCCTGTGGGTCTGGAGGAACTGCATTAGCCCTTCGGCATTGTGCGTGCGGTATGGCGTGATCGTGCCCGAGCCCGCGAAGCGCAGCGTCGGCCGAGAGGCTGTCACGTCCGCGAACTGCCCGACATCGAGGTGGTCGGCATCGACGTGGTACATCGCCTCGAAGGTCCATTTGAACAGCGGCATGAGGACCCGTACCCACTTGCTGTCATCGCCAAGCCGGCTGGCCATCGCGCTCTCGAACGATTCGATGGGCCGGTCGAGCACCAGCGCGGCGATGTTCGCATCCTGCGCGGCGGCGATGACGGCGGCGTTTGCCCCGGTCCCGATGCCCATCACGCTGACGCGGCTCGGATCGACATAGCTGCGGCGGCGGAGCATATCGACGGCGGCGCGGACATCCATCGCTTCCTTCAGCCCGAAGGTCTGGGCGGTTCCTCCGCTCGGGCCCGTGCCGCGCAGTCCGACGACGAGAACGACCATTCCGGCCTCGTGCAGCTGCGGGACGAGCGGCAGCATCTGTTGCCTCGTCCCCGTCTGATCGTGGACAAGCACGATCGCCGGGTGCTTCTTGTGCAGCGCCCGCTCCTTCTCCTCCAGGACCTTCCTAGCGTCATAAACGGGGACGAGCCAGCCCTCCAGCCGCGTCCCGTCCTCGGAAAGGAAGTTGACGGGGTCATAGTAGACGCCCTGCACGAGCGGATCGGTATCGGCAATGCTGCGCTGCGGGTGGGTGACGGCGAATACCAGTGCGGTCACAAACAATGCAAGAATGATCGGGACAAACGCCAGGCGGTACAGCATCGCGCGAACGAACCGCTGCATCGGCGTGCCATCCTCGACGCGCAGCCGGCGGTCCAGCCTGAAGACGTTCGTGAACAGCAGCCGCTTCCCGAGCTTTAGCCCGCCGAGCAGCCCCCTCCAGGCGAACTGCATGATCCGCTTCCTGGCCGACAGCTTCTTCTTGCTGCCGGCTGGGGCGTCCTTCTCCTCCATGAACATCGGGTTCATTACTGGCCGTTGCATCGTCGCAGCTCCCGTTGTGACCGATCGTGCGCATCCTCGTCCCCGCCTATCCGTCGGCAGAGTCGCTACGGCGGATGAGGTTCGGCACAAATTGCGCGGACGTGGGAAACGTACGATAGATTTTTCGCCCGTGTCGAACGGCTTGACCGATTTCGGGGCGAATCGTAGGGTAGCGGCCGATGATCGCGCTGCGCTGCCCCTCAGGGAGCTGGCTGGGCGGTGATCGGAAGCGATTATCGGGCTGTGAATCGGGTTGGCGGCGGGTCGGAGACGCGCCGCAGTCGGGGAATTCTGGCACAAATCGCGCGGCGCAACGTCACGTGAGGCCGGAATAATGTCGAAATGAGGTCAAGGATGGCCAAGGGTAAACACGCCGCTGCATTGTTCGAGGTAATCCACGCCGATCGCCGGTTCGGGAAGAAGACGCCGCCTGCGCGGGCGCTGTCGACGCCGAAGTGGTGGTTCAAGGGGAAGAAAACCGAAGCGCCGGCTCCCCCCGCGGCGCCATCGGCGGCAGCGCCCGCGCCGTCCCCTGTTCGTGACGCCGCCGTGCCGGAACCGATGGCGTTCATGCCGTCGGTGCCGGCCGATCCGACGGCGGCACGTCCGGTCGATGTGAAGGTCAACCCCGACCGCCAGGAGATCAGCTTCAAGCTCACCTATACCAGCGCCATCGTCGGCGCCTTTACGCTGCTCGTCGTGCTGAGCCTCGCGTACGTCATCGGCCGCAAGATGAACGCCGGCCCCGCCGGCGCTATCGCGGCGAGCATTTCGACGAGCGACGTCCGCAAGGGCGCGCCGCGCCCGGGCGTGATGGACCTGGCCAAGGCGGAGCGCGATGGCGTGGCGGTCTCGATCGTGCCCGATCGCGATGAATCGGCTCGCGTGGTCGACCCAACCCCCGCCGCACCCCGAAACACCGTGCCGCAGGTGCAACAGCAGCCCCCGCAGCCGCAGCATCCGGGGCAGACGACGATCGTGGTCGATGATCCGAACCGCACGATCGGGTTGAACTACGTCGTCATCCAGAGCTTTCGCCACGAGCAGAAGGACCTGGCCGATGAAGCCGTGAAGTACCTGCGCGAGGGCGGCATCGGCGCGACGGCCGTCAAGGATCTGCCGGGCTGGCAAGGGTGGTACAGCGTCGTCGGCACGCGGGGATTCGACCGCACGAAAAACAACCCGCAGTACGACGCCTACATCGCGCAGATCATGGAAGTGAGTCCGAAGTTCGCCGGACGATCCCAGTGGAAGCGGTTCGCCCCAACCCCGAAGCGGTGGTCGGGGAATCCGTGAGGGGATGAGGGGATGAAGCCCAATTCAGTGTTTATCACCCACTTGCCTCTTCACCCTGTCACGCTCATCCCGCTCCTGGTTCCGCCTGGCCCGCAGCTGGGCCATTTCCCGCAATTCCCGTAGCTCGCGCGAGGTCAGCGGTCGAAACTCCCCCGGCCCCAGACCCTTCAGAGTCAACGGACCCATCTTGATCCGGGTGAGGTCCCGCACCTTGTGCCCCAGCCGAGCAAGCATGCGCCGCACCTGACGGTTGCGGCCTTCGCGGAGCGTCAGCTCGAGCTGGCTCTTGTCGCGCCCGCGCTTGACGATCTTCACTTGCGTCCGGCCCGTGCGAAATCCCTTGCCCGTGTTCGGGTCCGCCAGCCACACCCCCCTTGCCAACTCCTCTACCGCGCCGTTCTGCACAAATCCGTCAACCATCGCGCGATACGTCTTGGGGATCCCGTAGCGAGGATGCGTCAGCTGATTGGTCAGCTCACCGTCGTTCGTCAGCAGCAGCAACCCTTTCGACTCCGCATCCAACCGCCCCACCGGATACACGCGCGCCGGAAACTCCGGCGGCAGCAGGTCGATCACCCGCCTCTGCTCGCCCTGCGCGACGTTGGTGCTGTACACCCCCTTGGGCTTGTTCATCACGAGGTAGATCCGCCGCTCCTTCGCCTTGCCCTTCAGATTCACCGGCTCGTCATCAACCGCGACCTTGTCCTTCTCCGGGTCAATGAGGATCGGCAGTTCCGTCGTCACCCGCCCGTTAACCGCAACGCGCCCCTGCTGGACCATTTCTTCAATGTTCCGCCGCGACGCGACGCCGGCGTTGGCGAGGACTTTCTGGATGCGTTCTTTCATCGCTTCAACTGCAAAGCTCGCCGGGTAGGTTGCCAGACGGTATATCACGGTATCCGCGACGTGGTGTGGTCACAATACTGGAGACGGAGTGATCCAGTCATTCGCTGATCAGGGCACTGACGACGTCTACGACCACGTCGGCTCCAGGCAGGCCAGAGCTCATGGGGGCGGCGCCGCTCCGCATGACACAGGTCGAGCTAACTCGCCGGATTGGTGTCCCCTTTCAACGCGTCAACCAGATTGTGAATCGCCGCCGTGCGATGTCGCCGAACACGGCCCTGCGGCTCGCGAAGTTGTTCGGGACGAACCCGGGTTCTGGTTGAGCCTGCACCACCGCTGGGACCTGCATCACGCGCTGCATTCGGTCGAAGCGCGGGCGATTGAACGAATCAGGCCTGTCGCTCGACGAGCGTCTTGATCATTCCACCTCCCCTCCCGTCGGGAACGTCACCTCCAGCCACACGCAGTCGGTCCTCGTCTTGATGATCGGGTTCTTCATCTCCGCAGGCAGCAGCACCGTGTCGCCGCGCGTGAAGCGCGTGGGCTCCTTCATCCCGTCGACGCGCACGTCGGCCGAGCCTTCGAGCACGATCCACACCACCGGCTGATCGTACGGCACGGGCTCCTCGATGCCCTCGGTCATCCGCACCTTCTCGAGTTTGAAATCCGGGCTCGTCACAAGGCGGGAGACGGTCGTGAACAAGCCGGCGACGTGGCTGCGCGGCTGCGGCGGATCGAGCTTGCCGCTGAAGTCGATGCATGCCATGGCCTGCTCGACGTGCAGCGTCCGCGGCTTCCCCGTGCTGGGGTCGACGCGGTTGAAGTCGAACACCCGGTACGTCGTGTCGCTGGGCGTTTGCACCTCCGCCACGAGGATCCCCGCGCCCAGCGCGTGCACTGTCCCGCTGGGCAGATAGTGACAGTGCCCCGGCTTCACCGGAATTGACTGGATGAGCTGGTCCGATTCGCCACGGCCGATCGCATGCTGAAACAGCTCGCGCGTGACGCCGGGACGGAGCCCCTTGAGGATCCGCGCCCCCGGGTCGCTCTGCACCACGTACCACGCCTCGCTCTTGAGTTGTGCCCCGGGATGCGCATCGGCGTACTCCTTCGGCGGGTGCACCTGCACCGACAGGTCCTCCTTCGCGTCGAGAAACTTGATCAGGATGGGGAACTGCCCCGGCCCCCCCATTCCGGCCAGCGGCACGTCGCCGGTCAGCGATCGGCCGAACTCGCCGACGACCCAGTGCAGCGTCCGCCCGGTGAGCGGGCCGTTTGCGACCTCCGCGCTGACCCAGTCGCTGGAGTTGTCGACGACGCCAGGCGGAAAGTCGTACAGTTCCCAGCTCTCACCAATCGCCGCGCCCGGCGGCAGCGGCTTGCCCAGCACCGTCTCGATCTTCCGCCCGCCCCACATCTTCTCAACGTAGCGCGGCTTGAATTTCAGCGGATAAAGCGACATCGTGCGTGTACCTTACGAACCGCACGGACGGCGGACAACTGAACGCCAGATCGCGACCCGACATGAGTTCCAACGGCCACACGAAAAGCTTCGTCGTCGACACCAACGTCCTGCTGCACAACCCCAACGCGCTGTTCATGTTCGCCGACAACGAGGTGATCATTCCGTTTGACGTCATAGAAGAGCTGGACAAATTTAAGGCCGGCACTGACGACCTCGGCCGCAATGCGCGCACGGTAATCCGGCATCTCGATCGGCTGCGCGAGCAGGGCAACCTTTCCGAAGGCGTCACCGTCGAGCAGACGGGCGGGAGCGTGCGCGTCGTGCTCGAAGAGGACCAGCAGCTGTGCGCCGGTCTCACCGCCAACACGCCGGACAACCGCATTATCTGTTGCGCCAAAGGTTTGGCCGCCGCGGGCAAGCGGGTGGTGTTCATCACCAAGGACATCAACGCGCGCATCAAGAGCGATGCGCTGGGGCTCACGACCGAGGACTTTGAGGCGCAGAAGGTCGATTTCGAGCGGCTGTATACGGGCTACCGCGAACTGGCGGTCAAAGGCGCGACGATCGACCGCATGTTTTCCCAGAAGGGGCTGGCGCTGTCGGCGGAGGAAACCGGCGGCGAGATGTTCGCCAACGAGTTCGTGCTCCTGCGCGATCTGGCCGACGATGCCCATACCGCGCTGACCCGTTTCCACGGCGATGTCCAGAAGCTCGTGCCCGTCCGCCATCGCCGCGGACCGGTGTTCGGGATCATGCCCCGAAATCTGCAGCAGACGATGGCGCTGGACCTGCTGCTGGACGATTCGATCAAGCTCGTGTCGCTGATCGGCGCCGCCGGCACGGGGAAGACGCTGCTGGCAATCGCCGCGGGCATGACCAAAGTCCTCAACGACCAGACGTACCAGAAGCTCCTGTGTGCCCGTCCCATCATGCCCCTGGGGCGCGACATCGGTTATCTGCCGGGCGACAAGGACCAGAAGCTGACCGCCTGGATGCAGCCGATCTTCGACAACATGGCCTACCTGCTGAGCAACCGCCTCAGCGGCAGCGGCGACGGCGACCACAAATCGCACGCGACGCTCTCCAGCGTCGAGCAGCGCATCACGCAACTGGTTGAATCCGGGCAGGTCGTGCTCGAACCGCTCACCTACATCCGCGGCCGAAGCATCCCCCACCAGTTCATGATCGTGGACGAAGCGCAGAACCTGACGCCGCACGAAGTGAAGACGATTGCCAGCCGCGTGGGCGAGGGGACGAAGCTGGTGTTGACGGGCGACGCCACGCAGATCGACAACCCGTACCTCGACAGCAGCAGCAATGGGTTATCGTACGTTGTGGAGCGGCTGAAGGGCAAAGCCATTGTTGGCCATGTCACCCTCGCGAAAAGCGAGCGATCGGAACTGGCGAGCCTCGTCACGGAGGAGTTGTAGTTGGTGCGCGGACGTGCTCGGGGGTGCGTGTATGTCCTCGCTAAAGCGAGTACGCCCGGCGGGGGGTCGTTTCACGGATGTCGCCAACCCCTCACGCTGATCCCGACTACTCCTATAGGATTTGACGGCGACGCGCGTGAGGGTATCCTTTTAAAGTGCGGGTCCAGCGTAGCCGCTGGGGCGAAACGCGGGAGTGATGCTGTGGGTTGGGAAGCCTGGGCTGCAATTGGGGTGGTCCTCTTCGTCCTGGTCGCGCTGGCGCGGGATTGGGCGGGCACGGATCTCGTGCTGCTGGCGGGGATGACCGCGCTGATGACGCTCAGCGCCTTCTCCGATCGGTTCCCCTCACCCCGGCAGATGGCGGCGGAGTTCGGCAACGAAGGACTCCTCGCCGTCGGGGTTCTCTTTGTGATCGCCGCCGGGCTGACCGAGACAGGTGGACTCAGCCTCCTCACCGCGCGGCTGCTGGGGCGCCCCAGGAGCATCGTGGGCGCACAGATGCGCATGATGCTTCCCGTCGCCGTCAGCAGCGCGTTTCTGAACAACACCCCCGTCGTCGCCATGTTCGTTCCCGTCGTCAACGACTGGTGCAAGAAGGCCGGCATCAGCCCCAGCAAGCTGTTCATCCCGCTCTCGTATGCCGCCATCCTGGGCGGCATGTGCACGCTCATCGGCACGAGCACCAACCTCGTCGTGCAAGGCATGATGATCGCGGCGCAGCGGACCGACCCGACCATGCCGCGCCTGGGCTTCTGGACGATCGGAGCGGTCGGGCTGCCGATCGCCGTCGTCGGGCTGATCTACATCCTGCTGACATCACGGTGGCTGCTGAAGGACCGATTGCCCGCCAGCGTGCAGCATGGCGATCCGCGGGAGTACACCGTCGAGATGATGGTCCAGCCCGGCAGCGGCATCGACGGCAGCACGATCGAGCAGGCGGGGCTGCGCAACCTGCCCGGGTGCTATCTGATGGAGGTGCAGCGGAACGGCGAGACGTTCGCCGCGGTCGGCCCGCAGCAGGTGCTGCGCGGGAACGACCGGTTGATCTTCGTCGGCGTGGTCGGGTCCGTCGTGGACCTGCAGAAGATCCGCGGGCTCGTGCCGGCGACGGATCAGGTGTTCAAGCTGTCGGACCCGCGCCACCAGCGCGTGCTGATCGAGGCGGTCGTCAGCAACACGTGCCCGGCCGTCGGGCGGAGCATCCGCGATTCCCGATTCCGCTCGCAATACGATGCCGCCGTCATCGCGGTACACCGCAACGGCGCGCGCATAGATCGTAAGATCGGAGATATTGTGCTGCAGTCGGGCGACACGCTGCTGCTGGAGGCGCACCCGCGCTTCCACGAGACGCACCGCAACAGCCGGGATTTCTTCCTCGTCTCCGCTGTCGAAGACTCGCAGCCCCGGCGCCACGAGAAGGCGTGGCTTGCGCTGGGAATTCTCGCGCTGATGGTGGTGGCGATGAGCCTGGAGAAGCACTTCTCCGTGCTGAATGCGGCGCTGCTCGCGGCGGGTCTGATGCTGCTGAGCGGCTGCTGCAGCCCGCAGGCGGCGCGGCGGAGCATCGACTGGTCCACGCTCCTGTCGATCGGCGCGGCATTCGGCATCGGCCGCGCGATGGAGACCACCGGCGCCGCCGGCGCGATCGCGCAGACGATGACCGAACCGCTGGGCGGGTTCGGTCCCTGGGGCGCGCTGCTGGCGGTTTATGCGGTGACGCTGCTTTTCACCGAGCTGGTGACGAACAACGCCGCCGCCGCGCTGGCCTTCCCCATCGCGCGCGCAGCGGCGGCGTCGCTGGAGGCGTCGTTCATGCCCTTCGCAATCTGCATCGCGGTCGCGGCATCCGCCGGGTTCGCAACACCGCTGGGCTATCAGACGCACCTGATGGTGTACGGCCCCGGCGGGTACCGCTTCAGCGATTTCGTCCGCGCAGGCCTACCGCTCGACCTGATCGTGATGATCGTCGCCGTGGCGCTCACGCCGATGCTGTTCCCGTTCTGAATCAGTCGGCCGGCGTCGTCTTCACCGTCTCTTCGGTCCTGACGGTGTCCTGTCCGTCGGGCCGGTCGACCGACTTCGTCTCTTCCTTCCTGATCTCACCGTCGGCCGTCTCGCTGACGGTGGTCTCTTCCTTGACGACGGTGCCGTCGTCCTTCACGTCCACGTCGCTCTCGGTGGCAACCTCGCGGTCGCAGGCGCCCAGGATGGGCAGGACAGCAAACGCGGCGCAGAACATCAGTCGTTTCATCGGGTCTCCTTTGGATGAACCTGACTCATCCGTTGCAAACGGCGGACCGTGGGCGGGCTCAGCCTCCCTCCCGTACTTGGCGGGGGACATTCGCCCGCATAAACTATCCGCTTTCACACGCTTAACCACTGGGGCCTCCCATGGACACGACAGGTTCGGTCATCAACTACGACGATTTCGCCAAGCTGGAGCTGCGCGTCGCCACGGTGCTGGAATGCAAGCCGCACGCAAACGCCGACAAGCTGCTGGTCCTGCAGATCGATCTAGGCAACGGTGAGCGCCGACAGATCTGCGCGGGGCTGCGCAACCAGTACGAGCCGGAGCAGCTGATCGGAAAGCAAATCGTCGTCGTGGCCAATCTCGCGCCCCGCCAGATGCGCGGAGAGGCGAGCCAGGGCATGCTTCTGGCCGCGACGGACCCGGCGACGAACCGGGTGATCGTGGTGCAGCCCGGGCAGACGGTCGCTCCAGGATCGAAAGTCAGTTGAGGATGCAAGGCACGAAGGCACTGAGGCACGAAGGCACAAAGTGAAAAGCAAGGTGGGGATCGAAGCCGCCTTTGTCTTCCCCTTCGTGCCTCCGTGCCTTCCTACCGATGCTTCGCGAACTCCACATCTCCAACCTGGCAGTGATCTCCGATGTCCGGATCGAGCTCGATCCGGGGCTGAACTGCTTCACCGGCGCCACCGGCGCAGGCAAGAGCCTGGTGAGCGGCGCCATCGAGGTGATGCTCGGAATGCGCAGCCCCGCCGAAATGCTGCGGCCCGGCGCGGACGAGGGGCGCGTCAGCGGGGTCTTCGAGGTGCGCAATCCAGAGTTGCTCAAGGAGATTGAGCGCGCGACGGACATTCCTGTCAGCGCCGACGGTGGCGAGCTGCTGATCACGCGGCGGCTGTATGCATCCGGCCGCAGCTCGGTCTCCCTCAATGGCAACCCCATCACGCTCGGGATGCTCAAGGCAGCGGCCGAGCACCTCGTCGACGTGCACGGGCAGCACGACCACCAGTACCTGCTCAAGCCCTCCAACCAGCTCGACGTGCTCGATCAGTTCGGCGGCCTGTGGGACCTGCGCCGCCGCTACCACGACGTGTACGAGAAGCTGCAGCACGCGAAGGAGAGGCTCCGCGAGCTGACCTCCAGCCGCACGCTGCGCCAGCAGCAGCTCGAGCTCTACCGCTTCCAGGCCGGAGAGATCGACAACGCCCAGCTCAGCGCGGGCGAATACGAAGAGCTCTTTGCCCGCGCGACCGTACTGAAAAATCTCGAGAAGCTCACGAAAGAGGCGACGGCCACGCACGCGGCGCTGTACGAGGCGGATGGGTCGCTCCTGGAGCGCCTGAAGATGATGGCGGCAGTGATCGGCGAGCTGTCGATGCTCGATCAAAACCTCCGGCCTGTTGCCGGCGGGCTGCGCGACGCGACGATCTTGTTGGAAGAAGTCGCCTTCGACCTCTCGCGCTACCTCGACAAGCTCGAGCTGGATCCCGCCGAGTCGGCTGAAGTCGAAGACCGGCTGAACACGCTCAATCGGCTGGTGAACAAGTACGGCCGAAGCGTGGAGGATGCGCTGGCGCACCGGAAGCAGATCGGGGAACACATCACGGAGCTGGAGAAGGCGACCGACGACCTCTCGGCGATGCAGAAGGCGCTCGACCCGCTCACCGGGCAGACGAACCAGCTGGGGAAGGAATTGTCCGCCAAGCGGCAATCCACGGCCAAGCGCCTCTCGCCGATGATCGAGCAAGCGCTGACGGAGCTGGGGATGGAGAAGGCGAAGTTCACCGCGACGCTCACGCCATCGCCTGAGCCGACGCCGCACGGCTTTGACCAGTGCGAGTTCGTCGCCCAAACCAACCCCGGCCAGCTCGCGCAGCCACTGCGGAAGATCGCATCGGGCGGCGAACTCTCGCGCATCATGCTGGCGCTCAAAGGCATTCTCGCGCAGAGCGACCGAATCTCGGTGCTCGTATTCGACGAAATCGACGCGAACGTGGGCGGGCGGCTTGGCTCGATCATCGGCAGCACGCTCCGGCGCCTGGCGACGACGCACCAGGTCCTGTGCATCACTCACCTGCCGCAGATCGCCAGCTATGCCGATCGGCACCTCACCGTCCGTAAGGAAGTCGTCGATCAGAAGACGCAAACGACCGTCCGCACGATGGCGGGACCCGAGCGCCTCCAGGAGCTGGCGGAGATGATCGGGGGAAGGCGGGTCACGGAAACCACCCGAGCGCAGGCGCAAGAGTTATTGGACGCCGCTACGGCTGACTTCGCGGTACTGGCGCGTCCCGCCGGGACGGCTCCCAAACCTTCCATATCCCCCAAGGCGCCGCGATCGGCAAAAACCGCACGCCGGTAGCCCTTTTTGGCGAAATTTATCCCCCCGCGCAACCGTCCATGGGGGGAGAGATCGCCCCCGCTCATCCACGGGCGACAGGCACCGTTTCCACTCGCGTTCGATGCCGACAGGCTCTACATTGCGCGCCGTGGGCCTGTTGGGTGAAGTCGGCCTTCAAGTCTGAAGGCCCCTGCTCCGACATACAGAGGGTACCGAGCCCAGTTCCCCTGCCGGGAAGAGTACGGACTCGGGCTCGGCTGCAACTGCATGAGGAGTTCCGTGATGCTTGACGGCGCCAAGAAGGACAAAGGTCACATCAGTCCCAACTGGGATTTCAAGTACGACCTTATCGATGGCGTCCGCCTGAAGGACGTCCGCAACATCGTCACCAAGAACGGGGTCACCCGCGAGTTGTACCGCCCCGACTGGAAGGTCACCGAAGGCACCGTTCAGCACATGATCCACGTCACGCTCAACGGCAAGGCCGTCAGCGCCTGGCACATGCACGAGATCCAGACCGACCATATCTTCGTGTTGAGCGGTCACGTGATGCTCGCGCTGTTCGACGATCGCGAGGGCTCGGCGACACGCGGGAAGGTGAACCAGTTCAACCTCAGCCCCATGCGCCCCACCCTCATCCGCGTCCCGCCGGGCGTGTGGCACGGGCTGGCGAACATGGACAACGTCCCCTGCTCGTTCATCAACTTCTTCGACTGCCCCTACGAGTACGAGACGCCCGATGAGTGGCGGCTGCCGTGGAACACGAACGCGATCCCGTTCAAGTTTCAGCCACAGTATTGATCGCGCCAAGGTGTTGCCCGAGCGAAGCGCGCCGCACTTTAGGATTGGAGCGAGTCGTCGTGACTCCCCCGTGATATGACGAGAACATCTCCGACGATTCTCCGCCGCGCCCCCGCCGCGCGTACGCACCTGACGTACGGCCAGGACTTCAAATTCACCCTGTGGACAAACGATCCCGCGTTGGCCGCGCGGGCCGATGCGGCGGGTGTCGATCGGATTGGCCTTGATCTCGAGACCCTCGGCAAGCACGAGCGACAAAAAGGCCTCGCCACCTGGATCTCTCCCCACCGCGAGGACCAGCTCCCCGCACTGCGCAAGGTCATCACACGCAATAAGCTGTTCTGCCGCACCAACCCGATCAACCCCCAGTCCAAAAGCGAGATCGAGCGATTGCTCGGGTACGGCGTGCAGGTGCTCATGCTCCCGATGTTCAGGACCCCGCAGGAGGTTGAAAAGTTCGTCCGCTACATCGACGGCCGCGCAGAAGTCGTCCTGCTGCTGGAGAACCGGGAGGCGGCCAATCGGGTGGAGGAAATCGTTCGTGTGCCGGGAATCGACAACGTGCACATCGGGCTCAACGACCTGACGCTCAGCCTGAAGATGGGCAATCGATTCGCCGTTATGGCCACACCGCTGATGGATCGTATCGCCGATGCTGTGCGCGGCGCCGGCATCCGCTTCGGCGTGGGCGGAGTCGGTCGCGTGGTGGACGGCGACGATACGCTCCCGATTCCGTCCGATCTGATCTACGCCCAATACCCGCGCCTGGGCGCGACGGCGGCCCTTATTTCCCGCGCATTCTTCGGCAGCGATCCGGCGTCCATCGACCTGACGGCCGAGCTGCGCAGGAGCCGCAAGCGGCTGGATTGGTGGCACAACCGCCCGCAGGCCGAAATCCAGGAAGCGCTGCGGCAGTTCCGCGAAAGGACCAGTGCGTGCGCGACCTGGTGACGACTACCGCAAAGGCGGCGGTCGCCCCGCCAAGCGAGCGGGCGACGCCGGGCGAGGCTGTCGCGGCGACGCACGTCGCGCTGGCAAAGGTAGCCTATTTCATTGCATCGCATGTCAACCCCCAGCAGGTGGCGCGGCTCGTCCGCGCCTGTCGCAGCAGCGGCAATCCGAACGCCAGGGTCCTCGTCCACCATGATTACAAGGTGTCGAACCTCGACGCCGCCTCCATCGAGCGACTCGGGAATGTCGACGTCCTGCCCGACGCGGCAAAGGTCGAATGGGGTCGGTTCACGCAGTGCCTCATGATCCGCCGCTCGATGCAATGGCTGCTCGACAACCGGGATGTCGACTGGGTGGTCTACCTCTCAGGCCAGGACTATCCCATCAAACCGCTGGCGCAGATCGAGCGCGATTTGGCAGCCGCTGAGTACGACGGTTTCCTCGACGCCCGCCCTGCCGAGCAGTGCAGCTGGCCCAATGGCTACGGCCGCTACCACTACCGCTACTTCACCGTGCCGAAGTTCCCCGGCCTGCACCCAGTGCGGCGGTACCTGCGCAAGCGGACGAAGGCACAGGTAGCGTCGGGCAACCTCCTGCCGCGGGTGATCGTCCCGCCGCTCAAGCACGGCGCGACGAAGATCGGCATCCGTCCGCTGCGCTCCCCGTTCGCCAACGGCTTCGACTGTTATTACGGCTCGTCCTGGTGGACGCTCAACCGCCGTGCGATTCAGTCGATGTGCCGCACGATGGACGCCCGGCCTGATCTGGTCGCCCACTACCGGCGCATCCTGTGGGCGCCCAACGAGTCGTTTTTCCTGACCCTGCTGCTCAACGACCGCTCCCTGAAACTCTGCTCCACCGACAACAAGCGCCTGATCTCCTGGACCCACCCGGAAACCGGCCACCCCGACACGCTGACGGCAGCGGACTGGAACAAGATCGTCTCCAGCGACGCCCACTTCGCGCGCAAGGTCGACGACCGCGTCGATCCGGCGCTGCCGGACATGCTGGATCGGCATATCGCGGACGACAGGGTGAGGGGGTGAGGGGGTGAATATCGCGGCGCCTTGATTCACCTGGTCATCTTGTCATCCGCTCATCCCCTCACTCTTCCCCGCGCATTTCAACCGGGATCGGATTGACATGGCCGTCGCGGTTAACGCAGGCGATCGTCGTCGTCGCCACCGCGATCACCGTGTCCCCCCGGCGAAGCTCGTAGGAGTGGTCGTAGCGAACGTGGGTCTGCTTATCGACTCGCGTCGTCAGCTTCAGCTCCTCGTCGTAGCGCGCCGGCGACTTGTAGCGGACATCGACCTTAACCACGACAAAGAAAATCCCCCGCCGCTCCAGGTCCGCATAGCTGAACCCCAGCGTCCGCAACAGCTCGACCCTGCCAATCTCGAAATACTGGAGGTAGATGCTGTGGTGCAGGTATCCCATCGGGTCCACCTCGGGGTACCGGACGCGGATGGTTGTTGTGTGCTCGATGATTCGCGCGGACATGGCCGACACTTTACGCGCGGCGGGGTGAGTTGTCCCCACCCAGGCGCGTTCCTTTCAGCTCTCGAAGAAGCCGGACAGGAGACCGCGAAGGACGCGATGGCGCAGAGGCCGACGCGAAGCAAACGCGATCATCCTTTGTGGGTTCGCGGCCGCCTTTGCGCCATCGCGTCCTTCGCGGTCTCCTTTGGGCGAGAACCGAAGAGCCCTGGAGGTTTCAGCCCTATCGCTTGAGAAATCCGAGGTAACGGGTACACTTCCGGTTTCCATCGGCGCGGCGGGCATGCCCCCGATCGCCGTCAAACCGTTATCACTGCAGAAGTTGCGAGAGAAAGGTCTGGCATTACATGATCAAGGTCAAGAGCCGGGGCAACGAGACGGCCGAGCAGATGCTCCGGCGCTTCAAGAAGATGTGCGAGAAGGAAGGGCTCACAAAGGACATCAAGCGCGTGGCCTACTACGAAAAGCCCAGCGAAAAGCGCCGCCGCCGCTCGCGCAGCAAGCCGAAGGTTCGCCTCGGAAGGTGACGCTGGAGAAGCCAGAAGCCAGAAGCCTGGAGCCAGCAGAGAGGCCCGGCGCGTAACTTCCTACTGGCTTCTGGCTACTGGCTAGTGGCTTCTTTTCTTTCCGAGTCACTCACATGATCGCACCCAACACCTCGTCCGAGGCCGTCCATACCGAAGGTTTGACGAAAGTCTACAAGGACTTCTGGGGCCGAGACAAAGTGCGCGCCCTGGACAACCTCAACCTGACGATCCACCGCGGCGAAGTGTTCGGATTGCTCGGCCCCAACGGCTCGGGCAAGTCCACCTCCATCAAGCTGCTGCTCGGACTGATCTTCCCATCGAAGGGCACGGCGTCGGTCCTCGGCTACCCCGCGGGCGATCCGGCCATCAATGAGAAGGTCGGCTTCCTCCCCGAAGAGTCGTACCTCTACCGCTTCCTCAACGGCGAAGAAACGCTGAAGTTCTACGGTCGTCTGTTCAAGATCCCCAGCAAGACGCTCAAGCGCCGCGTGCCCGAGCTGCTCGACACCGTCGGCCTTGATGAAAAGAGCCGCAAGCGCAAGCTGCGCGAATACTCCAAAGGTATGGCCCGCCGCATCGGGCTGGCCCAGGCGCTGATCAACAACCCGGACCTGGTGCTGCTCGATGAGCCGACGACCGGCCTCGATCCGATCGGCACGCGCGAGATGAAGGACCTGATCCTCTCGCTCAAGCAGCAGGGCAAGACCGTCCTGCTGTGCAGCCACCTGCTCGCCGACGTGCAGGACGTGTGCGATCGCATCACCATCCTGTTCCGCGGAAAGAAGATGGTCGAGGACGAGGTCCGCGAGCTGATCCAGGTGAAGGACGTCACGCAGATCAGCGCCAAGGGTCTGACGCCGCAGCAGATCGAGGAGCTGAAGCGCTACATGTCGACCAACGGCATGGACGCCAGCGTGACGCACCCGACGACGACGCTGGAAGATTTGTTCGTCCGCATCGTCCGAGAGAACACGCCGGCGGGCCAATCGTCGGTGGGCTCGAGCCCGGCATAGACGCTGCTGGACATCCGCCACATCCCGACGATCATGCGACGGACTCTACGGAGGACTCTACGCATGAGACACATCTGCTTGCTGTTGGCCTGCATCTTTGTCTCAGGATCGCTTCAGGCGGCGCAAGCCGCTGAAGCGCCCCAGCCGCCCAACATCCTGTTCATCATGTCCGATGACCACGCGGCGCACGCCATCAGCGCGTACGGGTCGAAGATCAATCAAACCCCGAATATCGATCGGATCGCGCGCGAGGGGATGCTGTTTCGCAACGCGTTCGTCACCAATTCCATCTGCACGCCCAGCCGGGCGACCATCCTCACGGGCAAGTACAGCCACCTGAACGGCACGTACTTCGTCGCCCAGCGGTTCGACGGCAGCCAGCAGACATTCCCGAAGCTGCTCCAGCAGGCGGGCTATCAGACGGCCGTGGTGGGGAAATGGCACCTTGGGAGCGATCCTACTGGCTTCGACTACTGGAACATCCTGATTGGCCAGGGGCCATACTACAACCCGCCGATGATCGAGAACGGCCAGAAGATCAAGCATGAGGGATACACGACCGACATCATCACCGACATCACGCTCGACTGGCTGAAGAACAAGCGCGACAAGAGCAAGCCGTTCATGCTCAAGTACCACCACAAGGCCCCGCACCGCGAGTGGACGCCGGGGCCGGACCACCTCGATCAGTTCGACGGCGAAAGGATCCCTGAGCCGGCCAACCTGCTCGATGACTACGCCACCCGCAGGAGCGCCGCCAGGGAAGCGACCATGCGCGTCGGCCGCGACATGAACGCGCGCGATCTTAAGCTTGAACCCGTCCCCAACCTCACCGCCGAGCAGCTGGCGCGCTGGAAGCAGGCCTACGAGGAGGAGAACGCGCAAAAGTTCGCGACCATGCCCGAGGAGCCGGAGCTGACCAAGCGCAATTACCAGCGCTACATCAAGGACTACCTCCGCTGCGTGCAGTCGGTGGACGACAATATCGGCCGTGTGCTCAAGTATCTCGACGAGTCCGGCCTGGCCGCGAACACCATCGTGATCTACACGTCCGACCAGGGATTCTTCCTAGGCGATCACGGGTGGTACGACAAGCGGTTCATGTATGAGGAGTCGCTCCGCACGCCGCTGGTCGTCCGCTGGCCAGGCGTCACGAAGCCCGGCTCAACCGATGAGCACATCGTCTTGAACCTCGACTTCGCGCAGACGATCCTTGACGCCGCCGGCGTCGCGCAGCCGCGGGACATGCAGGGCCGCAGCCTCGTCCCGCTGCTCAAGGGCGAATCTCCGAGCGACTGGCGGAACTCGATGTACTACCACTACTACGAGTACCCCACCTCCCACCGCGTCCGCGAGCACCACGGCGTGCGCACCGATCGCTACAAACTCATCCACTTTTACACGCTGGGTGAGTGGGAACTATTCGACCTCAAGACCGACCCGCAGGAGATGAAGAACGTCTACGGTGATCCGGCTTACGCCGAGACGCGCAGGGAGCTCGAGCCAGAACTGAAGCGGTTGCAGGAGCACTACAAGGTGGATAAGCCGATGGCGAGCGACAAGGACCTGCGCCCACGCGAGAACTCAAGGTGATCGGTCCCGCATTCTCCCTCTCCCACGGTACTCCGGGGGAGAGGGAGGGAGGTGCCGGTTGCCGGTAGAGCGGCCGCGCCACATCCCGCGACTTTTGATCACCCGACGCGTGACGGTATGATTGAGGGACTCATGTTCGCTGATGAAATCCTTGCCTTGGCCGTGCCGGAGTTTGTCCATCGCCACCTCGGCTGGTTCGCGTTTGGCGCAATCATCCTGATCGGGCTCGTTCTCTTTGGCATGCGCGACCTGCTGCGCTTCAGCTGGACGCGCGTGTGGGCCATCTCGGGAGTGTGTTTCGACGAGTCGATCCGCAGGCGGGTGCTGTGGATTACGCCGCTGGCAATCATCGGGGTAATCGTCGTTTCGCAGCTGCAAAAGCCGTTCGACGAGCAGGACGCGATCCGCCAGACGATCAAGTTCTGCCTCTTCGCGACGGGGCTGGTGGTGGTGATCACCACCATCATCCTCGCCTGCACGAACCTGCCGCGCGAGATCGATAACCGCGTCATTTACACCATCGTGACCAAGCCGACGACGCGGCTGGAGATCGTGCTGGGCAAGGTGGTCGGGTTCGCCCGCGTGTCGGCGACGATCCTGATCATCATGGGACTGTTCTCCTGGGCATACCTGCGGGTGCGAGCGTGGGGGATGGAGCGGGATATCGGCCAGCGGCTGCAGGCGGACGCGGTGCCCGCCAATATGCGAGCGACGCTCGCCCACTACCGCGAGACCGGGCTGCTGTCGGCCAAGGCGTTGTCGGAGCCGCAGCGGATGCAGATCTTCGGACGGTTGCCCGATGCCAGCGGCAAGCGCTGGATGGTCAGCGAGGGCGAGGGCGATATGCTGATCCCGTTCAAGCTGCCCGAAGGCGCGCTGGGTCCGCCGGGCAGCGCGGGGCAGCATGGCGCGGCCATCATCGCCCGCATCGGATACGAGCAGGACACGACCGACCAGAGTAACCCGGCCCGGACCGATCCCGCCGCCGACGCTGCCACTCAGCCCGGCTCGGCCACAACGACCGCCGCGGCGAACGAGCCGTACCCCTACATGGTTCCATTCATCGTGCCGCCCGAGCAGCGGCGCAGCGCCCCACCGCCCCCGCCCCGACCGCAGGTGTCGTTCAACGTGCTGACCCCCGCGGCGAATGTGATCGGACAGGCCGTCGCCGTCAACCGCGCGGGAGCCACCGAGAGCCCGCAGGTCGAACTGAACGATCCATCGGGCGAGCAGCAGGTGATCGCGTTCATCCCGCCGAACATCGCGCAAGAAATGTCGAAGTACGACAACCTCTTCATCCAGGTGACCAGCGCGACCCCGCGGACGCGCCTCTTCGTCGAAGCAAACCCGATGGTGCTGCAGATCCCGGGCGAAAAACCGGGTCAATTCACCCAGATCAACCCGGTCAAGGATCCTGAAGCGCCGGACCAGGCGATGGTCATCTTTCGCGGGCGCTCGGGCAGTTTCGGAAACCAGCTGCGCGGCGAGCCCGAGGCCGAAGAGGCGCCGGTCGCGGTATACAGCTTTCGCGACGCCGAACTCCCCTCCGATGATGCCGACGACGTCACGCAGTTCGAGCTGCGCGTGGGCATCGAGCGCAGCGGCGACTACGACGAGTCAACCGATGCGCCGACTGTCCTCTCCGTGGTCGTCCGCAACCCCAAGACGGGCGCAACCTCCGAGCCCCAGCAGGTCATCCCCGAGTCAGGCCGCCCTGCGTTCTTCCCCGTGCCGAACAACGTGCTGGCCGGCGGGGACTTCGATGTGCTGATTCGCAACCGCACGCGGGGCCACTACACCGGAATGCAGCCGGGCTCACTGTCGCTCATCCGCAAGCGCATCCCCTTCGAGCTGAACCTCTCCAAGAGCCTGCTGATCCTGTGGCTGATGTCGGTGCTGGTGACGGCGGTGGCGATCTTCTGCAGCACCTTCCTCTCCTGGCCGATCGCGATCGTGCTCACGCTCGTGATCCTGCTGGGTCACTGGGGTGTTGAGCAGATCAGCGACTCGTTGGGTTCGGAGATGGGCAACCAGGTGGCGACCGACCTGTTCGGCACCGGCGCAGGCACGGCGGCGCGGGCCAAGGTGGTCAGCCAGTCGGTCAATGCGCTTTCGACGGCACTCAAAGGCTTCGCCACCGTGCTGCCGGACATCTCGCAGTACGCGGCGACGGAAGACATCGAGCGCGGGATCACCATTCCCTACGCCAAGCTGCGCGACGCGGCGATGGTCACTTTCGGATTCGGCATCCCGCTGGTCGTGCTCGCTTACGTACTGCTGAGGAACAAAGAGGTGGCTCCATGACCAGCGGTGGCTCCATGACCCCCAGTGGCTCCATGAGCAACGACAATGCAGGGACCAGCGGCAGCGCCACGGACGGAAACCGAGTGAAGGGGCGCGTCACGATCGTCGCCGTCATGATCATTGCGCTCGTCGCGGCGGGGTTCACGCGCCACGTCGCAGAAGCGCAGCGGGGCGCCCCGGCGGCCGGCACCACGCAAACGGGTACGAACCTCAGCAACATGAACAGCTTCGCCCTGGCCCTGCTGCTTGGCGGCTTGCGCGGGCCGCTGGTCATGATCCTGTGGACGAGCTCCGAGGCGCAGAAGACCGAGAAGAACCTCGAAGACTTTGATACCAAGGTCGAGTGGATCCGCATGCTCCAGCCGGAGTTCGACACCGTCCACATCTTTCAGATCTGGAACAAGGCATACAACATCTCCGTGCAGATGGCGTCCAACGCCAACAAGTACATCACAATCCTCGACGCCATCGAGTATGCCAAGAGCGTCAACCGCGAGCGGCCGAACAACATCAACATCATCTACCAGATCGGCAGCGTCTACTTCGATAAGCTCGGCGGCGCCAGCGAGAAGGCGTACTACCGCAAGCGCGTCCGTGAAGAGACGCTGCCTCACAGGACCGACACGAAGCTCAACCGCGGCGAGCCGGGTTGGCGTCCGCTCAAGATGGACCCGATGCTCGACGAGCGGGGCATGATCCTCCCGCAGTACAAAGACGAGCTGGTGCACCTGGTTCAGTTTCAGCCGTTCCCCTACGGCCTCTCGCCGCAGGCGCTGGGATACAACTACTTCAAGCGCGCCCAGGAGCTGCAGGAGGCGGGCCAGCGGCATGCGCAGATTTCAGACCTCGTCATCGACAGCCGACCCGGCTTGGCGCTGCGCATGTGGGCGGAAGAGGAAATCGAGCGCGGCCGCAACGTGGAGCTGGCCGCTTTCGGCAATGAAGTTCCGACGGACCCCGACCAGCGCTTTGAGAAGGAGTTGCCGACGGCAGATGTTTCGCTGACCGCAGCCCCGGCGCGGGCGGCGGTGCAGGAAGCGCTCTACAGCTACAACCAGGCGGCGCGGCTGCTTGAGGCGGCGCAGCGGGAGTACGAGCGGCACCTGCTGAAGCACTCGATCAACCGCAACACATACGAGTTCCACATCGAGCACATCAAGAACCTGCAGCACCTCGCCCGCGGCGATCACGACTTCCTCGCGGCGCAGCTTGCAACCGGCCCTGAGCGCGACCGGCTGGCCGCCAGCGCCGCCGATCACTACCGCAAGGCGCTGCGTCAGGCCGAGTACATCCTGGTGCGCTACCACATCGACGACCGATTCGTCCCCGAGCTGTTCCCCCCCGGCACAAGCCGGCTGACGGCCGACAAGATACCCCCCGAAATGTACCGCCAGATCCTCCTGGGCAACCGCCAGATCCTGCGCCAGACAAACGAGTTTGACCAATTCGCGGAAGATCGCGTCGAATACGAGCGCTACGCAGACCGCGCCGCCATGCGCCTGGCGCAGCTGGAGAAGGCGGGGCACTGAGCCGAGCAGGCAATCCTGAGCACGAGCACGAAGTTGCGGCGACGCGATGGCGGACACCACTCCTACCCTTGACGCGACCAAGCCGCCCGAGCACAACCGCGCCAACATCGATTTTCGCCGCCCCATGCCGCGCCCCAAGGTCAACGGCATCGTCATCGATTTTCATTGCCACCTCCTCGCCGCCTGTCATGCGCCCGCCTGGTTCGAGACGGCCCGGCATTACGGCATTGACGCCTTTGTCACGATGACACCGCTTGAAGAGGTCGTGAAGCTCCAGCGGGAGTATCCGGGCAACCTCCACTTCATCGTCGTTCCCAAGTGGCAGGACATCGGCACGACAAGCCTGGCGAGCTGGATCGACGACTGGAAACGACGGCTGGACATGTTCTGCAACGTCGGCAGCCGGATGGTAAAGTTCCACATGGCTCCGAGCACGATGGAGCGCCGCGGGTTGAAGCTCGACGCGCCCGAGCTCACGCCGTTCTTCGACGCCATCATCGAGCGCCGGATGGCGGTCATGACGCACGTGGGGGACCCCGATACGTGGTACTGCACGAAGTACGTCGACTGCGGCAGATTTGGAGCGCGCGACGAACACTATGCGACGTGGGCGCGCGTCATGGAGCGCTACCCGCAAATCCCGTGGATCGGCGCACATCTGGGCGGCAATCCCGAGAACCTTCAGCGGCTGCAATCGCTGCTCGATCAGTTCCCGAACCTGTCGCTGGACTGCAGCGCGACGCGCTGGATGGTGCGCGAGATCAGCGCACGGCGGGACGAGGCGAGGGAGTTTTTCATCCGCAACGCCGATCGCATCCTCTTCGGCTCCGACCAGGTCAGCGGCGAAGACCGTGGCTTCGACTTCCTCGCCAGCCGCTGGTGGTCGCACCGCAAGCTGTGGGAAACCGGCCACATCGGCCCCGCGCCGATTCACGACCCCGATCTGCCTGAAGACGCGCAGCCCACCCTGCGCGGGCTCGCGCTACCGGACGGCGTGCTGCAGAAGATCTACCATGACAACGCGATCCGGTTCCTCGCGGGCATCGGCTTGTCGTTTGATGGATGGGGATGAGCAGGTGGTGGCACGGGGGATGACCCCGTGTTGGGAGCGCCGTACCACACAGGGGCGGGCTGGGCGTGCCAGCTTTAGATCCTCGACTGCGCGACACGCACACGGATCGCGCGCAGCCGCCAGGCGCCCCTGAGCTGG
This sequence comes from Tepidisphaeraceae bacterium, assembly GCA_035936155.1. GTDB lineage: Bacteria > Planctomycetota > Phycisphaerae > Tepidisphaerales > Tepidisphaeraceae > DASYWJ01. Next base: position 37,822 of record DASYWJ010000118.1, on the reverse strand, counting down.
ATCGCACCCCACCCCGCGAGGATGGCTGCGGCGACGATGCCGAGCAGGTTCGTTGCGTTCCGCACCGGCTCGCCGACGAGGCGTTCGATGAAGCCAGGCTTCGCGACGGCAATGGGATTGCCCGCAGCGTCCAGCGCGAGCTGCGTCGTGCCAACGATTTCGTCCTTCAAAGCGACCAACGTCACCACGCCCGCCGCCGTCAGCAGCACCTTGGGGTGACGCTCGAGATAACCAACGACGCGCGCAGGGCTCTTCGCCAGCGCCTGCATCACGCCGGCGCGTTGGGGCGCGGGAAGCTTTGCGATTTCGTCGGCATGGCGGGCAACGACGACCGCCTGGTCGGTCGTGAGCTTGCGGCTCAGCTTGACGCCGTCATCACCGAAGCTCGTGATGAGTTTCGACCCCACGCCGGGGTGCCGCGCGGCCGACTCCAGCGCGCCGGCGCCGTGGGAGGCGACGAGGCGAGCGATCGTGTCCGGCTCACGGGCGGCGGCTCGCAGCGCGGGGCGGACCAGGTTCTCCGGCAACTCGTCAAGCGCCGCGACCATTCGCGCCGGTGACGCCCGCATGGCACGAAGCGCAACCGGGCCGTGCAGCGCGCCATACCGTGATACGCGCGTGGCGAGCTGTTCCCCGCCTTCGCGCGCGGCGCGTTCGAGGGTTTCCCGCGCGGCGGCGCTGCCACCGATCTCGGCGACCTCGCGGGCGGCCGTGGCGCCGCCGCGCTTGGTCATCTGCTTCACCAGCGCCTCCCCGCCCTCGACCACTATCCGGCCCTGCCCAAGGCACGGCGCGGGCACGAGCAGGACCGGCAGCATCATGGCAATCACACGTTTCATGGCGAACCCACTCTCTGAACGAGCACGTCGTGAATCGCCTGCCGCTGGGCCGCGTCGGTGACGCGCACGGCCTCGGCGAGCAGCGGCTCGACGCCCGGGGACTGTTTCGTTCCGGTGATCAATGCGAGTTGGACGGAATCGACAAACGCGTTGCATCGCTTTCGGAGCTGTTCCTGGAATCGCGCGGTCATCCACCAGTCGATGACCGCGCCAACAGCCAGACCGACGCCGGCGCCGATGATCGTGCCCGCAGGCCCGCCGATCGAGCCGGCAGTCCCTCCCCCGCCGGCCGCCCCCGCCATCGCGCCGGCGCCCGCCGCGACACCCGACCCCGCCAGCCGCGCCCCGATGATCGGCCCGACGCGGGCGAGGATCTGTGCGACCAGATGCCTTCCGGAAATGCCCGCAGCTTCCCCCGCCGCGAACGCCGCTGCGGCGTTGACGACGCTGTCGGTTGATCCCGACATCGCCAGGTCGCTGCCCGCCCGCATGATGTCGCGGCGGATCGCTTCCCACTCGGCATCGGCAACCAGCACCGGCGCCCCCGATGCCTTGAGCGGCACGCGGATCTGGCTCATCAGCAGGTTGCGGTCGGCCTCGAGATCGGCGCGGAACTGCTCGACGGCCGCGCCGACGGCGGCCTCCAGCTCAATCTCGCTCATAACGTGCGTGCGGAATTTGGCTTCGACATAGCGCCGGGTCGTTTCGGCGTCGGGCTTCCTGCGGGCCTTGCGGAAGGCATCGCGCGTGGAGCGGCCAAGGACGCCAAACCGTGTTCCCCAGCTGGTCACGTCCTCGGCGAACGCGGGAATCCCCTTGCGGTGCCCGTTCAGCCGCGCGTGAAGGATCGCCAGCGCCCGCCCGGCGGCGTCCTGCTTGCGCTGCAAGCTCTCGTCGAGCAGCGGGACGATGTCCTTCTGGTAGATCGCTCCAACATCGATGACCGGTTGCGGTTCGACGGATTGCGAGTCCGCTTCCACCGGGACAGTGATTGCAATCGGCGCCAGCCGGTCGACCTGATCCGCGCGCGTCCGCCACCACAGCGCCGCCACAATCAGCGCCGCCGCGCACAGCGCAAGGACGGGCCAGATGAGCGACGGAGCTGGGGACGTTTGCTTGGCGTAGTCTGGGACGATCGGCCCACTCATATTCGCTCCCGGCGGCGAATGCCTCCGCCACCGTCAGTTTACCCTCCAAACGACAGGAGGGCGCTAGAGAAGTTAGTAACTCCTCTAACACCTACGAAGCGATCTACTGCGGAGTTCGGCGCCGTCCGGCCCGGAACGTTACCTTTCGGCTCGGACTCCAGCGAGATGGTGCAGGAAGCGGTTGCTCGTGTGATCATTCACCGAAGTCGCGTGTCGCTGTTCGTGATGCCGCGCAGGGCCAGGTTCAGCGCATCGACGTTGCTCGCCAAGCGCTTGGCTTCGCTGACGTCGATGATCTGCTTCTGGAACAGCTCCGTGAGGTGCTGGTCGAAGCTCTGGCTGCCCGATTCGCGGTTGCCGACGGCCCCCTTGAGCTTCTCGAACTCGCCCTCGAGGATGTACTTCCGCACGATGGGGGTGGCCATCATGATCTCGATGACGGGGATGCGGCCCTTGCCCTCGCGGCGCTTGGCCAGGCGCTGGCAGACCACGGCGATCAGGTTCAGACCGAGCTGCGTCTGCATCAGCTCCTTCTGGCCCGGATCGAACAGCGACACCATGCGCTCGATGGTCATCGGCGCGTTGGTCGCGTGAACGGTGGTGAACACCAGGTGCCCCGTGTCGGCGGCGCGAAGAGCGGTGCTGAGGGAGAACGTGTCGCGGATTTCGCCGATCAGGATCGTGTCCGGATCCTGTCGCATCATGGCGCGCAGGGCGTAGTCGTAGCTCTCGCTGTCGGTCCCGACCTCGACCTGCGACACGAGAGACTTGGCGTTCTCGTGCTGATACTCGATCGGGTCCTCGACCGTGATGATCCGATCGTTGCGCGTGCGGTTGATCTTGCCGATGACCGCGGCCAAGGTCGTCGATTTACCGGAGCCGGTCGTTCCTGAGACGACAATGATCCCGCGATGGTGATTGGCCAGCTCTTCGACCTGCGGCGGGAGGTTCAGCTCGTCGAACTGCGGGATCTTTGTCACGATTCGGCGCATGACGATCGCGTATTTTTCGCGACTGTGGAAGACGCTCGTGCGGAAGCGGGCGACGCCGGGCATGTTGTAGGCGACGTCGACCGAGCCCTTGTGCTTGAGGACGTCCATCTTCTCCGGGTCGGCGACGAGCTGCTTCACGAACTCCGCCATCTGCGATTCCGTGGCAGGCGGGGTGTCGAGGAAGCGGGCACGGCCGTCCACCCGGATCATCGGCACCGACGCCTCCTGCAGGTGCAGGTCCGAGCCATTCACCTTCACGCACGTCTTCAGGTAGTCATGGAGCTTGAGCGATCGCTCCTCGACATGAATCTCCGGCTGCGGCGTGTCGCGGTCGATATCAGCATTTTCGATGAACTGCGTGCTTTGTGCTGCCATAAAAAGCCTTGTAGAACCTCGTGCGGTGGGCAGTGGGTGCGCGTTCGCGCGCGGACGAATCGGGGACCACGTGCAGTATAGCAGGGCACCCCGAAATTCGTCTCGGGCGATTTTTTGCGCTTTTGCGGCAGCGATTCGCGCCGCTCAGCTGAACAGGCCGCGCCACGTCGTCGTCTGTACGGAACCCGTGGAATAGTACACGACCCCGTTGATCACTCCCGCCACGCCGGAGGTGCGCTTCGACGGGAGCGGCGTGATATCCGTCCACCGGTTTGTCGCCGGGTCATACGAGCTGACGGCATTGGTCGTGGTGTCGGGCGTGGTGGCGCCGCCGAGCACAAGGATGCGGCCGTTGCGGACAACGGTGGATGAATTGTGGTGCGAGAGCCGGCGCGGCAAGCTCGCCGCCTTCGTCCAGACGCTCGGGTTGGCCGGATCCCATACGTGCACGTCACTCTGGCCGACGGCTGCGCTGTCGTATCCGTGCTGTCCGCCGACAACGTAGATCTTTCCGCCCAGCACGACAGCCGCGAGGTGCGAGCGGCCGTTGGGCATCGTGGCAGCGGCCTTCCACCCGGCAGCGGTGTTATTCAGGTCCAGCACCCAATGCTCGCCGCGGTCGGCACGCGCCAGGTCGGCGCCGGCGACGAAGTGAAGCTTTCCGCCCAGCGCCACCAGCGCGCCGCTGCCCCGCGCCTGGGGAAGCTGCGGCATCGCGCTGTAGGTGTTGGCATCGACGTTATACCGCCAGACCTCGCGCGTTGCGAAGGTCTGAGCCCATCCGGTGCTCGCCGTGCCGATGTATCCGCCGGCCAGGTAGATGTTGCGGCCTTCGACAGCCGTGCCGGCATGGGTGAGCTTTCTCGGCAGGTCGCGGAGGCGCGTCCACTTGTTCGCAGCGGGGTCGTACATATCAGTGCGCGCGTAAGGCCCATTGAAGTCCACGCCGCCCAGGAGGTAGAGCTTCCCGCCGATCACACCCGCCTGCGCTTCAGCACGGGCGACGGGGCTGGCGGCGACCGTGCTCCAGCGAAGGATGCTGGAGTCGGTGGAGGTGACGCCGGTGAGCGTGGTCGAGCCGTCTTCGTTCGACCAGGCCGATGCGCCCGCACCGTTGAACGCACGCACGCGGTAGACATAGCGCGTGTTGGCAGCCAGGCCGGTGTTGTTGTACCCGGTGACGCCCGCGCCGACGGTCGCGATCTGCTGCCACGTCCCCGCGTCCCCCGTCTTTCGCTGGATCGCGAAGCCCATCTCGTTGTTCGATGCATCCGTCCACGCCAGCGCGATTCCGGAGCTCGAATAGCGCGTGGCCAGGAAGTTCGTCGGCTTCGCTGGCGCAACGGAAAGATTCGGCTCACCCTGCACTGAGCTGACCTGAAGGAAGTTGATGCGATTGTCGATCGCCCCGCTGCCGGTCGTTACGGTCAGCTTCCCGTCGGCCACGTCGACGGTCACCGTGTTGTCGAACCAGCGCTGCGCGCTGCTCGGGATGCCGTTGATGGCGGTCGTGCCCTCGACCTTGATGCGGTAGAGGTTGTCCCAGGCGCCGGGGTCGCCAGAGACGACGCGCACGGCGTACCGGCCGTTCGGCACCGACAGGTCCCAGCGGCTGCTCGCGCTCATGTAGACAATGGTGTCGTAGCGCTGGTCGGGCGACGCCGAATGATTGCGATCGCGCGCCTTGGACGCATGGGACCCGTTCCAGCCATAGCTCAACCCATTGCGCGTGCCGTAGGTTGCACCAGTGTCGGCGACGTAACCAGAGGGAACCGGCGCCCCGGCGGGCTGAAAATTAAACGAGGCGTGAAAGTGACCGGCATGCAGCAGCGTGCGGGATTCGAGCGGCTCGACAAAAACGACGGGGGCATCGGCGCGGGCCGGCGTGCGGCGCGTGGGGTCAGCGGTCACGTGTTTTACCTCTCCCTGAAGCGGACAACTGGGGTGCGGGCTCGGGGCCCACGATCAGGGCCGGACGGTACCAGACGCTCCGGCCACCCCAGGTCAGACGAGCTGATGATTGCAAGAAAATTCCGCCGCCGCTCCGTGAAGGTGGGCGGACGTTGCTCGATATGCCGTCGTCACGGACGGATCAGGCGGAAAACACGCCGCGGTACGTCGTCGTCTGGTTCGACCCGGTGGTGAAGTACAGCACGCCCTCGATCGCCCGCGCCACGCCGGAGAAGCGCGCCGCTGGGAGGTTCGTAAGAGACTCCCACGTGTTCGACAGCGGGTCGTACGTCAGCACGCTTGACGTTGCGGCGCCATGGTCTGTCTCGCCGCCGGCGATCACGATCCGATGTCCGAGTACGAACGTGGACGATGACACGTGCGAGATCTTCGACGGCATTGGCGCGCGGGCCGTCCACGCACCCGGCGACGCCGGATCCCACACGTGCACGAGGTTCGTCGTTTCGAGCTGCGCGTCATTGCCGAACTGCCCGCCGAGCGCATAGATCTTCCCATCCAGGGCGAGATACCCCAGATGGCTGCGCGCCGACGGCAGCGGCGCGGCGCTCGACCACGACGTGGGGGAATCGACGTTCAGGACGTAGTGCACGCCAGTGTCTTGGCGGTTGTTGTCGTTGCCGCCGAAGTAGTGCAGTTCGCGGCCGAGGAGCACGAGCCCGCCGCTGGCGAGTTGTGCGGGGAGGTCGGGCAGGCGCGACCATTCCTGAAGATCGACGTGGTAGCGCCAGACCTCTTCGCTGCCGAACTGCTGCTGGAAGCCCGGTCCCGTGCCGACATACCCGCCGGCGAAGTAAACGTAGCGCCCGTCGACGGCGACGCCCGCGTGCGTGAGCCGCCGGGGCATATCGGCAATCCGCGTCCACTGGTTCGTGACCGGATCGTACACGTCGCTGCGCACGACCGGTCCGGCGCTGCCCTGGAATCCGCCGAAGACGTACAGCTTGCTGTCGATGGTCGCTGTCAGCGCTTCGGCGCGCTGAATGGGCGACGGAGTGATCTCTTCCCATACGATCGAAGAGCCGGAGGAGTCGAACGTCCGCGCCGCGTCATGTCTCGATGCCGCCGCCCCGCCGGCGGCGTTGAATGCGCGCACGCGGTACCAGTAGCCCGTCCCGGAACGCAACGGCGTGTCGGTGAAGCTCGTCACATTGGGGCCGACGATGGCGACGGGCTCAAACTCACCCAGCGAGCCCCGCTTCCGCTCGATCTTGAAGCCGGTCTCATTGTCTGAGTTGTCGATCCAGGTGACGGCGTTGGTCATGATGGAGACCGGCCGCGCGAGCGTCGCGCTGGCCGGCGCCGGCGCGGCGGCGGGCGGCTCGACGCGGGTCACCTCGACGAAATTGAGCTTGTTGTTCAGCGCGCCGGGGGCGCTGGCGAGCGTCAACGCGCCGTCGGTGACGCTGACAACCGTCGTACCGTCAAACCAGCGGCGCTGCGACGTCGTCGTCCCTTCCGTCACGATGACGTGCTCGGCACTGATGCGGATGACGCTGTTGAACACCTTCGGATCGCCCGCGACCACGCGCACCTGGTACGTCCCCGGCTCCGGCACGTTCACCTGCCAGGTCTGGCCCCCGCGCAGGTAGTTGAACGAGTCATAGCGCTCATCGGGCGAGCGCGGGTCGTTTCGGTTGATCGCCTCCTCGGTCATGCTCCAGGAGAAGCCGTAAACCGCGCCGTTGGGACGCCGGCCATAAGTCCCGCCGACATCAGAGCGATACCCCGCCGGCGCTGACGGCGCCTGCGGGGTCTGAAAGTTCACGTGGATCGACCAGGGCGCCACCGCCAGCAGTCGTCGATTCTCCAACGTCTCATACAACATGGCGGCTTGTCCCCTCATTTCTTCTTCGACGGTTGAGTCCTCTGCGGCGACGGTGTTGCGGAGGTGGGCGGATTCTTCGGCCATTCGGCGGCGTCGCGAACCGCATGGATCTGGTTAATCGAAAACGTCCTCCCCCGCGCGTTCATGCCGTGGCAGCGCTGGGCCGCGTGGTCCCACGCCTGCTTGCTCGAGAGGTTCTCAGGCCAGAACGGCCAGGTGCGGCATTGCAGCGGGCGGACGGGATATACGGTGCACGCGCGAATCGTGTGCACGACATTGTCGTCACCCCCGTCACGGCGCGGCGCTTTCGTCTCTTTGAGGAAGATGCAGTCGTAAAGCCCCGCCGGGCTGCGGCGCTCCTTGAGGCTGAACTTGCCATCGATCTTGCGGCAGTACCGCTCGACGACATCCTCACCAGTCATCTTCAAGTGCTCTGCCAGCAGCGCGATCTCGGCGCGGCTGATCCACACGTATCCCGGCGCGCCCGTGCAGCAGTTGCCGCACTGGGTGCAGGTGAAATTCAGCCCCTGCGCGTACCAGGGATCGTCGGCGGCCGTTTTCTCCAGCACCGGCAATTTCATCGGCAGCATTGTAGCCCGATGTGTAGCAGGCGCGAAACCACCAGATTTACGGCCGCGGCGTCGCCGATTCGACCCGCCGGAACAGCCTCATCCCCGGCGTCACCACGGGTATCTCGCGCAGGGCGGGGTGCTGTGTGAGCCACCCAACCATCGCGCGCGTGTCGATCGAAGCGCCCCAGTGCATGGAGAGGCGCTGGTCGTCCTGCACGAGCACGTGCGTGATCGCGTGCTCGTCGAGCATCCGCTGCATGCGGGCAGGATCGAACGGTGCGGCCCCCCAGGGGATCACGCGGTTGGCGAAGCGCTGACGCGGGAGGAATAGCCCATATTCGCGCGCGTCCTGTGCGGTGACGAGCAGGATGCGCGACCCGGCGGGAATTGCGCGCAGCGGGGAGTGAAACGGCTCGTTCAGCAGCATCGGCGACGGCGCCATCCGCTGCCAGCTGGCCGCCGTCTGCGCCCGATCCCACAGCACGGGGAGAACCGTCAAGAGCAACAACGGCACGATGACGAAGCGCGTCGCCGGCCAGCGCGCGCTTGCGAGCTGGACGAGCAGGACGAGGGCCGGGAGGGTCAGCGCAAAGGCCGGCACCCAGAACCGCTCCATGCTGCCCATCCAGCGGATGATCAGCACGGAGCCGAGCAGCATCGGCAGCGCGAACAGTAGCAGGATCGCCAGACGCAGGCGATGCCATCCGCGCGCGAAGAGAACGAGCGCGACCGCAACCGTCAGGGCCGGCAGCCACAGCAATCCAGCCAACGAATATCGCGAGCCGTACTTGCCCACGCCGAATCCATACGACCCCGGCCAAGGCACCTCCTCGCCCGCCAGCGGCTGAGTCGCCCGGCAGAAGCGGAGGAACGCGTTGCCGGCACGCGTCAACGCGTTTCGCGCCGCGTCCGTCGGCACAACAGGCAGATCGAGCAACCCCACGACGAATCGCGCCGCGTGCGTGCGCAGCTGCCGCGCGGAGAGGTCGGCGGTGTGGATCGCGCTCATGCCGGGTGGGCCGAGGGGATGGCCGTGGCGGAAAATGTTTGCCGAGAGCGTCAGGACCAGCCCGCTGAGGAGGATGCCCGCGACGGCGCCAACAATGACGCTCGCCATTCCGCGCCGCCGCGCCCCCGCCGGCGCCACCAGCCACGGCACGATCACCGCCGCTGGCGCCAGCGCGAGCGCCGTCGTCTTCACGTTCACCGCCAGCGTGACGAAGCACCCCATCCACGCCAGGTGACGCAGCACGCGCGACCCGTCCGACAGCGCCCGCTGCGCGAAATACGCCGCCCCCAGCGCAAAGACGCTCATCCACATTTCGGGATACAGCCCCTCCTGAATGCGCGTAACCGACGGCGTCGCCAGCAGCACGAGCACGCCCCCCAGCGCCGCCGTGCGCGTGATGCGCAGCTGTCGCATAACCGTGTACAGGCCCACCGCGCACAGCGGCACGGCTGCGAAGAACGCGAGCCGCCCGGGCAGCTCCCATCGCGTGAACAGCAGCGGCCAGAAGAACATCAACTCGCTCCCGAACGGAAAGGCGGTCTGGCGATCGTTTGCGGTCGTCCAGGGCAGCACGCTGCGGTGCTGCAACCAATAGACGGCGCGTGATGCGCGATACATCCGGTCGTCGAACGAGAAAACGGGAAGGACGATTGACAGCCACAGCCCCAGCAGCAGGAAAAGCCCGATCAGCAGGAGAAGCAGCCGCCGGGATGGCGTGGCGGTGATTGGTTGGAGGCGTGCGCGAGACGTCGTCTCGTCGCCGGGTCGTCTGCACGTCCACCCGATCACGCCTGCGATGACGCACTGCGCGAACAGGAACCCCAGTGGCGTCAGCGCGTACATCGGCGAGAGCACCACCGCGATCGTCCCAATCTGCGTCACGGCCGCCGCGATGGATATCCAGAACCGGTCGCTCCACCTTGCGCCCAGCCGCCGCCCGAGCGCCACCGAGCAATACATCAGCAGCGCCGCCGAGATCAGCAGGCGGGCGACATCGGGGAGAGTCGTCAGGCCAACGGGGGGTGGCATCAGCGGAAACACTCGGGGAACGAATGCATCGTCAAAATGCTCCCGTACCCGCCGGGGAACATCAAGCACCCTCGCGTGGCAGGAATAATTCGCCCCTGTGCCCCGGCCGTGCCGATGAATTATCGGACCCTCGGTTCCCCTCCGACCGTCACCAAGGACCCGCTATGCCCTCATTTGCCCCCATCCGTGCCGCCTTCGTCCTGATCTGCATCGGGACCGGGATGGTTGCGCTGATCGGTCGCGTGTCGTACCTCCAGACCTACGGACGCACCCAGACGATCGCCAAGGCCGATCGCCAGCAGCACCAGAACGAGACGCTGCGCGCGCGGCGCGGCTGCGTCTTCGATGCCACCGGCATGCTCATGGCCGGCACTATTCAGCAGAAGGCGCTGTTCATCGACCCAAAATTCATGGCCGAGTGCTTTCAGGAAGACGGCCGCACGCTCTCCGACATGGACACTGCCATCAACACGCTGGCGAACATCCTCGACATGGATTCGTTCGAGCTCGCGCAGATGCTCGGGGAGCGCGCGGAGAGCCGGTTCATCAAGATCGCTGAGAATATCGACGACGGGACGGCCGAGCAGATCATGAAGCTCGACCTGCCCGGGGTGGGGATGACGCCGATGAACGTGCGCTACTACCCGATGGGTTCGATCGCGGCGCACGTGCTGGGCGGGACGGGCAAGGAGGGCACGGGGCTGGAAGGGGTCGAGCTGAAGTTCGAGAAGCTCCTGGCCGGCAAAAACGGATTCAAGCGCACCCTGAAGGACGCGCGGCGTCGACCGATTGCCGTCACCGCCGATGACTACCTCCCGCCACTGCATGGGCAGCACCTGATCCTCACGCTCGACGCGAACATTCAGATGATTGCAGAGCAGGAGCTGGCCCGGACGTGCGAGCAATATCGCGCGCAGCGGGGAGAGGCGATCGTCATGGATCCCCGGACAGGCGATGTGCTGGCGATGGCGAACTGGCCCAGCTTCAACCCGCAGGCGCTGGAGGCCTCGTCCCCCGACGTCCGCCGCAACCGCTGCCTGACCGACCCGTACGAGCCCGGCTCGACGCTCAAGCCGTTCATCGTCGGCCCGGCCCTGCAGTGGCGGATGACTAAACTGCACGAGGTCTGGCCGATGCCGTTCCAGCAGTACAAGTCGCCGCTGCGGGCCAAGCCCGTCGTTGACGTGCGCAAGTCGCATAATGCGCTGGCGACGTGGGACGTGCTCGTGAAGTCGAGCAACATTGGGATGACGATGCTCGCCGAGCGCATGGGCCGAGACAGCGTCCGCCGAGCGCTCGACCACTTCGCCTTCGGCCGCCCCACCGGCATCGAATTGCCCGGTGAAGACCCCGGCTACCTGAACCGGGCGAACAAATGGGTGCCGTCCGACCTGATTTCGGCCGTGCAGGGGTATTCGGTTATGGTCACGCCGATGCAGCTCGCCCGCGCGTTCTGCGCGTTTGCCAACGGGGGGCGGCTGGTGACGCCGCGGATCCTCAAGGGCGTGCTCGATGCCGAGGGCAACGTCGTTTTGCGCAACGAGACGACGGGACTCCAGCTGATGCCCGAAGCGATTGATCCGATCACGGCGGCCGAGATAAAGCGGGCGTTGTGCGATACGGTCATCCGCGGCACGGCGCAGAAAGCGCGGAGCAGGAACTGGAACCTCTTCGGCAAGACAGGCACGGCGCACGTCGCCAAGGGCGGGAACTACAACGAGTCGGCCTACACGAGCAGCTTCCTCGCCGGCGCCCCGGCCGAAAGCCCGCGGCTGGTCGTCGCCTTCATCATCCACGAGCCCGACAAGGCGCATGCCGAGGCACAGGGATTGAGCTACTACGGCGGCGGCGTCGCCGCACCCGGCGCGGGGCGCTTGCTCGAGCGTTCACTCGCCTATCTGCAGGTCCCCGCCTCCCCACAGCTCGCTCCCCCGCCGCCGCAAATTGCCAACGTGCTGTACAACTACAACCCCAAAGCATACGAAAAGATGACCGCGTCGGTGGCGGAGCATTAGACCGTCTGCACACTGGTGTCGCGGCTTGAGGTCATCGTCTCCGCTTGCCCTTCCGCGTGCTCTGCGCACTGCCTTACAAGCTCTTATTCAATCAACATGGCGTCGCCGTAGCTGAAGAAGCGGTAGCGGTGCTCGATCGCTTCGCGATAAGTTCGTCGTTGCTCGTCTAGTCCGACCATCGCTGCAACCAGGGCAATCAGTGTGCTTCGCGGCAGATGGAAGTTGGTCACCATCGCGTCGACGTGTTTCCATGCGTACGGTGGGAAAATGAAGATCCCGGTCTCGCCCGTCCTGGGGACGAAGTTGGCGCCGGGCGGCTGGCTCTCGAGCACCCGCGCCGCCGTCGTGCCGATGGCGACGATGCGCCGGCCGTCGCGCTTGGCGCGGTTGAGCGCGTCTGCGCTAGTGTCGCTGATCGAGTACGTCTCGCGATGCATCACGTGCTCAGATAGCTCCTCCACCTCAACCGGCTTGAATGTGCCCAGGCCGACCTGCAGCGTGACGAACGTGCGCTCGACGCCGCCCGAATCCAGCTGCGCGAGCAGCTCCGGCGTGAAGTGCAGCCCTGCCGTCGGCGCGGCGACGGCACCGGGCGCGCTTGCGTAGACCGTCTGATACCGCTCCCGATCGGCATCGTCCCGTGCGTCGCGGCCCCTGTCGCGCTTGATGTACGGCGGCAGCGGCATCCGACCGATCCGCGACAGCACTGCCGGCGCGGTTTCATAGGTTTCGACCGCGAGGGTGCACTCCCCGCCGGGCCCGACCTCGGCGATCGTCGCGTGAAGCTCAGCCTCGACGAAGGCGAGCGGCCCGCGGTAAGCGCCAAGGTTGCGTAGCAGCACGCGCCACTTCGTTGGGCTGGGCTGTGCGAGGAACAGCCCTTCGATCAGCCCACCCGTTTCCTTGCGGAGCATGAACCGCGCCGGCAGCACGCGGGCGTCATTGAAGACGAGCAGGTCGCCGCGGCGCAACAGCGCGGGCAGGTCGGAGAACACGTGGTGCGCGATCTGGTTATCGGACCTGCGGTAGTGGAGCAAGCGCGACGCGGAGCGGTCGGGCAGCGGGGCCTGCGCGATCAGTTCGGGCGGGAGGTGAAAGTCGAGGTCGGACCTGCGCATGTGCGGCGGGTGAATGGTGGTGCGTGGCGGCGACGTCACGGCGGCGCGTGTTGCAGCGACGCATCATCCGGAACAGGCGGATCAGGTTCACGCGCAACGGCGGCACGTCCGATCAAAAATGTTTTTGCCGCATTTCCACTGGCAATCTCGTCATTTTACGCAGCGGGTCAACTTCACATGGGGCATGGCGCGCCTGTGTTTGCTTGCTGCCGCACGTGGCGCCGAGCACGATCAGCGCAGTCCTCGCGACGCTCGACCTGAAACTGGTCCGCAGCGTTCGCGCGGCCCTGCAGGACGATGCGCAGCTTGCCGCCGCCACCGCGCTCGGGCCCAACCCCTCGCACCAGCCGCTCGGGCGAGATCGCTTCGAGCCGGAGCCGGTCATCCAGCCGCGGAAGCACATCACGCCAACGCCCCGCTTCGAGCCCCGGCCGATCCACCACCCCGAGCCGCGATTCGCCCCCGGCGACGACCTCTGCCCCCCATCTTCGCCACTTCCAGAAGACCCCGGCGGGCGCTGCCCGATCGAACCGCCATGGAAGGTTCGTCCGTGGGAGCAGCCTGTGCCGATTGAACTGGAGGTAAAGGTCGTGCGGGTTCACCCCGATATCGTTCATAAAGGCTCGCTCATCGACTTTTTCTGCTAGGTCAGAAGCGGCTTTGACAAACGAATCAAGACGTAGCACGTCTTGAGGTGAGAGGAGTCGGCGGATGTTGCAGTCTCACCAGGTCGAACAATTGATCTGCCTCGTATCGAGCCTCGACCGCGCGGCGCTGCGGAGCCAGTTCGAAAACTACCGCTCCGCGTTCCCGATCGATTTCAGCGAAGACTTCCTGGCCAGCCAGCCCCTCGAGCGACTGAAACACATCTTCGTTGCGCTGTGTTTGCAGAACCAGCGGATGCCCTCCATGCCCCCGCCGTCGCCGATGGCGGCGTGATTGTGGTTGAATCAGCCGATGATCGAATGACCGAGTAGCGGACATGCAGCGTCTGCTCGTCCTGGCCGTACTGGAAGAGCACTGCGAAGAAGTGAACGTCACCTTCGTGAACCAGTCTGATCTCAAACCTTTGATACGGAAGGTAGGGCAATCGGGGGCGTCGGCTGTGACGCGCGGGCTTGGCGGCGCACCGCTCGACCTCGTCGAGGAGCATTGACGCGAGGACCGGATCGAGCTTCACGAGATCCGCCTGTGCCTCGCGCTCGAACTCAACGTTGTAGCCCATCCCGGATTTCCCGAAGCGGTTTGCCCGACTGCGGCGGCGCCGGCCGCTGGAAGACCCGGTCCAATCCGATGTCCATGAGTGCTGCGACTGTCCCATAGGACTCGCGCAGCACATCCGCGCTTGGCACGACGACGTTGCGGCGCTCAAGCGAATCCAGGTGTGCGATGACCTCCCCCGCCGCCTCGTGCCAGTCGCGATACAGATGCGCGACCTCGGCATCATGACCATCGTTCCAGTGCCACTCGCCGGCAGATACTTTCTGCGACCATACCCGCTCGGTGCGATGGATCGTCCCATAGAGCGCTATCGCCGCGTCCACCAGGGCTTCGGCGCCTTCGCTCAGCTGCTCGTCGGCAGTCCCGCAGGAGCTTGAGCTGCTCGGCGATGAATCCAAAATGGGCCGGGACGGTCACCACAGTCAGATTATTGTTGGTGCGTTGAACGCGGTCAAATTCACCTCCGCGGGTGAAACTTCTTGTGGATCGCGCGGAGACGGTCCTGATCCACGTGGGTGTAGATCTGCGTCGTGGCGATGTCGCTGTGGCCGAGCAGCTCCTGGACGATGCGCAGGTCGGCTCCCCCACCGAGCAAATGACTGGCGAAACAGTGGCGCAGCGTATGCGGGGAGACGTGCTTCAACAGCCCGCTCCGGCGGCCGTACTTTTCGACCAGCATCCAGAGCCCGATGCGCTCCATCGGCTTGCCCGTGCGGGAGAGGAACAGCAGCTCATCCGGTTTCCTCTCCAGCTTCGGGCGGCATTCCAACAGATAGCGCGCGATCGCTTCCGATGCGGCCTTTCCGAGCGGGACGATGCGCTCCTTCATTCCCTTGCCGAGCACGCGGACGCAGCCGACCTGCAGATTCACGTTGCGCGTTTTCAGCTCGCACAGCTCGGTGGCGCGCAGGCCGCTGGCGTAGAGCAGCTCGAGGATCGCCACGTCGCGTGCGAACAGCATGGATTTCGGATTCGGCGCCGCGATGAGCTGGTTGACCTGCGCCCGGCTGAGGATTTTTGGCAGCGACTGCTCGGGCTTGGGCCGCTCGAGCTGCTGGAGAACCCCAACCACATCGTGACCCTGCGCAGCCAGGTAGCGCAGGAACACGCGGATGGCGGCGATTCGACGGGCTACCGTCCTGGTGGACTGCCCCCTGCGGGTCTGGTTCTGCAGGTAATTGCGGAAGTCGTCGGCGCGGGCGGTCGTGAGCGAGAGGCCGCGCTGCTCGAACGCGTCCTGGATGTCCTCCAGGTCGCGGCGGTAGCCGAGCAGCGTATTGTCCGCCAGCCCGCGCTCGGATGCCAGGTGCAGCAGGAACTCACGCAGCGCGGGCAGCGTGCTGCGGGTGTCGAGCGGAGACCGTGATTTCGACGAGAGGATCGTTGCCATGCGTTGCGGTTACGGTCGCGCGCCGCTCGGCCGCCGCATCGTTGCGCCGGATGCGGCGTTCCACGAGCAGCTCGATGTACGACGAACACGTCTTGTATCGGCCGAAGCAGAACCGAAACGCGTGCTGCAGGTGATCGATGTTGAAGTTGTCGGAGCAGCGGGCATCCGAACGATTCAAGAACGGGCAATGTTCAACGCGGTCCGGCATTGGTGTGTCACTCCTTTGACACACTTGGTTATCGGCTGTTCAGACTCGCTTTCTGCAGCAAAGTGCTCCTGACCCTCATCCCGCCGCCAACACGCGGACGCTCGGACGGGCCTCGTCCTCCGGGTCGCGAATCGTGATGATCACGTCTTGATCCAAGGCCGTGATAAACCGCATCAGGCGTTCCGTGGAGAACTCCTTCAGTCGTCCGCGCATCAGCGAGGACACCTTAGGCTGATCAGTCCCCAGCCGCTTCGCGGCCTGCGTCTGCGATAGTCCCGCCCCCTTGATCAGCAGGCAGATGTGGTGGGCCAACTCGGCCTTGGCCAGGCGCTCGTCGGCGTCGGGCAGTCCCATGTCCGCAAACACATTGCCGCTGCTGTCGTGGATCTGCACCGACAACTCATCGACTGCACGGCGTCGGCGTGGTGCCTTCTTCTTAACGCTCCTCATAATTCTCCTGATAGTGTTCAGCCGCTAATCTCAGCCGCGCCTTGATCGTTTCGATCTCCTTCTGTGGCGTGGCAATGCCCCTCCTTGATTTCTTCTGGAAGACGTGGAGCACGTAAATGGCCCAGCGGAACCTGACTGTGTAGACCGCGCGGTAGGTGCTTCCCTCAGCGTCGGCGACAACTTCGAGGACACTCGCGCCCCCCAAGCCCTTTAGCGGCTTAGCGTCCAAATGCTTCTCGCCCCGCTGCGCCTGACCCAACGCAAATCCAAACACGTCCCGCACGCCTTCGGGCAACTGGCGGATATCTGCGCGAGACGATCCGACCCAGTGCAGCGGCTTCCGCTGCGCGCTCGCTTCAGGCATATGCTAACACTAGCATATGCATCTCTGACTGTCGAGCACCGCGTGCATCGAGATCACATCGCCTGCAGTTCCTTCACGACGCCCTCACCCTCCGTCGGTTCCTGCTGCTTTTGCTTCTGCAGGTCACGGAACGCTTTGGCGAGCGACTTCTGGTCGATCTCGGCGAGGGGGAGGAAAACGCCGTGGGCGGCTTTCGCCTGGAAGAGGTGGTGGGCGACGACGCCCATCGCCTCGATGCCGGGCGGGTCGCTCTGCGGCGGTCGGGCGGCGGCGGATTCGAGGATGTGGCGGAGGAACTCGGACGTGTTGAGCGGCTCGGAAACCAGCGCGGCGAGTTCTTCGACCCGGCCGGGAGTGATCAGGAACAGTTTCGCTGTGCCCGCGCGCGGGCCGCGCTGGAGGGAGATGTAGGTGAAATCTGTGAGCGGACGCACGTGGCGGAAGGGGCCTTTGCCGAGCTGCGAGAGCTGGTCGATGTATCCCTTGATCCTCTCGGCCGTCTCGAAGCGAAGTTCGCCGGCGGCCTGCTGCATGCGGCGGGTTTGCTCGCGGATGTGGTCGTGCGGGTCGCTCAGAACGGCGGCGCTGTGGGCGACGAGCTCGCGATAAGCATCGAGTGAAACTGTGCCGTCGCAGGGGCCAACGCACTTGCCCATCTGCTTCCACGCGCATGGGCCGGCGTGAGGGGATTGCGTCAGGATGGTGTAGTCGCGGCAAAGGTCAAACAGGCTCTCCGCGAGGTGCACGAGCTTCTGCGCCGCGTGCTTGTCCTCGAGCGGGCCGAGGTAAGTGCCCGTCTGGCGCGAGGGGTCGATGGTCTTGGTATAGCGCGGGTAGGTCGTGTGCGGGTTGACGTGCACGAACCAGGCGGGGCGAAAGCCCGTCATGCCCCGGTAGGTCTGCGGGAATGTCTGGCGCGCGGCATCGAGATAGACGATGTCCGCTTCCAACGCGCTGTCGACGCGGCGCCAGTACACGTGGCGGATCAGCTCGCGATAGTCGACGCGCTTGCTCAACCGTGGATGATCGTCATCCCCAGGTCCGCCCAGGCGGCGCTTGAGGCTGTACCGGAGGTTCTTCACGCTCAGGAGCTGGACGGGCCGTGCGTCAGCATCCGCCAACAGGTAGATCGCCCACTTCGCCGGGACTTGCTTCCCAAATGCCTCAAAATCGACGCTCGGATCGAAGGCGATGTGACGGTCGAAGAGCTTACTCCGATCGAAGCTGTCGGGGAGGTCGCTCACGCAACTCAGATGGTAGGCGCTGCGCGATCGGCGGCAGTTGCATTCACGGAGCCGGAACTGGCCGGCGGGACATGTGTTACACGGCCATCGTACGCGACGGTGACAGTTGTTGTGACAGTCGTCATCATCATCGGCCTCAGCACGCGCGCAGGAGCGCCCGGCGCGCGATCAAAGCGATGGCGAGCAGCGCGAGGGCAGCATAGAGCGGGGTGGGAAGCGGAATGACTGCAGCTCGAACGGCGGGGTCGGGCAGCGGCGGCTCGTCCGGCGCGGATGCCGCCATGGGCGCGGCGCCGGTGGAAGAGGCTGCGGAGAAGGAGACGGGGACGAACCCGTTGACTACGGACGAGTCGAGCAGCGTCGGCGCCTTCTCCTGCTGCGACGCGGCGTCGATCAGGTGCAAAATGGAGGGGCGGTTTGACGTCAGCGCGGGCGCGGGCGCGGCGACGAGCGCATCGGACGTCGGCGGGACCGGCGCCCCCCACGCGGCCGCGGCGCAGCACGCGAGCATCGCCACCGATGCGGCAACCAGTGCCTTGAACAATCGACGCTCCTTCCCTGCGAACGTGAATCGGCCGCGTGCCGCCCCCCCGCCGGCCGCGACCGCCACCCACATCAAGAGTCGCCGCCGATTGCCCGGAGATTTCATGCGCGTTGCAGCTTCTGCAACTCTCTGACAGCGCTGGGGTTGTGCGAAATGGATGGCGATGCGAGCCCGCCATGAGCAAAGCTTTTTGTAATCGAGGTTGATCGAAACGACGGGCAACGCCACATGATGTGGAATGAGCAAGCGCCAAAAAAAACCCCCGATCCTTTTGGGACCGGGGGTCTTTGGATAACGCTGGCAGTGACCTACTTTCCCGCTGAAGCAGTATCATCGGCCCCGCAGGCTTAACGACCGTGTTCGGAATGGGAACGGGTGTGACCCTACGGGTATAGCCACCAACGAAGGTCCCGCCGGCCATTTCTGACCGGCGGGACTGGAGTTAACCAGTGAATGTTTTGAGGTTCATCCGCGTTTATCGTCGAACAGTTCTTTTTGGATCAACCTGACCCACTATTTGATCGCTATCACCCCAGTGGTCACACGTAGTGTTTCCACGGTGAGGGTGATCGATAAAAGTGGTCAAGCAATCGACCGTTAGTACCGGTAACCTGAAGATCTTTCGATCCGTACAGCTCCGGCCTATCAACCGGGTGGTCTACCCGGGGTCTCTCGGGGGCAAGCCCCCATGGAATCCTCGTCTTGGCAGAGGCTTCACGCTTAGATGCTTTCAGCGTTTATCCGTTCCCGACATAGCTACCCAGCCGTGCCCTTAGCAGGACAACTGGTACACCAGGGGTCAGTCCATCCAAATCCTCTCGTACTATGGATGATTTGCCGTCAAGATTCCTTCGCGCACAGCAGATAGGGACCGACCTGGCTCACGCCGGTCTGAACCCAGCTCGCGTACCACTTTAATTGGCGAACAGCCAAACCCTTGGGACCGCCTTCAGCCCCAGGATGTGATGAGCCGACATCGAGGTGCCAAACCGCATCGCCGCTATGGACGCTCGGATGCGATCAGCCTGTTATCCCCAGCGTACCTTTTATCCGTTGAGCTATGGCCCTTCCACACGGGACCACAGGATCACTAAGGCCGACTTTCATCTCTGCTCGAGGTGTCCCTCTCGCAGTCAAGCAGGCTTCTACCTTTACGCTCGACGAACGATTGCCAACCGTTCTGAGCCTGCCTTTGCACTCCTCCGTTACTCTTTTGGAGGAGACCGCCCCAGTCAAACTAACCGCCTAGCACGGTTCCCTGCCCGGATTCACGGGATCAGGGTGAGATGACGAATGCAAACAGGGTGGTATTTCACATTGTGGCTCCCCCTCGGCCGGAACCGAGGGATCAACGCCTCCCACCTATTCTACGCAGTCCACACCCGGCATCAGTACCAGGTTATAGTGAAGGTGCATGGGGTCTTTCCGTCTTGCTGCGCGAAGGCGGTATCTTCACCGCCACTTCAATTTCACCGAGTCTGCGGTTGAGACAGTAGTCCAGTCGTTACGCCGTTCATGCGCGTCGGAACTTACCCGACAAGGAACTTCGCTACCTTAGGACCGTCATAGTTACGGCCGCCGTTTACCGGTGCTTCGGTTGCCAGCTTCGGGGCGAACCCCTGACCGACTTCCTTAACATTCCGGCACCGAGCAGGCGTCACTCTGTATACATCCTCTTACGAGTTAGCACAGAGCTGTGTTTTTGATAAACAGTCGCCAGACTCACTTCCTGCGCCCTCTCCAATGAAGGAGGAGGGTCCCCTTATCCCGAAGTTACGGGGAAAAATTGCCTAGTTCCTTAACCGCAGTTCTCTCGAGCGCCTTAGGATATTCTCCTCACCTACCTGTGTCAGTTTTAGTACGGACGACCATATCGTACCTCGCACGCTCTTCTCGGACCTCTCGCCACAGACTTCGGCAACAAAGCGGCCTCGAGCCTCAGGCTTGACGCCTGAAGCAACCTCCACGACTAATCGGAGGATCTGCCTTGAGAAACCACACGTGCGAGGATCAAACCTTTATGGCCGGCACGGGAATATTAACCCGTTGTCCATCGACTACGCCTTTCGGCCTCGCCTTAGGATCCGGCTAACCCTGGGCGGATTTACCTTCCCCAGGAAACCTTAGGTTTTCGGCGTGCAGGATTTTCACCTGCATTATCGTTACTCATACCGGCATTCTCACTTGTACACGCTCCACCACTCCTCACGGTATGGCTTCAACGCGGAGTACAACGCTCATCTACCGATCCGCATTGCTGCGGATCTCGCTGCTTCGGTATCCAGCTTATTCCCGATCATTTACGGCGCTACTGTTCTCGACCAGTAAGCTATTACGCACTTTTTAAATGGTGGCTGCTTCTAAGCCAACATCCTGGCTGTCACGGAACAATAACTTCCTTCCGAACTGAGCTGAATTTAGGGACCTTAGCAGACGATCTGGGTTGTTTCCCTTTTGACCGCGAAGATTATCCCTCGCGGACTCACTCCTGAGATAGTCTCTTGGGTATTCGGAGTTTGATAGAGGCGCGTAGGCGGGTAGCCCCGCGACCTCTTTCAGTAGCTCTACCCCCCAAGAGTAGTGGCTCAAGGCTGCCCCTAAAGGCATTTCGATGAGAACCAGATATCTCCCCGTTTGATTAGACTTTCACTCCTCCCCACAGGTCATGCCAGAACTTTTCAACGTTCACGGCTTCGAGCCTTCTGTCCCTTTTACGGGACATTCACTCTGCCCATGGGTAGATCACGGGGTTTCGGGCCGCAAGCCTGCAACTTGCGAGGAAGGCTTTCGCCTTCCTCTGCGCCATCTTAAGACTCGCTTTCGCTACGGCTCCGTGGCTTGACCACTTAGCCTTGCTGCAGACATGCACTCGCCGGTCCATTATGCAAAAGGTACGCCGTCACACATTGCCATTGCTGGCCATAGTGCTCCGACCGCTTGTAAGTGTATGGTTTCAGGTGCTTTTAACTCAGCTAATAGCTGTGCTTTTCATCATTCAATCGCCCTACTAGTTCACTATCGGTCATCAAGTAGTATTTAGCCTTGGCCGGTGGGCCGGCCA
Source organism: Tepidisphaeraceae bacterium (assembly GCA_035936155.1). Taxonomy (GTDB): domain Bacteria; phylum Planctomycetota; class Phycisphaerae; order Tepidisphaerales; family Tepidisphaeraceae; genus DASYWJ01. Next base: position 16,447 of record DASYWJ010000118.1, on the reverse strand, counting down.
GCTTCGCACGGAGTTCCACGAGCTCCGTGCTACTCTGGAGAGCACATATTAACGGGGACCTGATCCTGTCGCATACGGGACTTTCACCCTCTTTGGTCTGACTTTCCAGACAGTTCCGCTAGGATCGGTTTTGTAACCCCTCAGTGCTTCCGCAACCCCGGGACGAATCCCGGTTTGGGCTATATCCGCTTTCGCTCGCCGCTACTTACGGAATCAATGTCTTTTTCTTTTCCTCCAGGTACTTAGATGTTTCAGTTCCCTGGGTTCGCTCCATACACGCTATGAATTCGCGTGCAGGTGACTGGGAGTTACCCCAGCCGAGTTTCCTCATTCAGAAATCTCCGGATCAACGCTTGTTTGCCAGCTTCCCGGAGCTTATCGCAGGCTACCACGTCTTTCATCGCCTCTTGATGCCAAGACATCCACCATACACCCTTAGTAGCTTGACCACATTTATCGATCACCGTCGCGTCCTCGATCCAGCTTGACTCAAAGTCGGCTGACTGGAGCTTCGGACCAGCAGGGCGTGCCGTGACAGTTGCAACCCCACGCCATACAGGCCGTGCGGCTGACGCGATCGCTAACGGGTCAGATCGCCAAAAAGGTGCTCGACGACTTGCCGCCCGACAGAAAGACCAAATGGGCGCCAAGTCGCGGAGTTCATTGCTTACCCTCACCAGCGGCGAAGCCGGTGAAGGACAATAAACCTTTGAACCTCGTCATTCACTTGTCAAAGAACCCGCTTCCGATCGACGGCAGCCTCATCGGCTCCATCTCGCTTCAGCGTCCCGCCGAACGCGGGCCAGTCAACCGATTATTACGGCGGCGGACTGATCCAAGTTCGGCCGATGTTCAACCCGCAGCATTTTTTCTTGCCGCTTGAGGTTTCGTCACCGAGGCTCGTCGGTGATCTGATTGTGTCAGAATCACTACGACTTGCTGCGGCGTGTATCAGTTCGGCGGATGCTCAAACTTGATCTACCTCTTGGGGTTGCTTCCTCTTAGCTGCCTCGCCCGTTCATTCAGGCGAGGCGGCGGAGTATACGTTTGCTTTTCGTCGCGTCAAGCCTTGTCACGCGAATTTTTAGCGCTCGCTAAGCATGCCAGGAGCGCAACTTAAACATTACGCCGCCCAGCCCGCGCCGGTTCAGTGCGGGGCGGAAAAGTAGCGCGCCTGCCCACCGAGTTCAAGGCCCACATTCATAAAAAAAGGCTTGCCAGTATGCTGGTTGGGGCGTCGCCCGCTATTCTTCGATACAAGCGAGCTCGACGGAATGAACACAACCCGCTGCGGCGCCTCCCCTGTCGGTTTCACCTGTGCGTCGCACCCCTTGGCGCAACAGCTCCCCAGCGTCGCCCCCCCCCGCATGCGAAATGTGGCGATCAGTTGCCGGCCCACCACCGCCACGCATGCGGCGACGAGGGCGAGCACCAGAAGATGTTCGCACCAGTCTGGCATGGGGTCAGGCGAAAAACGTGGCGACATCGACCTGGGCGTCCGCCCGGCTGAGCGGCGCAATAGGGTCACCGATGTTGAATCGCTCCACCTTCGCGTACTTGAAGCCGAACGGAGCCAGCGGGTCCTCGACAAGATCGCGGTGCGCTTCGATCAGCCGGCCGTTGGTGTTAATGATCCAGTACTCCGGCACCCGCGCCCCGGCGTACTCCGCGGCCTCGGCGCGATCGAACGGTAGCGAACTATCCGCCACCTCGACGACAAGCTCCGCGTGAGACGGGTGCGGCTCGCGCATCGCGTCTTCGCGCGTGCAGACCACCGCATCCGGCTCTGGCACACTGGCACCGGGGACAATGAAGGAGAGCTGGGTACGCACCTCGTATGGCTCCGGAAACGTGGCCGTGAGGTAGCGATTGACCTTCGTGATCCCATACGCACGCACGTGCCCGTGCGGTGCCATTTGGATGATCTCTCCGCGAAACAGATAGACCCGTTGCTCCCCGAAAGCACCGTGCTCGATCAGGTCGAGATACTCCTGCTTCGTCCACTGCTTTGGGCGAGGCGGCTGAAATTCGGTCATGATCGCGGTCATGGTCGTTGCAGTATATCAGGCTCACGCGAACCAAATCCGCCCCACCTGGTAAATCCCCAGGCACACCACGTACGCCAGCCCGTTCATGTACACGAGCATAAACAGCGGCCAGCGCCAACTGTCCGTTTCGCGCTTCACGATCGCGAGCGTGCTCATGCATTGCATCGCCAGCACGAACCACACGAGCAAACTCACCGCCACCAGCGGCGTCCAGACGGGCGAGCCATCGGCGTAGGTGTCAGACCGCATCGCCTCGGCCAGCGGCTCGGTCTCGTCCTCGTTGCCGGCGTTGTAGGTGATGGCCATCGTGCTGACGAACACCTCGCGGGCCGCGAACGCCCCGACGAGCCCGACGCCCATCTTCCAGTCGTACCCCAGCGGCCGAATCACGGGCTCGATCAGGTGCCCGAACCGGCCGGCGAAGCTGTGACGCAGTTGCTCGCTCGCAATCGCTTCATCTGTTAGCTGGTCTTCCGTTTCCGATCCGCCGTACGAGAAAAGCCGCCCCCCCGTTGAAATTTCGTACGCCGTTCGTGCTCCCGTTGCGACTTCCGTGGCGCGCCACTCCGGCAGCCGCGGGTAGTACGTCATCGCCCACAGGATCACGCTCAGGCAGAAGATGATCGTGCCGGCCTTGACGACGAACGCCCTGGTGCTCGCCCACACCACGCGGGCGACCTGCGAGAGCTGCGGGACCTTGTACGTCGGCATCTCGAGGATAAAGGCCTGCGGGCGCCCCTTGAGCAGCGTGCGCTTGAAGATCCATGCCGTTCCCGCCGCGGCGACAATGCCGAGCGCATAGAGCGCGAGCATGATCCCGCCCTGGGCGAAGGCGCTGTAGGAGGCGAAGAACGTGCCGATCAGCAGCAGGTACACCGGCAACCGCGCCGAGCAGCTCATGAACGGCGCGACGAAAATCGTCGCCAGCCGGTCGCGCCGGTCCTCCATCGTGCGCGTCGCCATGATGCCGGGGATGGCGCAGGCGAAGCTGCTGAGCATCGGGATGAAGCTCTTGCCGTGCAGCCCGACCTTCGCGAGCAGCCGGTCCATCAAAAACGCAGCCCGCGCGAGGTAGCCGCTGTCCTCCAGCACCGCGAGGAACAGGAACAGCAGCGCAATCTGCGGGACAAACACGATCACCGCCCCCACCCCGGCGACGATGCCGTCCGTCCACAGGTCCTGGATCGGCCCCTCCGGGAGGTACGGCGTAACGAAGTCGCCCAGCCAGCCCACGCCCGCTTCCATCCCGCCCATGAGCGGGTCGGCGATGAAGAAGATCGTGAAGAACAGCGCCGCCATCACGAGGCCGAAGATGACGAGGCCCCAGAATTTGTGAATCAGGATCGCATCGACCTTTTCGGTCAGGTGACGCTGCGGAGCCTGGTATTCGAGCGGTTTGGTAGCATGGGTTTGTAGCCCCTGCTCTTCTTTTCGATCGGAGGACACGGATTGAAAACCCGTGCTACGGGGAAAGGCGGTCGCCGCGTGGGTGACGCCTTCGATCCACCGGTAATGGGCTTCAACGTCGGCCTGCATCGGCTCGATGCCCAGCGCGCGGAGGCGGTTGGTCGCGTCTTTGAGGAGTGATGAGACGGGCTGGCGCTGCGCCAGGTCGGCGATATCCGGCGCGCGGTCGCCGATGAGCAATCGCTCGGCAATCGCCTGGTAGCGGTCGATCTGCCGAGCGTCATCGGGCGAGCAAATCCACGCCCGCGGCGCAACGGGACCGTCGGACACCGACGCCTGCTCCGGCGGCGCTTCCTTGCTGTCGAGGATCGCCAGCCCCCCACCGACGAGCGTCAGCTCTTCCCTCATGGCCTCCGGCAGCGGCCAGTGCGGCATCGGCGCAACCCGCGCCTGCGAAATGGCGGCTTTCAGCTCCGCAATGCCCTTGTGCTTGTGCCCGACGATCGGAATGACGGGGGCGCCCAGCTCCTTCGCGAGCCTTTCCGCCGACACGTCGATCCCGCGCCGCTCGGCCACGTCCTTCATGTTCAGCGCGACAACCAGCGGCCGGCCGAGCTCGATGAGCTGGCTGACGAGGTAAAGATTCCGCTGAAGATTGCTCGCGTCGACCACGACGACGACCACGTCCGGCGCCGGCACATCCGGCCGAAGCCCGCGCAGCACTTCCATCGCCACGCGCTCGTCCGGGGAGCGGCTGATGAGCGAATAGGTGCCGGGGAGGTCGATGATGTCGATCCAGCTGCCATCGGCGAGCTTACAGCGGCCGGTCTTCTTTTCGACGGTGACGCCGGGGTAGTTGGCCACCTTCTGGCGGAGCCCGGTGAGGGCGTTGAAGATAGTCGTCTTGCCACTGTTGGGATTGCCGGCGAGGGCGACGGTGAGCGTCGCCCGCGAGGCGGGGCGGTCGGGCATGGGGTTACAGCAGGTGGACATTTGACGGGTGGCTCGTGACGCGTGACACGTGAAAAAGCCGCGTGTCCTGTCACGTGTCACGCGTCATGAGTCACCACTCATTCAAGCAGGGACGATCTGAACAAACTGCGCCTGTTCATCCCGCAGCGACAGGCAGTACCCGCGGAGGCGGAACTCGATCGGATCGCCCAGCGGCGCCCGGCGGACCACCTCGACGCTCGCGCCGTTGCAGAAGCCCATCTCCAGCAACCGGCGACGGACGTCCACGTCACCCCCCACCGCCACCACACTGCCCCGGCAGCCGATGCCCAAGGTGTTCAGCGAACAGCTCTGGGGCGTCCCGCAATGGTCGCAGCCCGCGAAATCACACGTTTCGTGCATGAATTCACTCTCCGAAGCGCACTACCGGCGGGAGTATACCTTGTTGAGACTGAGTTTCAACGGCGGAACATGGGTTGCACCGCAGGAGACGCGGAGGGCGCGGAGGAAGAACCCAGATCAACGAGCCGCAGATGAACACAGAACTGACTTCTTATTGCATCTGCGTTCTGCGTTCATCTGCGGTTAAAAACTTCTTCGCGCTCCCCGCTTCTCCGCGGTTACACCGCTTATCAGAACTGCTTCAAGAACCGAACATCATTCTCGACGAACAGCCGGATGTCGTGGATGCCGTACTTGCGCATGGCGATGCGCTCGATGCCGAAGCCGAAGGCCCAGCCGGAGTATTTTTCCGGGTCGATGCTCACCGCCTTCAGCACGTTGGGGTGGACCATCCCGCAGCCGCCCAGCTCGATCCATTTCTGCTTGTCCTCGAACCACACGTCGACCTCGGCCGACGGCTCGGTGAACGGGAAGAAGCTCGGGCGGAATCGCACTTTCGTCTCGGGGCCGAAGTAGGCGTGGACGAACTGGATGACGGTGCTCTTGAGGTCCACCATCGTCACGTTCTCATCGACGACGAGGGCCTCGAGCTGGTGGAACATCGACAGATGCGTCTCATCGTGCGTGTCCGGGCGATACACCCGGCCGGGGATCACGACGCGAATGGGGGGCTTCTGCTGCTCCATCACGCGAATCTGCACGGTGCTCGTCTGGGTGCGGAGAAGCTGCTGATTCTCTCCGGGCGCGCGCTCCACCCCGCGCGCGGGCCCTTCGCCCGTCTCGGCGGCCAGGTAAAAGTTGTCGAGCGGGTCGCGGGCGGGGTGGCTTTCGGGGATGTTCAACGCGATGAAGTTGTGAAACTCGTCCTCGACCTCCGGGCCTGAGGCGACCGAGAAACCCAGCCGGCCGAACAGCTCCGTCAGCTCGTCCACGACCATCATCAGGATGTGCCGATTGCCGATCTGCGGACGCTTGCCCGGCTCGGTGACATCCTCGGTAGGGCCATGGTCTGCCCCGGCGCCGAAGGCAACTTTCTTCTCCTCAAACCTCGAGGTCAGCTCCGTCTTGAGCGCGTTCACCTGCTGGCCCACGGCAGGCTTCTGCTCGCGCGGGAGCTGGCTGAGCAGCTGCATCAGGTCCTTCACCCGGCCCTTCGTGCCGAGGTACTTGATGCGGAACGACTCCAGGTCGTCGGCCTTTGCGATCGCCGCCAGCTCCGCCTGCGCTTCCCGCGCCACCTGGTTGATTTGTTCGATCACGTCAGCCAAAACCGTCACTCCTGCAGACTCGCCGGACATGTACGCATCCGGGGTGCGGCGATTATCATGCTGCGATCGGGTAACTCAAGCACGGGCACACACGCACGGGAAGGCTTCGCGCCATGGACATGTCCAAGCTGCCGCGGCTGTCGCAGACGAACAAGGACGATGCGCCGACGCCGGTTGCGGCCGATACTGTCACCGCCCCGCCGATGGCGGCCAAGCCTGCGGGCGAGGATGTCTACGAAGGCCGCCGCTACGACCCGCGCCACTACGATCCCGGCATCGGCGGAGAAGTGTGGATCAGCATCGCCGTCGGCGCGATCCTCCTGCTGATGTTCCGCCGGCTGATGCAGTACGTCTTCCACCTGCTGTTCGGGACCTATTTCGCGCCATATCTGATGCCCGACGGCACGGAAGTGCCGTACACGTCGACGCCGGATTTCTGGAGCGACCTGGGCATCACCGCGTTCGCATTCGTATTGATCTTCGAGGGGATCGCCCTCGCGATCGGCCGCCGCCGACCGGGCGTCATTCTCTTCGCGCTTGTGCTGACGGTGCTGGCGACGCTTTACAACCTGGGCTTCCTCATCATGACGTTCAGTCGTGGCTTTCCGCTCATCTCGGCGTTCGCCGTCGCGTTTGGCGTGTACATCGCGCTGTACCAGTGGAACCTGCTGAAGAGCATGAGCCGACGACCCGCCAGCGCATAAAAAGCGGGCGCAAAAAAAGCCCTGATCGCGGGGAAGACGATCAGGGCTCAGGGGGAGGGTAGGTACCTTTCGCCGAAGGGTTGGTCCGTTCGTTCCTCGCTCAACCCTTCGACGTTTTGGTCAATTTGATGACTCTGTTCTAGACATCCACATCTGCGGTCCCAGTTACGGCTCGCGTCCTTTTTTCGCAGCGGTTTTCTCTCACTGCTTCACTTATTCAGACAAACGCGCAGCGGCAAAGTTAGTTGCGGCTTACACGCCTATAAATTCCCCCCTCACGCATAAGCGGCTTCGCCGGGATTCAGGTTCACACCCCGGACGCCGGACCCACAGAGAAGGACGCCGCCGACCGGCGTGGCGTTACCGGGCTTGAAAATGCGCCCTTTCATGTAGCCCGCAAGCTTGCTCGCGGTCCCAGACGGCGAGCAAGCTCGCCGGCTACACGGAGAGGCCCACGGGTGTAGAGTCCAGCGCAATCGTAGGATTGGGTGCGGTCAGAATGGCAGTTCGGACGCCGGCTGGGTGGAGGGCTCGGCCGGCGCGGTTGCGGCAGGATCGATCATCGGCGCCGCCGGGGCGGCATTCGGTGCCGGGGCGGCATTCGGTGCGGGGGGCAGCTCCGTCGGCTCCACCCCCGCGGCTGCTGGCTCGTCATCCTGCACGAGGATGACCACGTCCACGCGCTCGTCATCCAAGGCACCGGGCGCGGCCGGCTGCGTGGCCGGATCGGTCAACGCTTCTGCCCCGCGCGTCCCCAGCGGGATCGGAGCGGGCGCGGTGGTGGTGGTCGGCTGCGCGAGTTCCTGCGCCAGTTCCTGCACCGCTTCCTGCGTGGTTGGCGCTGCGAAAAGGAGGGATTCCTGCGTCGCCGGCGCGGTCGTCGGGGCAGCGGCGCTAAGCTCGCGCGGGATGTCCTCAGGCGCCGCTGTTGTCGCGGGCCCGGTCGTCGGGACATCCAGTTCGCCCCGGCGCTGCAGCATCGGCGCCGCCGGCCGCGCCGCAAGCGCGCGCTGCTCGTACACGGCCGTTCGCTGCACGGTCGTCTGCTTCGAGAGATTGCTGCTCAGCTCCGCCGCCTGCTGCTTGGTCATCCCGCGCGCGATGATCAGCCGGTCATCCTGTTGCGAAAGCTGCGGCTGCTGAACGTCAAAAGGTTGGACCTGAAGTTGTTGCTGCTGCTCTTGCTGCTGATCCTGCGGCTGAGTCGTGGTCCCCAGCAGGGCCGGGTCCGGGGCGGCGGTGTTCGACAGGGGCTCGGTTCGGGCGCGTTGGCCGAGCTGATTTGACGCATTGGCGAAATCCGACGACTCCTGCCGCGGCTGCTCATCCGGCGCTGCCGGCTGGTGATCCGGCGCTGCTGCCGGCTGCTGCTGCGCCGCGCCAGCCGCACTCGCGCTGGCCGAATCCCTGGTGTACGCCTCCGCCTTCTTCTGCGATTCCAGAAGGCCTTGTTCCCGCTGCTCTCCAGCTTTCGCCTCACCCGAGTTCGCCTGGACGTTCACCTTTTGCGCCCGCGAGAGGCTCACGCTCTGGCCGGCCAGCGCATCCAGCTCGGGCACCGGGTGGGCAACGGATTCCCACGCGATTTTGTTTGACGCCAGGTAGTTCGTGACCTCGCTGCGCGCGGCCGATGGATCGGCGGTATGCACGACCACGAACATCGCGTTGTCCTGCAAGCCGCCCGGCGACTCCTTCAGCTGCTTGGCCAGGTCGGCATTCTGCAGCCGGTCTTTCGCGTCGAGCAGATCATTGGCAGCGATCGACAGCTCCCCACCGGTCTCCCCACCGGTGTGGCCGGGAGCGTTGGGTGCGAAGATGTCGTCGCCGGCGTTGTCCTTGGGCAGGACCTCCGGCGCGGCGGGACTTGCAGCCAACGCGTCGCTCGATGGCTCGGACGACCTGCCTGGAACAACCACTTCGCCCACACCATCGACGGCGCTCGAGCGATCGCTGGCGAGGGCATCCGGAAATGTCGCGGCCTCACCCTCCTCGAGCGCTGCGCCGCGCGTGGTGGTGACGGCGTAGCTCGCGTCACCGCCGCCCTGGCGCGGCAGGACCATATAGATCACCGCGCCCAGGCCGATCGTCAGCAGGACAATCGCCGCCGCCGCCATGAACTGCGGCCAGCGCTGGATCTTCAGTGTTCCCGGCTCCGCCGCCGAATCGGCATCACCTAGCAGCACCGAGCGTTCCATCTGACTCTGCAGCGCTTCAAGGATCTCCTCCGGCGCCGTTTCCCGCGGCAGCTCGCGCAATAACTCCCGCTGCTTCGACAGCTGCTCGATCAACCCGCGGTGCTGCGGGTTCGCCGCCAGGTGCTTCTCGATCTCCAGCCGACCCGCCGCGTCCAGGTCGCCGTCGATGTAAGCACAGAGCTTGGCTTCGATGTTCTCGGTGTTGGCCATGTTAATGCAGGCACGAAGGCACGGAGGCACGTTGATACAGGCACGAAGGCACGGAGGCACGAAGGCACAAAGGGGTGGAGGAGGCAAAGCGGGACAAGGGAGCCCACTTGATCTCTTCTCCCTGGTCCCTCCCTTCGTGCCTTCGTGCCTTCGTGCCTTCGTGCCTCATCTCAATGCCTCACTTCACGTACCCCTTCAACTCATCTCTCAGCGCCAGCCTGGCGCGAAACAGTCTGCTTTTGAGCGTTCCCAGCGGCAGGCCCAGGACGTCGGCCATCTGCTGGTAATCGAACCCTTCGATGTCGCGCATGACCAGAACGGCGCGGTATTCCGGGTCGAGCCGGCCGAGGGCCGCGACGACCTGCTCGCCGCGCTCGCGCTGCTCCGCCTGCTCGCCCGGTCCCGGTTCATCTTTCGAGCGGATGCGCTCGACGAGCCCCGCGGCCTGGTCCTCGTCGTAGCCGGGGCGGCCGTTGTTCCGGCCGGGTGCGTTCAGCGAAAACGTCCGCCGGCGCTGGACCTTGCGCAGCCGGCTGATCGACAGGTTCACCGCGATACGAAAGAGCCACGTGTACGGCTGCGATTCACCGCGGAAAGACTCGATCTTGGATAGTCCGCGGACGAGCGTTTCCTGCGTGAGCTCGCGCGCCTCTTCGCGGTCGCCGATCATGCGCACGATCGCGTTGTAGAGGCGGTGCTGATAGCGGATCGCGATCTGGCCGTAGGCGCCGCGGTCGCCCGCCTGCGCCTTGCGAAAAAGCTCCTCGTCCGTCGTCCGCGACGCCGCGGCGCCCGCGTCGGGTGACTCAGGCGGAAGGTCGGCCTCGTACTGTGCTCCGCTCAAGCTCGACATTGGGTCAGACGCGGTAAGGCGTGGAAAGTTCCCCGGGAAAATCGCCCGCGATCCTCCTGATCCTCAGCAGAACCTCGCATGATGCGCGCGCGGCAGGATGGCGTCAATGTTATCAGACGCGGGATGTCGCGCGGTTGCGTGAAAAAGCGGATTCACCGCGCAGACGCGGAGTGTGCGGAGGGAATGCAAGGTCGACGCTAACCGCAAAGGCGCGGGGGAGCGCAGGATTCGCTTGATCACCGATTCGCATCCCGCGGCGGCGGGCTCTAGCGGCGGTCACCCAGGATTCTCAGCATGAACAGGAACAAATTGATGAAGTCCAGGTACAGCCGCAGCGCGCCCAGGATCGCGTACCGCGCGGCCAGCGACGGGTTGTCCGCCGTCTGCACGGCGATCTGCTTCAGCATCTGCGTGTCGTAGGCCGTCAGCCCCACGAAGATCAGCACGCCCGCGTACGTGATGATCCAGTAGAAGATCGGATTGGCCCAGAAGATGTTGACGACGGTGGCGAGGATCAGGCCGATCAGCGCCATGAACAGCAGACTGCCGAAGCGCGTCAGGTCGCGCTTGGTGACGAAGCCGTAGATGCTCATGGCGGCGAACATCCCGGCCGTGACCGCGAAGGTCGTCACCAGGCTCGCGTGCGTGTAAAGAACGAAGATGACCGAGAGCGTCAATCCGTTCAGCGCGCTGTAGAGCATGAACATCGCCGTCGCCACGCCCGCGCTGATCTTGTTGATCGCCCAGCTGATGGCGATGACCAGCCCGATCTCAATGAGGAACAGGACGAGCAGCATCGGCCCGGCGAAGACCTGGCGCATGATCTGCGGCTGAGTCGAGACCCACCACGCCACGACAGCCGACAGCGCGACGCCGGAGGCCATCCAGGCGTAGACGGTGTTGAAGAATTGCACCAACGTGGTGCTGTCGGCGCGCGACTCGTATCCGATCGTCGTGCCGCGGGCGGTGCCAAAGGGGTTGGGAAGCGAGGACATAAGCCGATCTCCTTCGATTGCTGGGCGTCGTGTGCCTCATTACGTTACGGCGCTGCCGACGTGGCGTCCACCGGCGCAAAGGCCTTGAGCAACCGGCGCGCGAGGGCTCGCTTTACGGCCTCCATCGAGGGCGATCCGCCTGGCAGGCATTTTTCGATCGAAGTCACGGGACGGCAGCTCAGGCCGCAGGGGATGATGAGGTTGAAATAGCTCAGGTCCGTCGTGACGTTCAGCGCAATGCCGTGCATGGTCACCCCCCGGCGAACGCGCACACCGAGCGCGCAGATCTTCGCCAGCCCGCCTGCGTCGGCTGGGCGGGGTCGAGTCGGTTCGGGTGAGCGCGCTGGAATCGTCCCTTGATCCACCCAGACGCCGACGGCGCAGTCGTCATTTCTCCCCTCGATGCCTAAATCACCCAGGGCCGCGATGACCGCCTGCTCGAGCCGGCGGACGTATCCGCCCACCGAGAGGAAATGGTCAATCAACCGGACGATGGGGTATGCCACGAGTTGGCCAGGCCCGTGAAACGTGATGTCGCCGCCGCGGTCCGATTCGACGAATTCGATGCCCAGCTTTTGCAGCTGCTCCGACGATGCCAGGAGGTTTTTCGCGACATTCGGCCGGCGTCCGCACGTGATAACCGGAGGGTGCTCAACGAGGAGGACGCGCTCCTCCCCCCCAGCGACGACGTCTAAATGAACGCGCTCCTGGTGCGCCCAGGCATCCCGGTACGGCATCAGGCCGAGATCTTCGACGAGCATACCCGGATTGTAGGTCGTCCCTTCTCCCGGACGCCGGCACTCGACCCTGAGCTCAGACCGAAGGCGAGAAGGCTAGCTAGCGTCGCGGAGCCCACGTAACGAGGAGTTACTTCTCCGCGACCTCGAACTGCTTTTTGGTCAACTGCTCGCGCACCGCCTTGAGCATCGCGGCGTCAAGCGTATCGGCGCCGTCGTTCGCTTCCTCGCGGCGCTTCTCGGCGACGTACTTCTCGCGCCGCGCGCCCAGGTCGTTGATCTGCTTCTGGATTTCCCCGCGCTTCCTCGCCTGCTCCTCGACATGCGCCTTGCGCTGCTGTGGCGTCATCTGACGCATGCCTTCGGGCAGATCCTTGGCCTCTATGTCTTCCAGCTTGATGGACTTCTCCTTCGTCGCGTCCACGAGATCCCAGGAGGCGTTGCTGTAGAGCGACTGCGCTTTGGAGATGCTCCGCTGCACGTCCGAGCCGGTCTCCGGCGCCGCGGTGGCGAGGGCATCCTGCTGCTTCTGGCGAATCTGGCTCGCAGCGCCGGCTGGGCCGTAGGCGATGTACGTTTGATTGAGCTGCATCGACAGCCGCACGATCTCCTCGTCCTGAGGCGCTGCGATGGCGACGATGGCCCGGTTCTGGTCGATGTTCAGCGCCTGCCCATCGGCCAGCTTCGCTCCATCCTGCCAGCCCGTCGAGTGGCCCTCCGCTTCCGTGCCGCAGTGGATCGTGTTCACGATGATGCCCCTGGCGATCGCATCGCGGCAGCTTTGCTTGTAGTCAACCGTCCCCTGCGAGAACGGCTCATTCCCGGCGATGAAGATGGCCTTGTACACCTTGGGCGATTCCGACCACGCCAGCCCTTTCGTTGCGGATTGAATGGCATGCCCGCAGTACTCCTCGCCGCCGTGGGTGGACAGCGCGAAAAGCTGCTCGGAGACCCGGTCGAGGTCATCTGTCAGCGGCAGCACCTGGCGGATGTATCCGTCGGCGGCGGAGAGGTTGCTGTGGCCGTACTCGTAGAGCGCCACCTGCAGCCGCGGCGTCTGCCCGCCCTGCTTGGCACGGGCGAATTCCTTCACCACCGTCCACAACTGCGACCGCGCCTGGTTGATCAACCCGCTCATGCTGCTCGACGTGTCCAGCAGGATGGCGATCTGAACGAGCGGCCTGTCCGCTTCAACCTTCACCGGCGGCTGGTGGCCGAAGGCAAAGGACGTGGCGAACACGAGAACGAGCAACGCACACAGGTGACGTGACGCGGTCATGAAGGCTCCCTTGTTTGTGTGACAGGAGCGATAGACGCACAATGTGCCGGGAAGTTCCCAATGTAGTTGCGACGCCTGCGTCGCAACTACAGCCGCTTGGAGAACTGGACGCACGGCAGCGTGACGCCGCCGGTGACGGGGTGATCGTGGAGCACGCATGGATTTATCACAACAAGAGCACAAAGTTGTGAGTGCTTTCGCGCGATCGTGACCGAAAAGCGCAAAAGGACTTACGGCAATGTCTCAGAATTCCAACAGTGTTCGGCAGGGAAAGCCGCGTCCTACCCGCATTGCTTACGCCGTTTACCAGTCGGGGGATGCGGAACCTGTCGATTGAAGGAATTGGAGTTAAGTCCCCGCCCCGCGCCTGATATAACCGCGGGCGATGCGGACGCTGCGCTATTTGCCGTTGGTTGCCGTCGCCGGGGTGGACGGGTTCGTCCTGTTCGTGCCATACCTCGCGTTGATTGGGGCGGCCGCGATCGTCATCCGCCACGTCAAGTCGTCGGAGCCGCAGGCGCAGCCGGTCGCCGCGGCGAATTGATTGGTTCCCTCCCCTTTTGAAGAATCGTGCGCGTTCGTCCCGGCCGGTCGCCGCTAGCATGGCGCGCCTGGAGGTTTGTTATGAAGGACGCCGACGGTTACCTCAACGAGATCCGGGAGAACCTGAAGAAGATCCAGGCCCAGGGGAAGGTCACGCCGACGGAGAACGCGCTGTTCGGCATGATCGACGGGTTGGCGGGATTGCAGATGACAACCCTGCAAAGGATGGCGGAACTGAACCGCAGGGTTCAGGCGCTGGAAGAGAAACATCGCACCGGATAGCGTGACCAGTGCGCGTTATTCCGCATACCGCACCTCGCCCGTCCGCGCATCCTCAGGCATGGGCACGACGTTCAGATCCTCCCCTTGCTGCAAGCGCCACTGTTTCAGCTGCTGCCGCAGGTCCGCCAGCGCCGCCGCGTGGGCTGGATCGGTTGCGCGGTTCTTCAGCTCGTACGGATCGGCTTGCACGTCGTACAGCTCCTCCGCCGGACGATGACGATATCGCTCGATCGCACCCTTTGCGCGCGGGTCGCCAGATGCCGCGAGTTCCTCCCACGAACGCCAGTAAAGCAGCCCGTCTTCCCCGCCGGCGTCGGTGATGTGGGTCTTGAACGGTGTTTGGGGCTTGAGGTTGAGGATGTACTTGTACTTGGCCGTGCGGACCGCGCGCATGGGCGAGCGGTTCATGGTCTTGTCGCCCGTGTTGATCGCGAACGTCGCGTCGCGGTGATGATCGGCGTTGCCGCGCAGCACGGGAAGGAAGCTTTTGGCGTCCAAATCATTCGGCGCCGAACCACCCGCGGCCTCGAGCATCGTCGGCAGCAGGTCGATCAGGCTCACGACCGCGCCGCTCGAACTGTCTTGCGTCACGCGCCCCGGCCAGCGCACGATCAGCGGCGCGCGGATCCCCGCGTCATACAGCGTCCACTTCGCCATCGGCCACTGCGCCCCCTGATCGGCGGTGAAGATCAGCAGCGTGTTGTCCACGTAGCCGTGCTTGTCGAGGGATGCCATCACGTCCCCGAGCTGCGAGTCCATCAGCGTCACATCTGTGTAATATCTCGCCCGCATCCGCCGCGTCTGCGGCGTGTCGAGCAGGTACGGCGGGATGTCGATCGCTGCCGGGTCGTACCCCTCGTTGTTCGGCCAGAACACGTGCGGTGAATGCGTGCATACGAGCAAACACAGCGGCTGCGCGCCTTTCTCATGCTCCGCCAGCAGCCGATCGACCACGCCGGTGTCCAGCTCCGTCCACAGCACGTGCTTCTTGCCGCTGGGCATGAAGTTCGATCCCTTGAGATACTCAAACGCGAACTGCTCCCGCGGCCCCACGTGCGTCTTCCCCGCCAGCACGACGCGATACCCCAGCTCCTTGAAGTAGTCCGGCAGGGTGCGGATGCCCTCCTTGATCAGCGAATGATTCGGATGAGCGCCGTTGCGAAACGGGAACAACCCCGTGTAGATCGCCGATCGCGACGGCGTACACGTCGGCGACGCCGCGATGGCGTGGTCGAACCGCATCCCCTGCTTGGCGAGCTTCGCCATATTCGGGGTACGGACGTCGGTGGCGCCGTAGGGCTCGGCGTCATGCCAGGAAAAGTCGTCGGCGATGAACAGGACGATGTGCGGCGGGGTCGTCTGCGCGCCGGCGCGCGTGGTGAGACAGGTGAGTACGACGACGCGGATGAGGAGTGCAGGCTTCATCGGTGGGATTGTCCTTCTAATGGAGCCGCCCAGCAGGGCTGCTGTCGCCGCGGTCGCCTCGGAGATTTGGAAGATTTCCGCGATGCGGATCATGCCGCAGACGCTATCAGAGCGGTCACGCGGCGTCATCTACGTCCGCGCCGATGCGCCAACCGATCGGCCGCGCCGCGATGGGCGTGTGCGCCACGCCCGCGTTGCGGCGCGCTTCGCAGCGCGCCTTGTACTCGGCGGCGCAGGTCGCGACCCGTGTAACTCTCGTACATATGCAGCAGCGCGCTGATCCGCGCCTCGGGTTGGCCGTGCAGAACATCTCCACAAGCAGGCTCTCGCGCACGCGCGGCGGCGGCTCGTCGGCGGCGAACCGCTGGCGGACGTGGGCGAGCTTCATCAGGTCGCTCATCGCCTTCAGCCCCGCCGCGGCGCCCGCGTCAGCGGAGTCCCGCGGCGATCGTCGTGTGCAGAACGTGCGCCGCCGACCCCACCGCGGTCAGGAGCTGGAAGTCCGCCTGGTAGCGGATCGCGTCGCGGATCGACTGCATCGCCTGCACGAACCCCGGCCGCCGCAACCACCGCCGCAGGATCGCCGGCGACGGCCAGTGCTCCACGCCCGGGCCGTGCCAGATCTGCTAGCCAACGCTAGGACTACGTGACATGGACTGTTGGTGTCAAAACAGAGGCTTTACATTCTCCATCCGCAGAGTCGATCTCTCCCGGAGATTGACGATTGGATCAGGGACGTTGCAGCAACTGTGGCGGCAGACCCAGCTTGGGTTGGGTGGGAGATAGTCTGGTTAACTCTCGACGAGCACAATTCGTTTGTGGCGGTGGATGTCATTTCCCGCGTGCTACAGACAGTTGGTCCCGTTGTCGTTTTCGATTGTGTCCATCAGTACCCTCTCGAAATCCTCCGGGAGCGGCTACTGCTACGCGCGGTCGTCTGCCTGCTTACAACGTGGGACTCTACTGACCTGTGGGCGACACTCTGTGAAGCTAGAGCGCTTGACTGTTGTAGCATGCTCAAGCGGCAGCGTATCCGCAGTGTTGAAACCAGTTTCGCAGGTCGTTGACGGTGACGGTCGCGAACGCGGCGGTGATCGCCTCGCCCAGCGCTTCGGCGGTGCGGGCGGCGGCCGAGCGCAGGAACTGCT
>DASYWJ010000117.1:0-15121 GCA_035936155.1 Tepidisphaeraceae bacterium | reverse complement strand
GGGGGCCCGGCGGCTTTTTGGTCGGTCCGATCAGCGACCGCGCGGGCGTCCGCGGCCGCCGCCGAAGCCACCACCCCCCCCGCCGCCGTAACCACCGCCGCCCCCACCGCCGAAGCCACCACCACCGCCGGGGCGGGGGCCGCCATACCGGCGCGGGGGCGGTGCGGGCCGGGCGGCGCGCTTGGTGCCGGGGGGGTTCTGGGGGGCGCGCTGCGCGCGGGTCTGACCATGCTCGAGCGGCGGGATCGGGGTGGTCAATTCCCCGGCGCGCTGGCGGGCGCGGCCATCGTCCCAGAGCTTACGGAGCTTGGGATTGTCGTACGGGTTCTGCGCCGTCTCGGATGCTGCCGAGCGACGGCCCTCATCGAACGCTTTGCGCAAGCGGGTCCTGGAAATACTGGAAGGCACGGGTGTTCACTCCATCGCGCTCAGGGCTCTGGCCCCGTGCGCGTCAACGAAAACCCCCGAGACATCATCGTGTATAAATCTTCGTACGAGCCCGTGCAAGCCCGGCGCGTCAGGAACCGTTGCAGCTCTATGCGGCGCCGGCCGGGTTGGCGGGCGCCGATGGCTACCGCAGGCGAAGTCAGCGGCCGCCGGCACCCTTCGCGCCGCCCTCGGTCCCGCCGCCCTCGGTCCCATGGCCGGCTCCGCCACTCTTGTCCGGGAGCTCCGCCAGGGGCGGGCCGGGAACCGGGTCGGGCAGCGCGACGTTCGCGCGAAGCGGGTGCTCCGGCCAACCGGCGGAAACCGGAAGCCAGCCGCGCGTGAGGTAATCCGTGAACGTCAGTCCCAGCGCAATGAAGAACCACACGAACCCGGAGATCACAACGATCTTCACCAGCGGGCTGGCGTACTTCACGTGCATGAAATAGAGGATGACGAGCACTGCTTTGATCGTCGCGATCCCCAGGGCGATGATGATCGACCAGTTGCCAATAGCCTGGTGCGGCAGGAACGCGGCAGCGACCGTGAGCAGCATCAGGATCATCAGCGCTGCAAAGATCATGAGGTACGTGCGGACCGGGACATGCGGCTCGACGAACGCGTGCGGATCGGGCGGCGCGCCCGGTCGCCGGGGGTTGCTGAGGGTGGGACTTGCGTGCGTCATGCTCGGCCAGCCTTACCACTTCGGGTCGATCAAATAGAACAGCGGATAGATGAAAATCCAGACAATGTCGACGAAGTGCCAGTACAGGCCCACGACCTCGACGGGGTTGTAGTATTTGGGCGAAAAACGGTTTCGCCGCGCGAGCTTGATGAGCCAGATGAACAGCCCCACGCCGATCAGCATGTGCAGCGCGTGGATCGAGGTCATGGCGAAGTAGAAGGAGAAGAAGATCGTCGTCGCCTTGTGCGCGCCCTGCCCATTCGCACCCTGCGCGTGCGGCCCGGTCCCGTGCGGCCCCGCCCCGTGCGCGCTGGGGGACGGATTGTCGCCGGCGTAATACCCTTCGGTGAAGCGCTGCCAGGGGGCGTGGCCGGCTTCGATGATGTGGTTGTATTCATACCCCTTGACGCCGACGAAGAGGAGCGCCAGCGCGATCGTGATCACCAGATAGCGGATGACGCCGCCGTTGTTGCCCCCCTGCGCTTCGTGGACGGCCAGCGCGACGGTGAGGCTGCTGATGAGCAGCACGACGGTGTTGAACGCGCCGATGCGCCAGCTTTCCAGGCTGCTGCCGTAGGCGAAGGCTTCGGGATAGTAGAACCGGTAGACGGCGTACCCGAGGAACGCACCGCCGAAGAACATCACCTCGGTGACGAGGAACGCCCACATGCCCAGCGTGACCGACTCCTTCTGCTGGTGAAGGTCGTCAAACTGGTGTGCTAGTATCGTTGGGTGTGACGCCGACAACGTCGGGCTCCTTTCGCGAATACTCGTACGCTTCCCAGGTGACGACGGGCTGTTCCTCAAAGTTTTCCGTCGGGGGCGGGGACGAGGTCGCCCACTCCAGCCCCACGGCGCCCCAGGGGTTGGCGGGCGCATCCTTGCCGTACCACAGGGACCACAGCAGGTAGAACACCGGCAACGCCAGCCCCAGCGCGAGGATCGATGCGCCGGCGCTGCTCATCACGTTGAGCACCTGGTATTCCGGCGGATACGCGTGATACCGCCGCGGCATGCCCAGGTAGCCCAGGAAAAACTGCGGGAAGAACGTCAGGTTGAATCCCACGAACACCGCGAACGCAGCGAATTTCGCGATCCACTCGGTGTACATCTTCCCGGTCATCTTCGGCCACCAGTAATGGATGCCGCCGAGGTACGCCAGCACCGTGCCGCCCACCATGATGTAGTGGAAGTGGGCGACGATGAAGTAGGTGTCGTGCACGTGCACGTCGACCGCCAGCGCCGCCAGGAACAGCCCCGTCAGCCCCCCGATCGTGAACAACCCGATGAAGAACCACGCGTAGAGGTTGGGCGTCAGGAAAGCGACGGAACCGCGGAAGTACGTGGCCGTCCAGTTGAAGACCTTGATGGCTGACGGGATGGCGACGAGGAAGCTGAGGAACGAGAACACCATCCCGCCGTAGGCGCTCTGGCTGCTCACGAACATGTGGTGCCCCCAGACGAAGAAGCTGATGACGGCGATGGCGATCGAGCTGAACGCGACCAGGGGATAGCCGAAGATGCGCTTGCGGCTGAAGCAGGCGACCAGCTCGCTGATCACGCCCATGGCCGGCAGGATCATGATGTAGACGGCCGGATGCGAGTAGAACCAGAAGATGTGCTGGAAGAGCACAGGATCGCCGCCGATGGAGGGGTCAAAGATGCCCAGCCGGAAGACGCGCTCAGCGAGCAGCAGCAGCAGCCCGATGGCGATGACGGGGGTGGCCAGGATCATGATGATGCTGGTCGCGTACATAGACCACATGAACAGCGGGAGCCTGAACCAGGTGAGGCCGGGGGCGCGCATGGTGTGGGTGGTGACGATGAAGTTGAGCCCCGTGAGGATGGAGGCGAAGCCGGCGATGAAGGCGCCCATGATTGTGAAGGCGACCTGGGTGGTGGCGAACTCGCTGCTGTAGGGGGTGTAGAAAGTCCAGCCGGTGTCGACGCCGCCCATGACCATCGCAGCGACGCCGCAGACGCCGCCGGCCATGAACAGGTACCAGCTGAGCAGGTTCAGCTTGGGAAACGCCAGGTCGCGCGCCCCGAGCATGAGCGGGACGAGAAAGTTGCCCAGCGTCGCGGGGATCGAGGGGATCAGGAAGAAGAAGATCATCACCACGCCATGCATGGTGAAGAGCTTGTTGTAGGTCTCGGCCTGCACGAGATCGCCGCGCGGGGTGGCCAGCTCCAGCCGGATCATGGTCGCAAAGGCCCCGCCGACGAGGAAGAAGGCGGTGACCGAGATCAGGTACATGATCGCGATCCGCTTGTGGTCCACAGTGAGGAACCACGAGCGGATGTTGTAGGCCTTGTTGAGGTAATCTTCCGGCTCTTCGAGCGGCGCGGGTGTGATGTCTAAGGTGGTCATGGGTTGGGCCCTCCGGTGGGCGGGGCGGCCGGCGCGATGCCGGACGCCTCGGGCGTGACGCGGGGGCGCTGCGTCGGATCAACTTCCAGAGGCTGGGCGCGCTGCCCTGCCGGCATGGTCGCCGGCGTGCGCATGCCACCCTGCCCCTGCTCCTGAAGGGACTTGATATACGCAATCAGCGAGGCCAGCTGCTCTTCGGAGATCTGGCCGCGGAAGCTGGGCATGATCGGCTTGTATCCCTGCACGATGTCGGCCGTGGAATCCATGATGGAGCGGCGGAGGTACTGCTCATCGGCCAGCGCTGTGCGGCCGCCCTCCAGCTGCACCTGGCTGCCGTAGAGTCCCGCCATCGTCGGCGCCTGCGAGCCGTGACACGTGAGGCACCCCAGCGACGTGAACAGTCGCTGGCCTGCGACGGCGGGCGGCTCGTCCGGCACCGTCCCGCTCATCCACGCCTCATAGGCCTGCGGCTCCATCACCACCACCCTGCCGATCATCCCCGAGTGCTGCGTCCCGCAGTATTCGGCGCAGAACAGGTGGTACTCCCCCACCTTGGTGGGCTCGAACCACAGCACGGTGTAGCGCCCGGGCAGCACGTCCTGCTTCACGCGAAACGCCGGGACGAAGAAGCTGTGAATGACGTCCTGCGACGACATGATCAGCTTCACCGGCTGGCCGAGCGGGACGTGCAGCGTGTTGATCTCGCGCGTGCCGTTGGCATGCTGAAGCTTCCACATCCACTGCTTGCCGACGACGTAGACCTCCATCGCGTTGGCCGGCGGACGGGCGATCTTGAAGTAGGTGCGGGCGCCCCAGAAGAAGAAGATCATCGCGAAGATGAACGGAACCACGGACCAGAGGACCTCGAGCCCCAGCGACCCTAGGATCGGGCGCGGCGGCGCTTCCTCACCGGGCCGGCGGCGGTACTTGATGGCGAAGTAGACGATGGCGACGAAGATCAGCACCGTGAAGAACGCGCTGACGGCGCTGAGAAAAAAGTATAGCCCGTCGACATCGCTGGCGAACGTGGAGGCCTGCTCGGGATGGAGACGAAAACCTTCGTCCACGGTTACACCTTAATAGCCCGCGGGCAACGCCCCGCGCGGATCTGCTCATCAGAACCAGCGTGTCCAGGATCGACCTCTCCGCGCGGGGCGTTGCCCGCGGGCTGCGGGTTCAGCGCGCGGCGTCGTGCGTCACGGCGCTCGCGGACCAATTTCATCGTGATGTAGCTCACCAGCGCGAGCAGCGTCGCGATCCCGCCCGCCTGCAGGCTGCGCATGATCGCGAACCCGTACTTTCCGGTCATCGGGTTGTACTGGTAGCACAGCAGCAGGACCTGGTCGGTCATGCCGCCAATTCTGTTCTGCGATGCTTCGATCAACCCCAGCCGAAGGTCCTTGGGCGCGTATTCCAGCCCGTAGAAGTACCGGGAGAGGCGCCCGTCGGGCGTGGTGACCATGATCGCGCTGCCGTGGGCGAACTGCTTCGTTGCATCGTCCCAGACGAAGCGGAAGCCGGCCGCCTTCGTCAGCTTTTGAATATTGGCCTCATCCCCGGTCAGGAAATGCCACCCCTGCTCCCCGCCCGCGCGGCCGTACTGCCTGAGGTATGTCGCCTTCTTCTCGGCAGCCAGCTGCGGGGTCTCGGTGTGATCGAAGCTGACGGTGACGACGTCGTATTCCTTGCCGATGTCGAACGACAACGTGCGGAATGACTGATTCATCCCGTTCAGCACCATCGTGCACAGCGATGGACAGCCGTAGTAGACGAACGCGAGCACAACGGGTTTTTCCCCGAAGTATTGGCCGAGGCGAACGGTCTTCCCCGACTCGTCGCGAAATTCCAAGTCGAGCGGGAGCTGCGCGTTGAGGTTCTGATCGATCCCGACGCGCGTCATCATGGACGCGGCAGCGGGCTGCTGGCGGATCGGGTCCTGCGCGCGGGCGGTGGTGGCAAACACGAAGAGAACGACGCAGGCCACGAGAGCGCGGCACGCCTTCGCTCCCTCTTCGCGGTACACCGGGGAGAGGATTGGGGAGAGGGGCGAACGGCGCAGCGGACAGGGCATCGGTCGATTCGACAACTTGCACGAGTAACCGAAGCGAACTGCCGCACGCACCTTGCCCCTCTCCCCTGCCCTCTCCCCGGAGTACCGGTGCGAGGGAGTGGCGTGTTCGCAAGTCACAAGGTCAATTGCCCGCATCGGCGCCTCCTGCCGGTTGGGTGGTCACTGTTGTGGTGGCGCCGCGGGCGGGGAACAGGTTGCGCTCCAACGCGATGTCCATCGCGCGGTTGATGGGGATCCGCACCTGGTCGTTGTCGGTCGTTGCATAGCTGTTGAGCAGCCGACGGTTCTCCTGCTCCATCTTCAGCTGATCGACGGACGGCGTGTCTTCATTGAAGGTGTGAATCCCCTGAAGCCGCGGGATCTCCTCGGGCGGGCCTTGCACCATGTCGGTAATGGCCGAGCGACGCTCCGCATCGTCCTCGCGGGCCTGTGCGCCTTCGTAGGCGAAGAACACGACGTACAGCATCACGTGCACGAGCGCCGCCACCACCACGATACTGCCCACGGTGATCCAGATGCCGCGGACGCTCACGTCGGTGTGCTCGTGACGCTCGGGATGCTCCTCGGGCATCTCGGCGTGATGCACGTGACCGCCGTGCGACGGCGTGGTCGACGACCGGTAATCGGGAGTCATCGGTGCAGGGCTCTGATCGCTCATCAGTGTCCCACCTCCCCCAGCCGCGGGTCGTGCGGCGGGATCAGCGGGCGGCGGCGCAGCTGCAGGATGAACAGGAAGATCCAGATCCCGCCGATCCCGATCGGGGCCACGAAGTCCAGCCAGTGCGGGAGCACGTTGTGCCCCTCGGGCGCCTGGTGCGCCTGGTAGAACGTCGGGATCACGATCCAGAACAGATCGACGAGCCGCATCACAAGGATCAACGACGCCACGACCGCCAGGACCCGCACCGACCGCTTCGTCCCCCGAGACAGCAGCAGCGCAAACGGCACGAAAAAGTGCAGCACGATGAGCGCCACCGCCACGGCTTTCTGGAATCCATCCGTTCGGACGGTGTAGTAAGGCGCCTCTTCGGCGATGTTGCCGGACCACATGATCAGGTACTGCGAGAAGCTCATGTACGCCCACAGCATTGTGAACGCCAGCAGCAGGTTGCCCAGGTCCTGGAAGTGGTCGCGCGTGATCACATAGGACAGCGGCGGACGCCGCGCCAGCAGCGCCAGCAGCACGATGCACATCGCCAGCGTCGCCAGCGCGTTGCCGGCGATGAAGATCAGGCTGTAGATCGTCGAGTACCAGTGCGGGTCGATCGACATAACCCAGTCCACCGTCGCGACCGTCATCGTCAGCACGAATACGAGCAAACCCGGCCCACTGAGCATCTGCAGCCGGCGGAGCGCCGCGGGGCTCCCCGTGCGGTCCTGCGCGAGCGACCAGTGGTTGAGCAGGAACGCGCCGATGATCCACAGCACAAAACAAACCCCGGCGCGGAGCAGCCAGCTCGACACGTTCAGGTAGTGCTCCTTCCCGTGCAGTTCGTCGTGACCCTGGCCGGTCCAAATGTACAGCGATCTCACGCCCAGCGCGATCGGGATGAACAGGATCGCCATGGGGATGATCATCCGCGTGGCGCTCTCGAGCAGCCGGCGGATCGCCAGGCCCCAGGCGCCGCCGGTGAGGTATTGAACCATCAGCAACCCGCCCGCCCCCAGCGGCAGGCCGAGCCAGAAGAGGTAGGCCCACAGGTACGAGCGGAAGAACTGCTCGCGCGTCGACGGGATGAGCAGCCCCAGGACGAGCAGGGCACATCCGGCCAGCCCGGCGATCAGCGCAGGGAACTGGATCCGGTCCAGCGCCGGATGCAGTTCCTGGCGTTCGGGGGCGGCGGTTGTGGCGATGGCGTCGCTCAATGCGTCCCCCCTGCCGGCGCCGCGGCGCCGGTTGGCGCGGTCGTCGGCGCGGCCATGGCCGCAGAAAGCATCCTGCGATCTTCCGGCGACAGCGCATTCACGTCCGCGTTCTGGCTGAACTGAAGCACGCGGATGTATGCAGCGATCGCCCAACGGTCCTCGACCGTGACGCGGTCGTTGTGGCTGTACATCGCGCCCCACCCGTTCGTGATCACGTCATAAAAATGCCCGACCGGCGCGTTGCGGAGGCGCTCTTCATGAAAAGACGGCGGGCGGGTGAACCCCCGGCGGACGATCATCCCGTTGCCGTCGCCGGTGGCGTTGTGGCAATGCGCGCAGTTGATCTGGTACTGCTGCCGCCCGGTTTCCAGCCTCAAGCGCGTGATGGGGAACGGGAACGTGTCGGCGTCTTTGCCGTCCACCTTGCCGGTGTACAGGTGCGGGTCGAGCCGCAGGTCGCCACGCGCCACTGTTCCCTCGACAAGCGGACGGGCGCTCGTGCCGTCGGCGAACGCCTCGCTGGATTCCATCGGCGTAATGCGGCCGAAGTCATCCATCTTGAACAGCTCGTTGTCCGCAGGGTGCTCGCAGCCCATCAGCAGCCCCAGCATCCCGACACACAGCAGGATCATCGGGAGCTTCGTGGGGGTGTAATCGCCTGTCACCGTCTCGGCCGGCCTCTGGAGCTTCCCTGCGGGGACGATGGTGATGTTCCTCGGGTTGAGCGACTTGAGGAACTCGGCCGTCTCGGCGAGGTCGAACTTCTTGTCGATCGCCTCGATGCACAGGAAAAAGTGGGTGCGCGAGGCCAGCTCAAAGTTCACCACGTTGAACAGCGGGTGATACGGCTGCGGCAGGCCATTGAGCGCGAGCATGCCCAGCACCGCCGACAGGCCGGCGCAGAGGATTGTCATCTCGAACGTGATGATGATGAACGCCGGCCAGCTGTTGAACGGCCGTCCGCCAATGTTCATCGGGTAATGGATGACGGAGGCGAAGTACTGCATGAAGAAGCCGCCCAGGCACCCGATGATGCCCCCGGCCAGGACGATCAGTGGAAGCCGGGTCTGGCGAAGGCCCAGCGCCGCGCTGAGGCCGTGGATGGGGAATGGTGAATATCCGTCCATCCGCTTGTAGCCCGCCTTGTGCGCGGCGCGCGCAGCATCGAGCAGACGATCGGGGTCATCGAACTCCGCGAGCAGTCCATAGACGTGGAGTTGGGTTCTCACCGCGTCTCCTCCGCCCGCGACGGCGCGCTCGCCAGCGTCCCCACCGGCTCCCCGCCGCCGTGGCCATCCACATGCACGGGTTTGCCCTTCGTTCGCGACACGAGCTCGCGCATCTCAAAAACGCTGATCATCGGCAGCACGCGGATGAACAGGAACAGCAGGCAGAAGAACAGCCCAAGGGACCCGAGGTAGAGGCCCCAGTCGTAGATCGTTGGGTAGTACATGCCCCACGACGACGGGAGGTAATCGCGGTGCAGGCTGGTGATGACGATCACGAAGCGCTCCAACCACATGCCGATGTTCACCACGATCGAGATCAAAAACAGCACGAGCGGCCACTGCCGAATTGTCCTGGACCACAGAAGCTGCGGCGTGGCGATGTTGCACACGATCAGCGCGACATAGCCCATCCAATACGGGCCTTTGAAGCGGTTCATCAACATGCCGACTTCGTATTTGTTCGTGCTGTAGAACCCCATGTAGATTTCCATGATGTAGCCGTAGGCTACGATCAACCCTGTCGCCAGCACGATCTTGGCCATGTTGTCGAGGTGGCGGGTGGTGATGAAGTCTTCGAGCCCGTACGCCTTGCGCAGCGGGATCGTCAGCGTGAGCACCATCGCGAACCCGGAGAAGATGGCCCCCGCGACAAAGTACGGCGGGAAGATCGTCACGTGCCAGCCGGGGACCACCGACACGGCGAAGTCGAGGCTGACGACGGTATGCACGGAGATCACCAGCGGCGTCGCCAGCCCAGCGAGCAGCAGGTACGCCATTTCATACCGGTGCCAGTGCAGGGCCGACCCGCGCCAGCCCATCGATAGTCCGCCGTAGACCATCTTCAGGATCGGCCTCACCGCCCGGTCGCGCATCGTCGCGAAATCGGGGATCAGCCCGACGTACCAGAACAGCAGCGAGATCGTCCCGTACGTCGAGACGGCGAACACGTCCCACACGAGCGGGCTGCGGAACTGCGGCCACAACCCCATCGTGTTGGGATAGGGGAACAGCCAGTACGCGAGCCACGGGCGCCCGACGTGAAGCAACGGAAAAATGCCCGCCGACGCGACGGCAAACAGCGTCATCGCCTCGGCGAAGCGATTGATGCTGGTGCGCCACTCCTGCCGCAAGAGCAGCAGGATGGCGGAGATGAGGGTTCCGGCGTGGCCGATGCCGATCCACCAGACGAAATTGACGATCGCAAACCCCCAGGCGACCGGCACATTGATGCCCCACACGCCCACGCCCACCGCCAGCAGCACCACGATCGAGTACAGCAGCACCAGCATGAGCAGGAGCGAAATGCCGAAGCCGATGATCCAGCCGCGGCCGGTGTGCCGCGTCAGGACGATGCCGCTGATCTTTTCGGTGACGGAATGGAAATCGTGCCCCGGTCCGAGGATCTGTTTCGTGGGGTCGGCGGCGCGCTCGGCCTGGAAGGCGAGCACTTCGCGCGAAGCAACGGGCGGCGTGTGGGGGTGGTGCGATGCCATGTCTTCAGTCGTCGCTTCGCTGGTCAGCCGCGTGCCGCGTCGTGCGCGGTGCGCTTCTCGGCACTGGTGTCCTTCGGGCCACCGATCGCAGGGTTCGGGTTCGTCAATCGCGCCAGGTACGTCGTGCGCGGGTTGGTGTTCAGCTCCGTGAGCACCCCGTAGTTGTGCGGTTCGGTCTTCAGCCGCGTTACGGCCATCGGCTGACCGTTGGCATACTCGTACATGATGTCGCCGAACACGATCGCCTCCGTCGGGCACGCCTGCTGGCAGGCGGTCTGGAGCGTGTCCATCAGCGCGTCCACCCTTGCCTGGACCTCCGCCTTCACACTCTGCGGCGCATCGACGGCATCGCCGCGCAGCGTCTTGATCTCGCGCCGCGTGGTGTTGATCCGCTGGATGCAGTAGGTGCACTTCTCCATTACGCCGCGCTGGCGAACCGTGACATCGGGGTTGTGCACGAGCTGGAGGATCGGCGTACTGATCTCGGCATACTGCAGGAAGTTGAAGCGGCGAACTTTGTAGGGGCAGTTGTTGGAACAGTACCGCGTGCCGATGCAGCGGTTGTACGTCATCTCGTTGATGCCCTCGACGGAGTGGCTGGTTGCTTCGACGGGGCACACGATCTCGCACGGCGCTTTCTCGCAGTGCTGGCAGAGCATCGGCTGGAAGTAAGGGCCCTCGGGGTTCGTCGACTCGCCGCGGTAGTACGTGTCGATGCGCAGCCAGTGCATTTCCCGGCCGTTGAGCACCTGGTCCTTTCCGACGATCGGGATGTTGTTCTCCGCCTGGCAGGCGAGGACGCACGCGCTGCACCCGGTGCAGACGTTCTGGTCGATGGCCATCCCCCACTGGTGTGTGCCGACCAGCCACTCATCGGGCTCGGGGCGGTCGGGGTAGAACGAGAGGTGAACCGTTTTGCCGTGAGCCGGCTCCGGTACGGTATGGGGTGTCTGGGGTGTACCGGCAATATTCCGAAACTCCTCGAGCGTGTGGACGCGGAGGTGGTCGCGGCCTTCGAGCATCTGGTGTGGCTGTGTGCAGGCGAGCGGGTAGCGGCGCCCGAGCTTCTCCACTTCCAGGCCCTGACCAAACCACATCGCCGTGGACGGGCGAATGCGGTAGCCGTTGAACCCGACGCCCTTGCCGACCGGCGTGGCGACTTCCCGCCCGCCGCCGAGCAGGACGGTCACCGAGTTATCCGGGTGCCCCGCCATCACCCACACCGGCGCTTCGACGGAGTTGCCGGCATACGTGAGCCGCACGAGCTGCTCGTTGGCGCTGGCCGGCTCCTCGATGCTCTGCGTCAGCCCCAGCTGCACCGCCGTCCGCACGCTCATGATGGCGACGTTGTCCCACGTCAGCTTCGTGAGCGGGCGGGGGAATTCCTGAAGCCATCCATTGTTGGCGAAGCGGCCGTCCCACACCGCCGGATCGGGGCGAAAAATGACTTCATAGCCGGCGGCGGCAGCCCCGCTCTGCGATGGTTCGTTCCGCGCCGGCGCGACCGCTTCGGGTTGAAGCGTCACATTCACTACCGGCGCCGCTGTATTCTCGACCACCCCCTTCTCCAGCGCCCGCATCCAGAACGTTTCAAAATCGCCGGCAGGCGCTCGGGAACGCCACGCTTCGCGAATTATTTCACGAGCGGAGACATCCGGGAAACCCAACATGAACGCCAACAGCTCGTGCGGAGACCTGCTCTGGTGCAGCGCCTGAATGAGCGGCTGGATGATCGTCACCGTTCCGTCGAACGCGCGAATGTCGCTCCACGTCTCGAGGTAGTGCGATTCGGGCACGTGCCAGTGTGAATGGAATGACGTCTCGTCGTAGTACAGGCTCTGCTGGATCCGCAGCCGCACCTTGCCGTACGCCTCGCGGAATTTCAGGTCGGCCGGCGCGGTGAAGACCGGATTGCTGCCCAGCACGAGCAGCATGTCCACCTGGCCGGCGTCCATGTCTTTCACGAGCGCGCGAATCGATTCGAGCTGCCCGCTCTCGTGGACTTCGATCGGTTCGGTGTAGACGACGGTCTGGCCGACGGCGCCCAGCGCGGCGTTGAGCGCGTGGGCAATGGCGTGGACGACGACGGGCTGGTACTCACCGGGCACGACGACGCTGCGCCCCTGATGTTCCTTCAGGTCCGCCACAATCAGCGCAATCTGAGCGGCCAGTGGATGATCCACGGGCTCGCCCTGCACCTGCGCGAGCACGGCGCGGGCGAATCCCTCGACTTCGCCGGCCCGCATGGGCCAGCGGTGGTCGGCCATCGTCGCGGTGATGGTTGGCGTGCTTTGGACCGCATACATGCGGCTCATTGCGGCACGGGCATCCTGCCCGTGATCCTTTTCTTTTGGATCAGAAGACACGGGCTGGAAGCCCGTGCCACTACGCACCCGGCGGGTGTGGGCGTAGTCGCTGTTGTAGCGCACCGAGGCAGGGCCGACCATCAGGAAATCCGAGTCCAGCGACAGGATGCGCTGGGCCTTGTCGAACCGATAAATCGTGTTCACGGGCCGGCCGAACGCCGCGATCGCGCCGGCGCGGGCGCCCTCGAAGTTGATCGGCTCGTAGTGGTGCCACTTTGCCTGCGGGAACTGCTTGAGCAGCGCCTGGATCTGGCTGATGAGGGTCGGCGAGGTCACGGTTTCCGTGAGGATGCGGAACCCCGCCCCGGCGGTTTGCTTCTTCGCGTCCAGCTCCTTGCGGAGGACCTCGAAGAACCTGGTCCAGGTGCGGATTTCGCCGGCTTCCTTGGGCGTCTCGGGGTGCGCCGGGTCATACAGCGAGAGCACCGAGGCCTGCGCGTGGACATCGGTGGCGCCGAGGCTCGCGGGATGATCGGGGTTGCCCTCGATCTTGGTTGGGCGCCCCATGTGCTGCTCTGCAAGCACACCCAGGCCATACCCGCCCAGCGGGAATGCCGTCGCGTAGTACAGCGGCTTGCCGGGGAGCTGATTTTCCGGGGGGATGACGTACGGAACGATCTGCTCTTCCGGCCGCGCGCACCCGTACACCCCCGCCAGCGCCAGCGAAGCGCTCATCAGCTTGAGGAAGTTGCGGCGGCTCACATCATCGTGCCATTCCGAAGCGCCGCGCGGGTACTCCCGATGCAGCGCTTCCTGAAACTGCGGCGTCTGCGACAGCTCATCCAGGCTGCGCCAGAACGCCCGGCCGGTCAGCGCCTGCTGCGGCTCCTCGTTCGGCGCTTCAACATGTTTCGATGGACAGCTCATTTCACAATCTGTCTCGAACAATTGGCCTATTCGTGTTCGTTCGTGAAATTGGTGGCCACTTCTTCGCTTTTTGATCGGTGTTCATCGGTGCCCCATCGGTGGCAAACTCTTCTCGCGTTTCAGTAATGGCAGATCGAGCAGTTCGTCAATTGATACGTGTTGATGTTGAACTTCTTCATGAGAACCTGGCCGCGCTCCGTCTGGTCGACAGGCGGGTGCCAGTTCATGTTGAACACGACGTCGCGGTCGAATCGGTTCTCCCCCGTCGCCTTGTCCTGCGTCCACTTCTCGCGCAGGTGCGGCGCCGGATTGCGGTGGCAGTCGAGGCACCACTCCATCTGCAAACTCTTGGTCTTCCACATCAGCGGCATCTCGTTCACCTGACCGTGGCAGCTGACGCACGACACGCCGCGGTTGACGTGGATGTCGTGGGGGAAGTGCACGAAATCCGCGACGTCGTTGACGCGCGTCCAGCGGATGGGCTCACCCGTCCGCCAGCTCGCGCGCACGGGCTCGAGCAGGTCGGCGTTCGTCCAGATCTGCGAATGGCAGGTCATGCAGACCTTGGTTGACGGCATGCCCGCAAAAGCGGCCTTCTCGACCGAGTTATGGCAGTAGCGACAGTCAATGCCCAGCCCGGCGACGTGGTGCTCGTGGCTGAACTGCACGGGTTGCTCGCGCGGCACGTTCACCTGCGTGATGTACGGGGAGCGGCTGAACTCCCAGATGAACCATCCCGCGAAACCGATGATGAAGATCGCGCCGAAGATGCTCGCCTTGGCGATGGTGTTGATGCTCGGATGGAAAATCTGGGCCATGGGGCAACGGCGCTCGGACGCGGTCGAAACAGTCTACGCCGTCCCGGACGGCAAGCGGGGTAATGTCTGCGCTTTTTGAAAGCAGTCAAGCCACCCGCGCGCAAACGCAAAAGATTGGCACGGCTCGACGTGTTCTCCGACTGATCACCGCGCGGAAGGAGTATCGGATCGAGTGGTGCGCCGAAGCAACGCATAATCCAGGCGGGAACCCAAGACGGTTGCACCGCGGGTGCACGATGGGTTCGCGGTGGTCGTCTATGTGCTCGTGTTGACGTGGCAGTGGGCAACGTACTGCAGGTGATGGTCCTCAAGACGGCGCTGGTGGAGCAGTCGAAGGTGACAGAGCATCGAAGGTGAGCAATCAAACGTGACAGCCACCTTCACCGCGCTCGGTTCTGGGCAGGAGTCCCCGGGTGAATCTAAGGGGCCGGGATCTTATCAATGACTCCCGACCCTCTCGAATGCCCGACCCTTTAGAATGGCCCCGGTTTTTCTCGGACGGAAGCGGCGTCCGCGTGGGAGGAATCTTGTCCTGCATGACGTAAGCTCCGTCCTCCGCGGAAGAAGCTCCGTCCTCCATGGAGTAAGCTCCGTCCTCCATGGAGGAAGCTCCGTCCTCCATGGAGGAAGCTCCATTCTCCTGGGAGGAAGCCTTGTTCTCCATGGACGAAGCCACGTCCTCCTCGGAGGAAGACCCGTCCTCCTCGGAGGAAGACCCGTCCTCCTGGGAGGAAGACACGTCCTCCTGGGAGGAAGGCGCGTGCCGCAGGCCGTAAGGAACGGGAGAATCTAAAGAGCTCCTAACAAAACCTCGGTTCCGAATGATCCGATGCCGCCCGACAATCTCGCTTGGCCGCAGTCACGGAGGACGCCATGGCCAAGCCGCTCGTACCCGACGACCTGTGGGAATTGGTCGAGCCACTGTTGCC
>DASYWJ010000116.1:0-2480 GCA_035936155.1 Tepidisphaeraceae bacterium | reverse complement strand
CCGCAATTTCCGCTGCAACGCCAGCCGCTCGTGACCCTTGAGCTTCACGACGTACTTCTTCGCCATCCGGCCTCCTTGCCATTGATGGCCACAGCATGACGCACCTTCACACTTCAGAGGAACTGTGTTAATCCACTAGGCTAAGAATCGATCAGATACATCAGGCCATCACGAAAGGCTGAGCAGGACGATTCGCCGGAGACGTCAGTGCTACGAACCGCTTGACACAATCCTCGATGGACTGTCGCTCGCTCGTCCCCGAGCAGATCACGACCCCCTCGCGCCGTATCGTCCAGCCACTGCGCTCGGCACAGAAGATGTACATGCCATCGGCGCACAGCGTGCGCAGAAGCGGCTGGAATGATCGATCGTCCATGTGTTTGCCCGGTTGCTACTGGAATGCCCATCAGCAGTAGACCAGCGCGCGAGGGCCGAAAGCAAGGGAACTCACGTTTTGCGCCACCGAGCGTTCAGCGTCGCGGGCTGCGCACATCCAATCGGTCGCGCTCGTCGAGCTAAGCGGGCGTGTGCTCGGAGCGGCATTCCTCGATCGCGTCGAGCAGCTTCCCGAAGGTGATCGGCTTGCAGAGGTGGACACAAACTCCCGCGGCTTTTGCGCGTCGCTGGTGCTCCTCGCCCACGTGGCCAGAGACGGCGATGCCA
The DNA here is from genome assembly GCA_035936155.1 of Tepidisphaeraceae bacterium. Lineage (GTDB taxonomy): Bacteria > Planctomycetota > Phycisphaerae > Tepidisphaerales > Tepidisphaeraceae > DASYWJ01. The sequence continues at coordinate 1,817 of DASYWJ010000116.1, read as the reverse complement.
GCCGCGCCCGTCATTTCGCGCAACGTCTGCATCAGTGCGCATCCATCGCCGTCGGGCAGGTCGATGTCGCTGATCACCATGTCGAACGTGGTCGACCGCGCGACGGCGAGCGCGGTTGCCACGGAACCAGCCAGCAGCGCCTCGTGCCCACTGCTCCGCAGGAGACGTTCGAGCATCACGCGCGAGTCGTGGTGATCTTCCACGACGAGAATTCGGAGCGGCCCATCGGCATTCATTCGGCCTCGGCAAATAGGAGAAAGCGTCCGAGCAAGGTAACGAATTCGCACGTCGAATGCCAGGAAAGGACGCGGCGAACAAGGTGCGCTTCAGGCAGGTTTAAGAAGCTTCACGAGCTGGGGATAGTCCACCGGCTTGCAGAGCATCGCATCAGGTTGAAGCTGTTCGACTTCCCGTAGAAGGGGACGATCGCACGAGCCGGAAGTGACGAACACCCTTGCCGGATGACCCTCGGACCGCATTCGCTTCAGAAGTTCGAGGCCGCTGCCGTCGGGCAAATCCAAATCGAGGACGACGGCCGCCTGACCGTCCAGCTTTTCGTACCCCTCCCTCAGCGTGCCCGCGGCGGCGACGACGAACCCGTCCAACGCCAGAAGCTTTTTCAGCGTGATGCGGACCATCTGGTTGTCTTCAATGATCAACACCTTAACGGGCAATGCTCTCGATTCAGTGCGGGGCCGGGAGATGACACGGTGCAGCTTCGCAGGACCCGCAGCAGCCGGATACGTGCAATCTCCGCTGGTCGCGCTGTCCGGGCCCGTGGTGGTCTTTTAGATGTTCTGCGCTTCGTTCGAGCGCGAACAGCAGACGGCCGCGGCCAACGGGTTGAGCAAGCACCAGCAGGCTGGGAAGTACTTCGTCACGTTCCCCGCGTCGCAGGACCCGGAGGTAGAGAAGTTCGCTTTCGGACCCGTGATGTCGGAAATTGCGCGGGCCACGGCGGGCAATGATGCGGTGCTGTACTACGACCAGTTCGTTGTCAAAGGGCCGGAGCGCGGGCAGAGCTTCGCGTGGCACCAGGACTCGGGGATACGTTGACATTCCCCACCCGCCCTACGTCACGTGCTGGGTGGCCTTGGACGACATGAGCGAGGCGAATGGCACTGTTACGATCTTGCCCTACGGCCGCGCCGGCACACGCGAGCGCGTTGACCACCTGCGCAACGAGGCCACGGCGGACCGGGTCGGGTACCACGGCGACGACCCGGGCGAGCCGGTCCTCGTCCCCGCGGGGAGCATCGCTGTCTTCTCCAGCACAGTGTTCCACCGCAGCGGTGTGAACACGACGCCGAATTACCGCCGCGTGTACGTCGTGCAGTACGCGCCGGCGCCAATGATCAGGCCCGACGGGGCGCAGGCAAGCCGCGCGGACCCGGTGCTCAGGGGCGGCGAACGGTGTGGACCACCCGGCAAGGCAATGGGACTGGGTCCGCAATGATCCTGGGGTTGTTCTGGGTCTTGTTGCTGGCCGCAGCCGTCTCCGGCGTGCTGGGATTCTTCATCCTGACCAGCCGGCGAAAGGGTCTGGCCAAGGCGATGTTCTATCTGTTCCTATGCGGCGCGGCGGCGACCGGCTTCGTTTGGCTGATAAGCCAGCCTCCCGCGACGGTGCTTTTGCTATCCAACTGCCCCGTGAGCTGCCGATCTCCGCTGTCAGGTGCTTCGCCAGCGACAAGTGCTCGTTGGGCAGCGCCCCGACGCGCGACTTCAGATTGGCGACTGCCGTCTCGCGCAACTGCGACGGCTCAAGATTGAGCTGACATGTGCGTCATCAAGCCCTAGCCTGTTTGGGAAGATTC
>DASYWJ010000115.1:0-12889 GCA_035936155.1 Tepidisphaeraceae bacterium | reverse complement strand
AAGTTGCGCGCCGTGCGCGCGTTGCGCACACTGCGCCATTGCAATGATCTCGTTCGAGTTATAGTGCCGATCGTCTCGGTAAAGCCGCGTCGGGAACGACATGGCCAAGTCGATCATGCAAAATCCTGTGCAGCGGACCGGAGCCGCGGGTACAGTTTCTGTGGTCCCGAAGCTGCTGGAGTGCGGCTCCGGCCGCTGATCGGCCTCACGTTATCCGGCATGAAAGATCTCGTGCTATTTCAGTGCTGTGACGCGACGACGTCGTTGGTGACACTCCGCGCGTGGCGACGTTGGGCGACACGAACGGTCGTTGCGTGGCTCGCGGGTGGCGTCGCTCTGGCCGAAGGCTTGGCTTCACTGCTTGCGTTCGGACCCTCGGTCGTCGGCATGGTTGAAATGGCAGTCGCCGGAGCAGTGGCGCTGCTCCTGGCTGTGCCGGCGATTGTCCTATTGCCGGCAATCGGCGAATACGAGCGCGAATTGCGCCGCCGACGGGCGCTGGAACCGAATTACGTTCCTGTCGAAGATCGCTTGCCCGGGTACGTCCTCCGGATGATCGCGTGGTTTGCCGTTGCGATTGTCGTCGCGAACTATCTCGTGTAGGCGACTGTCGGCGATGCCGGATAACCAGCCGCTGGAGCGGACCGCGGCGGCGGTATACTTCACCTGCGGCCGAGCGTCGCGCGTGCGCCGCCGCGGCCGCTCAACGGCCTCACGTTATACGACGATGAAGCGTTCCGGCTACGACGACGCCGATCCGGACCCCAACCCCGATTGGGCGATGCGCGACGAGAAGTTCGCGACCATCGAGGAGCGCGATTTCGTCCACCACGAGTTCCAGCCGATTCCCGCGCTCGTGTCGCGTGCCAACCGCGGGCATTGGCGCCGCTACCACGGCCAGGCGTTCGACGAGGCGGAGTGGGAGCTTGTTTCCGAGATGTGGGATCACGAGCACTGCGAAGTCTGCTACGAGCACATCGAGCCGGGCATGACTTACTGGGCGTCGAGCAGGGATACGTTCCTGTGCGATCGGTGCTACGACCGCTATCTGCGGCCGCCCAGCGTCGTATAACCCGCCAATGCACCGGACCGGGCCGGCGGTATAGTTTCTGTCAGTCGAGCGCGGCTCGGTGCCGGCCCGGCCGGTGATCGGCCGTACGTTATTCGGCTGGAGCAACTCGCATGTCCGACGGTCGGCCCGACAAGATCGCCATCGAACACGACGACTACCACGCGAAGCACGTCGGTTGGACGACGGACGGGCGGCAGTTCATCCTCACGACGCCGTTCGACCCCGCGATTGGCGGCAAGCCCGGCGCCGAGTTCATCGCCTTGTACATCTTCGATACCGACGGAAAGCTATTGGAGGCGAAGATCGACGAACTCGGCCCGCGTGCCACTATTGACAAGGAAAACGCCAGCAAGCTGTACGATCAACGCCTCCAAGAACTTGGCGAGGTGCGATTCAGCCGCATCGAAGTCGCACCGTTCTCCTTGAAGCGCTTCGGCACGGAGTTCGGCTTGGTTGTTCGGGAGCCCGAGGACGAAGAAGACGTGTGGGCAGTGGAGATGCAGCCGGGCAATTACATGGCGTTCTTCGAGCCGTGGGACAGCGGCGAATACGACACGTGACGGCCACCCGGCCAGCCGAATAACCCCGCACTGCAACGGACCGGCCGGGCGGAACGGTCCTCGTGATTCCAAAGCGGCCCGTCGCCCGGCCGGCCGTTGAATGCTGGTCCGTTATGCTGCCGGAAGCCCTCACGATTCCTCAGCCCGAAGAGCGCCGCTGGAGAAGCGTGGTGGCCCTCATCCTCGGCCTGTGCGGATGTCTTGTCGGCGCGGCGTCGCTGCTCTGGGCATGGCCAGGCCTGTGGACGCTACTCACGTTCACGCCGCAGGGGCCCATCCGCCCCATCGGGTTCGTCGCGGGCATCGCGGTCTGCGTCGCTGCGGGCGCATTAATTGGCTGGCCACTGTCGGTCGCGTGTGTCAGCTTGAGCCGGCGCCCTGCCGCGCAGCGTCTCGGAGCCCTTGGCATCGCTCTGTCGATCTCACCGGCCCTGAACTTCGCATTGCTGTTCTTTATCGTTTTCCTTCGCCGCGTGCCGTTGGGTGGTTAAAGTCGATCCGCGGCGAACGTCGGCAGCATAACCCGCCAATGCAGCGGACCGGAGCCGCGGGTAAACTTCTTGCGGTCCCAACGCTGCTGGAGCGTGGCTCCGGCCGCTGATCGGCCTCACGTTATGCGGCCATAAACACCACACGGGGGCAGCACATGAAGATGTCGATCATCGTTACGATTCTCGCTTGCACCTTGGCGATTGCGGCGGTGGACCGGGCCGAGCCGTCGTTCACCGACGAGGCATCCATTCTCTCTGTCTCCCACGAGGATCAGACTGAGGCGGTCAAGACGGGTCTGCTGAAGAAGGAGGTGACGCTACCGCAGGTGATCGAGGTGTTGACGAGCTATCGGAAGGTGAACCGCGACCAGTACCTGATCTACGCCCACCAGAGCGGCGCACGCGGCGCCGTGACGTTGAAGGGCGGCACCAGCTATCTCTGGGAGATCGAGCCCGACTACGCCGCGACGGTAACGGCTCATCGCGGCGAGACCGTGTATCTGCTGCATCCGCGGCTGAAGACTGAACCGGCGGGCGGTCGCGGCCAGTAGCCGCATAACCAGCCGTTGGAGCGGACCGGGCGGGCGTCACGGTCTTTGTCATTCGAGAGATGGTCGGTGCCCGCCCGGCCGCTCAACGGCCCTACGTTATGCGGCAGAGAGCGAGGCGCACCATCAAGCCGCTAAAGCCCGCTGTGATACTAAGCGTTGGCGCATTGCTGTCGGCGATCGCGTTCGCCGTCGTCGCGGCCGTGGCCCAGCCGGAGATGCGCACGCCGCGCAGCATCGCAATCTGGAGCGCCACCGGCGCCGCCTTGGGCGTTGTACTCTTCGGAACCATTGTTGCGGGCGAGAGCTCCCGCCCGGTCGTCATACAACGCCACGGTCATCGCCTCGCTACGTGGGCCTGGTTCTTGGGGTCGATGAGCCTGGGGCACTTGGTGTTCCGGAGCATCGGCGACGCTGGCATCATTATCGCGCTGCCGCTCCTGTTCGCGTGCGTCCTTCTGCTCATGTATTTGACGGAACTGGCGAAGCGGTCTGCCGCATAACCCGCCAATGCAGCGGTCCGCCACGGCGTCATGCGGCGCAGTACAATGAACAGGCGCGGTCGCCGTGGCGGCCGCTGATCGGCCCTACGTTATGTCGCTCGAGCTTCCGCAAGATCGACCCCTCGCACCCGACGATCCGGCGCTACACCCTGGCTGGCGGCTGCTCGAGTTCCTCCTCGTAATCGGAGCCGACGAATTCGCCGTGCGCTTCCTGTACTGCGGCGAGCACGGGAAGGATCCATGCGATCGCTTGGCACGAGGGATCGCGTTCGCCTCGCAGGGCGAACGGACCCGCGAGTGCACGGTCACTTTTGTCGGGGAGACCAACCCGCGGCCCATCGAGGTTTGGCGCTTGGATCGACCCGCATTGGAAGCGCTCCGGGACGTGATGCCGAGTGGGGTGCTGGGTGCGGAGATGGGATCGGATGAGAGGGCTCTGGCTTGGGCCGAGGACCTATGCGTGTACCGGCGCGGCCAGTTGCTCTTCGGCACGGTGACGCACGAGCGGATTGCCTTCTTGCGCGTGTCGGACGCCGAATGGGAACAGTGGGAGGCGCAGGTGGCGGCCGACCACCGAGCGACATAACCCGCCGTTGCAGCGGACCGCCACGGCACGAGCGGGCGCGGTAAGATCAACAGGCGCGGTTCGCCGTGTCGGCCGCTGAACGTTATCTGCTACGCAATGCTCCATCGCGCTCAAAGGATTTCCCGTATCGTCCTCCTTGCCTTCGGCACGCTCCTTCTGCTGTGGCTTCCCGCTAGCTATCTGATCTTCATGGGTCTGCACTGCCCGTTGCCGGTCTTGGACGGCGTTAACCTCACCTGCGTGAGCGGCGTGGCACAACTCACGATCATCGAGCGGTTCCCTCAATCGCCAACCAAGCTGAGATTGATACACTATCGGGTCTCCGAATTGCGCGCCCTTCTTCCGCCATCGAAGGCGACGACGATGACCTTGACTCCTGAAGCGTTCCAATTTGATCGCGTCGTGTTACCCAACGGGAAGTATGCTGCGACGTCCTTCGCATTGCCGTTGTGGCTCCTGGCATTGATGATGCTGGTGTGGCCGGCCCTGGAATGGTTGTTGCGTCGCTCTCGAGTGCAACGGCAAGGCTTTGCACTGGACCATTCGGCGTAGCAGATAACCCAAACGCTGCAATGGACGGGCCCGGCGGAACGGTCTTAGTAGAATGAAAGCGTGGGCGGCGCCGGGCCGGCCATTGAACGTTGGTCCGTTATCCGGCATGCGATTCAGCACGACATTTCGCGCATTGCTCGTCGTGTGGACCATCACGCTCTTCGCGTGCAATAGCCGCTCTGTCTCTACGCCATCACCGCCTGATCCGCTTCATGGCTCGTGGCGCGTCATCAGCGAGCCAGCTAAAGCTGCCGGGATCGAGATCATTTGGACGATCGACGACCGGCACATCGTGGTCTCCGATGGCAGCGGAGACGAGATCAGTCGTAGTGAATATCGAACCGATCCGTCGAAGACACCCAAGCACATTGACATGGCGATCCGCGACATAGCCGCTGAGGATCGCCCCGGCATATATGAGATTGACGGACGTCTGCTCCGCTTGGCGTTCGGTGTCGCTGGAGACCCTCGGCCGACGAGCTTCGACCATCCGCAGGCATTTACCTTGGAACACGTCGGCGATCGCAAGCGGTAAATACCGGATAACCCGCCGATGCAGTGGACCGAGCCGGCCGGTAAGCCTTTTGTGATTCGCGAGCCGGCGCGCCGCCGGCTCGGCCACTGATCGGCCCTAGGTTATGCGACGGAGGAAGGTCCCTTGACGAAGCGGCGGATCACCATCCTCGCTCTTGCCGTCTGTGTGGTCGCAGGCGGTGTGACAGTAGCAGTGCTTGCCAAAGGTGATCGCCTGCACGCGAAGCCTCGTCGGGAATGGAAGGAACAGGCAATCGCGAAGATCGAACGGCGGCTGAACGACCGAAAGACGTTGGAGTCAGCGCTGGACGGCATCGAAAGGACCTTAGCCACCACTCGCCCCGCGCCGGGCGTTTGGGTCGGCGAAGACGTGCTTGTGATGAAGAATGGCGACTGGATCGCGTATGAGAGCATTTGCAGCAAGGAGGACTCGCGCATCCACGACCTGTTCATCGGGCGCGGTTCCGACGGGAAGTGGTACTACTCCACCTTCCACTTCTGCATTGGCATGACGGTGCTTCGCCACATGGAGGACTGGCAGCCGGACAGCCTTGCCCAGTTCGCCGACGCGTACTTGCTCGTGCCGTTCGACGGGCGGTCTGACGAGTCTCTGAAAGAGACGTGGACTGGCGCGGAGCCGTATGGCCAAGGAAAGTTGCGGATGGCGGGCACGACGAGTCCGGCTCAGTAAACCGCGGCGATCCGGCCGTCGCATAACCCGCCAATGCACCGGACCGGTCCGGCGGTGTAGTTTCTGTCGGTCGAGCGCGCCTCGGTGCCGGCCCGGCCGGTGATCGGCCCTACGTTAGGCACCACGATGCACGCAGCTGTCAGAACCGCGATCCTCGCATTGCCAGTGCTCCTGACCGGATGCATGCCGGGAATGCACACGAGTCGACCCCAGTTCCGCGGCACGGTCATTGCCACGGGTACGCGCGAACCCGTGCCAGGGGCTTCGGTCACAGTGGAGCCGGACAGTCGTGGGAATCCGGCGCGCACGGTGGTCACCAATTCCCGCGGCGACTTCGTGATTCCGCGCAGGAAGAAGTTCGCGATCGTCTTTCTTATGCAATACCCGTACGCGAACTGGGACTACGTGATTCGCGCCGACGCGCCCGGCTTTTTCGAGACTTCGACAGAAGTGTCCCGTGTCGGACCGATGCCACCGAAGCGGGTTGAGAAGTTGCAGCTCGAGCTTTCGGGATAACCGGTGGTGGCTAACCCGCCGCTGCAGCGGACCGGCGGCGACGGTAATCTGTAGCCGGTGCCTACTTGTGCGCCGGCCGTTGAACGGCTTCACGTTATGCAGCAAAAGGGCATCGCAATCCGGCGGCTGACGAGCTCAGATTCGCTGGCCGAGTTGACGGCGCTGCTACACGCGGCATACGCCGAACATGCACTGGCGGGACGAAAATTCTTTGCCTCGTACCAGTCGGTGGATGACACGGGCCGTCGGGTGTCCAAAGGCGAATGCTGGTTGGCCGTCGAGGGTGATTCCGTAGTCGGCACTGTCACAGTGGCCGTTCCTTTCAACCCGCCAGCGGGATTTCCGGCAGGACCTCAGGCAGGCACGTTCTCGCAGCTGGCCGTTCTGCCCAAACATCGCGGCACAGGGCTCGGTCATCGCTTGCTATGTCTGGCTGAGAAGCGGATTGCCGAACTCGGCGGGAACGAGATTGTGATCGATACGTCCTCGCTCGCCAGCGAGTTGATCGCCTGGTATGAGCGACGCGGCTATCGTCCGGTGGGACGATGGAAATGGAATGTAACGAACTACGAGAGTGTGGTGTTGAGCAAAAGACTCGTGAGCAGCGGCGATCCGGCTGCTGCATAACCCGCCAATGCACCGGACCGGGCCGGCGGTATAGTTTCTGTCGGTCGAGCGCGGTGCGGTGCCGGCCCGGCCGGTGATCGGCCCTACGTTATACCTCACGAGGCGAGCGCATGGCCGACAAGACGCCATGTCCAGAATGCGGGTCGACGGAATCGAAACTCTGTCGGAATAGGGAGAACCTCGTCCGCTCCGGCTTCAGCCTGCTGTTCCACCTGGTCTTTCCCGCTTCGATTCCGTTACAGCGGCAGTGCCAACAATGTGGCGCGCTGTTCGATTCCAAGCGTGGGCAGCCGAAGTTTGATCAACCTTCACGCGGGTTCCCGGTGCTCCCAAAGCATCCCAAGGACTCGCGAAATGGGGGCGGCCCAGCGTGAGTTATAACCCGCCGCTGGAGCGGACCGCGGCGGCGGTATAGTTCACTGTTGGTCGAGCGTCGTGCGTGCGCCGCCGCGGCCGCTCAACGGCACTACGTTAGCCTGCACATGGCCACGACTGCTCAAACCCTCATCGGGATCGCGAAGTCCGTCGAACCGAAAGCCGGCTATGTCGGCTACTTCGACCTTGTTGACGCGTTGGAAGCGAATCGCGCGGCGCTGAAGCGGTTCAAATCGACCCTCGCAACCGCCAGCGCGGCAGAACTGGACGGCATCGACAAAGTACGAGAAGTACGGCTGGATCGTCATGGGTGCGGCGGATGCGATGGACCTGCTGCCAGACGACCCGCGAGAGTTCGTCTCGGAAGCGGACGCCGACGCGCTTCCTGATGACAAGGTGCTGGACGCGCTGTGTTCAGCATGCATCGTCAATGACGTCGTAACCGTCTCGCGCTTGGCGAAGCGCATTGACGTGAACGCGCTGGATCACAACAAGCAGACGGCTCTGGGTTACGCAGTCGGGAACAACAATCCGGAGTGCGTAAAGCTTCTGCTGGCACACGGCGCGGATTCCAACCGCGTAGAGAACTGGGGCAACACCGCCATGCACGTCTGCGCGTCAAGCGTGAGCTCGAAAGAGATTTTCAAGATGCTGCAAGCGGCGGGCGGCGACGTGAACATCAAAAACGACGAAGGTCAGAGCGTTCTCGATCTTCTAAAGCAGCACCGACGGCGAAACTGGAGTGCAGGCTAACCCGCACTGCAACGGACCGGCCGGGCGGAACGGTCCTTGTGATCCAACGCGGCTCGGCGCCCGGCCGGCCGTTGAATGCTGGTCCGTTATCCCGCTATGGAGCTCCTGGTGGACGGCTGCGTGGTCTGTGGCAAGCTGGCCTGTTACTCCATCACGGACGGTCGGGGCGCGACGGCGCGCTACTGTAGGGAACATGCCGTCAAGGCAGCGCCCGAACTCGCAAAGCTCGACGAGCTGACACCGCCCGGTGACCTGCCAACTCCGTACGCGTCCGAGTGCGAGCGGTGTGGTCGGCGAGCGGTCCTCCAGGTGACGAATGGCCCGCCGGGTCGCGTCCGTGCTCAAGCGTTTTGCGAGCGCTGCGCGAGAAGGCAGGCTACGTGAACAGCGGGATAACCCGCCGATGCAGTGGACCGAGCCGGCGGGTACACTTCTTGTCGTTCCAGAGCCGGCGCGGCGCCGGCTCGACCGCTGATCGGCACTACGTTATCCGGCAATGGTCTTCATGATTCTTACACGTTCCGGCTTTGATGAGCTGTTCCCGCGACTGCTCAAGGATCGCGATGCGGTCTGGGTGAACGCCGGTGTGCTTTCGGAGGCCGAAGTTGTTGATCTGCGGGAAGCGGGTTGGGACCTGACCAAGTGGACAAACCCTTTGTCGGACCTCGCGAAGGAGGTCGACACAGTGCAACTGCACCATTCCGATCAGATCGTCTGGACTGAGGCGGCCGCCGCGAGGGATGCCGGATAACAAGCCGCTGGAGCGGGCCGGCGGCGACGGGATCTCGAGGAACGGTGGCCGGTGTGCGCCGGCCGCTCAACGGCCACTACGTTAGCCCGCTCGCACCTATGTTGATCGAGTTCATCATCCGCGGCGGTCCCGACAATGACTTTGACCTTCATACTGGTCAGTGGCGCGAAGCTTTGCGTCCAGTCGAGGCTGCGGTTCGCCACTCCCCAGGGTTCGCTCAGGACAACATCGATATCGAGGTTGATGGCGTGAAAATTAGCTTCTCTCCCGAACCGCCCGGATGGCAGGTAGTGGTTTACGATCCGCCGGACGCTGAGTGGGCGAGTCGAGTTGCCGAGTCGATATGCCGGAACATGTCTCAAGTGTCAGGGCATGACGGGACCGTCGTATCGATATGACGCGGGCTAACCACACGCTGCAATGGACCGGCCCCGCGTCGGGCGTTCTGGCAGAATGAAGGTCGGTCGGTGCGGTGCCGGCCATTGAACGTCGGTCTGTTATGTCGCCGGAGGCCCCCGACCTTGTTCGCCAGCGCCTTCTCGACGTGATGCGCGTCGAGACCTTCTACCCGCAGGCCGACGCGTCGGCCATCGCGACCGCGGAGCAGCGGGCGGGCATCGTGTTCCCGAAGTGGCTGCGTGAGCTTTACCTAGCGTGCAACGGCTTCCGTGGCCCGACGCAATGGGAGTACCTGCTTCCGCTGGAAGGGCGTGAGGGCTTGGTCGAGTTCACGGAGTTCCTTCGCGCGGAAGATTGGGCGCCGCCGTGGCTCGCGCGTGCGGTGGTGTTCGGCAGTGACACCGGCAGCCTCTCCTCGACGACCCACTTCGTCGCGCTCGACGGCGAACTGGTCACATGGACGCTCGGCGACGGCCCCGTATTCGTTAAGTTCGACGGCACGGTGTACGACCTGTACCGACGCGAACAGGCGCTTTGGGACAAGTTGGACGCATAGCACGGCCGTCGGGCGGGCGACATAACCCGCCAATGCAGCGCACCGGGGCCGCGGGTATCTTCTCTGGTTTCCGAAAGTGGTTCGGACGCGGCCCCGGCCGCTGATCGGCCTCACGTTATGCAGCGGGAGAACATTGCCCGACCCGATCGACTATGGCACGCCTGACACCGGTGGTGCGGGGACGACGAAGCACCTCGTTTGGATGCGCCGTGGAAAGATCGGCCTCGGCATCGGGATCGCGCTCTGGGCAGCGTCGTGGATCTGGTTTCGCAACGACCCGAACGTATCGCGATATCCAATGGGACCGGTTGCGGTCGCACTGCTTGGCATCGCAGTCGCGGTTGCCGGCGTGGTGGCGCTGATGGTCGGGTTCATTTTACGAGTGCGGTAACCGCCCGCTGCATAACCGGCCAATGCAGCGGACCGGCGGGGACGGTATTGTGTAGTTCGTTGGCCGGTGTGCGCCGGCCGCTGATTGGCCTCACGTTATGCGACGGACCGTGCGACCCTGGCTCTTTCGTATCACCGCATCGCTTTCCGTGATGGGTGCCGTCGTTATCGCCGTCCTGTGGTGCCGAAGCTACTTCTACCTCGACAGCTTCAAAAACCACTCGCCAGCGGATCAGCGCTTTGTCTACGTCGTCGTTGTACGTGGAGGATTGCAGATCGCTCGTTGCGGTGGTCTGCCCGAGAACCGATGGGGTGACGGATTCGAGTCGTCTAGCTCGATCCGGGGCATCGGAGACGACTGGCAGATACTGACCGGCTGGGGAACCCTCACCCAACGCTCATTCGGCGGATTTCGCTGGGCGAGCGGAGACATCAACCATCAGCAGGCGGGGTTGTTACCTGCGCCCTTTTGGTCGCTCAGAGTCCCGCTTTATCTGCTGTTCCTGATGGCGCTTGTTTTGCCGTCGTGGTGGTTTAGTAATGCCTTTGTCCAGCGCAGGCGTGCTAGGCGTGCGAGAGCGCAGCAATGTGAAGCGTGTGGGTACGATCTACGCGAAACGCCGGAACGGTGTCCAGAATGTGGGCGCAAGGTGGCCGCTGCGGCACCGGCCGCCGCGTAACCCGCCGATGCAGCGGACCAGAGCCGCGGGTACAGTTTCCATCGTCCGAAAGCGGCTGGGGCGCGGCTCCGGCCGCTGATCGGCCTCACGTTATGTCGCTACGGCGGAGTGAAACGCATGGGTCTAGACCTTCTCGATTTCACGTTCCGGATCGAGAAGGCATTTAAGATCAAGGTGCCACGCGACGCGTACGATCGCCTACCGACGCGCATTCCGTTCGAGGCGACGGCTGGCGAGATGCACGACTGGATCGCGCAGTTGTGCGTAGAGCAAGGCGTCGCACCCCCGCCGAGTAGCTGGAACCGCGTGAAGAAGGTGCTAGTGGATGTCACGGGAAAGTCTCCCAAGCTAATTCGCCGGGAGACGTGGATCGTGAAAGAACTCGGCTTCAGTACCTAGAGCATTGCGGCGAACGAGCAGCGACATAACCAGCCGCTGGAATGGACCGGCCCGGCGGAATGGTCCCCGTAAGTCGAAAGCGTGGTCGGCGCCGGGCCAGCCATTTAACGTCGGTCCGTTATCCACCCGGATGAGGCGTTTCTGGATCATCCTCGCGGTCCTCGTGGTCGCGGCTCTTCTGCTCATCCCGAGCGGCGTGCATGTGCGGCAAGACCTCGTATGGATCGATTCCATCAGCGGCTCGCAGAAGCGTCAGACCGCCTGGCGATTCGGTACAGCATCGTCCCCGGTTGTGACGGAATCATTGCTCGCCGCGAAATATCGGAAGCTAGGCTTGAAGTGGGAGCCAGATTGGAAGAACGTGAAAGGCACGTACGTCGACGCGTTTGGTCGTCACGTTGGAAGTGCTCACGGCTGGCCCGCACCGGAGATTTACAGCTTCGCGCTTAGCCCGGACATGCAGCAGTCATACTTGGCCGCGTCATCCGATGAGGAGGTCCGCGAGCTTTTCCGTGTTATGTCGAGCGGCACAGAAGAGCAGAAGAAGGCGGCCGTCGAAGCTGCGTGCAACAGGGCGCTGGGCGAGTACGCGGCCACGCAGCCGGGTGGATAACCCAACAACTATGAATCCCGCCTGGGGTCAAGGGGCGGTTGGGGCGCGGGGGTTCCTGATGCCGCCGCGGAGCGGCGGGCGGTTTATCGATTGATTCTGCTCGCTCGCTGTGCGGTGGCCGCCTGCGTGTGGGTCGCTTCGTCGGCGTCGGGGGCCGGTGCGCTTCAAACAACTATCCGATGGTCAGCCAGCGCTGTTGCGCCGGGAGCCGTTATTCACCCAGACGAATACGGGGCTGTCGCCTCATTCACTGCATCACGGGTCGTTACAACTGCCCGCAGTTGGTTAGTCGAGGTCGGCGAGCCCGCACGCACTCGGTTGCTGCTGGACCTCGGCGCTGATCCGACTCGGCAAGACGACGAGGGCAAGACAGCTGCGGACTACGCTGCTGAACTGAAAGATCGTGAACTATTGAAACTGCTCAAGAGACGCAGCAGGGCGCGTAAGTGATAGCAAGGGAGGCGCTGAAAGCAGGTGTCGATGGCGGAGCGAGCAGAAGCGGACGCGGGCGCAACCGACCGGCTGTACCAATCGGCGGAGGCGGGCGACGCCAAGGCCGTGCGGCGGGCGATCGCTGACGGGGGCGACGTCCATCACTTCGAGGTCTTCCGCGGCGGCGCTCCGCTGGACGTGGCCGCGGCCGGCAACCACGTCGCCGTCTGCCGGACTTTGCTGGAGGCGGGGGCGGCCGCGGACACCATAGTGTGGGACCGGCTCGACCGCTGCGTCGAGGAGAAGCTCGACGGGGTGGCGCTGCTGCTGCTGAAGCATGGCGCCAATCCGAACGGCCATCCAGACCCGGAGGACAACGAGGTCGAGGAAGCCTATGCGACACCGCTGATCAAGGCGGTGATCCACGATCGACCGCGGGTGGCGGCGGCGCTGCTGGAGGCAGGGGCGGATGCGGACAAGCGCGACTACGACGGCAACAGCGCGCTGTACTACGCGAAGGTCAAAAAGCGAAAGAAGCTGATCAAACTTTTGGAGCCGCGGACGTCCGAGGCCGAGCGCGAGGAGGTGAAGCGGCGGCTGTCTAAGGAGGTGAAGGAGCGGGAGCGGCGGGAACTAATGATCATCCGCTCGATTGACAGCGGCGAGATCGAGCGGGCGCTGGCGTTAATCGCCGAGCGGCCGGAGGACGTAAACGAGCCGCTATCTGGTGGACTTACTTTGATCGCGCTCGCCGCGCGAGGCGCGGAGAGTGGTGTGCGTCCGCTGGTGGAGCGGCTGCTGGACATGGGAGCGCGGCCGGACGTGGGCCCGGTCATTCCGGCGTTGGACCCGTTGTGTGTT
>DASYWJ010000114.1:0-24839 GCA_035936155.1 Tepidisphaeraceae bacterium | reverse complement strand
GAAGAAGATTACCGTCGATGTGCGGGGAGAAATCCTGGAGCTGAAGGAAACCATCAACACGATGGTGGACCAGCTGAACAGCTTCGCGTCGGAAGTCACGCGCGTCGCGCGTGAGGTGGGCACGGAAGGCAAGCTGGGCGGACAGGCCGAAGTGAAAGGCGTCGCCGGCACATGGAAGGACCTGACGGACAACGTGAACTCGATGGCGGGGAACCTGACGAACCAGGTGCGCGGCATCGCCAAGGTGGTGACGGCCGTCGCAAATGGGGACCTCAAGCGCAAGCTGACGGTGGACGCCAAGGGCGAAATCGCAGAGCTGTCGGACACGATCAACAGCATGATCGACACCCTGGGCACGTTCGCCGATCAGGTGACGACGGTGGCCCGTGAGGTGGGTGTGGAGGGGAAGCTGGGCGGCCAGGCGCTCGTGCCCGGCGCCGCCGGCACGTGGAAGGAGCTGACGGACAACGTCAACCAGCTCGCCGCCAACCTCACGACGCAGGTCCGCGCCATCGCCGAAGTCGCCACCGCCGTCACAAAGGGCGACCTCACGCGCACCATCGCCCTGGAGGTGCAGGGCGAAATGGCCGCCCTCAAGGACAACATCAACGAGATGATCCGCAATCTGAAGGACACTACTCTGAAGAACGCGGAACAGGACTGGCTGAAGACAAACCTCGCGAAATTCAGCCGCATGCTCCAGGGCCAGAAGGACCTGCTCACGGTGGGCCGGCTGATCCTCAGCGAGCTGGCGCCCGTCGTCAGCGCGCAGCAGGGGGTATTCTACATCATGGACAGCGTGAGCCGGCCCGACGAGCCGGCCCTGAAGCTGCTGGCGAGCTACGCGTTCAAGGAGCGCAAGAACGTCGACAACAAGTTCCGCCTCGGCGAAGGGCTCGTCGGGCAGTGCGCGCTGGAGAAGGAGAAGATCCTTCTCACGGACGTGCCCAACGAATACATCAAGATCGCATCAGGCCTGGGCGAGGCCAAGCCGCTGAACATCATCGTGATGCCCGTGGTTTTCGAAGGACAGGTCAAGGCGGTGCTCGAGCTGGCCAGCTTCGACCGGTTTAACCCAACGCACGAGACATTCCTCGACCAGCTGACCGAATCGATCGGCATTGTGTTGAACACGATCGAGGCCAATATGCGCACCGAGGACCTGCTCAAGCAGTCCCAGTCGCTGGCCAAGGAGCTCCAGTCACAGCAGGAAGAGCTCCAGCAGACCAATGCGGAACTGGAGGACAAGGCCAAGCTGCTGGCCGACCAGAACGTCGAAGTCGAGCGCAAGAACAAGGAAGTCGAGCAGGCCCGCCAGGAGCTGGAAAACAAGGCCAAGCAGCTGGCGCTGACGAGCAAGTACAAGAGCGAGTTCATGGCGAACATGAGCCACGAGCTGCGCACGCCGCTCAACTCACTGCTGATCCTCTCGGACCAGCTGTCGCGCAACAGCGACCAGAACCTGACCGCGCGCCAGGTCGAGTTCGCGCGCACGATTCACAGCTCGGGCAACGACCTGCTCGCGCTGATCAACGATATTCTCGACCTGTCGAAGATCGAATCGGGGACGGTGATCGTCGACGTCGGCGACGTTGGCTTCCGCGATCTCATGGATTACGTCGATCGCACGTTCCGCCACGTCGCCGACAACAAGCGGCTGGCGTTCGAGCTGGACGTGGACACGGCGGCGCTGCCGCGCAGCGTGCAGACGGACGCGAAGCGGCTGCAGCAGATCCTCAAGAACCTGCTGAGCAATGCGTTTAAGTTCACGGAGAGGGGCAAGGTGTCGCTGTCGGTCGAGGCGGCGGCGGCGGGCTGGTCGGCCGACAGCGAGCAGCTGAACCGCGCCCGCTCGGTAATCGCATTCAGCGTGACCGACACGGGGATCGGCATTCCGCTGGAGAAGCAGCAGATCATTTTCGAGGCGTTCCAGCAGGCGGACGGCTCGACAAGCCGCAAGTACGGTGGCACCGGGCTGGGGTTGGCCATCAGCCGCGAGCTCGCGCGGCTGCTGGGCGGGGAGATCAAGCTCTCCAGCACGCCGGGTTCCGGCAGCACGTTCACGCTCTACCTCCCGCAAAGCTATGTCCCGCGCAACACGCGCCGGCCCGGTGGCGGCGGGGGGAGCGGCGCTCCGCCCGCGCTGCAGGCGCGGCCGGGCGATGGCGGCGAGTCCGTCCTGATCCCGCCCGACGATGCGCCACAGCACCGCGGGCCGCAGGAGCCGCCCCTGGTCAACCTGTTCGTCGACGACACCAACAACATCGATCCGGGCGACATGGTCCTGCTGATCATTGAAAACGACCCGCACTTTGCCCACCTGCTGTTCGACACCGCCCACGAGCACGGGTTCAAGGCGGTTGTCAGCGGGCGCGGCGCCCCGTCGATTGCCCTGGCACGGAACCTGAAGCCCGCGGCGATCTCGCTCGACATCAACCTGCCGGACCTCGACGGCTGGCGCGTGCTCGACCGGCTGAAGGACGACCCGCAGACGCGGCACATCCCCGTCCAGATCATCACCACCGACGAGGAGACTGGCCGCGGCATTCGCATGGGCGCGATCGGCGCGCTGACGAAGCCGATCAAGACCAAGCAAACGCTCGACGCGCTGTTCGAGCGCATGAAAGAGGCGACAAAGCCGCGCGTTCGCAACGTGCTCGTCGTCGACTCAGAAGAGAGCAGCCGCAAGTCCATTATCGACCTGATCGGCGGCGACGATGTCCGCATCCAGACGGCGGCGGCCGGGGCCGATGCGCTGAAGCTTATCGCTGAGACGAACTTCGACCTCGCCGTCGTCTCAGTTGAGCTTGGCGACGCGAAAGCGTTTGACCTCATTGACGAGATCCGCGAAGGGACGGCTGAGAAGCCTGAGCTGCCCGTGCTGCTGTACAGCGCGCGGCCGCTGTCGAAGAAGGAGGAAATCCAGGTCAAGCGGCTCACACAGACGATGCCGCTGAAGGACGTCCGCTCGCCCGAGCGGCTGCTCGACGAAGCTTCGCTGTTCCTCCACCGCCCGGTCGAGGTCCTTTCGGCAGAGAAGCGCAAGATGCTCGAAGACCTTCACCAGGCGAGCACGACCCTGGCTGGCAAGAAGGTGCTGGTTGTCGATGATGACATCCGCAACATCTTCGCGATGACCAGCATTCTCGAGCCGCATCAGATGCACGTGCTCAATGCCGAAACGGGTAAGAGCGCCATCGAGACCCTGCAGGAGCACTCCGACATCGATGTCGTCCTGATGGACATCATGATGCCCGACATGGATGGCTACGACACCATGCGTGCGATCCGGAAGCTTGCGAAGTACCGCAGCCTGCCCATCATCGCCCTGACGGCCAAGGCCATGAAGGGCGACCGCGAGAAGTGCATCGAAGCCGGCGCGAGCGACTACATCG
This sequence comes from Tepidisphaeraceae bacterium, assembly GCA_035936155.1. GTDB lineage: Bacteria > Planctomycetota > Phycisphaerae > Tepidisphaerales > Tepidisphaeraceae > DASYWJ01. The sequence continues at coordinate 21,444 of DASYWJ010000114.1, read as the reverse complement.
CCAAGCCGGTCGACACGGAACAGTTGTTGTCGCTGCTGCGCGTATGGCTGTATAGATAGGCTCGTAGGGGCGACCCTTGTGCCGCCCCGCTTGTGAAGGCCAGCCGAAGGGCGACACGAGTGTCGCCCCTACATGATGGACGAGCCCAAAGTCAACATCCTCCTCGTCGACGACAAGCCCGAGAAGCTGTTGTCGCTCGAAGTCGTGCTGGAGGACCTGCACCAGAACATCGTCCGCGCCTACTCCGGGCGCGAGGCGCTGCGGGCGCTGCTCAACCAGGAGTTCGCGGTCATCCTGCTCGATGTCAACATGCCCGGCATGGACGGCTTCGAGACCGCGTCCCTCATCCGCCAGCGCAAGAGCTCCGAGCACACGCCGATCATTTTCGTCACCGCGTTTGGCGACGACACCCACAGCGCCCAGGGGTACCAGCTCGGCGCCGTCGATTACATCCTCACACCCGTAGTGCCCGAGGTGCTGCGGTCGAAGGTGGCGGTCTTCGTCGATCTGTTCAAGAAGACGCAGCAGGTGCAGCGGCAGGCCGAGTCGCTCCGCCGCCGCGCGACGCAGCTCCAGAAGCTCGCGCAGGCTTCGCTCGCGATCAACAGCGCTCTCTCGACCGAGCGCATGCTGCAGACGATCACCGATACGGCCCGCGATATCGTCGGCAGCCATCAAGCCATCACGCTGTTCATCCAGGATGCCGGCTCCGATCAGCGGGCCGCGCGGACGCGGGCCGTCACGAGCTTTTCTGAGCGCTTCGACACGTGGCGCGGCCGGGAGCTGGAGCTGAGCCCCATCGCCAGGAGCAGCGTCGCCCAGAGTCGCACGGCAACGCGCCTCACGACAGACCAGCTGCACGCACACGCCGACTGGGAGATCGTCCGACGCCTCGATATCCCCCCGATCCGCGGCGGGATGCTCGCCGCGCCGCTCACCGGTCGCGACGGAACCAATCTCGGCGTCATCTACCTCTCCGACCGCTGCGACGGCCGGGATTTTTCCAGCGACGACGAGGCCGTCCTCGTGCAGCTCGCGCAGATGGCCTCGATTGCCATCGAAAACACGATCTACGCCGAAGAGCGCGAGGCCAATCGGATCAAGGACGAGTTCCTGTCGACGCTCTCGCACGAGCTGCGCACGCCGCTGAACGCCATCCTGGGATGGACCCAGCTGCTTCGCGCCGAGAACCTGACTGACGAAACGAAGCACGGGCTGGACGTGATCGAGCGCAATGCTAAAGCGCAGACCAAGCTCGTTGAAGACATGCTCGACGTGTCGCGCGTGAGCAGCGGCAAGCTGCGGCTGAACGTCCGTCCGCTCAACCTCCGCCCGCTGATCGAGGCTGCAATCGAAGGCGTCCGCCCCGCGGCCGAGGCCAAAAACATCCACCTGGCCTTCGCCGACGCCCGCGGCGCCGAGAGCGAGAACCAGATCACCGGCGACCCCGACCGGCTCCAGCAGGTCGCCTGGAACCTGCTCACCAACGCCGTCAAGTTCACCCCCACCGGCGGACGGGTCACCGTCCGCCTCGCGTGCAAGGATAACTCCGTGCAGTTTCAGGTGACCGACAACGGTGTCGGCATCAACCGCAAGTTCCTTCCGCACGTGTTCGACCGCTTCCGCCAGGCCGACAGCACGTCGACGCGCAACCACGGCGGGCTCGGCATCGGGCTGACAATCGTACGCCATATTGTCGAACTGCACGGTGGAACCGTCGCCGCAGACAGCGCGGGCGAGGGACGCGGCGCGACGTTCAGCGTGCTGCTCCCGATCGCGGCCGCGCGATCGGAGCCGCCTGCGCCGAAGCGCCCCCCGCATGCGCAAGCCGCCGCCGGCGGCAAGCCGGGGGAGACCACAGACCTCACGGGGGTCGACGTGCTCGTTGTCGATGATGAACCCGACGCCGCCGAGGTGCTCGCCCGCGTGCTGACCCGCGCGGGCGCAACGGTCGTCACCTCCGGCAGCACGGACGAGGCGCTGGAGCAATTTCACCGGGCCCGCCCGCACGTGCTCGTCAGCGATATCGCGATGTCCGTCCGCGACGGCTATGACCTGATCCGCTCCATCCGCGAGTTGCCCGCCGACCAAGGCGGCGAAATCCCCGCCATCGCCGTCACCGCATATGCGCGCGAAGAGGATCGCATCCGCGCGCTCAATGCCGGCTTCCAGATCCACCTCGCCAAGCCCGTCGAACCCGCGGCGCTGACGGCGGCGATCGCGCACCTCGCGGGTCAAGCCGCGCCGCTGCCCCTGAAGGTCGGGTAATCAACGTTTGAGCATCGGATGTCGTGCCCTATCTTATAGGGGCGAGACTCGTCTGGCCCTCCTCTGTGGGTGCCGCCAGCCCGGCAGGGAGGCACGCGTATCGGCCCTACAAAGCAGCGGCCCGAGTGGTTATCGTTCGCAATCGATGAGCCGGCGCCTCGTGCAACTTCGCCACTCTGTCCATGGCCGTTGCGCCGCGCGCGTGGAGGAGCCGCGGCTTCGCCTCCTCGCCACCTACCGTTCGGCCTACGACGCGGCTCGGGCGGCCATCGCTTTGCGCCAACCGCTCCAAGCGATCGTCGATCGTGACGCCACCGGAGAGTCGCTCGATTACGACGCGATCTACGCCGGAAGATCCGACTGGAAGCTCCTCCCGCCCTTCGACCACCCAGCCGAGCCAGCCTGCTGCTTCGTCACCGGCACCGGGCTGACGCACAAGGCCAGCGCCGAGAACCGCCAGTCGATGCACGGCGACTCGTCCGTCATCACCGACAGCACGAAGATGTACCGCATCGGCCTCGAAGGCGGCCGTCCGAAGCCCGGCTGCGCCGGCGCTGCACCCGAGTGGTTCTACAAGGGCATCGGCACCATCCTCCGCGCCCACGGCGAGCCGCTGGACGTCCCTGCGCACGCCGACGACGGCGGCGACGAAGCCGAAATCGCCGGCTGCTATATCGTCGCCGACGACGGCACGCCTTTGCGCGTCGGGCTCGTGCAGGGAAATGAGTTCTCGGATCACCTGCTGGAGCAGAAAAACTACCTTTACCTGGCGCAGTCGAAGCTGCGCAGCTGCTCCATCGGACCCGAGCTGATCATCAACGCCGATTTCACCGAAGTCCCCGGCGAGGCGCGCCTGGAGCGATCCGGATCCTGCATCTGGACTGGAAGGCAAGCCAGTGGCGAGAAATGGATGTGCCACACGCTGGCGAACCTCGAGCACCATCATTTCAAGCACGCCGAGCACCGCCGGCCCGGCCATGCCCACGTGCATTCTTTCGGCGCCGATCTGTTCAGCTTCAAGGACCGCATCCGCCTGGAGGATGGCGACGAGATGATCGTCGCATTCGATGGCTTCGGACGCCCCCTGCGCAACCCCATCCGTCTTGCGCGCGAGCCGCAGCCGTTTATTGAAGTGAGGTCGCTGTGATTGCCAGCCCGTTCTACGCCGCCAGCGATCCCGACCGCCATTATATCTGGCAGCGGCTGATCGTCGCCGACAGCGACGCGTTCGCGGCCGAGGACTGGTCGTTGATCGAGCCCGACTTCGACGCGGACCACTTCGAAGGCATCCGCTGCCACAACTCGGCAAATCCGAAGGATTGGGAGATCGCGTTTCCCACGCTCGCAAGCTACCGCGATTCCTGGCTCTCGGCGGCGCGGGAGTTCGCGAACAAGCAGTTCGTCGGCCTGACCAATCGTCAAGCAATTTATGCGCGCACGCGGCTGGACCGCATTGACATTGCCGGCGATCGGGCGCTGTGTCACAAGCATTTTTTGGGCGATCTGAAGCTGGCCGACGGCTCGGTACATACCGGCAGCCGGCAGACGCTGTACCGGTTGCATCGGCGCGGCGGCGCATGGAGGATCGTCGGATTCCTGGGCTTTCTTCCGCTGGAGACCTGAAGATGGGATTAACGCACGACATCGTCGGAAAGCACCTGATCAACGGCACGTGGGTCGGGGAAGCCAACGGGGCGTTCGAAGCGATGTCGCCCGCGACGGGCGCAACGTTGTTGCCGAAATTCGCCGAAGCGGGCGCGGCGGAGGTGGACTTGGCGCTGCTGGCGGCGCGATCGGCGTTTGACGCGTCACTCGACCTCCCGCCGCGCTGGCCTGCTCCTTTGCTCGACGGCATCGCGGCGAAGGTAATGGACCTCGGCGACGCGCTGCTCGAGCGCGGCGAGGCCGAGACCGCGCTTCCGCGCGGGCGGCTCACGATGGAGCGCGGCCGCACCGTAGGCCAGCTGAAGATGTTCGCCGAGTTCGTCCGCGAAGGCTCGTGGGTGGATGCGACGATCGACACGCCCGACCCGACCCGCGCACCGGTGCCCAAGCCCGACATCCGCCGGGTGCTCCGCCCGCGCGGTCCCGTCGCGGTGTTCGGCGCGAGCAACTTCCCGTTCGCTTTCAGCGCCGTGGGGGGCGACACGGCATCGGCACTGGCCGCCGGTTGCCCCGTCATTGTCAAAGGACACCCCAGCCACCCCGGCACGTCCGAACTCTTCGCCGCCGCGGTGCTCGCGGCGCTGCAGGAGTGCAAGTTGCCGCTCGGGCTCTTCGCACTGCTCCAGGGGCGCAGCAATGAACTAGGCGCGACCCTCGTGCGTCACCCGGCTGTTACGGCCGTCGGGTTCACCGGCTCGCAGAAGGCGGGGCGGGCGCTGTTCGATCTGGCCGCGGCTCGCCCGAGTCCCATTCCCGCGTTCGCGGAGATGGGGAGCATCAACCCCCTCGTCATCCTCCCCGGCGCGTTTGAAGACCGCATGGCCAGGATCGCTGAGGGGCTCAGTGCGTCCGTCCTCCTGGGCGGCGGGCAGTTCTGCACGAAACCGGGCGTCGTCTTCGCCGTGGGGGAACGAAGCGAATCGCTCGTCAGCCGGGTCGGTCGGGTGATCGGGTCCACGCAGCCCATCACCATGCTCAGCCCGTCGTTGCGGGACAACTTCATGCGACGGGTCCGCGATCTTGCGTACACGGACAACGTCGGCAACACCGACGCACCGGACGAATCCGTGGGCGCGGCGGGCACGTGGGCCGCCATGTTCCAGACCGACGCCGCGACCTTCCAGCGCGAGCCGACGCTCCGCGAGGAGGTGTTCGGCCCGAGCTCGCTCGTCGTTCACTGCAAGGACACCGCCGAGCTGCTCGCATGCCTCGACGTGATCCAGGGCAGCCTCACGGGCACGGTCCATATCGGCGCCGGCGACGAGGAGGCGACAGTGCGCGCCGTCATTCGCAAGCTCGAGGAGAAGGTCGGTCGCGTGATCGTCAACGGCTATCCCACCGGCGTGGAGGTGTGCGACGCAATGGTCCACGGCGGTCCGTATCCCGCGACAACGGACGCGAGCACGACGTCTGTCGGCAGCAGCGCCATCCGCCGCTTCGCCCGGCCCGTCGCGTTCCAGGACACGCCCGATGCGTTGCTCCCGCCGGCGCTGCAGAACGCAAATCCGCTCGGAATCGAGCGCACGGTCAACGGCAAACGGACGAACCAGCCCCTCTAACGCGAGGATGATTCATTGACGCTCGTCGCGCAGCTCCAGCAGGTTTCGCTCAACTGGATCGACGTCTCGGTCTTCCTCGGGTACATGCTGCTCACCGTCGCCATCGGCTTCTGGGCCGCGCGCGGGGCTCGATCAAAGCCCAAGGATTACTTTCTCGGCGATCGCAAGCTCCCCTGGTACGTCGTCGGCACGTCGATGGTCTCGACCGACATCAGCTCCGAGACCTTCATCGCCAACGTCGGCATCGCCTACGTCTATGGCATGGTCGTGTCGACGGGGTCGTGGAACGTCTGGATCATCTACACGATCCTGATTTTCATCTTCCTCCCGTACTACGTGCGCACGGGTCTGTACACGATGCCGCAGTTCCTCGAGCGGCGATACAACAGCACCTGCCGCTACTTTTTCGCCGCATCGCTCGTGGTGGGATATATCGTGGCCATCCTGGCCGGATCGCTGTACGCGGGGGGGCTGTCGCTGCAGAAGATCTTCGGGATGAACATCGTGGTGGGCATCGTGATGTTTGCCCTCGTCACCGGCGCCTACACGGTGTGGGGCGGCCTGAAGTCGGCGGCGTGGACCGATTTCATGCAGATGCTTGTCCTGATGTTCGCGGGGATCGTGCTTCCCGTGCTCGCGCTGCAGAAGGCGGGAGGCATCGCGACACTGGCGCGGGACTATCCGGACCACTTCGACCTGTTCCTCCCCGCCTCGCACCGCCAGTACCCGTGGACCGGCGTGTTCACCGGCTTCCTTACCGTCGGGCTGTGGTACAGCTGCACGAGTCAGCACATCGTGCAGCGCGTGCTCTCAGCCAAGGACGAGTGGCACGCGCGCATGGGCGTGATTTCGGCCGGCTATCTGCGCATCATTACGCCGCTGTTTTTCGTCATTCCCGGGATCGCGGCGTACAAGCTGTACCCGCAGCTGAAGGCCAGGCCCGACCTGGCGTACCTCCAGCTCGTCATCGACCTGATCCCGGTGGGCCTGACCGGCGTGATCCTCGCGGGCATGGCGGCGGCGCTGATGTCGACGGTGTCGGCGGTGCTGAACTCGACCTCGACGCTGCTCACGATCGACCTGTACAAGCGGCTGTGGCGGCCCGACGCCACGCCCCGGCAGGAGGTGATGTTCGGGCAGATCAGCGGGGTCTTCGTGCTGCTGGCGAGCGTGCTGATCTCGTTTTTGTTCGTCGAGAGCCGCGAGGAGCTGTTCCGGCTGGTGCAGCGGATCTTCTTCTTCATCGCCCCGCCGTTTGCCGTCGTGTTTCCCTTCGGGTTGCTGTGGCGCCGGGCCAACGGGACGGCGGCGGTCGTGACGATCGTGGTTGGGTTCCTCTTCCGCGCGCTGCTGGAGCTGGTGTTATTCCCGTACATTCCGGCGCTGCGCCCGTATCAGCAGGCGTACCAGAATGGTGCGCTGATCAACTGGGCGTTCTGCGTTGTGCTGATGATTGTCGTATCCCTGCTGACGAAGCCCCCGCCGCCCGAGCAGACGGCAGGGATCATCTGGGACCGCAGCTTCCTCCAGCTTCCGCCGGAGGAGCGCGCGCGCTACAGCGGATGGAAGGACTTTCGCATCTGGTGGGCGATGTTCGTCGTCATCATCCTGGGGATCTACGCCTTCTTCGCCTGGTGGCAGTTCGGGCGGGGATGATCTCTTTACCGGATTCATCTCCCGAGTTACCAGGCAATAGGGCAAATGCCATGAGAATCACCTCAATTGAAACCATTCCCATTCGTGTCCCGATTCGGCAGGACCTGGCGATCCGCGGCGGGCGCGGCGGGTCGCACCTGGTTTCGCCGTTCCTCCTCGTGAAGGTGCACACCGATGCTGGGCTCACCGGCATCGGTGAAGTCTCCTGCACGCCGCGCTGGAGCGGCGAAGATCAGGTCTCGGCGGCCCACTTCATCAGCACGTACTTTGCCCCCGCGCTGATCGGCGAAGATCCGACCAGCATCGAAGCGACGACGACAAAATTCGCCTCAACCGTGGCCGGCAATCCGTTCACCAAGGCGGGCGTCGAGATGGCACTGTGGGACCTGCGCGGGAAGGCGGAGGGCTTGCCGGTCTACCAGCTCCTGGGCGGAGCGGTGCGCGAATTTGTCCCGACGAAATGGTCCGTGTCCGGCGTAGCGCCCGCGCAGGCGGCAGACATCGCGCGCTTTGCGGTCGAACAGGGATTCACGCGGATGAAAGTGAAGGTGGGGATCGATCCGGAAAGTGACATTACCCGCGTCCGCGCCGTGCGGGAGGCGATCGGCCCGACAATGAAGCTCGGCGTCGACGCCAATGGCGGCTGGCCGACGGCGGCAGTCGCGATCGACACGGCCAAGCGGTTGCGCGACGCTGCCGGCATCTATTTCATCGAGCAGCCCGTCCCACCGGGCGAGAACGATGCGCTTGCCGCGGTGCGGGCGGCGGTGGGGCTTCCGCTCATTGCTGATGAGAGCGTGTATACGCTTCAGGATGCGCGCATGCTCGCTCGCGACCGCGCGGCCGATGTATTTTCGATTTACGTCGGAAAGGCCGGCGGCATCGGCCCGGCGCGCGCGATCGCCGCGTTTGCGCAGGCGGTTGGACTGTCGTGCACGATCGGCAGCAACCTCGAACTCGGCGTCGGCAGCGCCGCCATGACCCACCTGGCGTTAGCCAGTCCCGGCGTGGACGCCGAGACCTACCCCTGCGACATCATCGGCCCGCTCTATTACGAGGACGAGATCGTCCGCGAGCCGCTGCCGATCGCGGCGGGTTCGGCACGAGCGAACCAACGCCCCGGCCTGGGCGTGGAACTGGAAGAGGAGAAGGTCGAGCGGTACCGGGTCAGGTAAGCGCATTTCATCTCCCACGCAGCGACGGAGCTTGCCAGGTCCTTCGCTCCCGCGGTTTGCAAAACCTGAACGACTACGCGGAGATGTCGTTTGGCCCGTCCGTCGCCGGCGGTGCAATCCATGCTGGGCAGGAGGCGAGCAGGGCGGCGATGCGGGGACCGAGTTCGCTGAAGTCGAACGAGCCCTTGAGCCAGAAGTCCGCCGCCCCGCGGCGCCGCGCAAGCCGAATTGTCTCGGCGTCCCGGGTGGCGCTGAACATGACGACGGTCACGACGGCCGTCGCCTCGTCCCCCTTGATGCGCGCGAGCACGTCCAGCCCGTCCATTGTCGGCATCATCACGTCGAGAATGACCAGGTCCGGCCGGTGCGACCGTATGGATTCCAGCGCGCTGGCGCCGTCGGCGGCGCAGTCGACATCGTGCCCCAGGCGCTGCACGAGTCGCAACAGCGCGCGGGCGGCGTCCAGGTTGTCATCAACGATCAGAATTCTGCCCATGGCACCAGGCGCGGCAGCGGGATGCAACGTCCTTTCGGATGGCGACGGTCATTAGACGACGCCGGGGCGGACCTGGCTACCGCGAATCTGGGGGAATTCCTACGCAAAACCCAAGGCCCCCATCCTGTCAGGCACGGTAGAGGTCGCGTTCGCGGATGTACTGGGCCACGGCGGGGGGGGTGAGGTGGTCGATTGGCTCCCCCGCGCGGACGCGGCGGCGGATGTCGGTCGAGCTGATCTCAACCAGCGGCGCCTCGACAACATGGTTCTGCAACACGCGCAGCTCCGGCGGCAGTGTGTGCCAGTCGAACGACCAGCCCGGGCGGGCTATGATGACCAAGCGGACCTCTCGGAGCAGCGCCGTCGGCTCCCGCCAGCGCGGCAGTGTCGGAACCTGGTCAGCGCCAATCAGCCAGTTAACCTCGCTCCAGCCTCTGGCGCGTCGCAGCTCCCGAACGGTGTCGATCGTGTAGCTGGGCGGGCCTCGGCGCAGTTCCAGATCGTCCACCTCGAACAATGCGTTCCCCGCCACGGCGAGCCTGCACATCGCGAGCCTGTCACCTGCTGCTGCCATGTCGGCATGTCCGAGCTTGTGCGGCGAGATTGCGCTTGGAATGAGCACGAGCTCGGTGACGTCCATGAGACCCGCGACCGCTTGGCTGCAAATGAGGTGGCCGTTGTGAATCGGATTGAAACTACCGCCGAAGCAGAGGTTATGCATGGCATGGGCTCCCGTCCCCGGGTGGGGCTGAGGGAACATTCTACTGTGGAGGGGGTCACGCTGATGCAAACCGGCTTGGCGGCAGCGATTTTGCGGGCCGGGTTCGGCTTAGCTCCTTGGATGTTGCCAGATGTCCAGTTGCCGCGGGAACTCGCAGAGGATTTCGCACCTGCCGCAACTTTCGCCCTTCTCGTGAGTTAAAGCGATGAACGGGGGCGGCTTTCCGGCGTATTACTTCCGGTTCAAGCATTCGTCGCGTACAATAGTCGTCGAAACAGAGATTTGTCCTGATTGTCCTGCTGCCAGAGAGCAAGAAGGAGGCCGGCGATGGCCACCGCAGTAATTGACAAGCCGAAGATCGTTTTGCGCTCCAACGGGCGCGTCCCCCGCGCCATGCGTGCGCGCGTGGAGGCGCTCCTGGCGGAGAACTACGCGTTCATGGATAGCCCCGTCTTCAAGCAGCGAGGCATCGAGAAGCAGTTGTTCGACTTCGAGGTCGAGCCCGAGCTCCCGCGCACGAGCTGGTATCAGCCCACGCGCGAGGAGATCGCCGATCAGCTCACCGGTACGCCCCAGCTCATGAAGGCGCCGGAAGAGCGGATCATGTTCCTCCGCTTCAACTACAGCAAGCTCCGTCTCCAGAAGCTCCAGAAGAAGCTGCTGAAGGAGGGGATCGACAAGGACCTCGCCGCGGAGTTCCTCGAGTGGCACCGCCGATTCGAGCACTTCCGAGAGTACCTCGTCCGCACCAACCTCGCGCTGGTGCTGGCGATGGCCAAGCGGACGCGGCTGGGCGACGTGGATTTCGCCGAAATCGTCAGCGAGGGCAATATGGCCCTGCTGCGGGCGGTGGACAAGTTCATTGTGGACCGCGGATTCAAGTTCAGCACGTACGCGTGCCGGGCGATCCTAAAGGCGTTCAGCCGGACGTCAATGAAGTCGAGCCGCCACAAGAGCCGCTTCCCGGTCGAGTTCGAGCCGGACTTGGAGAAGAGTGACTGGTCGGACCGCAAGCGCGACATGGTCGAAGAGGATTGCGTCGACGAGCTGAAGCAGATCGTCGACCGCAACCTCGCCGAGCTGAGCGACGTCGAGCAGACGGTCATCCGCCGGCGTTTCAACTGGCAGCAGCAGGAGGAGAACCCGCTGACGCTGGAAGAGGTGGGCAAGATTATCGGCGTGACCAAGGAGCGCGTGCGCCAGATCCAGAACAAGGCGCTGATCAAGATCCGCAACGTGATGGAAGAAGGGGTCTTGCGCACGAAGACGATCCCCCAGCACGTGGGGATCGAGCACGAGAGCGCGGATTAGCTCGTGACTTGCAGGAAGCGATCAACGGGAAAGCCCACAGCTGAACTGTGGGCTTTTTCCCTTTATTGCCTCTGCGGCGCGTGGATCTCACTGAGCAGATCGAGCAGGTGGTCGAAATCGAGCGGCTTGCGCAGGTACGCGACGGGGTGCTCGCGGAGGAAGTTCCGGATCCGGTCGCCCTCGGCGGCTGTGATCAGGACAGTAAACATGCGCGGCTTGGATACTTCCAACAGCTCGGCCAGCTCCAGACCGCTCATGCCGGGGAGGTCGACGTCGACCAGTGCAATGTCTGGGGCGTCGTCGGAGGTGAGGAGGCGGAGGGCTTCCTCGGCCGAGCCCGCCGCAACCGTGCGGTAGCCGCAGGCGTCCAGCAATAGCGCCAACGCTTTGCGCGACACGCGCTCGTCCTCCACGATCAGCACGTGGCCATCATCCAGTGACGGATTGGGACGCTCATACTGCTGCATAAGCTGCGTCGTGCAATGAAGATGCCACCCGTTGCTCCAGTCTATCTGTCTGCCATGTTTTCGTGCCATCGGCCGCGCTGGTGCCCGCGGCGTTACAAAATCGAAGGGAACCAGTACCCCCGCCGGGAGTAAGCGGACTCATAATGACTTGCGCTAATGCGACATAAGGTCCCACGTTTCTAGACTGGGCCGGACAGAATGATGTGCGGCTTCCCATTGCACGGCGACGCGGCTAGTGTGATCAGCCGCCACGACGAACCCCACGCGCATGAGAATTGCGCTGGAGAGAGAACCCTTTAACGATGTCAACGGAGCCCTCCAGCAACGCCCGCCGCGCTCGGTACGCGCGGTCGCAGTACCGGGCGCAGAGCCACGACGCCGGACACGCCACCGAAGGAGACCATCCCGATGATGAGTCCGGCCGCGCGCATCATGATCTAGCCCCGCGCGGACCCGCCTCGCTCGTGAACACGCAGGAGGGGCTCAGCGAGTTGGTGTCTCACCTCCGCCAAGCCGGACGCTTCGGCTACGACAGCGAGTTCATCGGGGAGCTCACCTACACCCCCAAGCTGTGCGTCATCCAGGTCGCCAGCGCTGCGCGCGTGGCGCTGATCGACCCGCTCGTGCCGGGGCTGGAGCTGCGCGAATTCTGGGAGCTCGTCGCCGACACCGCCGTCGAAAAAATCGTGCACGCGGGGCAACAGGATATCGAGCCCGTCTTCCGCAACATCGGCAAGCCGGCCGCGAACATTTTCGACACGCAGATCGCCACCGGATTCATCGGGATGGCATACCCGGTTGCCCTCGGCAAGCTCGTGCAGGAGCTTGTGGGGGTGCGGCTCGGAAAGGCGCTGACGTTCAGCCACTGGGACCAGCGGCCGCTCTCGCCGATGCAGCTGCGCTACGCCGCCGATGACGTGCGCTATCTGCCCGCGCTGCGGCAGGAGATCGGAAAGCGCCTGGAGCAGACGGGACACGCGGCGTGGGCGAAGGCGGAGTCCGAAGCCCTGTGCGAGCCGTCGCAGTACCTGTTCAACCCCAAGACCTACTACCAGCGCGTGCGCGGCGCGACCTCGCTCCCCCCGCAGGGGCTTGCCGTGCTGCGCGAACTGACGATCTGGCGCGACCAGATCGCGCGCAAGCACGATGTCCCGCCTCGCGCGTACCTGAAGGACGAGATCCTGCTGGACCTGTCGCGCACACCCATCAAATCGGTCGATCGGCTCGGCAAAGTGCGCGGCCTTCCCCGGCCGGTCGAGCACGAGAGCGGCGCCGACCTCGTCGCCGCCACCCTGCGCGGGCTGGCGACGCCGACAAAGGATCTTCCAGCCAGTCGCACGTTCGAGCCATCGCCCGTCGAGCGGTTCCGAGTTGATGCGCTGTGGGCCGCGGCGCAGGTGTTATGCAGCGGCCGCTCAATCGATGCGGCGCTGGTGACCAGCCGCAACGAAATCGGTGAGTTCTATCGCGCCGTGACGAGCGGCGAGGACCTGAAGTCGCTGAATCTGTCCCAGGGCTGGCGCCGCGAGGCGCTGGGGGAACCGCTGGCAAAGCTCATGTGCGGGGAAACACGATTGGGCATGCGCTGGGCGGACGGCAGGCTGAGCGTCTTGCCTGAGTAATGTGGCTTGGCTTGGCTTGGGCCTCCCGCCCGAGCGTCCCGGGCTTGCGGCTCTTCGTCAGAAGCTCGCCCGGGAGCCAATCAGGTCGTTACTACCTATTCAACTTCCGCAGCGCATCCAGTCCCGGCTGATCCGTCACGACTTCGATGCGGTAGGTGTAGGCCTTACGTGCGCCCGGCTGGATGTGGTCGAGTGTCCCGTCCGCTCGATCCGCGGCGCGGCCGCGGACGGTCCCGTTGACCGGTTCCAGCGCGGTCACGTATTCGCCCGGACCCCAATGCTGCCAGTTGAGGCAGCGGCCAAATTCGCGCGTGCTGTAGCGGATGGCGACGCCCAGGCCGAGCCTGCCGTTCACGATGCCGACGGTGGCGGTGCCGTCGCCGGCGGCGCGGGGGAAGAGGTATGCGACGGCCTCGTTGGCCCCTCGGTGGCTTTCGAGCGGCGGGGGCACGGTCTTGTACGTGGCGCCGGGCTTGAATCGCTCTCGGCTCTCGTCCGTTGGCACCGGCTCGACACGCTCGGCGTCGTAGCAGAACTCCGCCCCCTCATCGACGAGCGGATAGCCGAGGTTGACGTGCAGCAGCCATGCGTGCGGCACGGGCTGATTGCCGGCGTTGGTGAACTCATCGGTGATCTCAATCCTGTTATCGCCCAGGCGCGAGCGGATCGTTCGCCGCAGTTGGAGGTTTCGCGCGAAGAATCGTCCGTAGCGGATCACGCCGGTGATGCTCATCTGATCTTGCCCGCCGTGGGGGTCGGGCTGGACGATCGATTCGATGCTCGCGGGCGTGTTGGAGTGGTGGCCGTGCAGGCCGAGCAACTCGCCCTCATCCTCGCCGGGCGGGCCGATATTGAACGGGCCGCAGCTCGTCAGCAGCCCGCCAGGGAAGCTGGCAAGCCAGGCGATGCCGGCGTCGTACGCGCGGCTGGGCCGCGTGACTCCGCCATGGGTGAGGAACGCGAGGCTGTGCTGGTTGTGGAACCCCTGATCAATGTCGAGCCCTCGGTCAACGAGAACGCGGTATCGCAGTCCGCCGCCCGTGTTCACCCACAGCGCCCGCACCCCCCGCCCCGCGCCGTCGGCGATCTCGTAGGACTGGATCCCCCCGACCTGGGCCGGCTGGATAAACTTCGTCGTGTCGAACTGCTGCGCGGGCGTAGGCAAGTTGTCTCCTTTGAGGCACTGTGCGACATTCTGATTGGCTGGCGGAAGATTCTCAACAGGTCGAGGGCATCAGATGGTCCAGCGGATGGTCGTCTATTTCGGGATCCTGCTCGCTCTGTTGAACGGAGTGCCAAAAGCCGCCGCCGCGGGCACGAAGCTCCCGGCGACGACGCAACCATCGGCTCAATCGCTCGACGCGCTGCTGGAGCCGATCCGCGCGAATCGGAAGTTGCCGGGACTTGTGGCTGCCATCATCGAAGGCGATGACGTCGTGGCCTTGGGCGCCGCCGGCGTGCGAAAGCTGGGTGCGGAGGCGCCGATCACGATCGAGGACAAAATTCATCTGGGCTCGTGCACCAAGGCAATGACCGCGACGATGCTCGCGCGGCTTGTGGAGCGGAAGCAGCTCGCGTGGGAGTCGACCATCGAGCAGGTGTTTCCCGAGTTGGCGGCGCGCTTGAACGAGGAGTATCGCAGCGTCACGCTCGAGCAACTGCTCCAGCACCGCGCCGGCCTGCCCGCAGCCGGCACGTGGACGCTGCTCGGGCTCGACCCGAGCACGACCAGGCAGCGCCTCAACCTGATCGAGCTCGTGCTTGGAAAACCACCGGAGTCAAAGCCGGGGACGAACTTCGGGTACTCCAACGTCGGCTATGCCGTGGCCGCGGCCATGGGCGAGAAGGTTACGGGGCGGTCGTGGGAGGAACTGATTGAGGAGGAGCGGTTCGCGCCACTGGGGATGAGCACCGTCGGGATGGGCGCGCCGGGGACGAAAGGAGAAGTGAATCAGCCATGGGGACACATTCCCATAGGTACGCTCGCCTTGCCGGCGCAACGTGACAACCCGCCCTCGCTGGGACCGGCGGGGCGGGTGCACTGCTCGATCCGCGACTGGGCGAAGTTCGTTTCACTGCACCTGCGCGGCGCACGGGGCGAGGTCACAACGATCCTTTCCCCTGAAACGTTCGCCCGACTGCATCGCCCGCCCGAAGGTGGGGATTATGCGCTCGGGTGGATGACCAGTGATCGTCCGTGGGCCGGGGGGACGGCGCTGATGCACGCCGGCAGCAACACGATGTGGCACTGCGTCGTTTGGATCGCGCCGAAGAAGAATTTTGCAGTGCTCGCGGCCACCAACATCGGGGGCGAAGAAGCCGCCCGCGGCTGTGACGACGCGTGCGCTTCGATGATCCGGCACTATTTCAAGATGCGTCCCGCCGCCGCACTTCCGACAATTCGGGCGGGCGGCTAAGATCCGATGGAGAGGTTGTCATGCCGATCTACGAATACACGTGTCAGGGCTGCGGGGCGCATTTCGAGCAGCTCCAGCGGTCGGTGAGCCATGAGGTGAAGCCGAAATGCCCGACATGCGGCTCGCCGAAGACGAACCGGGCGTTGAGCCTCTTCGCAGTCGGTTCGGAGTCGGGCGGGAAAGGGTCTGCGGGCGCATCGTCAGCGCCCATATGCGGACGCTGCGGCGAGGCACCGGGATCGTGCTCTGCCTGATCCAGAGTTTGGCGGATGCGGAATTATCTGAAGAACTGGTTGTACGTCGCCAGGGCGAGCAGCACGATCAGGATGATCACCATCCACTTGATGTGCTTCAGCTGATGCCTCTTAGTCGCAGCGGCGTGGCCCATGTGGACCAGCTTTTTCCTGATCTCTTCCAGCCGATTCTTGTAGCAGTTCTTGCAGACCCTGTCTGATCCGTGCTCGATCAGCTTGTTGGGCGCGAACACACGGCCGCAATCGGGGCACTGGTTCTCCGCCATCCGCTTCTTCGCCCGCTCGTCGGCGCGGGCGCACTCGTCGCACCAATAGCGTCCGAGGTGGTCCTTCAGCCGCTTGCGGTTGGTGATGTCGGCCGCGCAGACGTAACAGCGCTTGACCTGCTGAGCCGGCGGGGCCGGCGCGGCGTTGGCTGCCGCCTCCTCATCCGCGCAGCGGCAACGCAAAGTCGCCTCGACGGCGCCGGGAGGGGCGATGTACTTGCCGCAATCAGGGCAAATGACTTCCGTTGCACTCATGCCTTGTAGCTTCCCGAAGAATCCTAGGTCCTGTCCACAGTGCTGGGGTAGTGAGTTACTCCTGAGCCCCGCGTGAGGAGTCCGCGCGGCAACCCACGATGAGACGATAACGGACGGATCGTCCCTCGTGCAATGTGCTTCCTGCGATGGCAGGCGCGGGTGATGCGGTTTCGGCTGTTTGCTGCACGAGCATGCGCAAAGCAAACGCAGTTTTGGGGCCAGAACGGCCCTGATGCTCATCTTATAGGCATTCCGCCCGTGGCGATGACCACAAAAGCAGCGGTTGATGAGCAGCCTGATCCCACGCTCATCCCAAATTTATTGCGTTGCGCCAAGGAAAGCCTATACTTCCCGCGCCTTTTTTAGCCGTATGAACACCGCATCCAACATCCTCGAATTCCCGCCCGCCCAAGGGCTGTACGACCCGGCGTTCGAGCATGATGCCTGCGGCGTAGGGTTCGTCTGCCACATCAAGGGCAGGGCATCTAACTCCATTGTTACCAATGCGCTGGAGATGCTGGAGCGAATGAACCACCGCGGCGGGTGCGGCTGCGAACCAGATAGCGGTGACGGGGCGGGCATTCTTGTCCGCATCCCCGATGGGTTCTTTCGGGCCGAGCTCGACAAGAAGGGCATCGCCCTCCCTCCATACGGGCTCTACGGTGTCGCGACCACTTTTTTCCCCCGCGACATGGTCAGTCGCCACCACTGCGAATCCATCATCGAAAAGACCGTCCGTGAGTACGGGATGACGATCATTGGATGGCGCGATGTGCCGGTGGATCGGAAATACGTCGGTCCGACTCCCAGAAAAACCGAGCCGAAGATCCGCCAGGTCTTCGTCGGCATGGGCGCGACGTTCTTCAATCGCCGCGACTTCGAGCGCCGGCTGTATCTCGTCCGCCAGCGGATCGAGAACCAGATCGAGTTCGGCGAGCACTCCGACGCCGTCAAAGAAGGCTTCTACATCACGGCTCTGTCGACCAACCGGCTGATTTACAAGGGCATGCTCACGGCCCACCAGGTCCGGCGCTACTACACTGACCTGACGAACCCGGCGTTCGAGAGCTCGCTTGCCATCGTGCATTCGCGCTTCAGCACGAACACCTTCCCCAGCTGGCGGCTGGCGCACCCCTATCGGTACATCGCGCACAACGGCGAGATCAACACGCTGCGCGGCAATCGCAACTGGATGCGCGCCCGGTACGGCTCCCTTCAAAGCGAAATATTTGGGGATGAGCTGCAGAAGATGTATCCGATCCTGACTGAATCGGGCTCGGACTCGGCCACGCTCGACAATGCGCTGCAGTTCCTCACCGTCACCGGCCGCAGCTTGCCGCACGCCATTTTGATGATGGTTCCAGAGGCATGGCAGAACAACACGCTGATGGACGCGGACCTGCGCGCCTTTTACGAGTACCACGCCTGCCTCATGGAGCCATGGGACGGCCCGGCGAGCATTGCATTCACCAACGGACAGCTTATCGGCGCGGTGCTCGATCGGAATGGACTTCGCCCCAGCCGCTACTACGTAACCAAAGACGACCTGGTCATCATGGCCAGCGAAGTCGGCGCGCTTCCCGTCGATCCGGCCAATGTGGCGAAAAAGTGGCGCCTCCAGCCTGGAAAAATTTTCCTCGTCGACACAAAACAGGGTCGGATCGTCGACGACAACGAGATCAAGCGCGGCCTGGTTGACAAGCGGCCGTGGAAGAAGTGGCTCGAAGAGAACCTCATCGACCTCGAGAGCCTTCCCGAGCCGACAAACACTCATCAGCCCGACCACAAGACGCTGCTCGTCCGCCAGCACGCGTTTGGGTACACCATCGAGGACCTGAAGATCATCATGGCGCCGATGGCGCTGACCGGGCAGGAGGGGATCGGCTCGATGGGCACCGATACGCCACTGGCGTGTCTGTCGGAAAAGCCGCAGCTGCTGTACACGTATTTCAAGCAGCTGTTCGCGCAGGTGACCAACCCGCCGCTGGACGCGATTCGCGAGGAACTCGTCACGAGCCTGTACACGTACCTCGGCCGCGAGGGGAACCTCCTCGAGGAGACGCCCAGGCACGCGCATCTGATCAAGCTGAAGTATCCGGTCATCAGCAACAATGAGCTGGAGAAGCTTCGGCAGGTGGCGACCGGAGAGCTGCGCTCGGTCACGATCCCGATGCTCTTCGACGTGGTCAAGGGCGAGGCGGGGCTGAAGGAAGCGCTCGAAGAGCTGATGGGCAAAGCCGCGCAGGCGGTCAAGGATGGGGCATCGATCGTGATCCTGTCCGACCGGGGCGTGGACGAAACGAAGGCGCCGATCCCATCGTTGCTCGCGACCAGTGCCGTGCATCATCACCTGATCCGCGAAGGCACGCGCACGCAGTGCGGGCTGGTCATCGAAACGGGCGAAGCCCGGGAATCGCACCACTTCTGCCTATTAATCGGCTACGGCGCCGGCGCGATCAACCCGTACCTCGCCTTCGAGACGCTCGCGGACCTCGCGAAGGAGGGGTTGCTCCCGCCCGACCTCACGTACGAGAAGGCGAAGAAGAACTACATCAAGGCGGCCAACAAGGCGATCCTCAAGGTCGCGTCCAAGATGGGCATTTCGACGGTGCAGAGCTACCGCGGGGCGCAGATCTTTGAAGCGATCGGTTTGGGCGGCGAAGTGATCGACCGGTATTTCACGGGTACGGCGTCACGCATCAAGGGCGTGGGGCTGGACGTGATCGCGCGTGAGTCGCTGGAGCGCCATCGCAAAGGCTACCCGCCGATCCGCGTGAACGGCGAGGTGCTCGACAGCGGCGGGACCTACCAGTGGCGCCGCGACGGCGAGTACCACATGTGGAACCCCGAGACGGTCGCGAAGATGCAGCACGCCGTCCGCGCCGACCTCCAGGCGGGCGAGAAGCTGGCCGCGGGCGTGGGCGTCGACGGGCTGGCCACATTCAAGGAGTACACGAAGCTCGTCAACGACGAGGCCCGCCATCGCTGCACGCTTCGGGGGCTTCTGCAGTTTAGAGACGTTCGGGATCCGATCCCGCTCGATCAGGTGGAGCCGGCCAAGGAACTCGTCAAGCGATTCTGCACGGGCGCGATGTCGCTCGGGTCGATCAGCACGGAATCGCACGAGAACCTCGCGATCGCGATGAACCGCATCGGCGGAAAGAGCAACACGGGCGAGGGCGGGGAAGACCCGAGGCGGTTCAAGCCCGACGCCGAGACCTGGCCGGACGGAATGCCAATCTCGCGCCGCAGCGCGATCAAGCAGGTGGCGTCAGCCCGCTTCGGCGTCACGACGGAGTACCTCGTCAACAGCAACGAGCTGCAAATCAAAATGGCCCAGGGCGCCAAACCAGGCGAGGGCGGGGCGCTGTCGGGCACGAAGGTCGATGAGTACATCGGCAAGATCCGCCACAGCACGCCCGGCGTGGGGCTGATCTCACCGCCGCCGCACCACGACATCTACTCGATCGAGGATCTGGCGCAGCTCATCCACGACCTGAAGAACGTCAACCCGGACGCGCGCGTGAGCGTGAAGCTTGTCAGCGAGGTCGGCGTCGGCACCGTCGCCGCGGGCGTGGCCAAGGCCAAGGCCGATCACATCCTGATCAGCGGCGACTCCGGCGGCACGGGCAACAGCCCGCTCACCAGCATCAAGTACGCCGGCATTCCGTGGGAGATGGGACTCGCCGAGACGCAGCAGATCCTCGTCATGAACGACTTGCGTGGCCGCGTGACGGTGCAGACGGACGGGCAGCTCAAGACCGGCCGGGACGTCGCGATCGCCGCGCTGCTCGGCGCCGAGGAGTTCGGTTTCGCCACGGCGCCCTTGATCGCGTCGGGCTGCATCATGATGCGCGTGTGTCACCTGAACACCTGTCCGGTCGGCATCGCGACTCAGGATCCGGACCTGCGCAAGAAGTTCACCGGGAAGCCGGAGCACGTGATCAACTTCTTCTTCTTCATCGCCGAAGAGGTCCGCGAAATCATGGCCGAGCTGGGCTTCCGCACGATGGACGAGATGGTCGGCCAGGTGCAGTGTCTGGAGTTCGCCGACGTGAGCGACCACTGGAAGGCGCGGCACGTCGATCTGTCGGTCATTCTCCAGCAGCCGGTCGGCTTCAGCCCGGTCCAGGCCGGCCCCGATCCGCTCGGCAAGAATGAGGGCGCCCCTACGGGATCATCGAAAATAAAGGAAGTCGCCGTGCGGCGGGTCACGGGGCAGGACCACGAGCTGGAGAAGAGCCTCGATTTCACGAAGCTGATCAAGCTCGCGCAGCCCGCGCTGGAGCGCGGCGAGAAGGTGAGCGGCGAGCTCTCCATCGAGAACGTCAACCGCACCGTTGGTACGACCCTCTCCGGCAAAGTCGCTTTGAAGTACGGCCACGCGGGCCTGCCCGATGAGACGATCCACTTCAAGTTCAACGGCAACGCCGGCCAGAGCTTCGGGTGCTTCCTCGCCAAGGGAATCACCCTCGAACTGGAAGGCGACGCCAACGACTATCTGGGCAAGGGGCTCTCCGGCGGGCGGATCATTGCCTACCCCCCGAAGGTGGCGACCTTCAAGGCCGAAGAAAACATCATCGCTGGGAACGTGATCGCCTACGGCGCGATCGCCGGCGAGATTTACCTCCGCGGCGTCGTCGGCGAGCGCTTCTGCGTTCGCAACTCCGGCGCGAATGCCGTCGTCGAAGGCGTGGGCGACCACGGCTGCGAATACATGACCGGCGGGGTTGTCGCCGTGATCGGGAAGACGGGGCGGAACTTTGCCGCCGGCATGTCGGGCGGCGTCGCCTATGTGCTCGACGAGGACGACACCTTTGCAAGCCGCTGCAACTTGGCGATGGTCGAGCTGGAGCCGGTGCCAGAGGAGGACGAACTGATGGAGCAGCTCCATCACCACGGCGGCGATATCGAGTTCCACGGCCGCGTGGACGTGTCTTCCGACATGACGGTCCATGACCAGGAACGCATCCTGACGCTGATCCAGAACCACCTGCATTACACAGGATCCGAACGGGCGCGCCATATCATCGACAACTGGGCGGACTTCCGGCCGAAATTCGTGAAGGTCATGCCGGTCGAATACCGCCGCGCCATCCGCGAGATGCAGGAGGCGCGAATGGGGACGGCGATGGCGGCGGAGTAGGGCCGAATCTTGAAAGCCGGCCCATGATGTCATATGCTTTGGCATACGCAGCGAGGTCGGCCGATGTCGTACGATGGTGAGCGCCGGGCGAGAGTGTTCCGGAACGGGCGCAGTCAGGCGGTTCGCATTCCCAAAGAATGGGAGTTCGACTCCGACGAGGTAATCC
>DASYWJ010000113.1:0-40755 GCA_035936155.1 Tepidisphaeraceae bacterium | reverse complement strand
TGACGACGCTGCGGCGGTGCACGATGAGGCGCCGCCACTGCCGGCGCTGCGGCGAGGGAACATGCACCGGCGGCTGGGGCAACTCGCCCAGACGCGCCAGGCGCGCGAGCTTGAGGGACCCCGGCGATTGAATCGCCGGGGGTCAGCCGACTATTCGAGGTCACGCCCCGCTTGTTCGCATCTGCCGGGGGGGACGGCCTCATTCACCTCATGCGACCAGTCGCCTCATTCGCTGCAACGCGTTCACTGCGGAAGTGCGGTGACGCAGCGGGTTAATCGAGGTCGCTGGTTCATCACGCAGCGCGTGTGCCGCCAGGGTTTGTTCTCGCGCAGTATCGCCCAGAGGATCACCAGCAGCTTCCTGGCCAGCGCCACGATGGCGAACTTCTTGCGCAGCTTCATCCCGCGGCTGATCCGCGCCACGAACGACTTGGCCCAGTCGTTGTGACGCCACACCATCCACGCGGGACCCGGAGCCGCGGCGGGTGATGCGGCCGATGCGCTTCATCGTCCCGCTCTCCAGCTGCTTGGGGACCAGTCCGGCGTAGCTCGCAGCGGACCGCCACGGCGGGAGCGGGCGCGGTAGAATGAACAGGCGCGGTCGCCGTGGCGGCCGCTGATCGGCCTTACGTTATGCGGCAGGACGCGCTCATCCTCCTGGCGGTGTTCGGGCTGGTCGGCTTCGGCGGCTGCGCCCGTAGTGAGCCGCCACGCGATGCCGCCCGCGAAACGGCCGCACTGTCGGGTGCAAACGAAGCCCAGCGTGACTCGCCGCAGGACAGCTCGCGCTGAAGCGGTTTGGCCTCGCGTCAGCGCAAGATGGGAAGTTCGCGGAGCTGCTCCAGGCCCGCCTTGGGGTGGAGCTGCGGGAAGCGGGCGGGTGTATCGTCCTGCCCGCGCAGCTGGCGGAGATCCTGGCGTACAACCCAGTGATGACGGCGGAGATCGACCGCCGCTTCGGGCCCGGCAGCGTGCAGCGCCTGCGGGAACACGCAGCCAGGACCGCGGCGACACAGCCTGCCGCATAACTTGCCGATGCAGCGGGCCGGGGGGGCGGTCCGCGGGCAAGCAATTGAATCACCAAGACACAAAGACCACCAAGCGGCCCGTCGGCGCACGCGCGACTTGCCGGGCTGAGGCCACCGTATGCGATGCGGCGTAGCTTGCATGAGCGGGACGGTGGCGCACTGGTTACAATATGGGTATGACCGCTGACACATCCCGGGAAATCCTCAAGCGGACGCCGTTCGAGCCGTTTCGAGTCGTGATGAGCAGCGGCGAGAGCTACAACGTCATGCATCCCGAGATGGCGTTCGTTACCGCCAAGGCGTTGATCCTGGCGTTGCCCGATGCATCCGCCGCCGAGGGCGAGCGCATCGCGTTTTGTTCCTATCTGCACATCGCTCACGTGGAAACGTTGCGCCCGCAGCCCGAGCGACGCGCAAGCTGAACCAAACGATTATGAAGCCGGGTGCTCCGTAAGCGCGAGGTGAGACGCGCGGCTGCATCGCCTGCCGCGTTGAGATACACTTCCATCGAACTGAAACTCCCCCTTCTCGCCTGTGCGTTGTTGTCGTCGCTCGTCGGCGCCGCTCCCGTTGCTCCGATATCATGCCCCTCGTGAAGTACCGGCAGCTTCTCCGCATGCTTGAGAATGACGGCTGGCGCCGCGACCGGACGAGCGGCAGTCATATAATGTACATTCACCCGACCAAGCAGGGCCGGTGGTTGTGCCGGCGGGCCGAAAGAAAGGGCAAGACGTGCCGCGAGGCACATTGAATAGCATTCTCAGGCAGGCCGGTCTGAAATGAGACGAGCCATGGACCAAGCCAAGTCATACGCCTACGTGATCGAACGCGCCGAAGACGGCTCCTATTGGGCCTGCTTGCCTGACCTGCCTGGTTGCGCCACCACCGGCGAATCCCCAGAGCAGGTCGAGCGGCAGCTTCACGAAGCGGTGGAGTTGTATCTTAGTTACTTCCACGACCGCGGTCTTCCGCCTCCCGCCCCCCAGGCGCGCGTAGGAACGTTGACCGCGGCTTGAGGTTGTCCGGCGGGGCTCCACTGCATAACCACACGCGCCGGCCGCTGATCGGCCTCACGGTATGCGCGCAGCACCCGTTGGCGGCTGCATCGCCTGCCGCGTTGAGATACACTTCCATCGATGCTGAAACTCCCCCTTCTCGCCTGTGCGTTGTTGTCGTCGCTCGTCGGCGCCGCTCCCGTTGCGACGGCGCCGAGCACCCGGCCCGCGCAGGCGCCCGCGGCCACCACGCAGGCGTCGGTTTACACCTACGGCCCGCGGACGCGCGATGGGATCGGGAAGTATTACATGGGGCGGGAGATCGCCCACTTCATGAGCCATCGCGGCGCCGGCTGGCTCGAGCGCCCGAAGCGCGACGCGGAGGAGAACACGACGGGCCTGGTCAATGCCATCGAGCTGCGGCCGACCGACGTGGTGGCGGACATCGGCGCGGGAACCGGCTATTACACGTTCCGGCTGGCGCCCAAGGTCCCGCAGGGAAAGGTGCTGGCGGTTGACATTCAGCAGGAAATGCTCGACCTGCTGACGGCGGCGGCGGCGAAGCGGGAGGTGACGAACGTCGAGCCGATCCTGGGAACGACATCGGACCCGAAGCTGCCCGAGGCGGGCGTGGACGTCGTGCTGATGGTCGACGCCTACCACGAATTCGACCACCCGCGGGAGATGATGGAGGCGATCGTCCGGGCGCTGAAGCCGGGCGGGCGCGTGGTGCTGGTCGAGTTCCGCGCCGAAGACCCGGCCGTGCGGATCAAGCCGTTGCACAAGATGAGCGAGGTCCAGGCGGTGAAGGAAATGACGGCGGCGGGCCTGAAGCACGTCCAGACCTTGGGGGTGCTCCCCAAGCAGCACCTGATGGTCTTTGAAAAGCCGCTCGCAAGGGGCGGCAATAACTAGCCTTGAGCCGCGCGTCTGGGTATAAGGGCGCAATCGCCCGGGCGGGTGGACGAGCACGGGCATGTCGTGGCAGTTGTCGTTTCGCAGCACATCGTGCCCGGTCGTGGATCGGAAGCACAACAGCCCGTCGCAGGCGCGCGAGCAAGCAGGCACAGGAACCTCTCTATGAAACTCAGCTTGGTCTCGATCGAGAAGGACGGGGTCATCCGTGTCGCCACGGAAGGCAACATTACCTCGACCGACTTTCAAGCCGACGGGAAAAACCCCCTCGAGCAAATCATGGGTCAGACCTGGTCCAGCAACAAATTGCTGCTCGACATGGACAAGACCAACTATATCGATTCCACCGCCATCGGGTGGCTCATCAGCTGCCACAAGGAATTCAAGAACAAAGGCGGCGTGTTCGTGGTGCACTCGGTGCAGCCGGCGGTGAGGCAGGTGCTGGATCTGCTCAAGATTGGGAAGGTCGTCCCCATCGTGGAGAACGAGGCGGCGGCCCGGGCGTTTGCGATCGGAGCTGCATGATGTTGAACAGAAACACGACCAACGCCGCCACCGCCGCGGCCAACACCCAAGCCGCCAACGCCGCCGCCAGCGCGGTGGCCGCCGACCTGGCCGCCGGTCAGAAGTCGCCGCAGATGATCGATGTCAGCAACCTGCCCACGGAGAAGCAGGTCGACGCGCTGATCGAACAGGCCGTCGGCATGGGCGCCAGCGACCTGTTCTTCACCAGCAACCAGGAGCACGTGGCGATCCTCGTGCGCCACCTGGGCATGATCAAGCCGATCAGCGTCTTGCCCCCCGATGGCGGCCGGCGCGCGATGTCGCACATCAAGGCGCTGGCCGGGATGGACCTGACCGAGAAGCGCCGCCCCGCCGACGGGCGCTGGATCTTCGAGCGCTCCAACGGCGACACCGTCGACCTGCGCATCAACGTCATCCCCACCGTGTACGGCGAGGACTTCGCCCTGCGCATCCTCGCCCGCGGCTCGACCCTGTTTCAGCTCGATCATTTGGGCATGACCCCGCAGCAGGAGCAGCAGTACAGGCAGATGGTCGAAAGCCCCAGCGGGTTGCTCCTCATCACCGGCCCCACCGGATCGGGCAAGACGGCCACGCTCTACTCCTCGCTGATCAAGCTGAATGACGGCACGCGCAAGATCAACACCATCGAAGATCCTGTCGAGTACACGATTTCGGGGCTTCGGCAGTCGCAGGTGAATCCGCTGATCCACCTCGGCTTTTCCGAGCTGCTCCGCAGCGTGCTGCGACAGTCGCCGGATGTGATCATGGTCGGCGAGATTCGCGACGCCGAGACGGCGCAGACCGCGGTGCACGCGGGCAACAGCGGGATGTTGGTGCTGGCGACGATCCACGCCCCCGCCGCCGCCGGCGCGGTGCAGAGCATGCGCAGCCTCGGCGTGCACTCGCACTTCCTCTCGACCTCGCTTCGCGGCGTGATGGCGCAGCGGCTGGTGCGCACGTTCTGCATGAAGTGCCGCCAGGCGTTTGACCTGGGTGATGCCCCGCACACCTTCGATGAAGTGAAGAAGTGGCTCGCACCCGGGGAGGGCAACATCCTTTACGCCCCCAAGGGCTGCGAGGCCTGCGGCATGGAAGGCTACGCAGGACGCACGGGCGTCTTCGAGGTGATGCCCATCACGCGCAGCATCCGCAACCTGATCAGCGACGGAAAACCCGCCCGCGACATCCGCACCAAGGCCGTCGAGGAAGGCATGCTGGAGTTCCGTCACGCGGCGCTGCTGAAGGTCGCGCGCGGGGAAACCAGCACGGAAGAGGTCTTCCGCGTGATCCCCTCGGAGCACCTGCTGCTGGAAGATTGACGGTTTCAAAAGAAGAATAGCCACCGATGGGGCACCGATAACCGCCGATAAGGGAGCTGTTCCCATCGGTGTCCATCGGTGCCCCATCGGTGGCTAAACTCTTTTGGTGGACAATTCATGCGCGTTTTCGTCACCGGAGCGGCAGGATTCATCGGATCTCGCCTGAGCAAGGCGCTGCTCCAGCGCGGGGACCAGGTGGTCGGGTTCGACAACTTCGACCCGTACTACGCCCGCGAGCACAAGGACCGCCACCTCGCCGATCTCCGCGGCGCGACGGGCTTTGAGTTCATCGAAGGCACGCTGCTCGACGCCGAGCACCTGCGCTGCGAGTTTGAACGATGGAAGCCCGATGCACTGGCCCACATGGCCGCCATGGCCGCCGTGCGCTACAGCGTCCAGCACCCCCTGCGCTACGGCGAGACGAACGTGCAGGGCTCGGCCCACGTTCTCGATGCGGCCCGCCGCGTCGGCACGCCCAACTGCGTGCTCGCCTCGACCGGCTCGGTCTACGGCGCGACCACGCCCGTGCCCTTTACCGAAGACGCCAACGCCGACCGCCCGCTCGCCCCCTACCCCGCCAGCAAGCGCGCGATGGAGCTGTTCGCCTACAGCTACGCGCACCTCTGGAAGCTTCCCACCTCCATCGTCCGGTTCTTCAACGTCTACGGGCCCCACGGCCGGCCGGACATGATGCCCTGGCAGTGGACGATGAGCATCCTCAAAGGCGAACCGCTGACGCTCTACAACCGCGGGCGGATGCAGCGCGACTGGACGTACGTCGACGACATCGTCAGCGGCATGATGCTCGCGCTCGACAAGCGGTTTGATTACGAGATCATCAACCTCGGGTGCAGCCGTCCGGTCGAGAACCTGGAGTTCGTGCGCATCATCGAGCAGCTGCTCGGAAAGAAGGCAATCATCAACGAAGTTCCCGCCCCCGCCTCAGAGCCGCTTGTCACCTACGCCGACGTGAGCAAGGCGCGGCGGCTGCTGGGATACGAGCCGAAGGTAAATGTCGAGGAAGGGCTGAAACGTTTCGTCAACTGGCTGCGGGCAGAAGAGCTCATTTAGCGCGCCCCTTCATTGACAGGCAGCGGCCCTCATGTCACCGCCGCAACGCAGCGCGCAGGGTACGCACTTGTGGCTGCGCCACGACCGCAACAAGCACGCGGATGATGCGCTTGGGAGAGCGAGGCTTACGCCTCGCGCGCATCGGCGCCGGGGCGGCGCGTCTCGTCCGCTTCCGGGAAGATCTTTTCGCGGTCCTGGCGCACGTCGCCGCGCGTGACGGCGTCGCCGGCGCGCTCGGCAAGGTCACCGTCGGGGGTGCCTGCGCCGGCGCCGCCGCCGCTGCTGGCATCGCCGGCGCCCACGGCGCCTTCCATGGGCGGCGTCGTCGATTTTGTCGCCGTCTCACGCTGCTCGATCTCATTGCTGTTGTCGTCATTGCGTTCAGCCATGTCACACCTCGTGTCTGGAGTCCGGCGCGGCGGGCTCTAGTCGGCGAGGATCTCGTCCTCGTCATCGGTTTCATCATGGTCGGTTTCATCGCCGTCGGTTTCATCGCCGTCGGTTTCATCGCCGCCGCCGGCTTTGTCGGCGCGGGGTTCGGCGGGACTCAGCCCGCGCGCGGGGGGACCGCTGGCGAATTCATCGCTCGATCCGGTGCTCGACGCGGGGCCGGTGGTGTTGCCGGTCGCGCCGCTTTCAGCGACCCCGCCGCCCGTTCCGGCGCCGGTGAAATCATTGCTGACGTCGCCGCCGCTGTGGCTCCCCGGGCCGTCGTCCGGCGCGCCGACGCCGGCATCACGAGGGAAGTTCGTGCTGCCCGACCGCGCGGCGCGGTGCTCGCGACGCTGGCCGGCGAGATCTTCACCGCGGCGCGCGCGGCGCGTTGCCTCATCAGCGGGGATGCCGAAATCGCGGTCGGCCGGAGCACGCTTGGCGCCGGCGCGCTGACGGCCGCTGGCGGTGCGATTGCTGGCGGCGCGACCGCTGCCCGCGCCACCGCCGGTTCCCTTGCTCGGGCGCTTGGTCGTGGTGCTGGCTCGGCGGGCCGTGGTCTTTTTCGCAGCGCTTCCGCCGCGTGCGCCGCCACCACCTTGGCGGCGCTTCGGCCCGGCGGACTTGGTAGCGCCCCTGCTTGGCGCTGTGGCGGCGCCCACTTTGCGCTTGCCCTTCGCGCGTCCGCTGGCGCCGGCTGCGCGTTTGGTTGCGCCGCCTTTTGCGCCGTGTCTGCCAGCGCTTTTCGCACTGCCCCGCTTGCTCCCGCCGCCTTTGCGCGTCGATGCCTGCTTGCGTGCCATGTGCGTTGACTCCTTTCGGTCAGGCCAACACCCGACCCTACCGCGAAAGCCGACGCGCCGGCACCTTGAAAACTTTTGTCTCCGCCGGCCTCGTGCGGTAAAAGGGACTTGGATGTCCACTGAACCGGCCGGCCCCATCCCAGCGCCGCCTCAGCACGCCCTGCAGCAGGAGTCGCCGCGGCGAACGCTGGTGCTGTTGTTTATCTTCGCGACGGCCATCATCTTCATCGTGTTGTTGGCGGTGCTGTTTTTCCGTTGGGCGGGGGCGCAGGAGCCGAGCTCGGTGGTGGTCGTCCAGGCGACGCCGGCATTTGATGGTGCGGAGATCATCGTCGAAGGCGTGGCGCTGCGCGCGCCGTATCGCGTCACTGTCGATTCATGGCCGGAGAGTTCGATTCCGTTTTACGTCGACCGCGGCAGCTATACCCTGAGGATCGTTCGCGACGAACAGACGCTGTACAGCGGCGATTTTGTCATTCGACACAACCAGGTGCTCCGGATCGACCTGGCGAAGCTCGAACGGCTGCTCCCCGCGCCAGCCACCGCAAGCACACGCGCCCGCCAACGCCGTTGACGCACGCATTGGACGCGGAGCGATGCGCGGGGGCTCGAGCCTTCATGACAAAGCCGAGACCAATTGTCGTCGTGACCGAAGGTTCCGACCCGCGCCCGCTCGCATGGCTGCGCGAGCGCGCGGAGGTGATCGAGATCGGCGCAACCCACGCCGACTTCGACGACGCGCTGCCGCGGGCCGACGGGATGATCGTCCGCACGTACACGCGGGTGACCGAACCGATGCTTGCCAGGGCGCCGCGCCTGAAGGTGGTGGGCCGCGGAGGCGTGGGGTTGGAGAACATCGACGTCGCCGCGTGCCGCAGTCGCGGCGTCGAAGTCGTCTACACGCCCGACGCGAACACGGCGGCCGTGGGCGACTACGTGTTCGGCGTAATGCTCCAGCTCATTCGCCCCTGGGCGCGGTTCAGGGAGCGCGCCTACGGGTCGGATGAGTTTAAACAGGTCCGGACGGCGCTGAAGGGCCGGCAGCTGAACGAGCTGACGCTGGGCATTCTCGGCTTCGGCCGCGTCGGGCGTCGCGTCGGCTCGATCGCCGCCAACGGCTTCGGCATGCGCGTGATCTACAACGACCTGTTGCCGGTCGAAAGCGGCGCGGTTTCCTTTGCGGCAACGAACGTGGACAAGCCCGCACTGTTCCGCGAGACCGACGTGCTGACGATCCACGTCGACATGCGGCCGGGCAACCGCCACCTCGTCGGCGCAGCGCAGATCGGCGCCATGAAACGCGGCGCGGTCCTGCTCAACACCAGCCGCGGCGAAGTGCTGGACGCCTTTGCCGTGGCCGACGCGATCCGTAGCGGCCGGCTGTCGGGCGCGGCGCTGGACGTGTTCGACCCCGAGCCCCCGCCGGCGGATTTCCCGCTGCTGGGGTTCGACAACGTCATTCTCACCCCGCATATGGCATCGCGCACGGCGATCGCGATTGAAAACATGGGCTGGGTCGTCCGAGACGTCGCGGCGGTGCTGGAAGGGGCCAAACCGAAGTTCCCGGCGCCATGAGAACCAAGCGAAAACGCCTCTCACGGGAAAGCCCCTCGGCCATCTTCAGAACCACGCGATTCGTCTCACCTGGTCGTAGCGCGACCACGTCAGGACTGCTGCCTGGCAAGACTCGACCAGAGTTGACCTGACGCAAGCGCGGCGGATGATGTGCCGCCATGACACGGGAACAGCTGGCCAAACGGATCGCCGACGTCTCGCTCCTCCGCGGAGAATTCACGCTCCGCAGCGGACGCAAGAGCAATTACTACCTCGACAAATACCGGTTCGAGACACAGCCCGACGTGCTGGCGGCGCTGGGCAAGCTCTTCGCCGAGCGCGTGACGGAGAAGACCGACCGCATCGCCGGCGCCGAGCTGGGCGCCGTCCCCCTCGCGGCCGCAGCGGGCATGGCGTCGGGCAAGCCGATTGTCTTCATCCGAAACCAGAAGAAGGACTATGGAACCGCCAAGCAGGTCGAAGGCGTGCTGAACCCCGGCGAGACCGTCCTGATCGTCGAGGATGTCCTGACCACAGGCGGTCAGGTCCTGGAGGCCGCAAAGACGCTGCAGGATCTGGGTGCGAAGATCGAGCGGATCGTCGCGGTGATCGACCGGCTCGAAGGCGCGCGGGAGAACATCGAGAAGGCCGGTTTAATGTTCGAGAGCCTCTTTACGACAAAGGACCTGGGGATCGCGTGAGGCGCGCCGCCCGGTAGGTTAACCGGTTCAATCAGAGCGGCTCATTCGCCTCGATATGTCGACTTTACACGCGAAAAGGCACA
This sequence comes from Tepidisphaeraceae bacterium, assembly GCA_035936155.1. Taxonomy (GTDB): domain Bacteria; phylum Planctomycetota; class Phycisphaerae; order Tepidisphaerales; family Tepidisphaeraceae; genus DASYWJ01. Next base: position 31,329 of record DASYWJ010000113.1, on the reverse strand, counting down.
GGTAAACTGTTTACCAATGAATCCCGGCGCGTCGGCGGACGCGCGTGCGCTTTCCAGAGGGACCTCGATGATGAACTCCTCCCCGGACCGCCCCACAAATCATTGGCCGCGCCCGGGCATTGCGTGCTTACTTGCGGCGTTGGCACTGATCATGGCGCTGCCGCTGGCGCTCGCCCGCCGTGCCGACGCCGAGGTGGCGCACCGGTTCGCCTACACGCCCCCCGCCGGCACGACGCCCAGGACCGTCCACGTCGCAGGCGACTTCAACGGCTGGTCGAAGGATGCCACGCCGATGACGCGGGGCGCAGACGGCGTCTATGTCGCGCGGGTGAAGCTCGCCCAGGGCAGGCACCTCTACAAATTCGTGATCGACGGGGAGCAGTGGATCAACGACCCGCTCGCAGACGTGTCGCTCGAGGCCGATGACGGCCATGGCGGGAAGAACTCCGGGGTCGTCATCGGCAGCGACATCCGCAAGGCGCCCGCCGCGCAGCCGAACGCGATTAACACCGATTTCCTCCGCCACGACCCCGCCGACCCTGAGGACGCGATCACCGCCGATGCGTCCAAGCTGCGGATTCGCCTGCGCGCGCAGGCGGGCGATGTGCAGGAGGTCCGAGTTGTGCAGCGCCTCGGCGCCGACGGGGCCGAGACCTTCCCGCTGCAACACGCGGGCGTCGAAGGCGGATACGACGTATTCGCCGGAGTCGTGCCCTTCGGCGGCCCCGGCGAGGACGCTGCTCTCGCCAAGTACATTTTCGAGCTCACCGACGGCGGCGCGAGAATCGCCTACGCCGCGGATTACGTCGGGCCGATCACCGAAGCCACGCCAGCTCAAATTCCCGGCTTCTTTGAAGCGAAGATCGCAAATGTTCAGACGCCGGCGTGGGCAAAGCACGCCGTGTGGTACCAGATCTTCCCCGAGCGGTTCCGCAACGGCGACACGTCCAACGACCCCGACGGCGCCCACCGATGGCAATCAAAATGGTTCGCCACCCTCCCCGGCGAAGCGCCGGGCGAGGAGAACTTCTACAAGGGCCAGGGCAACGTCTGGAAGCGCCGCTACGGCGGGGACATCCAGGGCGTGCGCCAGGCCCTTCCCTATCTCCGCAAGCTGGGCATCAACGCGATCTACCTCAACCCGGTCTTCGAGGCCGAGTCGATGCACAAGTACGACGCCACCGACTTCCGCCACATCGACGATAACTTCGGCGTGAAGGGGGACCTCGCCCAGCTTCGAGGTGAAACGGACGATCCCGCCACGTGGAAGTGGACGAAGAGCGATCTGATCTTTCTCGATTTTGTGCAGGAGGCCCGGCGCCAAGGGTTCAAAGTCATCATCGACGGCGTATTCAATCACGTCGGCACGGCCCACCCGTTCTTCCAGGACGTGCTGAAGAACGGGAAGAAATCCAAGTACGCCGATTGGTTTGAGATCACCGACTGGAATCACCCGATCCAGTACAAGGCGTGGGACAGGCCCAGCGGTGAGTTACCCGTGTTCAAGAAAGACGCCGCTCGCGGCTTAGCGCCAGGCCCTTATGCGCACATCATGGCGATCACCAAACGGTGGCTCGCGCCGGATGGTGATGTTTCGCGCGGCGTCGATGGGTTCCGCCTCGACGTCCCCGGCGACATCCCGCACCCGTTCTGGATCGAGTGGCGCAAGCTCGTGAAGTCCATCAATCCCGACGCTTACATCACCGGTGAAATCTGGCAATGGGCGCAGCCGTGGCTGAAGGGCGATCAGTTCGATGCGGTGATGAACTATCAGTTCGCCATGGCCTCGCAGGACTTCTTCATCGATGTGAAGGAGGCGATTCCGCCGAGCGACTTCGCCAGCCGCCTCACGCGCATCGCATACGCGTACCCGTGGCAGGTGGCGCTGGCGCAGCAGAACCTGTTCGACAGCCACGACACGGACCGGCTGGCATCGATGTTCGTCAACCCCGACCGCCCCTACGACGGCCGCAACCGCATCCAGGACAATGGCCCGGACTACAAGCCCGACAAGCCATCGCCCGAGCAATGGCGGCGGATGGCGCAGGCGGTGACTTTCCAGATGACTTACGTCGGCGCGCCGATGATCTATTACGGGGACGAGGCGGGCATGTGGTCGCCGGACGATCCATCCAACCGCCAGCCGATGGTGTGGCAGGACCTGGCGCCGTATGACGACGAGCAGGTGCAGTTCAATGAGCAGGTGTTCGAGACCTATCGCCGCGCCATCGCGGTCCGCCGCACGCTCGAGCCGCTGCGGACCGGCATATTCCGAACGCTCCTGGCCGATGATGCTGCGGGGGTCGTCGCATTCGCGCGCGAGTCGTCCGAAGGTCGCGTGATCGTCGTCATTAACCGCAGCGAGCGCGCGCAGCGCGTCGAGGTGCCGCTGGGCAATGGCTTGTCGAGCGACCCAATTGTGAACTGGCTGGACCCGCCGCACGTGGAGCTCGTCGTGGCCGGGTCTGGCAGCGTCGCCCGTCCCATACTGCGTGTGAAGCCGGATGCGCAGCCGATCAAAGTGAAAGCAACGGCGACGATTTCCTTGCCGCCTTATGGGACGGCGGTGCTTGCACCCGTGCCCCCGGTCCAGTCGAATTAGCGTTGTGCCCCCTCGTGCCATGACCCTCGCTCGCGCCGCGCGGCTGCTGCTTGGATTTGTCGCGCTGCTGATCGTCGTGTGGTCTTTTTTTGACGTCGGCTATCGCGCCCTGGCCCGGGGTCGGATGGCGCAGGAGCGCCCGATCACTCTCCAGATCCTGCACTGGGGCAACGCCGCCGAGGCCGGGGTGGTCCAGAAGCTGGTCGAGCGCTACGAGCAGGACAACCCGCAGGTCCGGATCATCCGCATCCACACGCCCGGCGGCGACGTGGAGATGAGCAACAAGCTCAAGACGATGCTCGCCGCCGGCACGCCGCCCGACCTCTTTTACCTCCCGCCCGGTCTGCTGCCCGAGATGGCGCAGATGGAGCTTATCCGTCCGATCGACGAGTATCTGGAGCAGGAGCGTCGCTCCGGCACGGCGGGATTCCTCGACGACTATTTCCCCATCATGATCGACGCGTGGAAATACGACGTCGATTCGCAGACCGTCGGCCGTGGGAAGATGTACGGCTTGCCAAAGGACTTCACCACCGCCGGCTTCTGGGTGAACGTGGACCTGTTCAAGGCGGCCGGCGTTGACGTCCCGTACGGCGGGTGGACGTGGGATCAGTTCGAGGCGGCTTGCCGCAGGATTACCTCGCTCTCCGGCACGAGCGGGTTCGAGGGGCGCAAGATCTACGGGGGGTTCTTTCAGTTGTGGGACGCGACCATCCGCAACATCCTCTGGACGTACGGCGGCGAGTTCTTCGGCCGCCGGCCCGACGGCGGCGTGGACTTCCGAAATGTCACACTCGACGAGCCGGCGGCGCTGGAAGCCTTGCGGATGATCGTCCGCACCCGCATCAACGAGGGGATCGTCTACAACCCCACCGGCATCGCGCAGGACGGGGGGCAGGAGTTCATCAACGGCAACATCGGCTGCATCGGTCCCATCGGCCGGTGGATGGTGCCCACCTACAAGAGCATCACGAGCTTCAACTGGGATTTCGTTCCCATCCCGTACAAGAGTAAGGAGCACCAGGCGTCGCAGATTTACTACACCGCCTGGTCGATGACCGCCGGCACCGAGCATCCGGATGAGTCGTACAAGCTGATGAAGTTCCTGTGCGGCGCCGAGGGCGCGGTGATGCAGTCGGAGCTGGGGCTGGCGATCCCGCCGCTCAAGAGCGTGGCGTACTCGCCGGCATTCTTGTCGCCCCCGGGCATCCCGCCGCACAACGCGAAGCTGTTCCTCGATGCAATCGAATACGCGCGCATCCCGCAGGTCCCGTCGCAGGCACAGTGGCGGCGCATCCTCGAGGACCGGATCACCAAGTCGCTCCAGCTCGGCAAGGTCACGCCGCTGGAGAACGTGAAGGAGATCGAGGCGGCATGGCTCGCGGAGCTGAACTCGCCGCTGCGGCAGCGCCGGTGGCCGCTCGTGCGCTGGGACCTGGTGCTGGCCGTGACGGCCGCCATCGTGGCGACGGCCGTGACGATGCTCTGGTGGCGATCCACGCGCGAGCAGCTCGGACCGCTCGACCGCGCCCAGGCGCGGGCCGGCTGGCTGTTCATCATGCCGTGGGTCCTCGGGTTCCTCGCGCTGACGCTGGGGCCGATGATCGCGTCGCTGCTGCTGAGCTTCACGAGCTGGTCGGCGATGACCACGATCACCGAAGCCCGCGCGGTCGGCGCCGCCAACTATCGTCAGCTCTTCGCCGCCGACCCAACCTTCTGTCAGTCGCTCAAGGTGACGTTCTACTTCGTCGCGCTGGCCGTGCCCGTCACGCAGCTGGCGGCGCTGGGCGTGGCGCTGCTGATGAACCTGAAGCTGCGCGGGATCACGCTGTTCCGCACGATCTATTTCGTGCCCGCCGTCATCAGCGGCGTGGTGCTGGCGGTCCTCTGGCTGCAGATTTTCAACAACGACTACGGCGTGTTGAACGAGATTCTCCGCCCGATCGCACACCAGTTCGGCGCCGAGCCGCCGGACTGGTTCGGACGCGATGCAGCACGATGGGCAATCCCGGCGTTCGTCATCATGGGCCTGTGGGGCGTCGGCGGAGGGATGATCATCTATCTCGCGGGCTTAAAGGGCATTTCCGCATCGCTCTATGAAGCCGCCACGATCGACGGCGCCGGCCCGATCCGACGGCTGTGGAATGTCACGCTCCCGATGCTCTCGCCGCTGATCTTCTACAACCTGGTGATGGGCATTATCGGCAGCTTCCAGGTCTTCACGCAGGCCTACGTGATGACCGGCGCCGGCCCGGACAACGCAACGCTGTTCTACGTGCTGAACCTGTTCCGCCAGGCCTTTGAGTTCCACAACATGGGCTATGCGTCGGCGATGGCGTGGGTTCTGTTCCTGATCGTGCTGGCCGTGACCATCCTGATCTTCCGCGCATCGAAGAACCTGGTTTATTACGAGGGGCTGAAGACGTGACAAGCCTGCAGACGCCCCCGAAGCCGACCGAAACGGTTGCCCACCCGACGCCCGTCGTCGGTGCCGCCGGCGCCGCGGCTAGCACGGGGATGATGCGGCCCAAGGCCCGCGGCCCGGGCGGCGTGTCGCGAACACAGGCGCTGCTGGCCTACACGCTGCTGACCGTCGGCTCGCTGGTGTTTCTCGTGCCGTTCTACTTCGTAGTCAACGGGTCGCTTAAGACCGACGCCGAGGTGCAGGCCGGCGATTTCATCACGCCGCCGCAGTCGCTCGACGACGTGCAGTGGCAGAACTACCCGCGGGCGCTGGCCCCCGACAGGATGAACTTCTTCCCCGCCCTGGCCAATACCGTCGTGATCACGACGCTCAGCATGATCGGCCAGGTCATCTCGTGCAGCCTCGTCGGCTATGGGTTCGCTCGCTTCCGCTTCCGCGGGCGCTCGCTGCTGTTCATGGTCATGCTCTCGACGATGATGCTGCCGGCGCAGGTGACGATGATCCCCGTGTTCGTGCTGTTCCGCATGCTGGGGATGATCGACACGTTCTGGCCGCTGGTGATCCCGATGTGGCTGGCGAGCCCTTTCTTTGTCTTCATGTTCCGACAGTTCTTCGCGCAGATCCCCGAAGAGCTGGTCGAGGCCGCCCGCATCGACGGCGCGAACAACTGGACGATCTACTGGCGGCTGATGATGCCCCTGTGCGGTCCGGTGATCGCAATCGTGTCGATCTACACGTTCCTGGCGGCCTGGAACGATTTCCTCGCCCCGCTGATCTACCTCAACAGCCCCGGCAACCGCACGCTGACGCTGGCGCTGAATGCATTTCGCGGCCAGTTCGGCAACAGCGACGCCCACCTGATGATGGCCGCCGCCGTCGTCTGCATGCTGCCGTGTGTCGTGCTGTTCTTCGCCGCCCAGCGCTACTTCGTCGAGAGCGTGGCCACAAGCGGCCTGAAGACCTGAGCGAGACGCAGAAAAAAACGCCGCCGGCGGCCGACGGCGAACGCGGTGCCAGGCGGATCTTCATCCGCTCGGTCTGATTCAGGTCGGAGAGGGTGCGCTGCGGCGGTTGGAGGACATGACAGCGTCGCCCTCCATGCAGCTTTCGATTGCGCGGATGACGTCGTCAAATCGCACGGGCTTGTTGAGGTGAACACAGAACCCTGCGTCGGCTGCGCGCTGCTTATCGCGTTGGTCTACATATCCCGAGAGCGCGATCCCCGGCAATGCATGCAGCGCTTTCACGCCCGCCATCAAATCAAACCCACTGCCGTCGGGCAGCGCGATATCGCTGATGAGCAGGTCGAGCCGGTCGCCTGCGCGGGCGATTTCCATGCCCCCGGCGACGCTCATGGCGGTCAGCACGTCGTGGCCCTCGCGCGCCAGCAGCCGCCGCAACACGTTGAGTGTGTCCGGATCATCAACGACCAGGAGGATGCGCAACGGATTCACAGGTGCCCCGCACCACTTCCGCCCGGCCCGCCGGGCACTCGCTTGTGACTCGTTCGTATGAAAGGTAGCCCGCGCGGCAGCTTAGCAGATTCCCCCGTGCAATGCATGCGTTATCGGGCATTGTCCACGAAAAAATCCCGGCGATTTTGTGCCAGCCGGCGCGTTCCGTTACATATGGCCAGCGGACCTGGACCATGTTGAACCACTACGACATCGCGTATTACCTGGGGCTGGGCGCCAGCGCCCCCTATTGGCTGATCAAGCCATCGGCGCGGCGGAAGGTGCTGACGGCGCTGGCCCGGCGCAAAGGCCATCTCCCCCGTCGTGACCTGGCCAGCCCCGCCATCCTGATCCACGCCGTCAGCCTCGGTGAAATCAACGCGACCCGCGCGCTCGTCACCGTCCTTCAGCGCGAGCGCCCGGACCTGAACTTCGTCATCTCGACCACCACGGAAACCGGCTACGAACGCGCCCGCGAGCTGTACGGGCTGAACCCGTCGGTGACCCTCATCCGCTTCCCGCTCGACTTCACGGCCGCCGTCGAGCGCACCCTCGATGCGATCAGGGTCTCGCTGGTCGTGCTGATGGAAGGCGAGATTTGGCCCAACTTCCTGAAGGCGTGCGAGCGCCGCGACATCCGCGTGCTGCTGGTCAACGCACGGATCACGAGCAGCGCGTATCGCCGCTATAAGCTCGTCCGGCCGGTTGTGGCCAGGATGCTCCGCCGCCTGCACGGCATCGCGGCGCAGGACCATCGCTATGCAAAGATGTACGTGGACCTCGGTGCTCCTCCCGGACGCGTGGTCGTCAGCGGCACAATGAAGTTCGACACCGCCATCACGCTCGGCGGGGTCCCCGGCGCATCGACGCTGGCGCACGAAATCGGTCTGGACCCGACAACGCAGCGGATCTGGGTGTGCGGCTCGACGGGCGACGGCGAGGAAGAGATCGCTTTACGCATTTACCGCCAGCTGCTGATGAAGCACCCCAAGCTCCGGCTCGTGATCGTCCCGCGGCACCCGCAACGGTTTGACGCCGTCGCCGGGATCATCGAGTCGCACCGCTTCGAAGTCGTTCGCCGCTCCCAGCAGCGGCGAGCGGACCTCAACGCCCCGATCCCGCCCATTTACCTCGGGGATACCATGGGCGAGCTGCGAAAGTTCTACTACATGGCCGAGGTCGTCTTCGTCGGCCGCTCGCTTGTGGACCTGGGCCCCCGGCAGCACGGCAGCGACATGATCGAGCCCGCGGCGCTGTCAAAGCCGGTCATCGTGGGGCCGTACACCGGAAACTTCGCCGAGGCCATGGAAAAGTTCAAGGAAGCCAACGCGATCAGCGTCGTCAGCGACGAAGAGCAGCTTGGCGCGACGCTCGACCTGCTGCTGTCCAATCCGGCCGACGCCGGCGCCATGGGTAAGCGAGCACTGGCTGTCGTGATGAACAACCAGGGAGCGACCCTCCGCAACGCGGAATTGATCCTCGGGCAGCTGCAGATCACCAACCCCCCGCCCGTCAAGATCAACCGCCCGCTGACGCCTAACAAGTAAGTCTCTTTTTCAACTCCTCAGCTCGGCTGGCGGATTTCCCGGCACCGTATCATCCTAAGGTACCTACGAAGCTCTCGCCGCGGGCGCTGAGGTGAGTTACCCTCGGCGTAATCCTTCGCAGTACCTCAAGGATGACAGTCGTATGAATGCGCTTTATCAAGGTTTGTTGTTCGTCGTCCCGCTGATGGTGGTCAGCACCGTTGCAAGCGGGCAGACCACTGCCACGGCGTCGGATTCCTTCCCCGCGCGCGCGCTCACGGTGCGTCAGGGCATCGGCAACGTCGCCGCGAAGCTCAATGGGGGGAAGGATGTGACGGTTGCGTTCATCGGCGGCCCGATCACCGCGGGCGGGGGCGACGGCGGGTTTGCCACGCTCGTCGCGCGCTGGCTGCGCACGCAGTACCCCCAGCGGCAGGTCCGGCTGGTCAACGCCGGCTTCGTCGACGGCGGCTCGCCGCTGGGCGCGGCGCGATACGAGCGCGACGTCCTGCCGCATGAGCCTGACCTGCTGTTCGTCGAGTTTGCCGCCGACGACACCGGCAAGGAAGACCGGCAGCTCCACATCGAGCGACTCGTGCGCAAGGCATGGTCCTCGAATCCGGAGATGGACATCATCTTTCTCTACGCGCTGGAGCAGAGCCACCGCGATGACTACCGCGCGGGCCGGCTCGCCCCCGCCGCGGCGCTGCACGAGCGGGTGGCGGTGCATTACGGGATTCCGTCAGTCGTGATGGGGCTCGACCTGCTCGCGCAACTCGACGCGGGCAAGACCCGATGGGTCGAGCAGTTCTACGATGAGTCGCGCCCCACGCCGAAAGGGCATTGGGCGTATGCCGACGCGGTCATCGGTGCGCTGCGCACGCTGCTGGCGGATGAGACAGCCAAGTCGCCCGTCAAGCACGAACTGAAGGAGCCGCTCACGCCGGGGCTGGTCCTGAACCCTGCAACGCGTCCTGCGACGACCATGCCCGCCCCGCCGGCGATGGTCGATAATTCCAATCGCAAGGCCCGCGGAACCTACACCATGCCGGTGATTGGCACGCATTGGGTTGGCTCGCCCGACTACATGGACGCCGACGGGCGCGTGCTGTGGAGGCTGTTCTCACAATCGGCACGTGCCAACGGCCGGCGCCTCAGCCCCTTGTTCGGACTCGATCGCTCGCGCTGGGCCGGGCCCATGCGCTGGTTCGAGGAGTGGAGCTACTTCACCGGACCGGTCGGCGTGTATCTCGCCCACAGCCCCGACGGCAAGTCGAACAACCTCACGGCCCGCGAGGATGATCTGCCGATCGTCACTTTTACCGCCCCCCGCGCCGGCCGCTATCTCGTGCGGATCAAATCCGCCGGGGTGAGCCTCTGGGGACTGCACAAGTCGCTCGCGCTGAACATCGTGCACTTCCCCGCAGGGCAGACCAAGGGTAAGTCAATTGGCTTCCATCGCACGCAAACGGGCATCGCGGAGCGCCCGAAGATCGAGCTTGAGGTGCAATTGAGCGAAGGCGACGATCTGGCATTCCAGCTGGACACCAACGCCACCGGAGGCGGCGGTGGCGCGGCGCTGCTCGATGTCGAGCTCACGATTGGCTGGTTCGGCGAGTGACATCGGCCAGGCTTGGACGGACTCGATCGACCGCGAGTTGCTCAATCCCTGCATGTCAAATGGCCGATAGACCGAATAGCCGCAGTGAGGTCGATCGGGCATGAATGCAAATGTTGCGCAGAATTACCTCCGCACGAAGGTGCTCACAGCCACGCCTGAGCAGCTCCAGCTGATGCTTTACGACGGCGCTCTCCGGTTCGGAGAACAGGCGCGCGTCGCTTTGCATGAGAAGCGGTTCGAGGAGAGCTATCGGCTGATCTCGAAGGTGCAGAAGATCATCACCGAGCTGTCGATCACGCTGAAGCCGGATGTCGCACCGGACCTGTGCAAGCGGCTGGGGGCCCTCTACACGTTCGTTTACAAGAAGCTCATCGAGGCGAACGTCGGCCACGAGCTCGCGCCGATGGACGAGGCGCTGAGCATCCTGCGCTACCAGCGCGAGACGTGGGCATTGCTGCTCGACCAGCTCGGCAAGAAAAAAGCCGCCGCGGCGGCGCAGACGCTGGACATGCCGGCGCCTGACGCCCGCATGGAAGCCAGCATTTCAATGCAGGGCTGAGCGCAATCTCCACCTAACGAAGCGGTCCAAACTCGTCCTCCCTCTGTGATGTACTGAGGGAGAGAGGCCGAGTCACTCCCACCTGAAGAACCGCTCCGCATTCGCCGTCGTCAGCCGGTCGATCTCCGTCACCGTCGTGCCGCGGACCTGCGCGAGGGTGCGGGCGACATGCACGACCAGCGCCGGTTCATTGATCTTCTGCTTCCGCATCGGCTCGGGCGTGAGATATGGGGCATCCGTTTCCACGAGAATCCGATCGTGCGGCACGCCCCGCGCCGCCTCGCGCAGCGCGTCGTTCTTCTTGAACGTCAGGGCCCCGGTGAAGCCGATCAGATGTCCGGCCGCCACGATTCGTTTTGCCTCCTCGGCCGTGCCGGTGAAGCAGTGGAAGACGGAGCGGATCGACGGGAAATCGCTCATCACCGCCAGGCAATCATCCACCGCCTCGCGGCAGTGGATCACGACCGGCATGTCGCGCTCGGCGGCCATCACCAGCTGCGCGCGAAAGATCGCGTGCTGGTGGGCGCGCGGCGTGTGCTTATGGAAGTAGTCGAGCCCCATCTCCCCCATCGCGACGACGCCGTTGCCGATGGCGGTCAGGAAGATCTCCAACTTCGCCACGTCCCCCGCCGTGGCGGCGTGTGCATGGTTCGGGTGGATGCCGACCGTGCAGCGCACGTTCGCGTGGTCGCGGCACAGCTCGACGCACGCGCGGGAATCTTCAATGTCGGTCGCGACCGTCACCATCTGGCTCACGCCGGCCTCCGCGGCGCGGGCAAGCACGTCCGGCAGCTGCTGCAGCAGATTCTCATCCGTGAGGTGGCAGTGGGTGTCGATCATGGGTAGGGGATAAGTTGCTAGTTGCCAGTTGCTGGTAGAGCACTGCTTTCGTCCTCACCAGCAACTGGCAACTGGCAACTGGCAACTTATTCAGAACGTCGCTTCAAACGCGCTCTGCGTATGCCGGATCTGCGGCTCGCGGCCTTGCGGCCAGACGATGGCGATGACGTCGAACCGCGCGGGTGGCTGCGGAACCCCGTAGCGGGTGAGATAGAACTTGCCGGCCTTGGTCAACTGGTGGTGTTTGGTGGGATTGACCTGCTCCTCCGGGGTGGGATCGTCGTAGGCGCGGGTTTTGACCTCAACAAAGACCAGCATGTTGCCGTCACGGGCGACGATGTCAATCTCGCCAAGCTCGCAGCGAAAGTTGCGCACGATGATCTTATATCCTTGGTTGCGCAGGTAGCGTGCTGCCACATTCTCGCCACGATCACCCAGCGCGTCGCGCTTCTTCGGCTTGACCGGCCCGCCGGCGGCGGCGGTTTTGTTGCCCGTGAACAGATTCTCGAGCCATTTGAACATCTGGGGGCGCAGAATATCGCGGCGCGAACCACGGAGGCAACCCATGGCGTCCGCGGTATCATCCGCCGCTCGATTATGCGTGCGCTGGCGCTGGAAACTTCCGGACGAGTGGGCTCGGTCGCGGCGATCTCGGACGCTGTGGTCGTGGCCGAGGAGCAGTTCGCGCACGGGCTGCAGCACGCGGCGCAGATCGTGCCGATCATCGACCGCTTGACACGCGCGCGAGGTTGGACGCCGCAGGATCTCGATGAGTTGTACGTATCGGTGGGTCCCGGGTCGTTCACGGGGTTGCGGATCGCAGTAACGCTGGCGAAGACCTTGGCGATGGCGACGGGGGTGAAGCTCGTCGCGGTGCCGACGGTGCGGGTGCTGGTGGAGAACGCCCCACCGGAGGCGCGCCACGTGATCATCGTGCTCGATGCCAAGCGCGAGCAGATCTTCACCGCCCGTTTCGAGCGCGTGGGTGATGAACGGATCGAGCACGAGCCGGCGAAGCTCGATTCGCTCGCCGCCATGCTTGCCCGCGCGCCGCGACCGGTTCACCTGCTTGGCGAGGGCATCCCATACCACGAAAAGTTCATCCCGCGCGACGACCCGTCGATCATCGTCGCGCCGCCGGAGCGGTCGCGCGCCCGCGCGGCCGTCGTCGCCACCATCGGCCACGCCATGGCCCGCCGCGGCGAGTTCGCCGACCCGAAGCGGCTCACGCCCATCTACATCCGCCGGCCGGAAGCGGAAGAGAAATTTCTGGCACGCGTTGCCAGTCCGTGATGCCGACGCAAGACACGGGCTGGAAGCGCGTGCCACCCCTTAGAACAACATCCCGAACAACCCCAGTCCGATCACCCCGCAGACGATGCCGGCGATGGCCATGCCCTTGCCGCCGCCTTCCATCCCGGTCCTGCTGACCTGGTTGTAGCCGATGATGCCGAAGACGATTGCCAGCACCGACGGGATCACGGCGCATGCCGCCGGCAACCCGATGATGCCCAGCACAAGCGAGGCGACGCAGAAGCCGTTGCTCGTGCCGCTGGCCTCGAGCGTCGTGCCTTCCATCGTGAAGGGCATGCCGCAGCTCTTGCAGTTGTTGGCGGTGATCGGGCTCAGCGCCTGGCAGCGCGGGCAGAGGATCTGCTGATTGCCTTCGCTGCGCAGGATGCGCGGCGCCCGCTCGCCCGCGGCGGCGTAAGCGTGCACGGGGTGCGGGTCCTGCTTGATGATCTGCCCGCTCTTGGGGTCGATCAGCCGCCCGTAGCGGTCGAGGATCGGGATGGTGATGTTGTTGCCGCAGGTGGGACACTGCCCTTCCTGAGCGGCCATCCCCTCATTGGCTTCGAGGCGCGACGAGCAATACCCGCAGTTGAACCCGAAGCGCTTGCCGCCCGCGACGGGCCGGCCGAATGTCCCAATCGGGGGCGGCGGCGGCCGCGACGGCTGGTACTGCTGCTGCCGTGGCGCCGGCGCCCCGATGCTGCCCGCGCCCGCCCCAACTCCCGCCAGCTCGCGCTGCGCCGCCGCGGCAGGCACGCGCAGCGTGCTGAGGCACGTCGGGCAACGCACGAGCTGCCCCACCTGCGACTCATCCGCAGACAGCGACGTCCGACAAACGGTGCACGGGAAAACAAGCATCGGAGCGGTGATGATAAATCCGCGGCAGTGTTTAGCCAACGGCGGCACGCGCCGGGCGCGCTTTGTTGCGGCGGAGCGACACCCTTATACTTAAACCTGATGCGCGACTCCACGCGATGCGTTCTCGCACTGCTCGCGGCATCCCTTATCTGGGTCGTGCTCTTCCTCTCCCCTGCGCGCGCAGAACCGAGCGAAACGGGTGATGCGGAACCGATTGCCCGGCTCGGTGTTCCGGCTTTGGCCAGTTGGTCGCCGCTCCAGCTGAGTTTTTCACCGGACGGGAAGCTGATGACGGCGAACGCATCCCAGCCGCCTTCGATTTGGACGGTCGCAGACGGCGCATTCGTCGAGCAGATCGAATCGCCGAAAGACTGGGGCCCGCAGGGCGCGACGTTCATCAGCGATCGCGAGATGCTCTGCTTCGGCGCCATCCCGCCGCGCCTGGCGGTGGCCGACGTGCGTTCCGGGCAACTGATGTACGAGCCCGGCTTTGGTCAGAAAAGCTTGTTCAATGTCATCGCCTCGCCGCGGTCGAACGCGCTGCTCATCGTGGGCGAGCGCACGGAGCTATGGAAGTTGTCGCCGATGGAGCGCGTCCGCGTGCTCGTCGAGGTCGATGCGCGACAGAGGAGTTCCGCCGAGAGAGTCGCCAGCGTGGATTTTTCGTCCGATGGAACTGTCGTGCTGCTCACGCGCCAGCCCGGCGACATGCTGGAGTTGTGGGATGCCAAGTCCGGAGAACGATTGCCGTTCTCACTCGACCTGAACTCCCCCCGGCGCGTGCCAGCAATCGCCTCCGCCGGCGGGCGCTTCGTCGCGACCTTCGACGAAACGCTCAGGCTATTCGATGCCACCGAACAACGCGAAGTGGCCGGCCTTGACCTGCCCCCCGACTTGGATCGCTTCGACGTCGCGATGGCCTTCGCGCCCACCGGCGACACGCTGGCGATCACCGCCGGCGCGAACATCTTCCTCATCGATCCCGCCAAGGGAATCACCGCACGCTCCGCCATGCCGGAGAAATCGAGGGGAATGTTCCCAGGCGCAAGCCTCTTCTGGTCCGCAGACGAAAAAATGCTGCTGGTTCATGCGTCCAGCGGCAGGTTGATGCGCTTCAGCCATCCAGCCCTGAAACCGATGGACGGTGCAGCGAGCACGGGCCCGATCGTGGGCGTCGCCGTCAGCGCGGATGGGCAAGGCATTTATTCGCTTGACGTGTTCGGCAAGCTGCGCAAGTGGGACGTGCAAGCGTCCAAGTGCACGAACATCGTTGATGCGTGGGCCAAACCGCGCGCATCTAATCCGCTGTTTGCGCTGTCGCACGACCGGAAGCGGCTCATCACCGTCTCACCGACGGGGAGCGTCCGGCTGTTTGATGCCGATGATTTGTCGCTCATCCGCGAACACGAGCTGCAAATGCGCTGCGACCGCGCGGCGTGGTCCGATGAGACGTCGCGGCTGGTCGTGGCGTCGCAGCCTGACGCGACGGTCGACGTCATCGACATCACGACTGGCGAGAAAGTCCTTCACATCAAGCCGCCGATGCGCGAGGTTTACAACCTGGTCATTTCGCCGGACGGTCAAATCATCTGCGCCACGGAAGTCTCGCAGGTGTGTCTGTTTTCGATGAAGAGCGGCGAGCAACTGGCGCGCATCCCCGTTCCCTCCAACAATATTCGCTTCCTCGGCAATAACCATCTCCTGACGGTGTCCAACAATCATCGTGCGGTGATCCGGATCTCGGATGCGCGGATCATCTGGCGGTCCGATCAGCACAAGCCCGCCGCGCCGAACCTTCCGCCGGCGGAGTTGGAGGCACGGGAAATTCCCCAGCCCACATCCACTTCCAGGCACATCATCTTCACCCCCGGCCTGACCCAAACCCCGCTGCGCGCCAGTGACGATCACCTCGGCGCTATTGCAAGCCACGCCGCGTCGACTGATGGCCGCTATGTCGCCACCGGCGGCACGGATGGACAGGTGCTGGTCTACGATCTGGCGAGAATGCTGGCGAAAAGGTACGCAGGTGATCCACAACCGTTGCTCGATGACCTGGGCGATTCGGACGCCAGCGTCGCGGTCGGCGCCATCGCCGCCATTGCGCTTGATCCGGCAAAGCATGCCATCACAACGGAATATATTCGAACCCAGCAGGAGGATCGTGCGCGATTCAGGCGGCTGATCGCGCAGCTGAAGGATGTCGATGTTTCGCAGCGTGACGCCGCTCACCGCACTTTGGAAGTGGAAGCCGAGGCAGCCGCCAATGCCATTGCTGATGCGCTGGCGGACGCTCCAAGCGGAGAATTTCGTGATCGATTGGAATCGCTCTCCCGGCTGGCCGAGGCGCTGGCGACCCGCCCGGCTCGAGCGGTTGCAAGCACCGAGCCGGCGGACGTGGCATTGCTGCTCGACCGACTAGCGATCGCTAAGCGCTGGGCCGGCATCAGCGAACCGCTGGCAACGCAACCTCGCGGGAAGTGACAGTTAGGTTCGTTTTTTTTCGTAAGTGAGATGACATGTTCGACGCACTCACCGACAAGTTCAACGACGTGTTCCGCAGCCTTTCCGGCCGCGGGAAGATCTCCGAAGAGAACATCCGCGAGTCGATGCGCGAGGTCCGCACGGCGCTGCTCGAGGCGGACGTTAATTTCCAGGTCGTCAACGATTTCACCAACCGGGTCGTGCAGAAGGCCGGTGGCCAGGAGGTCATTAAGAGCCTGCAGCCGGGGCAGCTGATGGTAAAGATCGTGTACGACGAGCTGCTCGAACTCCTGGGCCCCGTCGACACGCGAATTTATATGGTTCAGCCCGGTCCCACGGTCATCATGATGTGCGGGTTGCAGGGCTCCGGCAAGACGACGACGTCCGGCAAGCTGGCGGCGTATCTCAAGGGCAAGGGTCATCACCCGATGCTCGCTGCCGATGACCTGCAACGTCCCGCCGCCGTCGAGCAGCTGCGCGTGATCGGGGAGCAGGTCGGCGTGCCCGTGTACGCCGACATGTCCAAGGTCGCCGAGCACGGAAAGGTCGCGCGCGGCAGTGCCACTTCAGTGGCACTGGCTGCCGTCCGCGAAGCGAAAAAACTCGGCCGCGACGTCGTCATCCTCGACACCGCCGGCCGGCTGGCGATCGACGAAGAGCTCATGAACGAGCTCAAGGAGATCAATGCCGCCATCAATCCGCAGCAGATTTACCTCGTCCTCGACGCCATGACCGGCCAGGACGCGGTGAACTCCGCCAAGGCGTTCAACGAGCAGCTCGAACTCGACGGATTGATTCTCACAAAGCTCGACTCCGACACCCGCGGCGGCGCGCTGCTCAGCGCGAAAATGGTCACCGGGAAGCCGGTGAAGTTCCTCGGCGTCGGTGAAAAGCTCGACCGCCTCGAGGAGTTCCGCCCCGAGGGCATGGCCCAGCGCATCCTGGGAATGGGCGACATCGTCGGCCTGGTCGGCGAGGCGATGGAGAAGTTCGACCAGGAGGAGCAGGCCCGTCTTCAGGCGAAAATGGAGAAGGGCGAGTTCACGCTCGACGACTTCATAAGCCAGATGTCCCAGGTGAAGAAGCTCGGGCCCATGGGCAAGGTCATGAGCATGATCCCCGGGATGAGCGAGCTGTCGAAACAAGTGAACATGGGCGAGGGCGACGTCGAGAAACAAATGGGCCAGATGCGCGCCATTTACGACTCGATGACCAAGAAGGAGCGCAAGAACACCGACCTGCTGGACGCCGGGCGGCGTCGAAGGGTGGCTCGTGGCGCCGGCGTCGAGCTCAAAGAGGTCGGGCAGTTCATGAAGCAGTTCGAAATGAGCCGCGACATGATGCGCGCCGTCGGCGGCATGGGCATGATGGGCAAGCTCAAGCTCATGAAAGCCCTCAGCAGCGGCGGCCTCTCCAACCTCGGCATGCCCGGCGGACCGATGCTCAAGACCAAGCGCAGCGGCTGGCAGGCGCCGAAGGACCGGAACAAAAAGAAGCGGCGATAATCGCCGGAGCGGACTTGGTGGAGACACTTTCGTACGAACCAGTCCCCTTGCCGCGCCTGGTCCCACCGCCGCCCCGCGGGCTGAAGGCATGCCTGTGCGTCGGATCGCTGCTGGTCCTCCTCGCGCTGCTCGTCGCTCTGCCACCGCTCGCCGGCGCGCTGGATTACACGCGCGACATCCCGCTGCTGGAGGCGATGGAGTACAGCCTCGATGCGGACTGGGATGAGGTGCTGACCCACCCGTGGACGACCGGTCTCGTCCTCCTGATCCCGCTGGAAATCACGGCGTTGGTCGCTTTTATGCTCGCCCGCCCGACTTGGTTGACCCGGGTCGCGTTTTGGGTGGGGCTCCTCGCCCCGTTCGCGTGCGCAGGCCGCTTCGCCCTGTTTCTGCCCCTGATCACGATCATGACCCTGCCTGCCTGGGTCGGCCGCGATGACGGCGAGACGTGGTCGGAAGGGTTCGTCGCGATGGGCTGCGCCGGCGCCTGGTCGATGCTCTGGGCGACGGCAGGGTGTTACTTGCTCGTCCGCCGCGCGCGCGGCGTAAAGCGCGCCTCATCCCGATCTTGAGCTGGCGCTGCGGACTCATTTCCGCATGTCGCGTGGAGTCACATAGCGCGCCCAGGCTTTGCCGTCCTTGTCGAAGCCCCACACGTCGGAGACCTCGCGCAGCAGGGGCAGCATCTCGTCCTCTTCCCGCAGACACCGACGCACGACGCGGCGCAGCACGCGGTTCGCGCGCCGCTTGTCCTGTTTTTCGCTCCGACTCGTAGTAATCCCGAAGATCGGCGTACGCCGACGCGATCGTGACATCAGCCTCCCGGTTGTAGCTAACCGGGGGCGAAGGGGCGGGAGCGCAGAAGCTCCGCTCGGACCACTGGAAGTCGTGCGGGCCAGCCGTTCTCCAATCTCCACCGCTCTTCATCCTCATTTTCACGATGCTTGAGCGCGTCGAACTCGTCCATCGTCAGCGTCTGAATCTGTGAGCGGTCAATGCCCGCGCGTTGAGGACTCGTCGGGAATCAGAAACGAACACCGCGATTTGTCGATTGGATCGAGTATCGTCACACTTCAGATTGCATCAGATCCTATCAGCCCAGCAGCTCTCTACGCCGCCTTGCCCTTGGTGTAGTACGTCGGCAGCGGCTTCCCGAGCTTTTCCCAGTGCTTGTTCACCGCGTCGGCCTTGCCGGCGCTGTTGAGCATGTGGAGCTTGCGCTGGACCATCTTGGTGATCGCTTCGCGCGCGGGGCCGAGGTAGTTGCGCGGGTCGAATTCGGCGGCCTTGGTGGCGAAGACTTCCCGGATCTTGGCGGTCATCGCCAGCCGAAGGTCGGTATCGATGTTCACCTTGCACACGCCGTACTTCTGTACCGCGTTGGCGATCTGATCCTCCGGCACGCCCTTGGCATTGGGCATCGCGCCGCCGTACTTGTTGACCAGGTCGATGAACTCCTGCGGGACGCTGCTGCTGCCGTGCATGACCAGCGGGAGACCGGGGCAGGTCTTCATGATCTGCTCGATGCGCTCGAAGGCGAGCTTGGCCTCGTGCTTGAACTTGAACGCGCCGTGGCTCGTGCCGATGGCGACGGCGAGGGAATCGCATTTCGTGCGGTCCCAGAATTCCCTGGCCTGCACGGGATCGGTCAGGAACTTCTCGACGTTTTTTTCGTACTCGTGCGCGTCCATACCGACGACGTCTTCCTCGATCCCGCCGAGCATGCCCAGTTCCGCCTCCACAACCACGCCGGCGGCGTGCGCCATCTTCACCGCGTCGGCGGTGAGCTTCACATTGTGATCGAACTCATGGTGGCTGCCGTCGATCATCACCGACGTGTAGCCGTCGTTGATGCAGGCCTGGATGAGGTCCAGCGTGTCGCCGTGGTCGCAGTGGATCGCGATGGGCAGGTCCGGGTATTCGGCCACGCCGGCGTCGATGATCGCCTTGAGGTACCGGATATTGGCGTACTTCCGGGCGCCCTTGGAGATCTGAAGGATAAGCGGGCTGTTTTCCTTTGCGCAGGCGTCGAGAATGGCCTGGGCGAGTTCCATGTTGTTGACGTTAAAGGCGCCGACTGCAAACCCGCCGTCGTAGGCGAGATCGAACATCGGCTTGGTGGTCATGAGCGGCATGGCATTCCTTCCGGTGAAATCGGGTCCAGCGCGACAATGTAATGGAGCGCGGGGGAAATGTCAGCGTGACTGCTGCGCCGGCTGTGCCGGCGCCCGAAGCAGTTGGCCCGCCCATGCGGCGTCGTCGGGAGAAAGCGGTGGAATGGGCGGCGGCTGTAGTCGATGTCGTCGTAGCGCCCGCGGTCGTACGCCTGGTCGACGACGGCCTAAAGATCGAGCACGGCATCGGTGTCCGTGGATCGAAGGGGGACGCGCAGCCGCGGCAGTCGCTCGCGCAGCGGCATTCGGTAGTAACTCCAGCCGGTTTGGGCCATCAGCGCGATACACGCTCGCGTGGTAAGGCGTCTGGGTGGTTGGCGGGATATCAGCCACGCGAGCCAGGGTCGTGTGCTCGCCGGTCCGCAGCAGGTCAATGTCGACGATATTGACTCCCCCGGCATTGACTCCCCCGGCGCGCATATCGCCCTGTTTCCCCAGATCTTCCGATCGACTCGGGGCGCGGCGTTTGTTCGAGGGACTTAGCTCGATGGTCGTGACCACCCGACCACCGCTTTGAACATCGATAATGTAGACGGCCCGCTCCGTCTCGCTCTCCTTTATTGCGACGATAAACGGCTCGGCCACGTCCGGCAGCTCGGCGACCGCCACCTGTCCGGGCTCGTCCGTGCGCACCCTCGGCGACTTTTCGGACGACGTGGACATCCGGCCGGTAGTGCCGCGCCGGTCCATCAACCGCTTCCAGAAATACCCGCTCCTCGACACGAGCGCGCAGGCTTGGAGGCAGGGCCGGTTGAAGCGCGTCGGCGATATATGTGATCAATCGCGTGTGGAAATCACCCACCGCTGCTCCAGATATGGATCCATCCCCGGAAATGGACTTCGTATGCCGTAGTATAGCGGCCAACCAGTTGACCGCCTCATCGCTCAGGCCGGTCCCGGCCTGGTCCGGTCGCGCCGGGCGTTGTGTTTCGGTCGCGTGGCTGGGGTTCCTGAGAACACCGCATCGAAACCCTCCGGAGAGACGGGGCGTGACGGTTCAGCTTTAGTCTACCTGAAAAAATGCGCAGGGGTTAACGCATAAACGATTTCGATCGTTTTTCTGCAACTGTTTGCGGGAAAGATGGTTATCGAGAAGAAATCAAATTCGGCAGTCGCGTCAAGAATTGACTGCGGGCGAGAACTTGATCGATCCCGGCCTCACGTGCCCTGGCAATTGCCTCGCTGTCGACGTGCGAGATGAAGCCGATCACCTCCCCGTCACCCGCGGCTTTCCACGCCGCGGCGGCGTCGATCGCGCCGTCCTGGTTCAGGTCCACGATCAGCCGCTGGCCAACCTGGCCGGCAAGTCGGGATGCATCCCGTACCACACGGAATGGAACACCCGCGGACTGCGCCGTCGCCGTGATCCGGCTGCCCAGCAGCAGGTCACGGCAGAGGATCAGCAGCGCTGGCTGCGGAGTTGGCGGCGGCGCGGGCTTTGGGTCGCACATGGCGCGGAAATGATACGGCCAGCGGTTCCGATAATCTCTCATTCCCCACCGCCCTGCATGCCGAAATGAGATGAAAGCGGACGGCGCCGATGCGGCGCTGGCGCGCTGATCGTCCACACTCGCACGGAATCGAAGATCATGGATTTGGCAACGGTCATCGGTTACCTGCTGGCATGGGGGGCGCTCGGGTATGGCGCTTACCACGCCTCCCACGGCGCCCTTGCGGCCTACATCAAGCCGGCCGAGGTCCTGCTCGTCGGCGGGTGCGCGCTGGGGGCGGCGATGGCATCGATGCCGGCGCATTCAATCGTCAGCGCACTCAAGAGCGTGAAGAAGATGCTCTTCAGCAGGGACGTGTACATCGAGCACCTGATCAAGGAGATGGTCGGCTACGCCGAGACGGCGCGGCGCGACGGCGTGCTGGCGCTGGAGACGGTCGCGCGGGAAGCCCCTGACCCGTTCCTCCGCCGGGGATTGCAGCTGACCATCGACGGCACGGATCCAGAGATCATCGAGCGCATCATGCGGATCGAGATCGAATCGATGCTCGAGCGCCACAAGCACGGCAAGCACTTCTTCGGGATGCTGGCCAAGTTCGGCCCCGGCTGCGGGCTGGTCGCATGCCTGACGGCGCAGGTCGCGATGTTCCGCAACCTCGCCGGCGACGCCGCCGTCATCGGCGCCGCGCTGGCCGTCGCGCTGGTGGGCACGCTGTACGGCGCGCTGCTCCAGAACCTCATCGCCGGTCCCATCGCGGAAAAGCTGGGATTGAAGTCGAAGGAAGAAGCCTTCGCCAAGGAAATCATTCTCCAGGGCGTGCTGAGCATCCAGGCCGGCAATAACCCCCGCGTCGTCGAAATGCAGCTCATGAGCTTCCTCAGCAGCGGCCAACAGGCTGCCTTGCCGAAAGCCGCATAAGGCTGATTCACCGCGGAGACGCGGAGATCGCGGGGAAGAGAAAAAA
The DNA here is from genome assembly GCA_035936155.1 of Tepidisphaeraceae bacterium. Lineage (GTDB taxonomy): Bacteria > Planctomycetota > Phycisphaerae > Tepidisphaerales > Tepidisphaeraceae > DASYWJ01. Next base: position 9,576 of record DASYWJ010000113.1, on the reverse strand, counting down.
TGGAACTGGAAGAACTAACTCAGCAGATCATCGCCGCCGCGATTGAAGTTCATAAGGAGCTTGGGGCGGGGCTTCTTGAATCTTCTTGCGAGCGTTGCCTCTGCCATGAGCTCTCATTGCGCGGCATTCCGCACGTCTGTGAACTCCAACTCCCCGTGAACTACAAGGGCATGCGGCTCGACTGCGGTTGCCGCGTTGACATCGTCGTCGCGAATGCCGTCGTCCTGGAAATGAAAGCGGTCGAGCGTGTTGAGAAGATCCACAAGGCGCAGCTGCTGATTTACCTTCGCCTGGGTGGTTGGAAGGTGGGGCTGCTGATCAACTTCAACGTCCCGGTCCTCAAGGACGGGATCAAACGCCGAGTTCTCCTCGCACAGGATTAATTCTTCTCCGCGCTCTCCGCGTCTCGGCGGTGAAACAGAATTCCGATGGCCAAAACCGCCTGCAAAAAGTGTGATCCGCACGAGATCTGCGAGGAGTGCCCCGAGTGGATCTTCACGCTCGCTGATTTGATCATGTGCATGATGGGGCTGTTCGTCATCCTCTGGGTGCTCAAGCCCGGCCCGAAGGACAATTTGAAGAACGCGATGACGGACGAAGAGAAGAACGTCGTGGCGGCGATCCGCGAGGCGTTCGGGTACGTGCCGCAGGCGAACTCGAACGATCCGATCGACATGCACATGCTCATGAAGAAGATCGACCGCATGAAGAGCCCCGGCGACGGCGGGAAGACCCAGCTGGAGCAGAAGGCGCCGGACGGGACGGACCCCGAGGTCACCTCGATCCGACAGGGCAGGCAGGCGACGGTGGGCGGAAAGCTGCTGTTCGACCCCGCCCAGGCGGAATTGTCGCGCGAGACGACGGCCCAGCTGGAGAAAATCGTCCAGATCATCCGCGGGCATCGCCAGATCGTGCTGGTGAAAGGGCACACGTCGCTGGATGACCTGCCCGACGGGACCAGCGCGCAGCAGAAGATGGACCTGGCCGTTCGCCGTGCCAAGGCCGTGGCGGATTACCTGACGGCCAAGGGGGTGGAGCCGGACATCCTGCGTGTCCAGGGCTGCTCGACATTCGAGCCTGTCATCCAGCGTCGCTACGGTCCCGGTGCGCAGGCAAACAATCGCCGCGTCGAGGTGGAGGTCACGGCGACTCTGGTCGAGGAGTTGCAGGACCGATCCGCTGTCCGACAACTCACCACCGACCCCCCCAGCATCGTGCCCCCGCAAAGTGTCCTGGGCGACGCCGCTCAGCCCGCCGCTGCAGTGCAGTGAGAGGGGGGACCCGCGAGAGTCGGCTGAGCCCGCCGTCCGACGTGGGTTCGCTGACATCGTGTCGCGTATCGGTCACCGTGTCCTGACATTCACCTCAAGTGGGCGTGCGATCTCGCGCACGCGTCCAGTCCCATCAAAAAATTTTTCTCTTTTTTTCTGGATTGGACTCCAGCTTGCACTGTTTAATCGGCTTGTGCGGCGTGTGCAGCGGTTTTCGAGGCATACCGTTTGCTGTGCGAGGTTTACGGTAGAGAGCGAAATCTGTAGGGTGAGGTAATCATGAAGAAGGTCGTTCGCAGTAGCACGGGGACGAGCCCCACGATCCAAGCCGCGCCGGCGGGCAACGTCAACTCGATTCCGTCCCGGGCGAAGCTCCAGCAGCGCGCATCAACGTCTACCTCCCCGACTCCGGTGTGGAGCCGCTATGTGGACAGCCGACTCAAGCAGTTCTGCTTGAGGTAAGTTGCCAGCGGCCGTACGTCACGCCGTTTGAATACTTTGCACTCATCGGTGCAACCAACTGCACCCGCTATGAATCCGGGCCGCCGCTGACAGAGACAACTGAATAGCCTGCGTCTGGAATCAAGGCCTCGAAACTTGACTTGGGAGATCGCACGCGCATGGCTCCACCGAACTCATCCAATACGCAGCAGCCATCCTCCGCCACCATTTCTGACACTGCCTCGCTTCCGTTCGAGCAGTTCGTCTGGGGCGCAGGCGTCGAATGCTCTTTCCTGCCACACCTGAACGTCGATCAGTTCCAGTGGACGCAGCACGAGCGGTTCTGGCGAGAAGACCTGCGGCGTGCCAGGGAGGAGCTGGGCATCCGTCACCTGCGCTACGCGATGCCCTGGCACGTGCTCGAGCCGGAGCCCGGCAAGTTCAACTGGGACTACAGCGATGAGCGCATCGCAGAGTTCGGGAGGCTCGGCATCGAGCCCATGATGGACGTGATGCACTTCGGCACGCCGCTGTGGCTGAAGCAGGCGGTGGGTGATCCGGAGTTCCCCGAGGCGCTGGAGCGCTTTGCAGAAGCAATGGTGGCGCGTTACCGGGGGGCGGTTAAGACCTGGTGCCCGTTCAACGAGCCGCTCGTCAGCGCGCTGTTTTCCGGCGACTTCGGATTCTGGCCCCCGCACCAGCGCAAGTGGCGCGGGTACATGCCGGTGCTGTCGCGCATCGTTCAGGCGGTGAGCCGCGGCATCCGCGCCATCCGCCGGGCAAGCCCCCAGGCGACGGTCCTCCTCTGTGATGCCGCCGAGAGCTACAAGACGCGCGATGCGGCGCTTCAGACGGAAGTGCAGCGGCGCAACCTCCGGCGGTTCCTCGTGATGGACCTGCTGCTGGGGCGCGTCGACAAGCACCATCCGCTGTACGCCTGGGTCACCAGCTACGGCCTTTCGGAGTTGGACCTGGAGTGGTTCAAGACGCACCCGCAGGCGCCCGACGTCCTCGGGCTCGACTACTACCCGCACAGCGATTGGCAGCTTGACCGGGTCGGGGAGGGGGTCCGCCAGCGACGTTCGGACAACCCCGTCGGGCTGTTCGGCGTCGCATCCGCCTACTGGCAGCGCTATGGAATTCCGCTCATGCTCACGGAGACGAGCATCGAGGGCCAGCCGATCAACCGCGAGATATGGCTGGAGCAGAACGTCGACCACATCAGGCGCCTCCGCGCCGACGGCGTCCCGATGCTGGGGCTCATCTGGTGGCCGCTGCTCGATCAGATCGACTGGGACGGCGCACTGACGCACCGTGTCGGAAAGGTCCACGAGGTGGGGCTGTTCAACCTCAAGCGCCAGCCCGACGGCACGCTGCAGCGCAAGGCCACGCCGCTCATTGAAATCTTCAAGAATCTCATCGCCGCCGGCGACGAGCACGTGGGGAAGCTCGAGTCGGTCTCGATGCCATCGACCGAAGCGGAAGACGAGCAGCTCCCGCCGATCGGGGAATGGATTCAGCCGACAGTGTCTGCCGAACTCGTCCAGCCCGCTGCGAGCCAGAGCGGCAACGGCAAGAGCGGCAACGGACATCCTGCGCCGGGTCTGGCGGCCGAGCCGGCAGCGGTTCGTGGTGGCACGGGCATGCTGCCCGTGTCTTCATCGTCTCCTGTTTCCGTAGAACAGAAACACGGGCAGGATGCCCGTGCCACGTACGGCATCGTCGTCTTCAGCCACCTGCGCTGGGGGTTCGTCTGGCAGCGCCCGCAGCAGTTCCTTTCGCGCTTTGCCAGGAAGCACTCGATCCTCTTCATCGAGGAGCCCTTCTTCGACCTCAAGGAGAGCGCGGAGCCGCGGATCGATTTCCACCGCGTGATGCCCAACGTCACCGTTGTCACCCCGCATACCTCGCCCTCGTGGGCTACGAACCCCAAACTCCCCACGAAGCTGCGCGAGTGGACGAAAGAAGCGATCCACCGCATGAACGAGAACGGCGAGTTCGAGCGCCCGCTGCTGTGGTACTACTCGCCGATGGATTCAAGCTGGTCGCTCGGCCACTTCGAGAACCGCGGCGTCGTCTACGACTGCATGGACGAGCTCTCGCAGTTCACCGGCGCCCCCAAGGCGCTGGTCAACAACGAGGCGCGGCTCATCGAGCACGCCGACATCGTCTTCACCGGCGGCTACAACCTGGGCGAAAAGAAAAAGAAGCAGCACGACAACGTGCACGTCTTCGGCTGCGGAGTGGAGTTCAGCCACTTCAACAAGGCGCAGGACCCGAACACGCCCATTCCGCCGGACATCGACTTCATGGCGCGCCCGATCCTTGGGTGGATGGGCGTGGTCGACGAGCGCGTCGATTACGCCATGGTCGGCGAGATGGCGCGCATGCGCCCCGACTGGAGCTTTGCCATGGTCGGCCCGGTCGTGAAGGTCGATCCCAACCTTCTGCCCCACTCCCCGAACCTCTACTGGCTCGGCGGGCGCGACTATCAGCAGTTGCCCGGCTACGTGGCCGCGTTCGACATCAACATGATGTGCTTCGCCATCAACAAGGCGACGGAGTTCATCAACCCCACCAAGGGTCTGGAGTACATGGCGACGGGAAAGCCGATCATCAGCACCCACGTGAAGGACGTGGTGAATCAATGGAGCGACATCGTCCTGCTCGCCAGGGGCGCTGAAGAATTCGTGAAAGCGGCCGAGAAAGCGCTGGATCGCAACAACGCCGACGTGCAGGCGCGCGTACAAAAAGGTTTGGCGCTCGCGCAGCAATGCAGTTGGGAAAGCACCGTCAAAACGATGCAGGACCTGATCAAACAAGCGATCAACAGGAAGGAGCGGCGCTCGAACCGGAACATCGAGCCGATGACCGAGGCGCAGCTGGAATACGTTTATATGGCCACGCAGGGATCATGACTTGCGCGGTGGCGTGGGCGCTGAACCGACCCACGCCGCTGACTGAGCCGGCGAAGCTGAATTTGTAATAAGGAGCAGTAATGGAACCAAAGATTGTCATCATCGGGGCCGGACCGACCGGCCTCGGCGCCGGATACCGCCTCAAAGAGCTCGGCTACAAGAACTTTCAAATCTACGACCGCCTCCCCTACATCGGCGGACTGGCATCCTCGTTCACTGACTCCGCCGGCTTCACCTGGGACATCGGCGGGCACGTGATGTTCAGCCACTACAAGTACTACGATGAGTGCTTCGATAAGCTGATGGGGAGTGATTACCAGCTGAACATGCGCGAATGCTGGGTCCGCATGTTCCAGAGCTGGGTCCCCTACCCGTTCCAGAACAACATCCGTTACCTCCCCAAGCAGCAGCAGTTCGAGTGCCTCGCCGGTCTGATCGAAGCGCAGACGAAGCGCGACCACAAGGCGGCGAAGAACTTCGAGGAGTTCATCGATGCGGTCTTCGGCGATGGCATCGCCAGGTACTTCATGAAGCCCTACAACTCCAAGGTCTGGGCGCATCCGCCGAAGATGATGAACAAGGAATGGATCGGCGAACGTGTCGCCGTGCTCGACATCAACCGCGCGCTCAAGAACGTGGTGCTCGGCGGCGATGACTTCGGCTGGGGCCCGAACAATCAGTTCAAGTTCCCGCTGTTCGGCGGCACGGGCGAGTTCTATCGCCGCTTTGGCAAGCCGCTCGACGGCCACATCAACCTGAACAAGCCCGTCGACTTCATCAACATCACCAAGAAGGAGATCCGCTTCAAGGATGGTGAGGTGATCAAGTACGACACGCTGATCAGCGCCATGCCGCTCGATCGGCTGTGCAACGACGTGATCAACGGAGAAATGCCCCGCGAGATCAAAAAAGCCGCGGCCGGGCTGCGCCATTCGGGCGGCTATATGGTCGGGATCGGCATTAAGCAGCCGTGCCCGAGCACCAAGTCGTGGATGTATTTCCCCGAGGACAACTGCCCGTTCTATCGCGTCACGTACTTGAGCAACTACTCGCCGTACATGACGCCGGACAAGGACACGCACTATTCGCTGCTGTGCGAGACGAGCTACTCGGAATTCAAGCACGTCGACGGCAAACGGATCGTCGAGGACACCATCCAGGGCCTCATCAATGCGGGATTGCTGAAGGACGAGGACCGCAAGGACATCGTCGACACGTGGACCTATCACGCCGAGTACAGCTACCCCACGCCCAGTGTCGAGCGCGATACGATCCTCGCCGAGGTCATCCCCTATCTCGAGCAGCACGGGATCTACTCCCGCGGGCGATTCGGCATGTGGAAGTATGAGGTGTCGAACACGGACCACACGCTGATGCAGGGCGTGGAACTCGTGAACCGGCTCCTTTTGGGCGAGCCGGAGACGACGATCGGCATGAAGTACACGAGCACCGATGACGGCCGCAACGCCGCCGTCCACGAGCGGTCGCAGGTCGCAGGTTCGGGCGACCCCAAGCGCGCCGCAAGCAGCGCGACCGCGTCAGCGGGCACGAAAACATCCCCCGACGCCGCGCCCGCCGGCCGCACCCCCGGCAAGTCCGACAAGCTCAGCGTCACCGTGACCAGCGCCGCCGTGCGACAACTTTCCAATCCCCGCCCCGGCGGGCCCGGGGACAAGGACGAGGTCCACGTTTCCGAGGAAGAGCTCGGCGTCACCCAGAACGACGGAGGCACCAACTCATGACCACGCAAACGCCCCCGCGCTACCCCGGCCAGGACGAGCACCGTAAATCCAAGCGCTCGCAGCGCAAGACGAACCCGGATCGACGCTGACAGCCGCTCGTCGGCCGCCATCGCGCCGGATCAGATGACGGTCTTGCAGCCCGGCCGGCACTTGCAGGGGATCCCCGCGACGCCTTCGGTCATGTAGTTGTAGGTCAGCTCCTCGCCTTTGCGGATGTTGCGCGAGGCGATAATCCAGATCGTGTCGCCGATCACATTCGTGTAGCAGTTCGGCTTGCACGAGTGGTTGATGAACCGCGCCACATTCCCGCCGACGGCGGCGTCTCGAACGTACAGCCGGTTCAATCGAAAGCACCAGATGCGCCCCCGGGGCGTGTATCCCTCCTCGCGCTTGATGCTCTCCCTGTTCGTGATTTTCTCGCCGTCATAAGTCACGATACGCTTGTTCTTGTTGATCGGCCGGGTCGCAAAAACGCCCCATCCCGCGATGCGGGATCTCCGTCGTTCGATCATGGGATGAATGGTGGTGGATTTCACAGAACAGAGCGAAGGTACATCCGGGTCGCGGAACGCGGGGGCATTCTAAAACAAAGAATCCCTCAGGGGGAGATTTTTTCCGGCGAGCACGGGATCGGCTGCTTTCATTTGCGCGTGCCGGGCCTCGCGGCGCGCTGGTACGATCAGCGCCGCTTGCTTGCGGACGGCGCGAATGGCAATTCACCGGCAATCCGACTCCCCCGGCGCCGAAGGCCTGCAGCGGCGCCTCGACGCCGCGCATGCAGCGCTCCTGCGCGTGCACAAGACGATCATTGATCACGAGCGCACCCGCTACGAGCGCGCCCGCGGCTCGCTCAGCGGACCGCTTGAGTTCCTCCAGCTTGTCCTCCACGACCCCTGGTTCGCGTGGCTGCGGCCGATCTCGGAGCTCATCGCCCAAATCGACGCGTTCACGATGTCCAGAGAGCCAACCGAGCCGCAACAGGGCGAGGCGGTGCTGAAGCAGGCGCGCGATCTGCTCGCGCCCAGCGAGTCCGGCAGTGCCTTCGCCCGCGAGTATTCCCGCGCGATGCAGGAATCGCCCGACGTCGCCATCGCCCACGGCCAGTGGCGGCGAGCAGTGGAACTGCAGTGAAGTGCGACACGCTCGGCTCACCGTTTGCTTGGGGCGACGCGGAGGCACACGCACGAGCATGGTGAGCAAAAGCAAATGGGCGCGGCGGACGGGCGCGGTGGCGTTGCAGGCCGATGCCATTCAATGGCGCGTATGGGCGCCCAACGCACAGCGCGCGGAACTGGCATTAGACGGGCATGGGCGCGGCGCGTTGGCGATGAGCGGGGATGGCGACGGATACTTCACCCATACAGAGCCCAACGTCGCGGAGGGGCAGCGCTACACATACCGCTTGAATGGTGGCGAAGCGCGGCCGGATCCGTGCTCGCTGTGGCAGCCGGACGGGGTGGGCGGGCCATCGGCGATCGTGCGGCCTGAGCGCATCGCATGGTCGGACGCTGCATGGAAGGGGCTTCCGCGGCAGGATCTGGTCATTTACGAGCTTCACGTCGGCACGTTCACCCCTGAGGGCACCTTCGACGCGATCATTCCCCGCCTGGCGGAGTTGAAGGCGCTTGGGATCACGGCGCTGGAAATCATGCCCGTCAACCAGTTCCCCGGCGGGCGCAACTGGGGGTACGATGGCGTGCTCCCCTACGCGACGCAGAACACGTACGGTGGCCCGCACGGTTTGGCGCGGCTCGTCGATGCAGCGCACGCCCATGGCGTCGCGGTCGTTCTCGATGTCGTCTACAACCACTTCGGCCCTGAGGGCGCATACTTCCGCGAATTCGGGCCGTACTTCACCGACAAATACAAGACGCCGTGGGGCGCGGCGATCAACTACGACGGCCCCGGCTCCGACGGCGTGCGCGACTTCGTGCTCGACAACGTGCGCATGTGGCTCGAGGAGTTTCACCTCGACGGGCTGCGGCTCGACGCGGTGCACGCGATCTATGACCTGGGCGCGCGGCATATCCTGGCATCAATCAAAGAGACGGCCGAAGCCGTCGCGCGGGAGCAGGGGCGCGAGATCGTCATCATCGGTGAGAGCGACTTGAACGACCCGCGCATCATCCGCCCCCGCGAGCGAGGGGGACACGGGCTGGACGCGCAGTGGAGCGACGACTTTCATCACGCCGTCCACGCCTGCCTCACGGGCGAGCGCCGCGGGTACTACAGCGAATACGGGGCACCCGAGCAGGTCGCGCGGGCACTGGAGACACCCTTCCTCTTCGCGTGGACCTACAGCCCCCACCGCCAGCGCAAGCACGGCGCCCCGCCGGACCCGGACCTGACCGCCGAGCGCTTCGTCGTGTGCATTCAGAACCACGATCAGGTCGGCAACCGCGCCGCGGGCGATCGGCTGCCGACGCTGCTGGATCATCCTGGCAAGCAGCGCCTTGCCTCCAGTCTGCTTTTGCTCGCGCCATACGTCCCGCTGATCTTCATGGGCGAGGAATATGGCGAGGTTCGCCCCTTCCCCTTCTTCTGCTCGTTCAGCGGGGCGGAGTTGATCGAAGCGGTGCGCACCGGCCGCAAGAGCGAATTCAAGGACCTTGTGGGCGGCGGCGAGGACGTGCCCGACCCGGCGGCGGTCGAGACGTTTGAATCGGCGAAGCTGAGCTGGTCCTGGCCCCAAGGCACGCACCACGCCGCGTTGCGTCGCCTGTACCAGGATTTGATCACCGCCCGCCGCACGTGGCCCGCCATGCGGGATTTTGCGCATCGCTCTTCGCGGCTGCTGGACGGAAACGTCATTGAATTAACCCGCGGCCAAGGCGACTCGCTGCTGCGCGCCTTTATCAACCTCTCCGGCCAGAACCAGCCGCCGCCGCAGGCGTTCAGCCCCCACGCCGTCGTGCTGTTCACGTCCGAAGCGCCGCAATACGGTGGGATGCGTCAGGAGACGAATCTGGAGCACCTCCTGCCCTACGAGTGCCTCGTCATCGCTCCGCCCGGCGTCGCGAAGGGATGACCCGTGGTGCTCGAACGGGTTTCAATCATCCGGAGGACTAAGAGCTCCTAACAAAACCTCGGTTCCGAATGATCCGATGCCGCCCGACAATCTCGCTTGGCCGCAGTCACGGAGGACGCCATGGCCAAGCCGCTCGTACCCGACGACCTGTGGGAATTGGTCGAGCCACTGTTGCC
>DASYWJ010000112.1:0-60957 GCA_035936155.1 Tepidisphaeraceae bacterium | reverse complement strand
CACCAACAGCTTCAACACCTTCGCAAGCGTGAAGAAGACGGTGGCGCTCACAGCGGGGCAGCACGTGCTGCGGCTGGCGTTTGATGCCAACGCCGCCAACGGCTACGCAGCGGGGTTGGATTGGGTGAAGGTGACTGCCGTCCAGCAGCCACCGCAGTCGCAGTCGCTGGTTGTCTCGGCAAGCGCCTTGACGGTGAAGGAAGCCGGCGAGGCGCGGTTCAGCGTGAATCTATCGACGGCGCCGGCCAGTGACGTCACCGTTACCGTCTCCAGGAACGCCGGAGGCGACCCAGACCTGGCAGTGGAGAAGGCGACGCTCGTGTTCACGCCGTCCAACTGGAACGTTGCTCAGCAGGTGGTGATCACCGCCGGCGCAGACCCCGACACCGCCGACGGAAGCGCGACCTTTACCATCGCATCGAGCGGCCTTTCCTCAAAGACGCTCGTCGCCACAGAAGACGACGACGACACGACGCGCCAGCCCGGCACGTATTACGTCAATCTTAACGGTAACGATGCCAACGCCGGCACCGCACCCGATCACGCTTGGCAGAGCATCGCGAAGATCAACTCCATGATCTTTATCCCCGGTGACAAGATCCTGTTCCGGGGCGAGCAGTCGTTCAACGGCTCGATCTTTTTCAATTCGAGCGATTCGGGAACGAATGCCAGCGGCGCCCTCATCGCGCCGATCACGCTGGGCTCCTACGGCACCGGCAACGCGACCATCAGCTCGGGCTCCAGCGCCGGGTTCTTCGCGCAGAACAACGGCGGAATCACGCTCCAGAACCTCAACTTCCGCGGCGCGGGGCTCGGCACGAACACGAGCGATGGCATCGCGTTCTTCAACAACGCCGCCGGGGACGTGAAGCAGAGCGGGATCACGGTGCGCGGAGTTACTGTCAGCGGTTACGGCAAGAATGGCCTGGGACTCGGTGGATTCAACGGGGCCAGCGGCTACCGCAATGTTCAGATCACCGGCAGCCGGTTCTCCGAGAACCGCGACGGCGTCACGGTCTACGGCCCCGCCTTCAACGACGCCGCGCCCGTCTACGTCAATCAGACCCTCCGCGTGGCCAACGTGCTGGCCTACAACAACCACGGCACGTCCGGCGTCACCAACCCGACAGGCAACGGCATCGTGTTCGGCAGCGTCGCCGGCGGCGTCATCGAGCGCTCCGTCGCCCATCACAACGGCGCGAACAACTCGTCTCGAACCGGGCCTGTCGGCATCTGGGCCTACAACGCCGATCGCATCACCATCCAGCACAACGAGTCGTACAGCAACCGCCGCGGCACCGGCGGCGACGGCGACGGGTTCGACTTTGACCAGAACGTCTCCAACTCCCTCATGCAGTACAACTACGCCCACGATAACGACGGCGCGGGCTACCTCATCTACACCGGCAAGGCCAACAACCTCCACGACGACAATGTCGTCCGCTACAACGTCTCCGAGCGCGATGGCCGGATGAGCGGTTACGGCGGCGTCGTAATCGGCGGCCGCGTCACCGACCTGGAGATCTATAACAACACGATCTATTTCCCTTCCGGCGGCTTCGGCAACAACGGCGCCGCTGTCTTCATCACCAGCATCGGTGACCGCATTCACGTGCGTAACAACATCCTGTTCACCACCGGCGGCGCCCGCTTGATCAACACCCCCGAGACGGTGAACGAGTTGCTGTTCCAGCGCAATTCGTATTGGCCCGGCGGCGGCGCCACCGCAATTGGGTGGGGCGACGTTGTCTACTCCAGCGTGAGCGACTGGCTCAGAGCTAAGACGGCTCAGGAGCGCGTCGACCTGGACCACAACGGCTCGCTGGATCTGGCCGCGTTGACAATCGATCCCGGCCTCACGAGCCCCGGCAACGGCGGCACGATCGGGGACGCGAACAACCTCGCTCAGCTCAGCGCCTACAAGCTGCGCAGCGGTTCGGGGCTGCGCGACGTGGGGCTCGATCTCCGGGCACGGTACGGCCTCCATCCGGGGGATCAGGACTTCTTCGGGACGACACTCATGCAGGGGCCGGGCTTCGACGTCGGCGCGGACGAGTTTTAGGCGCGCCATGCCAGTTTTGCATCTGACGCGCATCCCGACCAGCCCCCCTTGATCGCCCAATGCGGCAGTTTCCCCTCCGGCTGCTATAAGTCCTCTTGCGCACTGTGATCACGATGACGGCCCGCGCCCGGATCCGGGGGCGGCGCGCGCAAATTTTGACGGAGAGGGAAGTTTTTCCTTCTCCGCTGCAACAATACTCCCAGAGACCAGGCCGGCGCCGGTTCAGCGCCGCTCCGACGCGAGGCGCTGCGGTGATCGACGACACCGAACTGTTGAACCAGATCGGTCGTGGAGACCCCGACGCGTGCCGGACGCTGCTCGAGCGGCATGGCCATTACCTGTTCGGTGTCGCCCACGCGTTGGTCGGCAACGCGGCCGATGCCGAAGACCTCGTGCAGGAAACGCTCGTCGGGGTATTGGGCAGTCGATTCCGCGGCGAGTCATCCGTCAGGACCTGGCTCGTGCGGATCCTGACGAACCAGGCAGGGATGCTCCGGCGCAAGCCGTGGCGACGCGCTGGTCACGCCGGGCTGGACGAGACACCCAGCCCGGCGGGCCCCGCGACGTCCGCCGGCGGCGCCGACGCCAGACTGGACCTGGCCACGATGCTGGCGGCGCTGTCGCTGGAGCATCGGCAGGTGCTGGTCCTGCGGGAACTGGAAGGGCTGAGTTACGAGGAGATCGCCGAAGCGCTGCACCTGCCCCGCGGGACTGTCGAATCGAGACTGTTCCGAGCCCGTGAGGACCTGCGGAAGAAGTTCAAAGGCTACTTGTAGCACGGGCAAGCGGCCGCATCTAAGGCAATAACCACGGGCCGCTCGCCCGTGCCACGACAGAAGAAGTCATGAGCTGCCAACAGTCCGCACAAGTTCACGCGTACCATGACGATGCCTTGGCGGCGTCGGAGCGAAAGGTGCTGGAGGCGCATCTTCAGGAGTGCGCCGACTGCAATCAGCTGCTCGCGGAGCTGCGCGGGGTGTCGAACCTGATCGCCGCGGCCCCGCTCGCGCCGCTGTCGCCCCAGGCAATGGCGCGGCTTTCGGGCAGTTGGCGGGCGGCGCGGGATCATGGGCTCCTGCGCATCACGAGTTGGCTCACCGCCGCCGCCGCGGCCGTCCTCATCGGCGCGCTGCTGCTGTTCCCCGACCGCAACCCCAGCACCAGTCCAAGCTTTGTTGCGACTTCCACCGGCGAGGCGTCCTGGGAAACCGTCGCCGTCATGCCACCGCTGGACGCCGATGAGAACGTGCCCGAGCTGATCGTGCTGGCGACGTGGATGGCGAACGACCTGTCGCACGGCGCGGGCGGCGCTGGGGAGAGGCAGTAATCGCCATGGCCAGGATCATGATGGTCATTGGGTTTCTTCTCTCCTTCGCCGCGGGCTTGACCGTGGGGCTGGAGGTGCGCCGGCCGAGCGCGGCGCAGGGGCCGTCGCTCAGTTCGCCGCCGCCGCGCCCGACGTCAACCGCGCCGTCGACGCGCGGGAGCCGCTCGCCCGGCGGGTGGTTCGCATCGCAGCTCCACCTTACCCCCGATCAGCGTCAGAAGATGGACGCGATCTGGTCCGAAGTCGCCCGCAATGGCCGCCGTGAGATCGACAAACGGCGCGACGAGCTCCGCGACGAGCGCGACGCAGCGATCGTGGCCCTGCTCGGGCTCGATGACAAGCCGAAGTATGACGCGATCCTCAAAAAGCATCACGAGCAGCAAAAAGCGCTGGAGCGCGAGATGCGCAGCCGCTTTGAGAAAGCAGTTGAGCAGACGAACGCGCTGCTCACGCCTGAGCAGCAGGCGAAATACAAGGAACTGCTCGCCCGCCACCGCCCGCCGGAGCGCGGCGAACGCGGGCGCGGCGGACCGGGTGGCGCGGATGGCCACGACAAACACGATCGCAGCAAACCAGAACATCAGCGGGGGGACGGCGGCGCGACGCCTGAACCATCGCATTGACCGTGACTCTCGCGCAGATTTTCTTCACACTTACGCTCTCGAAAGGAGCATCACATGTCTCGCCGTATCCTACTTCCGTTACTTCTGGCCGCCCTTATGGTTCCCTTTGCCGTTGCCCAGGACAACACCGAGCGCGGCGGTGATCGCGGTGGTGACCGTGGCCGCGGCGGTCCCGGGGGGCCAGGCGGATTCGACCCCGCCGCCATGCGCCAGCGCATGATGGACAGCATCAAGGAGCAGATGGGCGTCACCGACGAAGAGGAGTGGAAGGTCATCCAGGCCAAGCTCGAACCGGTCATGACCAAATCCATGGAGGCCCGCGCGGGCGGCATCGCCGGTATGTTCCGCGGGCGCGGCCGGGGCGGCGATGATGACGACCGCCAGCGCAGCGCGGTGGAATCGGCCTCCCGCGACCTCCGCAATGTCCTGGAGAACAAGAGCGCATCGGAAGAAGAGATCAAGGCCAAGCTCACCGCCTTCCGTGAAGCTCGCGAGAAGGCCCGCGCCGAACTGGCCGCGGCCCAGAAGGAGCTGAAGGAAATCCTCATGCCCCGTCAGGAAGCCGTCCTCGTGCAGTACGGCTTGATCGATTAGATTTCAAACCGCGGCCCGCTGGGGGGCGGGCTTGCGGTGTTTACTTCCTCTCCCCTTGCTCGGGGGGGGAGGATGGTTCTCAAAATACGCAAGCGATATCTATGGATAGCGTCATCACCGGCATGCGGGACAAGGGTCTGCTCGACGAGGTTGCGGCCTCGGTCGCGCGGTCCCTTATCGACGAAGGCAAGCCGCTGGAAGATGCAGTGCTTGCCGCCGACGGGCTGACAGAAGACGCCGTCCTCCGCTACCTCGCCGAATCGTTCGAGGTCCCGTACATCGACGCGCAGCGACTGGAGACCTCCCCGCCCACGCGCGAGTTCCTGACCGCCTTCCCCGTCCGGCTGTTGCTCCGCCACCGGCTGCTCCCGCTGGAGGAAAAGGACGGCCAGACGCTTGTGGTCACGAGCCGCATCACGGACATGAGCGGCATCGACGAGCTGCGCATGGCGTCGGGTCGCGACATCGCGCCCGCGCTGGCGCCGTCGGCGGAAATTGAGCGCACGCTCAAGAAAGTGCTCGGCGTCGGCGCCGATACGCTGCAGTCGCTGACAGCCGGGCCCGAGCTGCAGGTCCTCGACGCCGACAAGGAAGACGACCTGGACCTGGCCCACGCGGCACAGGACGCGTCGATCATCCGGTTCGTCAATCAGATCCTGACCGAAGCCATCGAATCCCGCGCCACCGATGTGCACATCGAGCCGTTCGAAGACGCGTTGCGCCTTCGCTACCGCATTGATGGCGTCCTCGTCGAAGCCAACGCGCCCGGCTCGGTGCGGCGCTTCCACGCGGCCATCGTGTCGCGCATCAAGATCCTCTCGCACCTGGACATCGCCGAGAAGCGATTGCCGCAGGATGGGCGCATCAAGCTGAAGATCTCGGGTCGCGAGATCGACGTTCGCGTCTCCATTATCCCGATGATCCACGGCGAGGCCGTGGTGCTCCGCATCCTCGACCGCGGCGACGCCCAGCTCGGCACCGAGCACCTCGGCATGGCCGAGCGCGACCGGCACCACTTCGACAAGATCCTCGACATGCCGCACGGGATCGTGCTCGTCACCGGCCCGACCGGCTCGGGGAAGACGACGACGCTGTACGCGGCGCTTTCGAAGATCAACGATGTCGAGCGGAAGATCATCACCATCGAGGACCCGGTTGAGTACCAGCTGCGCGGCGTCAATCAGATTCAGGTGAACACGAAGAGCAACATGACGTTCGCCGCGGGGCTGCGCGCGATCCTGCGGCACGATCCAGACGTTGTGCTGGTCGGCGAAATTCGCGACCGTGAAACCGCGGAGATCGCGGTGCAGGCGTCGCTCACGGGGCACCTAGTCTTCTCGACGCTGCACACCAACGACGCCCCCGGCGCAGCGACACGGCTGGTAGAGATGGGCATCGAGCCGTACCTGATCGCGTCGTCCGTCGAGGTCATCGTCGCGCAGCGCCTCGTGCGTGTGATCTGCACGAAATGCAAGCAAGAAGTCCCACCGACTGAGATGGAGACGGCCCGGACGGAATTTGGCAAGCTCGTGCCGCCCAAGCTGTACCGCGGCGTCGGTTGCCGCAACTGCCAGGGGACGGGCTACCGCGGGCGACAGGGCATTTTTGAGGTGCTGGCGGTGACGGATGAGATCCGCGCGCTGGTTTTGCACCGCGCTCCGTCGCACGAGATTCGCAAAGTGGCGGTGCGCCAGGGCATGCGTAGCTTGCGCGAGGACGGCTGGCGCATCGTCGGTGAAGGGCGGACGACCATTGAAGAAGTGATGCGTAATACCAAGGACGAAGAAGCGGTCGCCGCCGGCTTCAACGCCGGTGACGCGGCGGTGGCCGCCGCTCGCGGCGTCGCGCAACAACCGGCGCCAGCACGAGAATCAGCGAACCAACCCGTGTCCGCCCGCGACGCCGCAAGCGGGAGACTTGGGGAGGAGCGCTAAATGGGCGTCTTCGCTTACACCGCGCTGGACCGCCAGGGTCGCCAGACGAGCGGCACGATCCCCGCCGACAGCCGCGCGTCCGCGATGGACGAGGTGCTCGGCCGCGGGCTCTCGCCTGTGTCCATCGAGGAGAAATCGAACGGCAACGGCGGCGGTGGTCTGCTCAGCTACCGCGGCGGGCTGACGAGCGGCGCCGCGAAGGCGCCCTCGACGCGCGTCCCGCAGCGAGCGCTGGAAGATTTCACGCGCGAGCTGGCGAACCTGCTTGCGGCGGGGCTTTCGCTTTCGCGCGCGTTGCATCTGCTCCGCCGAGAGGCATCGCACCCGGCGGCGAAGAACGTGTGGTCGAAAGTGCACGACGACGTGGTGGGGGGGACGTCGTTGGCTGACGCGCTGGGGAAATACCCCAGGACGTTCTCCACCGTCTACGTCGCCATGGTGCGAGCGGGCGAGGCCGGAGGATTCCTCCCGATCGTGCTCCAGCAGATCGCCGACTTCCGCACCCGCGAGCAGGAGCTGCGCGGCAAGATCACCGCCGCCATGGTCTACCCCGCAGTGCTCGCGTGCCTGGCGGTGGCGGTGCTCGTATTCCTGCTGACGTTCTTCATCCCCCGCTTCTCGAGCATTTTTGACGAGTTCGGCGGCAACCTTCCGTGGCTCACGCAGGCCATCGTCGCCGCAAGCGGCTGGCTCACGAAGTACGGCTGGGTACTGGCGATTCTCGTCGTCGGCGGGATCATCGCGATACGCCGCAGCCTGACCACCGAGTCCGGCCGGCGCTTCCTCGAACGCGCGGTGCTCCGCACGCCGGTCGTTGGCACCGTGGCGGCGCGGTTTGCGCTCGTGCGCTTCTGCCGGATGCTGGGGACGCTCGTCGGCGCTGGTGTGCCGCTTGTTGCCGCCCTGCGCACGGCCCGTGAAGCGCTGGGCAACCAGACGCTGGCAGATACCGTCACCCACGCCATCGAAGAAGTGCAGCGCGGGCAGCCGCTCTCGCGCAGCCTGGCCGGCAACAACGTCCTGTTCCCCGCGTCCGTGATCGAGATGATCGCGGTCTCCGAAGAAACCGGCCGGCTCGATAAAGAGCTCGTGCGGCTCTCGATCTCGTATGAAGGGGAGCTCGACCGCAACCTGCGCATGCTCGTTGCGCTCGCCGAACCGTTATTGCTCATGGCGATGGCCAGCCTGATCGGCACCGTCGTCGTCGGTATGCTGCTGCCCGTGTTCACGATGCAGGATTTGATCAAGTGAGGAAAACGATGTTTGTCATCAGTAGTGGGAATCGTCGCGTCGGTCGTTCGGAGGCACTCCGAAGGATCTGTGGACATCGGCGCGGGAGATCCTTCGGAGCACGTCAGCATGGCGCGGGTGGAGCCGTCGCTCCATCGCGTGTTCCACGATTGGCCAACTCCGCCTTCACACTGATCGAGCTGCTGCTCGTGCTGGTGATCCTTGGCGTGCTCGCGGCGATCGTCGTGCCGAAGCTCGCGGGCCGCTCGGAGGACGCGAAGATCAAAGCCGCGGCGGCGGAGATTTCGATTCTCGGCGGAGCCCTGGACACGTTCGAGGTCGACAACGGGCGCTACCCCACCACCGAGGAAGGGCTGCGGGCGCTGGTCGAGCGGCCGGCGAATGCCGAGAACTGGCGCCCGTATCTGAAGGGCGGCGTGCCCGTCGATCCGTGGAAGCGTCCCTACGGCTACAGCTACCCCGGCAGCAACAATCCGGAGAGTTTCGACCTCTACTCCCTCGGCCCCGACGGCCGCGAGGGCGGCGACGACATTACCAACTGGGAGAGATGAGTCACTGGCCCCTCGTTACTGGTTACTGGTCACTGGTCAGGGAAAGCAGAAGGTCTGCTCCCCCACCGTCTCTGACCAATTACAACGACCAGTCAGCAGCAACATGGACCGCATGAAGCTTCGCCCGATCCATCCTCGCGCGTTCACACTGATCGAGCTGCTGCTCGTGCTTGTGGTGCTGTCGGCGGCGCTCGGAATTGCCGCGCCGGCGATCAGCGGCTGGGGGCGCGGCGCACGGCTCCGCGACGCGGGCGACGATTTCCTCGCCACCGCCAACTGGGCCCGTGCGCAGGCCATCGCCACCAGCCGCGTTCATCGGCTCAACCTCGACACGCAGGCCGGGCGGTATTGGGTCACGGCGCAGCAGGGGCTGGAGTTCGTCCCGCTCGACGTCGACTTCGCGCGCGAGTCGTTGGCGCCGATGAACGTGACGATCACGATGACCGACCTGCAATCACGGAGCGTGGAAACGATCTCGTTTGACCCGACGGGCCGGACCTCGCCCCGCATCGTGCGGCTGGCCGACGACCGCGGGCAGGTCACGATCATCTGCCAGACGCCGGCGGAAGGGTTCCGCCTCCTTAAGCCCAGTGAAGTCATCCAATGACGCACCGCGCAGGCAATCATCTTGGTCGCATGGGCATCTCGCTCGTGCGCTCGCGAAGAACATGGGCAACCCGCCCATGCCACTGGAAGAGACTGCGCGGCTTTACGCTCGTCGAGGTGCTGGCCACGCTCGTGCTGCTGGGAATCATCGTCCCGGTGGCGATGCGCGGCGTGTCGATCGGGCTGGCGGCGGCGTCCACCGCCAGGCGCACCGCCGAGGCCGCGTCACTCGCCCAGGCCAAACTGAACGAGCTGGTCCTCGACGGCACGTGGCAGACGAGCGGCACCACCGGCGACTTCCCGGACCACCCCGAGTACCGCTGGACGTGCGCCAACGTCTCCCGCGACTACGGCACGTACGAAGTCGCCCTCACCGTCACCTGGACACAGCGCGGCCACGAGCGCATGCTGAGCCTTTCGACGCTGGTTTATCCCGACGCTTACGCGGGCGCGGGCACGATGAGCACAGACACGCCGGCCGAAGGCAGCGACTCGACGGGGGGTGCGCAATGAAGGCGCCCCTTCACGAGTTGCGACCTCCCTGTCACCGGTATTCCGGGGAGACGGCGGGCACTTTGCGTACCCCCCGCGGCTTCAGTCTGCTCGAACTGCTCCTGGCGATGGCGATGGCGGCGATGCTGGCGCTATCGCTGTACACGGCGATGAACGTCGCCCTGCGGGCGCGGACCAGCGCGCACGCCGCAGTGGCGCCGACCCGCACGGGCATGATCGCCATCGACCTCGTGCAGCGCGATTTCGAGTCCGTCCCCCCGCCGACAGGCACGCTCGGCGGGACGTTCTACGGCGGACATCAGCCGGCGGGCATGGGCGACCATGACCACGTCGAGTTCTTCACGATTGGTGCCGATCCCATCGAAGGCGATCCCGCCGACGCGCCGCCGCTCTCTGAAGGCATTCGTCGTATCGAGCTGTACGTGCAGACCGACGGAATGGACTCCCCGGTGCTCATTCGCCGGGTGACGCGGAACCTGATGCCGGCTTCAGAAGCGCCGGCCGACGAGGAAATTCTCTGCCGCAACGTCCGCTCGTTCTCCCTGCGCTATTACGACGGCATTACGTGGCAGGAAGACTGGGACTCGACCATGCTGGACGACACGCTGCCGCTGGCGGTCGCCATTACCATCGAGCTGGGTGACGCTGATCCCGCCAAGCCGGGCAGCCGCGTGGCACGCGTCGTCCCATTGGCCTGCGCCAGGGTGCCGGCGGACAGCGGGATGATGATGCTGGGGGGTGTGCAGTGAAGGCCAATCGTGGCATGGCCAACTTGCCCATGGCGTATCCACTCACAAAGTGGCATGGGCATCGTGCCCATGGCGTGTGTACCTACCCCGTAGGGCGCCCGTGCCACTTCCGCCGCGGAACGGTGCTGATCGTGACCATCGTCGTCTGCTTCGCGATGGCCGGGGCGGTCATTGCGCTGTGCCGGTCGATGCGGGTCGAGATGCTGGCGTCGGCGAACGTGGCGGCGTCGCTGGAAGCGTCGGCCATCGAGCGTGGGGCGGAGCAGTACGTGCTATCGCTGCTCGCGAACTACAAGGACCAGATCCGCTCGATGAGTGAGGATGAATTCGCCGCCGTCCCCGTCGGACGCGGGCACTTCTGGCTCCTGCGGCCCGACTACGACGACGCCAACCTCCCGATCTTCGGCCTGATGGAAGAATCGGCCAAGCTCAACCTGATCGAGGCCGACTACGACGAGTTGATCCGGCTGCCGGGCATGACGTACCCGGCGGCCTCGTCGATCATGGACTGGATTGACGAGGACTCCAATGTGGAGCGAGACGGCGCGGAGAATGAGTATTACCTTTCGCTCCCCGACCCGTACTACTCCAAGAACGCGGTCTTCGAGACGGTTGAGGAGTTGCTGCTCGTGCGCGAGGTGTACCGCCATATGCTCTACGGCGACGGCACCGCCCCGCCGCTGGGCGAGCGCTACTCCAACCGCGGCACGGGCCGGAACCTGTTCAGCGACCCGCAGATGGCACGCGGGTTTTACGACCTGGTGACCGTGTACACCAGCGAGCCGAATCGGACCACCGACGACGGGCAGCGGCGAATCGACCTCGCGCAGTTCAACCGCGGCAGCGTGCGACGGTCGCTGCGGGAGCGGCTTGTTGTCCGGGGCGTCAGCGAAACCCGGGCCGATCAAATCATTGCCACGGCGGGCAGCCGGCCGTTGCGGAACGGTATATTCGAGCTGTATTTCCGCGCGAAGATGAAGCCCGAGGAGCTGGATTTGATCAAGGACGACGTGACGCATTCAAATGAGCAGCGGCTCGAGCGCCGGCTGAACGTAAACGCCGCCCCGCCCGCCGTGCTGCGGGCGATTGAAGGGCTCGAAGATGAGGACGGCGAAAAGCTGGTCGCGGCGCGCAGCGGAAGCGACCCCGCTTCCGACTCGATCGCCTGGGTCGCCGACACGCTGGGCGAGGCCAAGGCCATCGCCATCAGCAACCGCGTCACGTGGAAAACGTATCAGTATTCCGCCGACATCCTCGCCGTCAGCGGCAACGGACGGGCGTTTCGGCGCGTGCGGATCGTAGTGGACACGGCCGACGGCGCGCCGCAGATCATTTACCGCCGCGACATCACGGACCGCGGCTGGCCGATGGATCCGGAGATTCTCGCGTCGATCCGGCGCGGGGAGATAGTTGCCAGCGGTGTCGGAGCGCGCAACGTTCTGTCCGGCGCGGGAAGCAGGTTTTAACAGCATGATCGGTCGAGCGACTCATTACCTGGGACTGGCGATCGCGGAGCGAGCGATCGTGTGCGCCGAAGTCGCCGCGCGCGGCGCCACTGGCGGCACGGCGCGGCGCACGGCGACATTCGTCTTCCCGCCCGAGCTGTCGCTGGAGCAGCCGGACGCCGTCGGCGCGGCGCTGGCGGCGTTCCTGCGCGAGAACAAGTTCAGCGCGTCGCGCTGCGTCGTCGGGGTGCCGGCGCGGTGGCTCATCGCCATCGAGAAAGAGGTGCCGCCGAGTGGTGACGCCGCCGCCAGGGCGACGCTCCGGCTGCAGGCCGAGCGGCTCGCTGTCGCCGAGAGCGGCGAGGTCGTCTTCGACTTCGCCGGCAAGTCCAGTTCCACCAGCGCATCGAAGGTCCTGCTCGTCGGGATGCTCCGCCAGCGGCTGGAACGCATCGAAAAAATCGCCGCCTCTGCGGGCCTGCACCTGCAGGCCGTCACCTCCACCGGTCTGACGCTCGCGTCGTGCGCCACGGGCAAGGGAGCGGGCGATGGGGGCCCGGCCGAGGGTGGACTGCTCGTGCTGACGCGCGGCGGCGGGGAGATCGTGTGGCGGCACAATGACGCGCCGCGCATGCTCCGCCACGTCGCGGTCGCCGCTCTCAATGGCCATGGCACAGTGAACATGACCCCGCTCACCGCCGAGCTGCGTCGCGCGGTCACGCTGGCGCAGACGAACGGCGGTGGGCGCGACCTGCTGCTGCTCGACGGCGTGGGGCTGGAAGACGAGCAGGTCGCGGAACTTTCCGAACGGCTGGGCGTGAAGCTGCGGAACGGGAGGAACAGCGATGTATGTGGAATCGCTTCCGATCCAGCCGCTTCGCCGCCCCCCGAACATCGCGACCCGCCTGCGCGCTACGCACCGGCGATGTCGCTGGCGCTGTCCGGAGCGCGGCCGCAGCTGCGGCCACTCGACTTCAAACACTCCCGGCTCGCTCCCGAGCGCGTCAGTCGTTTCGGCGCCCGTTCCACCTGGGGCATCGCGCTTGGCGTGCTCGCTTTGCTCGGGATTGTGTCGCTCTACTTCATCGCCCACCAGCGACAGAACCAGCTCGAGGAACTCAACGAGTCGCTGCGAAGCTTTGCGCCGGAGATCAAGGACGCGCAGGCGAACGTCGAGCGGCTGAAGTACGCCCGCGGCTTCTTCGAGACGCGGCCGCCCGTGCTCGACTGCCTGGCCGAGCTTTCCAAGGCGTTCGGCGAGAACGATCGCGCGTGGGTGAAGACCCTCGTGCTCCCCGCCAACGGCAAAGGCACGCTTAACGGCCAGGCCGCCGATGACGCGGTCGTGTTGGACGTGGTCGAGCGGATCAAGAAGAACCCGCGGTTCACGGATGTGAAGGGCCCGAACACCCAGCAGGCCGACCCCCGCACGCGCGAGGTGACCTTCACCGTCACGTTCACCTTCAACGCCATCGGCCCGGCGCAAACGGTCCAGCCCGCGACGGCCACCGCCTCGGCAACAGGAGCCAACAGATGACCCAGCGAGAACGTTCCATCGCGTCGCTGACCGGCATCGTCGTTGGCGCGCTGATGCTTTATCAGTTCGTCATTGATCCCAAGCTCGTACAGATCGAGCAGCTCGAGTCGGATATCAACAGAGCCAGCGCGGAGCTGGATCAGGCGCAGCGGTTGTTCGACATGAGCCGCAGCGCCAACCGGCGGCTGGCGGAGATGGCGGGATCGGGCCTGCGCCGCACCGACGCGTCGGCCGAGAGCGAGCTGCTCAACCGCACCCGGCAGTGGGCGCAGGAGGCGGGCATCTCCGGCTGGGGCATCAAGCGCGAGCGCACGGAAAAGGAGCGCGACTTCAACAAGATCACGTTCCGCGCCAACGGCACGGGCGGGATGCGGCAGATCGGGAAGTTCCTCTATCACCTCCAGACGGCGGACATCCCGGTCCGCGTCGCCGACATGACGATCAACAGCCGCAAGGACGGCACGGATGACCTGGCGATCGTGCTGAGCATCTCGACGATCTACCTGTCGCCCGACGACAGACCCACTGGCGCGGCGCGTCCGGGCGGCGCGACACCGTCGCGCAGCGCGGAGGTGGAGCTGTGAAGAGGACGAACCGGTTCATGACCTTTGCCGCACTGGCGGTGCTGACGGTGGCGTCGGCGGCGCCCGCGCAGCAGCGCGACCGCGATCGGCGCGCGGAGCGGACGGATCGCGGCGAGCGCAGCGCCAGGGAGCAGGAGCAGTCGCCGCAGTCGCCCGCGCGCCCGGCGCCGCAGCAGGGCTACAGCGATCGCTACGCAATCCTCGAGAAGAACAACATTTTCGTGCGCGACCGCTCCCGCCCCACGACGCGCTCGAGCTCGCCGACTACGTCGCCGCAAACGCGGCGCAGCCCCGAAGAGTCGCTCGTCGTCCGCGGCATCGCGATGGAGGAGCTTGGCTACCGCGCGTACATCGAAGACCTCAACAACGGCACGACGCTTCGCGTCTCGCCGGGTGAGCCGCTCGGCCGCGGCTACGTCACCGCAATCGCGCTGGATGCCATTCAGTTCGACTACGGCGGCAAGCAGACCTGGGTCGAGATCGGCAGCGACCTGACGGGCAAAGAATCAACGGCGGCGATGTTTTCCTCGGCAGATGGATCGGCGGCGGCGACGACTCGGCCGGCCACGCTGCCCGCCAACGTCGACCTGAACGATCCGAGCCTCACCGTCGAGCAGCGCATGCGGCTGCGCGTCCAGCTCCAGCGGCAGCAGCGGGAACAATGAAGACAACGGGCTTGAAGCTTTCACCGGGCAGACACATGACACATTCCGCTTCGAGCGGCACGACGGGGACGATCGCGACCACCACCACGGCTCGGGCGCGCTCGCCGCTTGCCGCGGCACTGGCGTTGGCGATGGCGAGCGCGCCCGCCGTGGCGCAGGTGGCGCCGACGACCGCTCCGGCGGCGGATGCGACGACCGCGCCGTCGGATATCCGCAACGGCAACGCCACGACATCCCCGCACATCACGACGCAGCCCAGCGGGAGCCTCGTGCTCAACTTCAAGGATGCGTCGATCGATTCCGTTCTCGACGAACTGTCATCGGCGGCTGGGTTTATCGTGGTGAAAGAGGTGAAGCCCGAGGGGCGCGTGACGCTCATCAGCAAACAGCCTGTCAGCCCGACCGAAGCGATCTCGCTGCTCAACACGGTGCTGAAGAACGCCGGCTACGCGGCCATCCAGCAGGAGCGCATCCTCAAGATTGTTCGGCGTGATGCCGCCAAGCGCGCGAACATCCCCGTGCGCAGCGGCGCGGATCCGAGCAAGATCGCCATGACGGATGAGCTGATCACGCAAGTAATCCCACTCCGCCAGGCCGACGCGATGCAGCTGCGGCAGGACCTGGCGCCGCTGATCAGCACGGAGGCCGACTTCACGGCCAACCAGTCGAGCAACGCGCTGGTGATCACCGACACGTCGGCCAACATTCGCCGCGTGGTCGAGATCGTGTCGGCGCTGGACGGGCACCTGGCGGATTCCGCGAGCGTGCTCGTAAAGCAGTTGAAGTATTCAACCGCGACGAACGCGGCGCGCCTCGTTGAAGAGCTGTTCGGTGACCAGGCGCAGGGCGGTGGCCGCAATCAGCAGGAGCAGCCCCGCTTCGGTGGCTTCTTCGGCGCCGGCGGGATCCCCAACTTCGGCAGCAGCCGCGGCGGCAGCACCGGCGGCCGGAATCAGCAGACCGAGAACCCCCGCGCCTCCGTCCGCGTCAACGCCTCCGGCGACGACCGCACGAACATTGTTGTGGTCACCGGCCCACCCGAAACGCTCGTCGTCATCGACGAAGTCCTCCAGAAGCTGGACGCTAATCCCGCCGCCGAGGAAACCGTCTTCGTCTATAAGCTGAAAAACGCGCAGGCGCTGAACGTGGAGCACGTCGTGAACGTGCTGTTCAACGGAGGCGCTTCGGGGTCGCGCGGGGCGAACCGCTCGACCTCGGGCACGGGGCTCGGCGCCAGCAACACGCGCTCCAACTCGCGCGCCGGCGGCACGGGCCCGAGCGGTCGCGGGAGCACCGGCGGAACGGGCGGCTTCGGCGGAACCGGCACGCAGAGCCGCTTCGGCGGCACCACCGGAGGCACCACCGGCGGACTCGGCGGATTCGGCGGCGGCGGGTTCTTCGGCGCACTCTCACAAGCCGCGCAGTCGTCGGCCATGGCAATCGGCGAGCAGGTGTCCGTCATCGCCGATCAGGACACTAACTCGCTGCTCGTCCGCACGAACCCGCGAAACTATGAGCAGGTCCGCGCCATCCTCGACGAGCTAGATCGCCCGGTCGCGCAGGTCCTGATCAAGGTTCTCATTGCCGAGGTCACGCACGATAAGAACACCGACTTCGGCGCGGAATTCTCCGTCCTCAACCTCCGCCCCAGCGGCAACGGCCAGGTTGTCGGATCAGACTTCAACTCGCCGACGAATGCCTCCGGCCTGACCGTCGGCATTCTCGAAGAGCATGTCGCCGCCACCATCCGCGCGCTGGAAACCGATGGTAAGCTCGACGTGCTCTCACGGCCGTACATTCTCGCCTCCGACAATCAGCTGGCGACGATCACGGTCGGCCAGGAAGTGCCCTTCATCACGCGCTCGCAGCTGACGGACACGGGCCAGACCATCAACACGATCGAATACGACGACATCGGCATCCTGCTCGACGTCGTGCCGCACATCAACCCCGACGGGCTGGTCATCCTCGATGTGGCGCCGGAGATTTCCGCGCTGACGGGCGGATCGGTGCCGATTTCGGAGACAGTCTCCTCGCCGATCTTTGCCAAGCGCAGCGCGCAATCGCGCGTGGGCGTGCAGAACGGGCAGACGATCGTGATCGGCGGGCTGATGGAGGACCGCAAGACGCAGACGGTTGACAAGATCCCGTTCCTCGGCGACATCCCGATCATCGGCAACGCGTTCAAGCGTACCCGCATGACCAAGTCCAAGACCGAGCTGCTCATCTTCCTCACCCCCCACGTGGCGCTGCGGCCGGACGAGCTGAAGACAATGGGCGAGGACGAACTCGACGGCAGCAAACTGGTGCCCAGCAGCGTCTATCCCGGGGCATTCCAGGAGCACATGCGCGGCCTGCAGCGCGGCGCCTCGACGCGCCCGACGAGCGACGCGCCCAGCGAGGGAATCATCATCCGCCCGAGGACGCAGGAACAATGAAGCGGTTTTGCTCGCTGATCATTTTCGCCGCTTGGGGCTTTGCGCTGGCGGGCTGTGGTGCGCAGTCCAAGCAGCCAACGACCGTGACCAGCGCGACATCGGCGCTGACGTCGCAGCTGCACTCCCCGGCGCGGTCCGCGCAACGGCTGACCATCAGCGATCCCTGCCCCACTCGCCTGCACGACATCTGCGGACCGCTGCTGGTCTACCTGACCACGAACTACCGGCTGCCCGAGCACCTCGACGAGCTACGGCAGATGCCGGGCTCGGAACCGATCGGCGAATTCGTCTGCGCGACGTCCAAACAGCCGTACGTCTACAACCCCGCCGGCATCATCGGCGCCAACGTAGCACAGCGGGCGGTGATTTATGATGCCGCCCCGACTCATTCGGGCTACCGCTGGGCCATCGTGATCAAGGAAGCGACACCCAGCGCCCCCTTCATCGCCGAAGTGGTCGCGTGGCCGGAGTCCCGATTTCCCAGAGATGTCGAGAATTAGCTGGCGTTGCAACCGCTTATCCTAAAAGAGGCCACGAGTGTCGTCGCTACTTCTCCTCCGTCCCATCCTTCAGCGCCATCCGCTTTTTCTTCACCCATGAGTTGATGCGCTTGCGCAGCGGCTCTCCTTCACCACCTCCCCCGCCATGGTATTCGATCGCGCGGCGGCCAATCGCCTGGATTTCAACCCAGTTCCACGCCCCGCCGATGCCGGCGCCGACGAGCGGAACGGCCTTGGTCGCCACCGCCTTCTGTGTCAGCCGCACGCCCAGTCGCTTGGCGGCCTGCTCGCTGATTTCCTTCATCAGCGCGCGCGAGGCGTACTTGGCGATCAGCTGCTTGGTCGCGTGCTCGCTTGCGCGCACGCCGATCTTGCGCAGCGCCTGGCTCACCGCTCCGGGGAAGATCACGCGGATGATGTCGCGGCGGAAGGCGGCGGGGTCGTTCAGCGACTCCGGATCCAGCAGCGCCGCAATGGTGCCCGCCATGTGGCCTTCGATCCGCAGCATGGCGGCCATGTCGGCAACGGCAGCGGGCAGCATCGTCATCGGTGAAGCCGCCAGCCCCGTAGTCGCCCCGGCGGCGGCGCCCCACTTGCGCGCGGACTTCACCGTTGCCCGCGCCGCCTCGACCGACGTCGCGTCGGGGTTCTGCAGACGCGCCTCCGCCGCACGCTGGCGGCACTCGTCAGGGTCGGGGATCACCCACTGCAACATCGCTTCCAGGCTACCGTTCACGCGTACGCACCTCGTTTTATGCCGGTGGGTGATTCTATTCCGAAGTACGTTGAATCCGCCGCGTCGGTTTTTACAGCCGCTATTCGATCTCCAGCGGCGCCGTCGCGGGTTTGCCTGTCCCCGTCAGGGTCCCGACGGACGGCGGGTTTTGACCCGCTTCAACCTGCTTAATCATCTGCACGGCCTGTGCCTTGGGAATGAATTCGACGTGGCCGTCGGCGAAGAGCATGTTTGCGCCGGCGCTGTTGTGGTTCGACAGCGGCTCGTACGCCACGACTGTGACCTGGGCGACATCCATCGGGATGCTGTTGGTCATCCCCTTACCGACGTACACGTACGAGAGGTGACCGCCCGCAGCCATGTCATCGACAATCTCCTGCGCGGTGTTGCCCGTTGCCTTGGTGTGGTTGGTGCTGGGGCAGACGAATACTTCCCCGGTGATGTCTTGCGTGAGCAGGAGCTTCTCGATTGTGTCGGGATAGGCGCCGGCGTGCTCGTTGGAGTAGAGCATGACCGCCAGGCCGATCTGCCGCATGTTGCTCGCGCACTTCACGCGGTTGGCGGTCTCGCGCGACCGGCCTAACGAGGGGAAGAGGATCGCGGCGATCAGGGCGAAATATGCCGCCCAGCCGAGCAGGTTGACGACGCCCAGCACGAGCCCGGCGATGGCCATTCCCTTGCCCGTGACGGCGGGATCGCGCGTCTTGCGCAGCCCGATCGCGCCGGTGACAATCGACGCGATGCCGGGAGCGAACGGCACGCAGAGCAGGCAGCCGCAGATCAGGCTGGCGATCGCCAGCGGGTTCGATTTGACATCCGCGGCGCTGGCGTAGGTCACGTGGGCGTGCTGCGTGGGCGGTGACACGTACGCCGCGCCGCCGGCCGAGAGCGTGAATGGCCGTCCGCAGTTCGTGCACGCAAATTCCCGCCCCGCCATCGCGGCCGCCTGCTCCGGCGAAACGGCGTAGGCGAAGCCGCAGTGGGGGCATTGTGTGTGAGCGGGCGAGGCAGTGAATTCATCGCTCATGGAAGCGCTCCGACGACGAACGGCACGCTACACCTTCTGGGCGTCGTTCAGGAGCTTTTGGTCTATTTGGAGGTTTGTTGCCATCTTACACAATAGTTTACACAAGCCGCGGCGGGAGCGACACCAATCACCTGCGCAGATCAAATGACACCGTGATCCTGTCCACCGTGTCCCCAAAATCCGGGTCGAGCCGGCGGCTCACGAAATCCCAGCGGCGCTTCTGGACTTCGAGCTTCACGACCGGGTTGTTCGGGTTGGCGGCGTTGTGGGTCGTGCCGCAGAACTCGAGCATCTCGATGCACCGCTGGCGTCCGGCGGCGTCGTAGAAGCCGCCGCTGAGGATCGGGCGATAGCGGGAGACGCCGCGGCCCATTTTTTCCAGGGGCGCCTCGTACGTATTGCCGAATGCGTCTGTGGCGTAGCACTTGTAGTAAGTGACGATTCCGCTGTTGTCGTGGGTCGAGAACATCTGCACCGAGGTGAGCGGGTACCACTCGAGGCGGATGACCCAGGCGCCGAAGAGGAAGCAGATCAAGCCTGGGATGGCCAAAGGCCCGATCAGCTTGCGGCGCAGGGGAAGCGACTCCGCCGGTTCCGCACTGCGCCCCGGCATCGCGCCGACCGCTTCCTGGTTCGGGAGCGCGCAGGCACCGCTCGAGTCGCACGTGTGGAACGGCATCCGGTTGCGCGCCAGCCAGCGGTAACCGATCGCGCCCAGGTGCGACAATCCAGGCAGGTATAGCAGCGGCACGATCAGCCAGAAGATCGGCAGCGCGCCGGCGATCGTGCGGCAGCCTCGATAGCCGCTGGTCACGCGGCCGCCCTTGATGACGTGCATCGACTGCTCGAGCTCGTGCGGATCGAGTGTCACACCACGGTGCGCGTTGTACGCCGGGACATCCAGCGTGCGCAAGTCGAGATAATTCAGCCGGTCCAGCAGGTCCCATGACCGCAGCAGCCGCACCGAGCGCCTGCAGATCGGGCAGCGGCCATCGTACAGCACGTCGATCGCTCCGCGCCGCGCGCTGATGCGATGGCCGAGCCAGTGGCGGACTTTCGTCCAGTCGTAAAACACGACCTGCATCGCCATCCAGTCCCAGAACAGGATGTGCTGCAGGACGTAAATCCCCGCGTGCATCGCGATCGCGAGGATTGGCCACACCAGCCGCGCGACAAGCGAGACGAGCACGAGCGCCATGCCCAGCTCGATCACAATCGTCATCACGCCCATCACCGTGAACGCCCACGTCGGCAGCCAGGTCATATGGAGGATGAGGTCGTCCACACCATGGCCGGGGCGGAGCGCTTCGCGGTAGAGGATCGCCTGGAGATTCACTCCCTCCCACCACCGCCAGCTGTCGCTGAACAGCTTACTGAGGCCGGCGGCGACGTACTGCATCGCGATGACCGTCCACACCGCGTACCGCGCCCAGGCATAATGCGCCACCGGTTTCTCGGCGGGCGCAACGGGCTCATTGCGCCACAGTTTCACCAGCCGGTCGACCGACCACCCGTCGCCGGCTCGCGTGACGATCAGCACGATCAGCACGTACAGCGGCAGCAGCCCCGAATGGCTGAGCCACGAGTAGGACCTTACGATGCCCAGAAGCACGAGCGCGGCCATAAAACCGACGATCAACATCGGCCGTGTTTTCCACCCCAACGCTGCAAGCAGCAGGATTGCGGCGGTGATTGCGCGGAACGCGAGCAGCCCGTCTTCGCTGCGCACGAACCTGTCGAAGCCCAGCGCCGGCGTGCCGCGCGCGTGAGGGCCATCGGCGTAGATGAAGTCCATCACGCCCATCGGCACGCGGTCGCGCGGCGACAGCTTGACGACGCTCCACACCGGCTCGCTGATCACCGCGTACGCCAGCACGAGGCATGTGAGCACCCGGATCGCGCCAAGTGTCCCCGGTGTTGCAGTGCCGACGATTCGTCGCGCGAACCACGGCGCCGTTGTCGTCAGCACGAGCCCCCCGACGCCCAGCCACGCGCCAAGCCCCCCCAGCGCGAGCCGGTTCCACTTGCGCAGGTAGTGATCCAGCGGGTATGCGTGGCGGTGACCGAATGCATCGTTAATCGCGGCGATGGGGCTGGCGTTCGCGTACCCGCTGCGGACGATGGGCGGACCGATTACAAATGCGACGACGGCCCACGCGGCGACGCCGAGCGCAAGCAGGATGAGGAGTCGCTTCCGCCAGCGCGCGAGGCGCTCGTCGGGCTCACCCTGGTGGTGCTCGGCGAAAAATGGGTCGGCGATGGCGGGCGTGACGCTGGTCATGGCACGGGTGATGCCCTGCGGCAATCGGCGGCGCTTGTAAGGTTAGGCCCTCTACAGAGCGCGCGTCGCGTTTCGATAGGCGATAATCACCACACTCACCCACACGACCCCCAGCAGCGCCCCCGCGATGATATCGCTGGGCCAGTGGGAGCCCAACCGCACACGCGCGAGTGACACGACGGTGCTCAGCAGCACAACCGCCACAACGGCGAAGCCTTTCTCCATGACGCTCGCCGACGAGCGGGCCCACAAATACGCCAGGAAGCCGTACACCGCGACGCACAATGCCGCGTGACCCGAAGGGAACGCGTGCAGCCCGGGCGCGGCGATCCCGTCACCGATCAGCTTCGGCCGTGCACGGTCCCACGTCTGCCAGCCGATCATGACGATCGGCCGCTGGAGCCAATACGCCGCCTGGATCGTGATGGCCGCGAGCGGCGCATGCCGGCGGATTGCAATAATCGACGCCAGCAGCGTCAGGGGGACCAGGTACAACAGGTTTCCAGCTGATTCGAGCAGAATTGCGTTGGGGAACGAGATCGGGCCATCCTCGGCGAGCTTGGTCAGCATGCGCTGGTCCCAGGCCTGCAAACCGTCATTCACGCGGGCGCGGGCGCTGCGCGTGATGACGTGGCTGAGCAGACCGCACGCGACGAACCCGATCGCCAGCGTGGTGCCCCACCGCCGCCAGGAGCGGGGGGGGATGGCGCGGCAGTCGTCGCGCAGCGTGCGCCATAATTCGCGCAGGGAGCGCATCAATTCCCAGCCGTGAGGGGTTGTGACGGTCTTTTCGGTGGGGGCGTGAGTCATTTGAGTGGTGTGTCGTATGCGCGGGAGACCCGCCGCAAGCGGCGGGGCTACACGAAGTGGGGTCATTGGATGGGCACTTCCTCGTTGAGGATACGCATCCCGACCTGTTCCTTCACGCCGGAACGGACCAACCCCCCCGGCGCGTTTCCAACGTTGCCGAAGCGGTACTTCTTCACGGTCGTGCGGCCCGCGCCCAGGTTCGTTACAAGCCGCTCCTGTCGCGCCTGGCCGGGGAAGATCGCAAATGCCGTGTAGTCGATCGGCTTCTCGCCGTAGTTCGTGATCATCTGCTGAACGATGACGTCCTTGCCGTCGCGCAGCGCCAGCGTCTGCATGCCGACGTCGCTGAGCCCGAGGCTGAGCGCGATCGGCAGGGAGAAGGTCGTGTTCGTCTCGGCCTGCACCGACACCTCGGCGGTGATGATCTTTGGACCGGCAAAACTGTTGTAGGGGAACTCGATCGTCAGCTCGCGCTGGAAGGTTTCGCCGGGATTGAGCGTGAAGTTGAACGTGGGCGGGCTAAGCGTCCAGCCTGCCGGTGGCTTGAGCCGCAGCGTGCCGGCAATTGCCGTGCGGTATGGATTGGTGAACGACAGCTTGCGCGTGTGCGGCTTAAAGCTGGATTCGAGCAGCGGCCGGTCGAGCGCAATGCTGGCGCGGAGCTGAGCGGCTGCGCCGTCGATTCCGACGAGCAGGATCGGCATCTCGCCGATGTCAACGGAGATATTCGACCCCACCTTCCGCACAGGCGATACGTTGCCCCACAGGTCGACGCGCACCGGTCGCGGACCGACGCTCAGCGGAAGCTCGCGAACGTCGGACCTGCGTGACCCATCCGGGGAGATCCCGCCCCGCGACCACAGGACAAGGACGCCCACACCGCCTTTGTCGAACAAAAACGCTTCAACATCCTCGGCGATCGGCACCTTGCCGCGGAACGTCGAGCCGCCCAGCGTTTTCAGGAGCGTCCGCTGAATGATCAGCATCTCCTGCGGCTGCTTCACGAGCGCATCCCCCGCAAGCCGCTTCACGGTGAAAGGCAGCGGCACATCGATGCGCTCGGCGCCGGCGGCGAGCGCCTGCGTGATCCGCTCGGCCATGTCGCGGATGACAACCTCGCGGCCATATTCCGGCTCGAGCTGCCGAAGGCTGATCGACAGACGCGGCGTTTTGGCCATTCGATGTTCAGCGCTCGGAGAAGCCGAGGAAAAAACCGCCCCCGGCCCGGTTTTCTCATTCTCGATCGTAAGGCCCGAGCGCTGGGGCATTTGCAGATCCTGGATGTACAGAGGGATCTGCTCGGGGAGGACGCTCGGCGGCAGCGATAGCGCCACCGTCGCGGGCAGTCTCCCGTCCAGCTCGTACCAAGCCGGCCACGGCATCGCCAGGTCCGGCGCCTGCACGAGCGCGGCGAACTCGCGGTAGACGCGGTCATACACCGCGCGCATGGCCGGGCGAGTGACGAACGCATCGGAGTTGTCCGCACCGAGCTGCCAACGGTCCAGGTGGTTCGCGTGCCGCGCGATGAGGAACGCCAGCTGCGGCTGCCACGTCTGGGTGTCCGCCTGGAGCAGCTCGACCCACGCGTCGTCGCCACTGAGGTCCTTTTGCTCTTCACTCACGCCCAGCGCAGAACTCGTTTTGGCGCGCGTTGCGAGCAGCCGCGCCTTCACGTCCGGCGGAATCGCAGCCAGACATGCGGTCGGCGTAATCCCCAGCTGCTGCAATCGCTCGAGCAGCCGGTCGAACGCAGCTGAATCGACCTGCTGCACGTCGCCCGCCTCGCTCCACACCGCCAGCTTGACCCGACCGGCTGCGAGGATCGGGAGGATGTCGGGCAGCTCACTCCACCCGTCGAACGGCAGGTCTGTGGCGATGACGCCGAAACGCGGGTCGGGCATCACATTCGCGCCACGGGCATCGGCCAGCAGCACGATGTCGATCGTCTGCTCCCCCACAAACTTGCCCTGGCTGCTCATGACGAGGCTCGCCGAATACCACCCCGGGGGAAGCTCCGGCAGCTCCAGGTACAGCCGCTTGCGCCCGGGACCGAGTGCCTGCGCCGCCGGCATTTCCATCGCCCCACTGCGCTGAAACGCGACCGCCCCCCGCGCATCGCGCACGACGAGCTGCGCCGCGAGATCGTCCGTAAACCGGTCATTTACATCCACTTCCAGCCGCGCCGGCTCACCCCGATGAAAGATGTTGCCCGGCTTGTCCGTGCTCAGCAGCACCTTGGGGACCTGCGAGACGCTGAGGCTGTCGAACCACGCGCTGCCCCGGATGTCCTGCGTGAACAGCGTGCGCTGGCCGAGCGACGCCGCGGCATAATGCATCGGCTGGAGCAGCGCCAGTTCGAGCACGAGGTACGCTGGGGTGGGGGAGGTGGTGGAGTGGTCGAGTGGTGCAGCCGTCGAGTCGGACATATTCGTCGCGTCACCAGTCGAGGACTCTATCCCTCCACCAATGTTCCTATCACCCTTCGCCGACAGCTCAATGGCCAGCTTCTTCCACGGCTCGTTTTCGGATTCGGCGGCGTAGAGTTCAGAATGCCGGATGCTGCCCTGGATGAGCCGGCCGTCGATGTCTGCGAAGTAGGCGGTGAGCCGGGCACGGGCGTTGGGGAGGACGGTCGTCTGCGCGTACACCTCCACACGATAGTGCGCGCCAGGCTGGACGCGGATGGCGTTGGGGTCGTAGCGGTAAACCAGGCCTCCGCCGTTGAGCTCGAAGTGAAAGCTGTACTTGCCGTCGCGCGCGCGATCGGTGGTCAGGGCGCCGTTCACATAATGCATCAATCCCGGCCCCTCGACCTTGGACCAGTGCATCGGGAGGTCCTCGACGTTACCGAGGCGGCGCTCCTCAAAATCGATGTTCCGCAGAATCCGATTCACCTCGGCGGGCTGCGCGAGGGAAATCCCGTTGGGAAGGAGGACGAGGATCAGCGCAAATGATGTCCGCATGGTCCGATAACATCAGTATCGACACATTTAGCATGGAAGCTTTATTCCGCTCATCGGTGCAAGGTGAAGACATGGTCACTGAAGTGACCATGCCGCTGGGGGTGCGGCTCTATGAGGGACGTTGCGTTTTCGGGGCGTCACCCGTAACAATCGCGCCATGGCTCGGCTTCGCGATGTGCCCTCGGTGTTGCGCAAGTGCGGGCTCTGGATATTTCTCAAGCGGCTTTACAAGGAGATCAGCGAAGACAACCTGATGACGTGGGCTTCGGCCCTGGCGTACTCGTGGCTGTTCGCAATTTTTCCGTTTTTTATCTTCCTCCTGACGCTCATCCCCTTGCTGAAGTACGAGTGGCGCATCGAGGCCAAGCGGCAGATCGAGTTCGCCGTCGATCAGCTCCCCGAAGACGCGGGCGAGACGGTGCGAAGCTACATCGAGCCGAAACTCGACCAGGTCCTTTTTCAGCAGAAGACGGGCATTCGCATCATTGGGCTGCTCATCACGATCTGGGCGGCGAGCGGGGGAATGGCAGCGACCATGGCGGGGCTCGACAAGTGCTATGACGTGCCCGAAACGCGCCCGATCTGGGTGCACCGACCGCTGGCGATCGGATTGACCATCCTTGTCGGGTCGCTGATCCTCGTCGTCATCGTGCTGCTGCCAATCGGGACGGTCGTGACCAACCGGCTGACCGAGGGCACCGAGCGGCTACTGAGAATGACGCCGGCAACACGGCCGACGAGCCAGGAAGTGGCGGCGACCGAGCCATCGGATGTTTCCGCCACCGCCCCTATTGTCGCCCAGCGCAGCGCCACGCGCCCCGCGCTGCTGGCCGGGCCAGTCGCCAAACCTCGCGCGTTCCAGCTCTGGCTCGTGCTCTGGCAGATCGCCCGCTATGGCATCGCCCTGATGCTCTTGCTCGGCATCGTCGCCCTCATCTTTCACTTCGGGCCGAACATCAAGCAGCGCTGGAAGTTCATCACGCCCGGCTCCGTCTTTACCGTCTCGGTGTGGCTGCTGCTGGGAGTGGCGTTCCGCATCTACGTCGACCGCTTCGGCCGTTACGGGGAAATGTACGGCGCGGTCGGCGGCGTGATTATTCTGCTGTTCTTCTTCTACCTCGATGCCCTGGTCCTGCTCGTCGGGGCGGAGATCAACAGCGAGATCGATTGCATCGCGCGCGAGATGACCGGGAAGGCGGAGCCGGCGACGCAGGAACTGCTTGACGCAGCCGGCGTGAAACCGCCCGAGACGCCCCCGGCATAAACTCTAAAACGGCAAAACCCAAAATCCCAAACAACCCCGAGGAGGAAAGGCAGCAACTTCCAATTGGGTGGCTCGGATGTCTCCCGCTTCTCCCTTTGCCGTTCGTTTGGAGTGTGGGATTTGCCGTTTGCAATTTTCTTAAGGAACGTCGATCTTCCAGATCGCCCACTCCCCACCCCGGTTCGACCGGAAGTAGATCGATTGGCCACTGGGGTCCCAGGCCGGGCAGTCGTCGTGGCTGCCGTTGGTGGTAATCTGCACGGGCTGCTGCGGGCGCTCGACGCTGAGCGTCCAGATGTCGTAGTTCTGCCGCTTCTCCTCGTCCTGGCCGCGGTCGGATACGAAGGCGACACGGCTGCCGTCGCGGCTCCACGAGGGGTCGAATTCATCGATGTCCGGCGTGTTCGTGAGGTTCAGCGGCGCGCCGCCGGTGTCCGGCATGCGGTACAGGTCGCGCTTGCCCGTCTTCTCGTTCATCGAGCAGAAGATGACGGAGTCGGCCTTGGGGCTGACGCGCGGCTGTGTGCCGCTGATGTGGGTCAGGTCCTTGCGGATGGTAGTGCCCCGCTGGGTCATGTACAGCCGGGGGTCGGGGCGCGTGTCGACCAGGGCCTGGTAGTAGAGCCGCTGCTTCGGGTCGACGTCGATCATCGGCCACAGGTCGTTGGTATCCCCCTGCGTGAGCTGCGTGAAACCGGCCTGGCCGATGGTCGACATGCTCCAGATCGACAGGCGCTTTCCGGCGCGGTTCGAGCTGTACACGATCTCGTCGCCGCCGCCCGTGTAGCTCGGCATGATGTCGAGGCTCTTTCCATCGGAGAAGAACTCCTGCCCGCCGCTGCCGTCGGCGCGGATCACGACGATCTGCGACCGCAGGTCGCTTTCGTCGCGGCTGAAAAGAATCGTAAACACGATGCTCTGCCCCTCGGGAGACATCGCCAGCGTGTCGATCTGCGTGCCCGGCTGGAGCTTCGTGATCTGCGTCGCGCCGCCGCGCTCGGAGCCCTCCAGCACGTCCTTCATCGCCAGCGTCATCGTCCGCTTTGGCGCGACCTCCCATCCCTCGGGGGTGCGCGTGAAGTTCGCCGACAGCAGCGGCACGGGCCGGGTGAGAATCTCTTTCAGCTTTACCCCGTATTCGCTCTTGCCCTCGTCCCATGCGATTATCAATTCCTTCGGCTCCCATTCGGAATTGGCGTTCTTCAGCACCGCCGTCGCCTTGTACGTGCGCAGCTCGCCTTTCTCGTTGACGGGCGGGAACCTAAGGTGCGCGACTGACGCGCCGTCGTCTGCTTTTTCCAGCGGCTTGCCCTCGATCCTGACCGTCGCGCCGGGCGGGTCGCTGACGATGCGAACCTCCTTCTGCAACGCCGTGAGGTCGATGGCATACTCGGTCTTGCCCTCCTCCCAGCCGATCGGCATCTCGACATCCGGATAGCCGGGCTTCTTCAGCGTCAGAGTCTGCGGGACGAATTCATTGGTCACGGGGTCGACGGGAAAGGGATGGTCCTCGATCACTTGCGGCGTCGGCCCGACCTCCGCGTCGTTGATGTAGACGATCGCGCCGCTCGGGTCGCTGGTTACGACAAGATCCTTCGTCAGCGGCTCGAGCTTGAGCGGGTAAGTCGTCTTGTTGTCCAGCCACGAGACGACCACGTCGTCCGGCTGGTAGTTCGCCCGCTCCGCCGTCACCTTGTGCGGGATCCACCGGTCCTGTGCGTCGACGGTGAATTCGAGCTCGCGTGAGATGCTGGAGACTGGCTCCGTCGTCAGCGGCTTGCCGTCGATCTTCAGCATGGCCGGCACGGGCGAGACGGTGAACGTTACGCGCCGCGTCCGCGGCCGAAGCTCGACCTCGATCTGATCGCGGTCGAAGTCGCGCGTGAGCGGAATCTCCTGGTCCTTGTACCCCAGCCGCGACACGAGCACGGTGTGCGTGTCGTTCTTGTCCTTGAACACGAGCGGGACGGTCACGGTGCCCTTCCCGCGCTCGACGTTGTCGATTGACACCGTCGCATCGGCAGGGCGCGTCGAGATCGTGAACGTCCGGGTCGTCGAACACCCCACCAGCAGCAGCGCAGAAACGGCAACGAACAACGGACGCATCAGAAACCTCCGAAACAACGGCGCAAGGTCTCTGCTGTAACCGAAAGAGGGTTGGGTTCACAAGTTGCAACACGCCCACAACAGACAAACAGCGCCCTCCCTCTCACCGGCACGTCGGGGAGAGGAGCCAGCTGTTGCTAATCGATGAGCTCTTCCGCTACTTCGCCACGATCTGCAGCGGAACCGTCGCCTCGGCGATGCGATTGGCGGTTTCGTCGATGATGCTCACCTTCATCAGGTATCCCCCGATCGGCAGGTCCTGCGGGAGCTCCATCAGCTTGGCGATGAAAAAGTCACGGCGGCGGCTGTTCGACTGGTCCACCACCGGCGTGGGCTTCTGCTGCCACACCTGAAGCGACGCGTTCTCCGTGTACAGCAGCACCTCATACTTCAGCCTGGTTTCCCAGAGGTTGCGGCTGTTCAATTGCGATGCGAAGTTTGCTACCTCGCAGTACACGACGACCGGGTGCTTCTGCCCGAACGGGAAGCGGGTCGACTCCAGCGGCTGGTAGATGCCGAACTGCTTCACGTCGCGGCAGAGAACGAGGCTGGGGATGGCCAGCGTCGTCTGGTTGCGCACGCGCTCCCCCATCTCAACGATCGGTCCGATTTTCTGCCCGAGCAGCGCATTTCCGCCCGTGCGGATGCCATGGCGAAAGTTGCTGAGCCCGTCGAGCAGCGCCGAGACGATCTCGCGGTCCTCCTGCGGAAGCGACGCGATTGCATCGAGCGCCGGGACCGATTGATCGTTGAGCATCTGAAGCAGCTGGTAATCAAGATGGGCGCTGACATCGAGCGGGTCGGCCTTGAGGCGTTCGGACAGCTTGCGCGCGAGGGCATCGGAGGAATCGAGCAGCTCCGACACCTGCTGCCGCGGCGGCTGGACGGCCTCAGGCCGGCTGTCAATGGTGGGCGCGGGGACAACGGCGGCGGCGGCAACCTGCGCGCCGGCGGCGGGGATGTGCTGCGCCTGGTTCGCCGTCGCCGGACCCATGTCGAGCAGTTGATGGACGGTGGGTTTCTGCTCCGTCGCGCCGGCAGCGACCGCTTGGGCAACGATCGGGTTCTGCGGAGCGGGTTGGGCCGGCGGGAGCTGGCCCGGGTCGGCGAAGACCACTTCCGACTTCGCCGGCGCCGGGGCGATGGCCGCGCCGGCGTTGGCGGTCGGTTTGGCCGTCGGCGCGACCGTCACGGCCAGGTCGGGCGTTGCAGCGGCCGCGGCCGCTTTCGCCGCTGCTGCTTCGCGGCTCCGCTCCGCCAGCAGCCGCTCGATCTCTTCGGCGTACGAGGCGGTCTTGTGCGCGAGAATCTGTTCCGTGTTCGCAACGCCAAGCTCGATCTCGGTGCGTCCTTCACCCGCCTCCTCAGTGGCGGTGTCGTTTTGGGCCAGCTGTGAGTGGCGCTCCAACCGCTGAGGCTGCTCCTCGGCCGCCTCGCTCTGCGCCCGCTGATTCCCGCAGCCGGTGGTGAATACGATGAGGAACAGCGCGTTGGCGCCGAGGAAGTGGCGATAGGTCATTGGTCCCATCCTTGCGATGCGTCGCCGACGATCCTTCGCCGGCCTGCCCGGTTTCTTAGCCCGCCATTAACTATACCTACGGCTCGCGAATCGACAAGCACCCCTGTCAGGTCGCAGTCAGGTCGCCAGCTTGACACCCCCCATTCGCCGGCTATCTTACCCCCCACGGCGCCTGAATCGGCGCCGCCGTCGAGAGGTTCGGCGAAAGCCGAAAGGGTAGGCGAGTCCATCAAAACGACCCCCGTTTCCGGCGCTTATAATCGCTTCGGAAATCCCCCTTCCTCTCGTCCGTCGCTACTACCCGGTAGTGTAACGGTAGCACAACAGGTTTTGGTCCTGTTTGTCTAGGTTCGAATCCTAGCCGGGTAGCTGCCCGCTTCGCGGAACAAGAAAAACCTTTCGCACATGTCCACGACCGCCATCATCCTCGCCGCCGGGAAATCGACCCGGATGAAGTCGAACCGGCCCAAGGCCATGCACGAGGTGTGTGGGCGGCCGATCCTCGATTACATCCTGCGCGCGTGCTGGGACGCGGGCTGCCAGCGCGTGATGGTCGTGGTCGGGCACGGGAAGGACGAGATTATCGCGGCGTTCGGTGACGACCAGCGGATCGTCTGGGTTGAGCAGACCGAACAGCTTGGCACCGGGCATGCTGCAAAAATGTGCGAGCCGGAATTGCGGAAAATGCAGGCCGGGGACGTCTTTCTGCTGGCGGGCGACGTTCCCCTGCTTCGCGGGGAGGTGCTGACCACGCTGCTCCGTGCCCATCGGGCCGAGAAAGCCGCCGCCAGCATGGCGACGGCCATCCTCGACGACCCGTTCGGCTACGGCCGGGTCGTGCGCGATGAGGCGGGCGAGTTCGTCGACATCGTCGAGCAGGTCGATTGCACGGATCGGCAGCGCGAGATCAAGGAAGTCTTCCCGAGCTATTACTGCCTGCGGGTGGAAGATTTGCTGCTGGCGCTGTCGAAGCTGAAGAACGAGAACAAAAAGAGCGAATACTACCTCACGGACGTCTACGGAATCCTCCGCCGCGAGGGGCGGAAGGTAATCGCAGTCCAGGCCGTCACGGAAGAGGATGTCATCGCGCCGAACACGCGCCAGCAGTTGGCCGAAGCCGATGCCATCATGCAGGAACGCATCCAGCGCACGCTGCGCGAAGCCGGCGTGACCATCGTGAGCCAGCACAACTCATATATCGAGTCGGGCGTGTCGATCGGGCAGGACACGGTTGTCCAGCCGTTCACGTTTATCGGCCGTGGCGCGAGCATCGGCCACGCTTGCGTGATCGGGCCGTTTGCCTGCATCCCGCGCGACAGCATCGTCCCGGAACGAACCACCGTGAGCGGAAACGTCTCTCCTGAGACGGCGGCCCTGGAAGGCGGGAGCTGATGAGCAAGTCCGATGCCGACCAACTGAAGGTCTTCAGCGGCCGCGCCAATCCGGAACTGGCGAAAAAGATCGGGGACCATCTGCAGATCCCGCTTGGGCGCGGGCGAACGGAACTGTTCCCCGACGGTGAATTGCTCGTCAAAGTCGACGAGGACGTGCGCGGGCGCGACTGCTACATCGTGCAGTCGACGAGCCACCCGGTGAACGCGCACCTGATGGAACTGATGATCTGGATCGACTGCCTCAAACGCGCCAGCGCCTCGCGCGTGACGGCCGTGGTCCCCTACTTCGGCTACGCCCGCCAGGACCGCAAGGACGAGGGCCGCACGCCGATCACGGCCAAGCTCGTCGCCAATCTGATCGAGCGCGCCGGCGCCGACCGCGTGGTGTCGGTCGATCTGCATGCCGCCCAGGTGCAGGGGTTTTTCGACATTCCCGTCGATCACCTCAATGCCGGGCCGGTGCTGAGCAAGTGGTTCAAGAGCTTAAAGCTCTCCAACCGCGTGTTCGTCTCGCCCGACGTCGGGAATGTGAAGCGGGCGCAGGTCTACGCCAACGCGCTGGGTGGGGAGATCTGCATCATCGACAAGCGCCGCAAGAGCGGCAAAGACATCGAGGCCAAGCACATCATCGGCGACGTCGAGGGCAAGAACGTCCTGATGGTTGATGACATGATCACCACGGCCGGCACGATGACGGAGGCGGTGAAGATTCTGAAGAGCAACGGCGCGCTGGACGTCTTCATCTCCGCCACGCACGCCGTGTTTGCCCCGCCGGCAATCGAGCGGCTGAGCAGCTGCGATTTCACGAAGCTGGCCGTCACCGACACGATACCGATCGGCAACCGCTGTGAGGGAATTAGAGATCGGATGGAAGTGCTCAGCGTTGCGGGTCTGCTGGGCGATGCGATCCACCGCATTCATCACAACGAGTCGGTCAGCGCGCTTTTTAAGAACGATCCGGGAAGAGCATTGAGCGAGTGAGGAATGAGTTGCTGGTTGTCAGTTGCTAGTTGCTAGTGAAGAGAAAGCAACGGCACTGCCTTTTACTAGCAACTAGCGACTGACAACTAGCAACTTATTGAGGAGTTGAACATGGCAACGCAGTCAGCAAACGTAACGGCGCAACCCCGCAGCGAGCTGGGGTCGCGCGCCAACAAGCGCCTTCGAGACAAAGGATTGCTCCCAGGCGTCATCTATGGGCACAAGGAAGCCGTCGTCCCCGTTACGCTTCCAAAGAAGGAGGTGGTGAAATATCTGGATAAGGGCGCGCACGTGTTCGACATCGCGCTCGACGGCAAGAGCGAGAAGGTGCTCGTGAAGGAAGTGCAGTACGACCATCTCGGCGCGGAGGTGCTCCACGTTGATTTCGCCCGTGTATCGCTCGACGAGCGTGTTGAAGTGACCGTGCCGCTCGAGCTCAAGGGCGAGCCGAAAGGCGAGGCCGACGGCGG
This sequence comes from Tepidisphaeraceae bacterium, assembly GCA_035936155.1. Lineage (GTDB taxonomy): Bacteria > Planctomycetota > Phycisphaerae > Tepidisphaerales > Tepidisphaeraceae > DASYWJ01. The sequence continues at coordinate 28,027 of DASYWJ010000112.1, read as the reverse complement.
CGTGCTCCAGCAGGTCGTCTCCGAGCTCGAGCTCGAGTGCCTGGTCACGGAAATCCCCGACGCCATCCGCCATAATGTGTCGGAGATGGCGCTGGGCGATGTGCTGCAGATCAAGGACCTCAAGCTCCCGGCGGGCATCAAGGCGCTGCAGGACGACGATTTGATTGTCGCCACGGTGAAGGAGATCGTCGAGGAAGCGCCCGCCGAAGCCCCCGAAGGCTCCGCCGAGCCCGAAGTGATCGGCCGCAAGCCCGAGGAAGGCGAAGAAGGCGCCGCGGGCGAGGAATCAAAATAACCACCAGCTTTTGTAAAGCCGCGGCTGGCCACGGATGTCGCGCACGTGATTGATGAAGCTCGTCGTCGGCCTAGGCAACCCCGAACGGTCTTATGTCGGCACCCGGCACAACGTCGGGTTCGAGGTCATCGATCAGCTCGCGACGAGGGTTGGCTGGACCAGCCCGGGCGACTTCGACCGGATGGCGAAGACGAAGTTCGATGCCTTGACGCTCGACGGCGTCGTCGGCAGTGAGAAGCTGGTGCTGCTCAAGCCGCTGACGTACATGAACCTTTCGGGCAAGGCGGCGGCGGCGGCGATGGCGTTTTATCAGCTCGCGCCGCAGGAGATCATGGTGGTGCTGGACGACCTCGCCCTGCCCGTCGGCCGCTTGCGGCTTCGCGGTTCGGGCAGTTCGGGAGGCCATAACGGTTTGCGCGACATCGAGCGGGCGCTGGGAACCGACCAGTACCCGCGGCTGCGGATCGGGATCGACCCCGCCCCGCCACGCGTCGCCGGACGGGATTACGTGCTCGGGAAGTTCACGCCCGAGCAGCGCGTGCTGCTCGAACCGGCCCTGGGCCGGGCGTGCGCCGCGATCGTGACGTGGATCGACAAAGGAATCGAAACGGCGATGAACCAGTTCAACGCCGAAGACGGAGGAGGTAGACAGAAGCCAGAAGCCAGGAGCCAGTAGGATTGTAAACCTCTTGCCTTTCCTACTCGCTCCTGGCTTGTGGCTACTGGCTTCGCCTTCACAACACTAGTGACCGGATCAAATAAGCCGGCCAAACCCATACTAGGGAGTATCAGCATCATGGCAGAGAAAACAGCGACACCCGTGAAGACCTCGAAGCAATCGGCCAAGCGCAAGGCCGCTGAACAGCGCGCCACCGAGCAGGCGGCCAAGCCGACGCTGGAGAACGTGTACGAAGCGATGTTCCTCCTCGGCGCCGGCAGCGCCGCTGAGCCGCAGGCGGGGCTGGATCTGGCTCGTGGGTTCATCGAACGGCACGGAGGGAAGATCAAGGTCCTTAAGAAGTGGGACGAGCGCAAGCTCGCCTACGAAGTCAACGGCCAGAAGCGCGGGACTTACGTGATCGCCTACTTCACGGCCCCGGGCAATGCGGTCGCTGCGATCGAACGCGATGTGAAGCTGAGCGAAGACGTGCTCCGCGTGCTCGTGACGAAGGCGGACCATCTGAACGAGCAGGAGATGAACGCGGTCGAGCCGCAGCCCATCCAGCCGCGCGAAGAGCGGAACCCATGGGATCGCCCTGACTTCAACCGCCCCCCGCGTCGCGACGATCGCCGGGACGATCGCGGCCCGCGCGAAGACCGCGCCCCCCGGCGCGAGGAAGAAGCGGCGAGCAAGGACTAGTCGCGTTGTAATGCCGCGGCCACACGGCCGCGTCCCGTGCCGAGCAACCAATCGAGGTCTCCATGGCCAGCTTCAACAAGGTCCTGCTGATGGGCAACCTGACGCGCGACCCGCAACTCAAGTACCTGCCGAGCCAGACGCCCGTCGTCGAGTTCGGCGTCGCCTGCAACCGCAAGTTCAGAACCGCCAACGGTGAGGACAAGGAAGAGGTCACGTTCGTCGACGTGACGAGCTTCGGCAAACAGGCCGAGGTCATCAACCAATATTTTCAGAAGGGTAAACCGATCTTCATCGAGGGCCGCCTCAAGTACGATTCCTGGGAGGACAAGCAAGGCGGCGGCAAGCGCCATAAGCTCACCGTCGTCGTCGAGAACTTCCAGTTCGTCGGCGGCCGCGACGGTGGCGGTGGCGGAGGTGGTGGCGGTTATGAGCAATCCGGCGGTGGCGGTGGCGGCTACGACGAAGACGCCCCACCACGTCGCGGCCCATCATCCCCGCAGCGCGGCCCACAACAAAACCGGCCGCCCCAGCAGCCGCAGCGCCCGCAGCAGGAACCGCCGTTCTCTGAGGAACAGCAGTTCAAGGATGACGATATCCCCTTCTAGAACCGTTACTCATTACTGGTTACTTGTTATTCGCAAGCAGCCAGTTTCAAGTAGCAAGTAACCAGTAACACATAACGCTTTCGAGGTTTCACATGGCAACTGTCAAGCTTCTCCTGAAGGAATCCATCAAAAACGTCGGCAAAGTCGGCGATGTCGTTGATGTCTCCCCTGGCTTTGCCCGCAACTACCTCCTGCCCAAGGACTTGGCCGTCCAGCCGACGGCGGGGAACATCAGGAAGGTCGAGGAGCGGCGCAAGGAGATCGAGCGGCAGGAGCGCGAAAAGCGCGAGCAGCAGGCAGCGCTGATCAAGCAGCTCGAGGGCGTCGAAGTGACGCTCGAGCGTCGGGCGAACGAGCAGGGCCACCTGTTCGGCTCCGTCAGCGCCACCGACATCGCCCGGGCATTGCAGGCCCAGGGCTTTAACATCGAGGCCGGCGACATCAACCTCCCGGGCAAGCTCGATCAGATCAACAACTACACCGTGCAGGTGCAGTTTGCCGAAGACCTGGCCGGCGACATCAAGGTCTGGGTCGCGCCCGACGCCGACAGCAAAGCCGCCATGGACGCCGCCCGCAAGGCGGCCAAGGATGCCGAAGTAAACGCCACCGACGAAAGCGCCTGAGGCGCCGCCCGCACACCTCTTCGGAGCACATACGATATGTTGGCGGCATGGTCACTTCAGTGACCGCGTTGGAGATGGCCAGCCATCCACCACCGACGCGTCCCGCTCCCGAGCGGGACGCGTCGTTTGTGGACAAGGCGTGCGTAACGTGTCCTGCGCGCAGCATGTTCAACCGGTCGCTCCTTTGCCACTCGTACCATCCCCGCTCCAGCAAAATCGGTTTGCATGCCGATGAGATGTTAGGTTACAGTTCGCGTTGCTGAACGTTGCGGGAGGGAGCCCATGAGCCAGTTAATGGACGGCGCGGTGGCCAGCCAGTTCGACCGGTTGCCGCCGCACGCGATCGAGGCCGAGATGTGCCTCATCGCCTCCATGATGCTCGACAAGGACATGGTCGGGCAGGTCGTGCAGATCATCGACCGCGAAGCCTTCTATCAGGCCGATCACCAGATCATCTTCGACGTGCTCGTGAAGCTCTACGAGCAGAACCGCCCGATCGACGCCGTCATCCTGCGCGAGGAGCTCGTCAAGCGCCAGTTGCTCGACGAAGTGGGCGGCAGCGCGTACCTCGCCGCCATCCTCAACTCCGTTCCCTCCGCCGCCCATGGCGCGCACTACGCCGGCATCGTCCGCGAAAAGGCCCTGCTCCGGCAGCTGATCAGCGCCAGCAACGACATCCTTCGCGACGCCTACGCCCCGCACGAGCAGGCGGAGGCCGTGCTCGACAAGGCCGAGAAGAAGATTTTCGATATCGCCCAGCGGAAGGTCGGCAAGGCGATGGTCCCGATGGAAGACGTGCTGCACGAAGTCTTCGAGATGATCGAGAACCGCGGGCACAGCGGCTTGATGACCGGGTTCTTCGAGCTCGACGACATGATGAACGGGCTGCAGAACGGGGAATTGATCATCGTTGCCGCGCGGCCCAGCATGGGGAAAACGGCCTTCGCCATGAACATCGTCGAGCGCCTCGCTGCCGATGAGCATCGCTACCCGTGCGCCGTGTTCTCCCTGGAAATGAGCAAGCAGCAGCTCGCCCAGCGCATGCTGTGCAGCCGCGGGGAGATCGACGCGCACAAGCTTCGCAAGGGGATGCTCCAGAGTCATGAGTACGCCAAGCTCGCCAGCGTCGTCGGAGAATTGGCCAAGGCGCCGATCTGGGTGGACGATTCGCCGGGCTTGACCGTCCTCGATCTCCGCGCCAAGGCGCGGCGGCTGAAGATGCAGCACGACATCAAGTGCATCATGATCGATTACATGCAGCTGATGGACAATCCCGGTGTCGAGAGCCGCCAGCAGCAGATCAGCGAGATCTCGCGCGGCATCAAGTCAGTCGCCCGCGAGTTGAACATCCCCGTCATCTGCCTGTCGCAGCTCAATCGCGCCAGCGAGGGCCGCGACGGGCACCGCCCGCGCATGAGCGACCTGCGCGAGTCGGGATCGATCGAGCAGGACGCCGACGTGATCGCGCTCTTGCACCGAGAAGACTACTACCGCATGGCCGAGCCGGACTTCCAGCCGGACAACATCGCCGAGGTCATCATCGCCAAGCAGCGCAACGGACCGACGGGGACGGTGAAGCTGACGTTCCTCAACAAGACGACCCGCTTCGAAAACCTTTCGACGCAGGCGGATCCATTCTGATGGAATGACGAGCGGTCCATGATGCGGTCACATAGCCCGGCCCATGGGCCGGGCTAAATGTTGCGCAAGGAAGCCGGATGAAACTGCTCCACGAAATCTGCTCCCTCCCCACCGCGCCGTTCGCGGAGGATCGCGTCGTCGAGTATGTCGAGCGGTTCGCCAGGCAGCGTCGGCTGAAGCTCTCGCGCGACGAGTTCGGCAATCTCCTGATCGAGCTCGCCGGCAGCCGCTCGCGCGCCCCCCGCTGGGTCTTCGCCGCTCACATGGATCACCCCGGCTTCGTCGCCACCCGAATGCGCGGCGACGGCCGCACGCTCGAAGCGGCGTTTCGCGGATGGGTGCTGGCGGATTACGTCAAGGGCGCTAAGGTCCGCTTCTTCGACGGCGATCGCGAGGTGACTGGCGTCGTGCAGGCGGTGAAAGTGGCCAAGGAGCGGCCCGTGCCGGAGTCAGTCACGGTGAAGGTGGCGGGCCCGGTCGCACCCGGCTCCCCCGGCATGTTCGACCAGGGCGAGGCGCGGACGAAGGGCAAGCGGTTCTATTCCCGCGCCATTGACGACCTCGCCGGCGCCGCGGCGGCGCTGCAGATGCTGGACGCGCTCCGCAAAAAGCCCCCGGCTTCGCCGGTGGCTGTTTTGCTGACACGCGCCGAGGAAGAGGGATTCATCGGCGCCATCGCCGCGTCGCTCAAGCCCAAGCTCCTGCGCAAGACCGATCGCATCATCGCCATCGAGACCAGCGCGATGCAACCCTGCGCCCCGCAAGGCGCCGGCGCGATCATCCGCGTCGGCGACAAGACGAGCATCTTCAACTCGCAGCTCACGTACTTTCTTACGCAGCAGGCCGAGGCGCTGGCGAAGCGCGACAAGTCGTTCAGATACCAGCGCGCCCTCATGCCCGGCGGGACGTGCGAGGCAACGGTGTACGACGTCTACGGCTTCACCGCCGCGTCGATCTGCATCGCACTGGGCAACTACCACAACATGGACCGGGCGAAAAAGCGCATCGGTCCCGAATACATCGACCTCACAGATTGGCGGAACATGGTGAAGCTCTTCGTGCAAATCGCCCGCAACGGCCACACGCTCGAGCCGGGGCACAGAGCGCTGCGGACACGCGTGGAGAAGCGATATCAGAAGCTGAAGCACCTGCTGATCAGGTAGGAAAAGGAACGTCGACCACAGAGATGCAGAGGGCACAGAGGCGTCGCTGACGCGCCACGCCAGCAGCCGTGCTAACGATCAGAATCTACCAGAAGGTCCGCTCCGCCGTCGGCGAGGATATTCTTGCTGCGCCTCTGTGTCCTCTGTGTCTCTATGGTCCAATCCTTCCCCCATCACGCCGGATCATACCCCCGCCCGCCCCAGGGGTGGCAGCGGCAGATGCGCTTGACCGTCCGCCAGCCCCCGCGCCACGGGCCGTGGCGGTTCACCGCGTCGATTGCGTACTGGCTGCACGTAGGATGGAACCGGCACTGCCCTCCCAGCAGCCGCCCGAGCGTGACGCGGTACAGCAGGACAAGATGGACCAGCAACCAGGTCACAATGTGCGTTACGCCTGCTCCCGCCGTTGCCACGCGAGGTGAAGCTTCACCGCCAGTGCGCTCATCAGCCGCTGATACTCCGCCAGCATCAGCGGCGCGTGCGGGCGGACGACGATGACGAAATCATAGCCGCACGGAAGGTCGTGCTGCATCAGGCGAAAAGACTCGCGCAGCAGCCGCTTGATTCGATTTCGCTTCGGCGCCGTGCCGACGCGGCGGCCGATGGAGATGCCCAGTCGCGGGTGCGCCAGATTGTTGGGCAGCGCATACGCCGTCAGCGGACCGCGGCTCTCGCGCACCTTCGCGTCGAACACGGCGGCGAACTGCAGCCGGCCTCCGAGGCGGTGCGACTTCGGATAGGTATGCCGGCGGGTTTCTGCCATGGTGCGATTCGCGTCGTTCGCACTATATCCGGGGCACGCGATGAAAGAGTGGATCGTCAACCTCATCGAAACCGGCGGGTACTGGGGACTGGCCCTGCTGATGTTCCTGGAGAACGTTTTTCCGCCAATCCCGTCGGAGCTGATCATGCCGCTGGGCGGGTTCACCGCGGCGCAGGGCAAGCTGTCGCTCCCGCTCGTGATCCTCGCGGGCACGATCGGCTCGGTCCTGGGCCAACTGCCGCTTTACTACCTCGGCCATTTCCTTGGCAGGCAGCGACTGATGCGCCTGGCGGACAAGTACGGCAAGTGGCTTGCCGTCAGCGGAGAGGACATCGAGACCTCCTCCGCCTGGTTCGCCCGGCACGGCTCTGTGGCGGTGTTGCTGTGCCGGCTCGTGCCCGGCGTGCGCTCGTTCATCTCCATTCCCGCGGGCATCTGCGGGATGAACCTGCCGAAGTTCCTGCTTTACAGCGCGTTGGGGATGGGCATCTGGGCCGGCGTGCTGGCCTACCTGGGGCACCTGCTCGGCGCGAATTACGAGAAGGTGGAACGGTTCGTGGGGCCGGTCAGCTACGTCGTGCTGGGCGTAATCGTCATCGGCTGCATCGTGTGGATCGTGCGCCGAAAGCGTGCAAAGCGGCGGCAACCACCGTCCACCGGGAGATCATCGGGCGAGACAGCGGCGACAGCGACGACTGACCAGGGATGTGCGAGCTAGCGTGAGGAGCTCAGTATTGGCCTCGTCGATTAATGCACGCCCTTGGCCGCCAGCCAACGCTCTGCGTCCAGCGCCGCCTTGCAGCCCATTCCCGCGGCGGTGATCGCCTGTTTGTAGATCGGGTCGGCGACGTCGCCGGCGGCAAACACGCCTTCCACGCTGGTTGTCGTGCGGAACGGGTCTTTCAGCACGATAAAACCCTTCTCATCCAGCTCCAGCTTGCCGCGGAGGAACTCGGTGTTCGGCGTGTGGCCGATCGCCAGGAACATGCCCGGGGCTTCGATGACCTCCGTCTTCCCGCTGACGATGTTCTTCACCCGCGCGCCCGTCATGCCGCGCTCATCGTCACCGAGCACTTCCTCCACCACGCTGTTCCACACCGGCTTGACCTTCGGATTGCTGAGGATGCGGTCGGCCATGATAGGGCTGGCCTTGCTCAGCGTGCCCTTGCGGTGGACGAGATGCACGGTGCTGGCGAACTTCGTGAGGTAGGTTCCCTCCTCCGCCGCCGAGTCGCCGCCGCCGACCACGATCAACGGCTTGTTGCGGAAGCGCGGCAAAGCCCCGTCGCAGACGGCGCAGGCCGAGACGCCACGGTTCTTATAGTGGTTCTCCGACTCCAGGCCGAGGTAATTCGCGCTGGCGCCGGTGGAGATGATCAGCGTGTGCGCCTCGACTGTCGCGCCGGTGGAGTCCTTCAACTTGAACGGGCGCTGGGAGAGATCCACGTCAACGATGTCTTCCGTGATGATGCGCGAGCCGTAGCGCTCGGCCTGCTGGCGCATGTTCATCATCAGCTCGGGGCCGAGGATGCCATTGGGAAAGCCGGGGAAATTCTCCACCTCCGTGGTGAGGTTGAGCTGCCCGAGCGGCAGCGTCCCGCGAAGCCGGTTTTCCTCGCTGATCGCGCCTTCATAGACGAGCGGGCTGAGGTTCGCCCGCGCGGCGTAAATCGCTGCCGTCCAACCGGCGGGACCGGAGCCGATGATGACGAGTTTTTCTGCCATTGCCACGATATTATGCTTCATCGCGTATTAAGAAAGTGGACGACCGCTCACGATGGGAAACGACAACATGATTACCGATTACATCCGAGCAGCCCTCGCTCGGGCAAAATATAAAATTCTCGATGATGGCGAAGGGATCTTCGGCGAGATTCGAGGATTCGAAGGCCTCTGGGCATCCGCTTCCGATCGATCGCCGAGAATGGGAAGCGCTATAATCACACGGCGATTCGCGCCGCGACCGCGTCGCCGACCATCGTCGTGGTCGCATTGCCGCCCAGATCGCGCGTGTGGTTTTTCTTGTCGCTCACCACATCGCGGCAACCATCGTTGATCGCCTTGGCGGCGTCCGGCTGGCCGAGAAAATCGAGCATCATGGCGACGCTCAGGAATGTGGCGATCGGGTTGGCAAAATTCTTACCGGCGATATCGGGGGCCGAGCCGTGCACCGGCTCGAACATGCTCGCCGTCTGGCGCGTCGGGTTGATGTTGCCGCTGGCGGCCATGCCCATCCCCCCCTGAATGGCGGCGCCGAGATCCGTGATGATGTCCCCGAACATGTTCGTCGTCACGATCACGTCGTAAATCTTCGGCTTCGTCACCATGTACATCGTGCATGCATCGACGTGATGATAGTCGTTGGCGATATCGAGGTATTCTTTCGCGACCTCCTCGAATGCGCGCTGCCACAGGTTGTGCGCGTAGCGGAGGACGTTGGTTTTCGCGACGAGCGTCACCTTCTTGCGGTTAAACTGTTTCGCGTATTCAAACGCGAAGCGAATGGCGCGCTCGACGCCGTGCCGCGTCGTCACCTCGATCTGATTAGCCACCTCGTGCGGCGTGTTCTTGTAGAGAAAGCCGCCGTTCTGGCAGTACAGCCCTTCAGTGTTCTCGCGGACGATCACCATGTCGATGTCGCCGCTTTGGACATTAGCCAGCGGCGTGGGGACGTTGGGGAGCAGCCTGGTCGGTCGCAGGTTGATGTACTGGTCGAGTTCGAACCGCATCTTCAGCAGGATGTCTGTCTCGATCAGCCCCTGCGGGATCTGCGCGTTTCCGCGCGGATCGGCACCGACCGCGCCGAACAGGATGGCATCGTGCGCGGCCAGTTCTTTTAAGGCCGAGTCCGGCAGCGTGATTCCTGTTTTGAGGTAGTGCTCGGCGCCGAAGGGGTAGTCCGTTGTGCCATAAGTGAACCCGAACTTCTGCGCCGCAACCTTCAGGACCTTCAGCCCTTCGGCCACCACTTCCTTGCCGACGCCGTCGCCGGGCATGACTGCGATCTTCATGAGCTGCTGTCTCCTGCTGATGTCCGCTTGCCAGCGCGAGCCGAGGAGGGTAGCGGAATCGCGCGGCAAATAAAGCGCATGGCAGAGCCCGAGGCGTGCGGGTTAGCTTCTTCGCTCGCCTGAGCACACTTGCGCGATCACCGTATCGAGTCCGATATTGCCGGGCAGCCACTGGACATCGGCGAAGCGCTTGAACCACTTCATCTGTCGCCGGGCGAGCTGCCGGGTGGCGATCTTGATCTGCTCGGCGGCGTCATCGAGCGACATCTTTCCCTGCACGTGCGCGATCAGCTCCGCATAGCCCGTCGCCTCAGATGCCGTCTTTGAGAGCGCGCCGTATCGTGCCAGCAGTGCCCGCACCTCCTCGACCCACCCCGCCGCGAGCATCCCCTTCACGCGCGCGTTGATGCGGCGGTTCAGCGCGTCACGGTCCCATTCCAGGCCAATCCACCGTGCCTCATGCCGGACCGCCGGCGATGCCCACTCCCTCTGCAGCGATGAGATTGGCTGCCCCGTCAGTTCCAGCACTTCGAGGGCGCGCACGAGCCGCTTGGTGTCGTTGACGTGGATGCGCGCTGCCGCGGCGGGGTCCGCGTCGCGGAGCCGGCGATGCAACGCCTCGTTGGACAGGTCGCGCAGCCGAGCCCGCACCGTCTCGTCCGCGCCGGGCCCTTCAAACATCCCCTCGAACAGCACCTTGAAGTACAGCGGCGTGCCGCCGACGGCGATCAGCGGCACGCGCCGCGCCCGCGCGTTGGCAATCACCCCGTCGGCGAACTGGACGAATCGCGCGGCCGTGAAAGACGCGCTCGGATCGACCAGATCGATCCCATGATGGCGCACTTCGCGCTGCTCGGCCGGCGACGGCTTGGCCGTGCCGACATCCATCCCCCGGTACACCTGCATCGAATCAACGCTGAGGATCTCCCCCCCCAGCCGGCGCGCCAGTTCCATGGCCAAGTCGGACTTTCCCGACGCGGTAGGGCCGATGATCGCGTAGACGAAAGGCGCGGCTGTCATCTCGACAACGACTGCAAAAATGGCAGAACCACCCAGCGCCGCTCATTGCGCAAGTGACTGTCCTTGCTCAGTTTGCGAAGTGAAAAGCGTGGCATGGGATTTGTTCAGGACCTCATGGTCAATGTAGTGAGCGTAAACGCAATTTCCTCAAACTCAAAGGAGGTCTGATATGGCACTGCCAACACGAGTTCACCGGGGTCAGACGTACGACCCGAACGAAGGGGCGCAGCGCGAGTTCGATACGATGCTGAACCGCTTTTTCGGCGGCCGCGAGATCGGCGCCGGCAACGGCGGCGGCTATCTGGCGCCCTATGCCGTCGATGTCCGCGAGGACGGGGATCACATTTACGTCGAGGCCGAGCTGCCTGGCTTTAAGAAGAATGAAGTCGATATCACGTTGGAGAACCAGACGCTGACGATCTCCGCCGAACGCCGCCAGGAGGAGAAGAAGGGCGACGAGAAGAAGGGCGAATTGCTGCTGCACGAGCGGCGCTACACCCGGTTCCTTCGCAGCTTCACCCTTCCGCCAACCGTCGACGAACAGAGCGTCAACGCGAAGCTGGCCGACGGCGTGCTGACCATCACGCTGAACAAGCGCGAGGAGACCAAGCCGCGGAAGATCACCGTCGGGTAAGGCGACAGTTATCGAGAATAGTTGTGGGAAACCAGGAGAGGGGCGCCGAATTGTCTCGGTGCCCCACTTCCTGCGCGGGCTTTACCGGGGCATCCGGGGGAGCTCGTGCTCAACGGCCGCCCGCACGTCCTCGAGAGATGCCTTGCCCTTGACGAGAATGGAATTAACCCGAAGCGCCCGCATGCGGTCGAGGATCGGGCTGTCGCGCAGCCCCGTCAGCACGATCACCGGAAGGACCTGGAGCCGCAGATACGAGCGCAGGATCTCGAGCAGGCTCGGGCCGTCCATCTCGGGCATGAGCAGGTCGAGGATAACAAGATCGGGGCACCGCGCCAGAATCGAGGACAGCGCGTCGCGGCCGTTGCTCACGCATTTCACTTCGTGTCCGGCGTTTTCGAGGTACTTGCACAGCGCTTCGCGGCCGTCGGTATCGTCGTCCACGATAAGCAGGTACGCCATGGCTGAGAACCATAACCGGGCTCGGCCGTCGCGCCAGCGCACGAAATTCATGCCGCGAGTGGGTGCACCGGCAAGCACCTTCACGCGAGAGTCTTCGCGTCAGGCGCAGGACCTGGATCGATCGACGGGCATAACCTCATCGCTGCTCTGCCCCGTCGCGCGATCCAGCGCGTGCCTGCCGATGACGGCGAGGACGACGATGCAGATGCCCGTCGCCACCAGCCCCGCCGCCAAGGCCCACCAGCTTTCGGCGGAGTCGAAGTCAAGGTTCTCCGCGCCGGTAGCCGCCAGGGCCACGAGGCCAAGCCGCGGCGCGAGGCCCAGCAGCGTGCCAAGGAAATAGATCGCCAGCGGCACGCCCGTCGTCGCCATCAGCACGTTCGTCGTGCCAAACGGCAGCACCGGAGAGAGGCGCAACAGGAACACGATCCACAGCGTCTTCAATGGGCGCTCTTCAGCGAGGGCACGGCGGACAACTTCCCACTTCGGATGCTCGGCGAACGTCGAACTCACCCGCTCCTTTGCCACCCGCCGAGCCAACAGGTACCCGAACATTGCCCCGGTCACCGTCCCAATGATCACGGCGGGGAATCCAACGCGGAACCCGAAGGTCCACCCGGCGATAATTGATGTGGAATAGGTTGGCGCCATGGCCAGTGCGCCGAGCACGGCGAACGTTACGGTGAACAGCACAACGCCCCACCACCCCTGCCCGCGCAACCACGGGGCAATCAGCGGTCCGATCGCGACGGCAGTGAGCGAGCCGCACACCGGCAGCGCAATCGCCAGCAGCGCAACCGGACCGGAGCGGCCGAGGCTCGTGCGCCATGGGACGCGTTGTGCGGGGGTCGAGGTCGTCGCTTGGGCGGCGGACATCCCGGGTCATCTTAAGGTGCACGGCAGATTCGCACACACGGGCCATTGTGAGATAGAACACGATCACAGCTTGCCATCCCGCGCGAGTCGCGCGTACCATGCGCGCCGTCTTACGCGCGCGGCAAACAACACGCTCACGCGCACAACGCAAACCACTCTCTCTCGGAGGATATACGATGAGTCGCACACTCGCCCTGCTCGTTTGCCTCGCCGCCGCCAGTGCCTTCGGTTGTGAACCCGGCGCCGACAACCAAGGCCCGACCACCCAGCCCGCCGACGCCTCGGGCGAGGAGAGAACCGCTGTCGCCAACATCGTGCCATCGAAAGCGGCCAGCACCCAGCCAGGACAGGGGCAGCCCAAAGGGACCATCACCTTCCATCAGACGGACGACGAGGTGCACATCAGTGGTGAGATCTCGGGGCTCCAGCCCAATAGCAGGCACGGGATCCACATCCATGAGACCGGCGATCTCAGCGCCCCTGACCTGTCCAGCGCCGGCGGGCACTTCAATCCGGATAACCACCCGCACGGCGCCCCCGCGACCCAGGGCGCCGTTCATGCCGGGGACCTTGGCAATCTCGAGGCAAATGACCAGGGCGTCGCCAAGATGGACCTCACCGTCGAGAACATCACGCTCGGCGCGGGTGAGAACAACGTGGTCGGCAAGCCCGTTATTATCCACGCCAAAGCCGATGACCTGAAGAGCCAACCGTCCGGCGACGCCGGCGCCCGCATCGGCGGCGGAATCATCGAGCTGCAGGAATGAGCGGCAGATAGCGGCGGTCCGAATAAATGCCTTGTGTCATCGACAGAGCACCAGACGAAGCCACTCGTCTGGTGCTTTTTATTGGACGTTGTGGTTGTGTCGGATTTTGCGCATCGGGCTCCGGATTTCCTGCAATTTGGCCGATCATTATCGGGTCCGACAGTTTCTCAACCCGTAGCCGGGACGGTTGCTCAGATGCCACGCGATATTCCAGTCGGCAACGGCCGCTTGCTGTTCACGTTCGATGACCGCTACCAGATCCGCGACCTGTACTTTCCGCACGTCGGTCAGGAGAACCACGCCGGCGCCGGCCCCTGCCGCTTCGGGGTGCACACCGATGTCCCCGGCAAGCATAAGAGCCAGTTGTGCTGGACAAGCGACCGGTCCTGGACGATCCGCCAGCGCTACCTGCGCGACACCCTCACAACCAGCGTCAGCCTCGATAACAAGGACCTGAAGCTCGCGCTGTATTGCAATGACGCAATCGACTTCCACCGCGCGATCCACGTCCGCAAGGTCAAGATCAAGAACCTGGCGCACCACGACCGCACGGTGCGGCTGATGCACCACCAGGACTTCAACATGTTCGGCACGAAGATCGGCGACACCGCCTACTTCGATCCCGAGCTCAAGGCGATCGTCCACTACCGCAACAAGCGATACGTCATGGTGACGTTCTTCAATGTCGCCGAAGACGGCACGCTCAAGCAGGGCATCAACGAGTACGCCACCGGCACGAGCGGCTTCCACGGCGCCGAAGGCACCTGGCGCGACGCCGAAGATGGACACCTCCAGGGCAACGCCATCGCCCAGGGCGCCGTCGACTCGACGATCTCCTACCACGCCCAGGTCCCCGCCGACGGCGAGCATACCGCCTACATGTGCATCATCGCCGGCGAGAGCCGCGACGAGCTGCTCGAGCTGCACAAGTGGCTCATCAAGATGACCCCCCAGGGCGTTGTCGACCGCACCGGGGCGTACTGGCGGCTGTGGGTCGGGGGGACGAACATCAACTTCGGGAACCTGCCGGCCAAGGTGGTCGAGCTGTTCAAGCGCTCGCTGCTGGTCGTCCGCACGCAGATCGACAACGGGGGCGCGATCTGCGCCGCCAACGACAGCGACATTATGCAGTTCTCGCGCGATACGTACTCCTACGTGTGGCCGCGCGACGGGGCGCTGGTATCCGATGCGCTGGACCTGGCCGGCTTTTCCGACGTCGCCCGCTCGTTCTACACCTTCTGTCAGAAGGCGATCACGGACGCAGGGTATTTCTATCACAAGTACAATCCGGACGGCTCGCCCGCGTCGAGTTGGCACCCTTGGGTCATCAAGGGCGAGGCCGCTCTGCCCATCCAGGAAGACGAAACGGCCCTGGTCGTCTGGGCGCTGTGGCGTCACTATTACCGCTATCGCGACATCGAGTTCATCCGTCCGATGTGGGTTGACATCGTGCAGAAGGCGGCGGACTTCATGTGCCGCTACCGCGACCCGCGCACGGGGCTCCCGCTTCCCAGCTATGACCTGTGGGAAGAGCGCTGGGGCGTGCACGCATTCACCGTCGCGACAGTGTACGGGGGGCTGAAGGCGGCGCGGAACTTCGCCGTCTGCTTCGGCGACCGCGAACGCGCCGACCGCTACCACAAGGCCGCCGAGGAGATCAAGGCGGGGGCGGCGAAGTTCCTGTGGAGCGAGAAGCTTGACCGGTTCGTCCGCCGGCTCGTCCCGCGCGACCAGCCGACGCCGCCGCTCGACGGTGGTTACCAGGAGAAGGAGCACCTCACCTGCGCCGTCGACTCCGGCGCCATTTATGAGGTCGACGAGTGCGTCGATGCCTCACTATTCGCGATTTACAAGTTCCACCTGTTCGAAGCCGACGACGAGCGCGTGACCGCCACCATGCGCCAGGTCGAGGACAAGCTGTGGGTGAAGACCCGCGTCGGCGGGCTCGCGCGCTACGAGAACGACTACTACCACCGGGTGAGCAACGATATCGCCAATGTCCCGGGCAACCCCTGGTTCATTTGCACGCTGTGGCTCGCCGACTACTTCATCACCCGCGCGCAGACGCCCGGTGAGCTCAAGCTCGCCCTGCCCATCTTCGAGTGGACGGCGGCGCACGCGCTGGAGAGCGGCGTGCTGGCCGAGCAGGTCAACCCGTACACCAATGAGCCGATCTCGGTCAGCCCGCTCACCTGGTCGCACGCGACCGTCGTGAGCACCTCAATCAAGTACCTCGAGAAGCTCGAGAGCCTCCAGCACTGCGAATCGTGCAACCAGCCCGTGTTCCGCATGCGCCGCCCGGGGCTCGTGGAGATCAAGAGCCAGGCGGCCTTCGATCGCTACAACTCGGATTTTGAGGTGCAGGAATCGCGCGAGACGGCCAGCGCCGTCGGAAAGTTCACGAAGCAGGACCCGCGCAGCCACGAGTTGCTGAAGGTCACGCTCTCGATCGACACGCGCGACTGCATCGGCTGCGACGTGTGCGTCGCCCACTGCGACAAGGGCGTGCTACGCATGGTCGACGGCAAGGCACTGGTCGACCTGCGTCACCTGAACAAGTGCGACCTGGACGGTGAATGCGTGGAAGTGTGCCCGACCGACGTCGTCAGCCTCGTCGTGCAGCCGGTGGAAATTGAAGCGACTCCGCTTGCACCGGTCATCGTGCCCACACGCCGGGCGAGCTGATCTTCTTCCCGCGGCCTCTTCATCGCCAGTGGTTGAGCACTTGGAACGTACTCTCGATTGCGCTACCGCTGGCTTCTTAAATTTCCCTAGAGTAAATGCGGTGATGATCCCGCGCCGCGACATGTCGCGGCGCGGATCGTTGTCGCGTCGCTCGATCAGAATGCCTGAGTGTCGCCCGCCCGCTTCGACGACGAGATCGTGTAGCTCTTCAAAATCATCGTGATTACGTGAGAGCAAAGCGCGCCGCTCGCGGATTGCGTGGGTGAGGTGAACAGAATCATGGCTACCCGATACACCGAATTCCGAGGGGACGCGCACGTCGCGACCGGCTCGCCTCAGCAGTTGACCAGCACGTGCCCCGCTGAGTCGTCGCCCAGGTAGATGTTCAAGCCGACTCACCGTAGATGGCCCGACGAATCTGCGCACGCTCTTGCGGCGGAATGGTTTTCGGCTTCCCGTGGAACTTCTACCCCGCCTCGTTCATCCCCGCAGCCTCCGCGATCGCTTCGTCATACCGCCAGTCCAATTCGATTTCCGGCGGGTTCGTCCAGCAACAGGCGATCGCCTCCTCGACCGCCTCAGGGGCGAGGTTGTAATCCTCCGCGAGCTGCTCGACCGTTCGCGGCTCCTCGTCATTCACGTGCTGCCCATAAATGTCACGGGCGGTGAGTTTGCGGCCGTTGAAGAACAGTTGCCGGTAATTCGAGCGAGGATTGCGCTCCAGATAGCGGTATTGCGTGGAGGGTAACTGTTTACCGCCCTGCGCTGGCCCAATAGTCGATGATGAGTTTCTTGGTGGCGTCATAGACGCCCAGGCCGCGTTGGTCGGCGCTGCGCAGCAGGCTGGCCAGCTTCATCCATGCCGTCGCGCCGGCGTGGCTGCGGCTGCCGCCGGTGATTTTGCGCATGACCACCGCCGGACGCAGCGCCCGCTCGGCCGCGTTGTTCGTGCCGTCGAGTTTTTCTTCCCACAGGAAGCGAGTCAACTCCGCTCGGTGACGCCGCAGACGTTTGCACAGCCGCCGTGCGTCGCGGTGGTCGCCGGGCGTGGCGATCATTTGGTTCAGCCGGTCCTCCAGCCGTGACGCGCGCACTTCATAGCGTGCATCGTCCAGCTCCTCCCACCGTTAGCGGGCAGCGGCACTGCGGACACAGCGGCCGCTGCGAGCGATCCGTCGCCAGCGGCACGTCCTGATGATGATCGATCCTGGGCGGCATCGGTCGCAACGCCGCCTCGTGGCCGACGCTGCGGCCCGGCATTTTACGCCGCCGCCGCGCCACATTGAGCTTCACAAACGCCGGCAACACCTTCGCCGGCGCCGCGGCTGCCGCCGTCGCCTGCTTCTTGAGTTCCTCGACCTGCTGCTCCAGCTCGGCGATGCGCCGGTCCTTCTCCTTGAGCCGAATCTCACGCACGCGCAGCTCGTATTGCAGGCCGTCGACCTGGGCCTCCAGGCGGGTGATGGTCCCACGCAGCCAGTAAACCTCGTCGCGCTCCATCGCTGCGCGGCGACACTACCCGCTCCGCAAAAATCGCGCGCCTGCTAAAATCCGCAGCGGCGGTAAACAGTTACCGTGGAGGTGGACATAGCGGAATTATAGCATTGCGCTATAATCGAAATCGCAAACGACGCGGAGTATTCTGATCATGCTCAACCCAAGCCACCTTCCCGACAACGTCCTCACGACCCAGCTGAAGAAGGTCGTCAACTGGGCCCGCCGAAGCTCGCTGTGGCCCATGCCGTTTGCGACGGCGTGCTGCGGGATTGAGCTGATGGCCACCGCCTCCTCGCGCTACGACCTGGCCCGATTCGGGGCTGAGGCCATGCGGTTTTCCCCTCGACAAAGCGATCTGATGATTGTCGCCGGGCGGGTGACGATCAAAATGATGCCGGTCCTCCAACACATTTATCAGCAGATGACCGAGCCGAAGTGGGTCATCTCGATGGGCGCCTGCGCCAGCACGGGCGGGGTGTTCGACGCCTACGCGACCATCCAGGGGGTGGATCAGTTCATGCCGGTGGATGTGTACGTGCCGGGTTGTCCGCCGCGCCCGGAAACGCTGATCGAGGGAATCATGGCAATCCAGCGGATCATCGATTCCGAGGGTCTCCCCCCCGCTGGCCAGCGCCGGCCGCTGCAACTGGCGATCGAGCCGAGCTACACCCCCGCCGCCCAACCCGTCGGCATTCCACTGACCGTAGGCGGGCGAGGGATTTAGCGTGCCAACGGTGATCGCCCGCGAGTCGCCCGTTCCGGCATACCTTCCCAGCGCGTTAGAACCTTCAGTGAAGGCAGCAGTGGGTGCTGCTGATCCGTTCATGCGGTCATCTCACCGATTGGAGGAAGAAAATGCGCGTTTCCATTCCCTGCGCCGCCGCCGCGGCGCTGCTCGGGTCGTCGCTGCTCGTGGGATGTGCGTCCAGGCTTCCGGACTCGCCGGTCCCGGCCCCGCTGAGTGATCTCCAGGCGATCGAACTGGCGGACGCTTACCTGGACGAGCGACAAACCGAGGACGAGCGGTTCGTGAATAACGTCGAGCCAACCGGCGACGGCAACATCGTCAGCTTCCGCAGTGGATTTGACCCGACGGCCAGGCCACCCGCCGTGACGCGGCTGATTGAGGTCGAGCACGATGGCTCCGTGCGCGAGATCAGATTCCGCCGGCGGAGGTAACTCGCGCCCTCACGTCAAAGTCCCCGGCGATTGGCACGACGGGGACTTTGCTTCTGACGGGAGGTGCTCCGGCGCTCCCGTCACCGGCTACAGTCACCGGCAACGTGCGCGTCGATGATATTCCTTAGACCAGCGCTCCTCCGCATGAAGAGCCGCAGCCGGCGGTGCAGGCAAAGCAGTGCTCCCCGGTGATGATCCGTCGGGCGAGGAAGGCAGCGGGATTGAAGTCGCGCACGTGTCGCCCGGGTGCGCTGGCCGGCAGCCCCAGGGCAAAATTGAAGTCGCAGTCGTACATCGTTCCGTCCCAGCCGATGTGAAGCTGGTGGCGGCACATCAGCCCATTGATGGTGGCCGGGTTGAACGAATCGCGCAGGAGTTGCTGGTACTGCTCGGCCCTTGCCTGACGTCGCAGGTCGTGGAGGAATCGGCCGATCGCGATGTTCGTGATCGTCAACAACCGATTGAAGCGGATGCCGAAGCGCTGGTCGAGCTCGCGCCGATAGGCTTCTTCCAGCTTGTGCTGTTCCGGCGGGAGACTCGCTCCGCCGGGGTTGTAGACCAGGTCCAGCCGGAGCTCCGGCTGCGCGCTGTAGCCAACGTCGTTGAGCCGGCGAATCACCTCGATGCTATCGTGATAGACATGGTTGCCGCGCTGTTTGTCCACGTTCGTCTCGAGGTAGCACGGCAGTGACGCGATCAGGTGCACGCGCTGCGACGCGAAGAACCCGGGCAGATCCTCATACCCCTCCTCGAGCATAATCGTCAGGTTCGTGCGCATGATCACATTGAAACCGCTGGTGGTCCCGGCGACGACAAGCCGCCGGAGATTCGGGTTCATTTCCGGTGCGCCGCCTGTGATGTCGATTGTGCTGACATGAGCCTGGCGCGCCGCCGTGAGCACAAGCTGCATGGTCGGCCAGTCCATCTCCTCCTGGCGCGCGGGCGACGACTCGACGTGACAGTGGTGGCACGCGAGATTGCAGCGCAGACCGATGTTGACCTGGATTGTGTTGATATCGGCTGCCGCGAGGCGCGCCGAGGTTGCCTCGGCCACGCGCCGATCGAAGCCGCTTTGGCCAGCTACCGTGAGTTCAGCGGGGGATACTATGCTCATGATGAACGAGATCCTCCGGACGGTCGACATCCTCGAGCGGGCCAAGAAGCCGGACCGAAAGCCCTCCCTCGCGGGCAGCATGCAGCGTCTGTTCCAGCACGCGACTGGTGCCCCAGTCAATCGCCTGAAAAAGAGACGACTGGAGTCGGCGCAGGCCAATGAGGTAATAGCCCCCGTCGGTTGCCGGTCCGAGCACCACGTCATTGTCGCTCAATGCATCAAGCGCTTCGGCAAGAATTGAATCGGTCAGCGCCGGGCAATCGCTACCGACCGCGACCACAGATCGCGCTTCTTCCGAAAACGCGTCGGCGAAAGCTGCGCTAAGCCGCTCTCCAAGATCGCCTTGATTTTGCGGCCGGTACGATAGGTCCTTGCCATACGCTGACTGCATCAGAGGCACATCCCCCCCGGCAAAACAAACCACGATGCGAGAACCCCTCTGCGCCCGCAGCCGTCTGGCGTGCTGGAGCAGCCCCAGCGTCATCCGGTGCTGCAGCGCCGCCGCCCCCTCGGGGCCCAACGCGGCGATCAGCCGCGTCTTCGTGAGCCCAGGCTGCGGGAAACGCGCAAAGACGACCAGCCACTCCAATCTCTCTGCCCCCACTGACCCAAACCACTGGTTGCACAGGACCTGGATGATCTTCCAGAAACCAGCCATCGCGCCCGCCAGGAAAGGAGGCCACAATTCTGCCCGAACCGGTCGTGGTGGTGATGCACTCGGCAGGACTCGAACCTGCAACCCTCGGTTCCGAAGACCGATGCTCTATCCAATTGAGCTACGAGTGCGGCGCGGCGGAATACGTTATGCGCGAACGGGGGGAAAAGCTATCCGCCGGGCTTCGATGAGTGGTTGGTGGTGGTTGGTGGCGGAACCGGAATGAAAGAGGCGGCCAACTGGGGAGGTGGCGGGGCTCGCCCATTGCTGTTTGTTGCCATCGCGAGGATGAGGGCCCCCGGCCCGCTAGACGTCAGTGGCGGAGCGACTCACAAAAAGTGCCAGAAGTTCTGAGCGGCTGCTCACGCCGAACCGGCGGTAAAGGTCTTTCACGTAGTCGTTGACGGTGTGGATGCTCAATCCCAGACGTGCGGCCGCCTGCTTCGCGCCGTCGCCCCGCAGCAAGCATTCCAGGACCTGCCGCAGTCGCGGGGAGAGCGGCTTCGTCAGCCCCTGCTGCCGCTCGAGCGTCTGTTCCGGGTGAACGAAGCGCGTCGCCTCGTCGAGGAATAGTTCGATCATCCGCCAGTGCCGTTTGGTAAATCGCCCGTCGCGCAATGATCGGTGGACGCATACCGTCTGCACCTTCACCTGAGCCGCGCGCGAAACCTCGACTTTGCCTCGATGCAATCGTCCACGCCGAACCCGCGCCGCACTTCATTCAAGTGCGCCGAGCGGTGCCAGTTCGGCGAATCCATCAGCTGTTCGCGCCCCCGCACCACCAGCGCACCTTGCGCGGAATACAGCGGGTCAACCGGCTGGAGCGTCTTGAGGTACTCGGCAATCACCGCCTCACCCCGTGCGTCGATGCCGGTCGCGTGGCCGTCGATCACGTGGATCTTTCGGCGGCCGCGCTCATCGTATTCATGGCGGGCAAACGTGACGGTGCCTGCCTGCGCGCCGGTGACGCGACACAGCCCCTCGAGCATGTGCCCGGTGCGCAACTGTCGATCCCGCGGCAGTTCGCACACCTCCCCCATCAACCGCAGCATGGCCCGGACGTCAGATTCGCGCAACGACTGCGATTTGCTCATCAAGGCCCCGCGGAAGGGAACTGAAGCGGAATCCGCCTTACCCCCAGTTTAGGGGGATTGCCGCTGCCTCACAATATCGCCACACTGCCCGCCGCGGTTGGGAAGCGGCGCGTTGTCCAGTTCACGGAAAGGGCGGCCCCTGTTTAGGGGCGGTTGCGGAGCGACCGGCAAGTCGCGCAGAATCCCGCAGCCATTTCCGGAAGAGGGCCAGTGAGATCAACCCAAGCGCCGCGCGGTACCGGTCAGTTGTGCTGTTGCCGGAAAGGTGTGCGCGGTGAGTCGCAGCGACGCAGCGGTATCCAGGCGCAGGTCCAAGGGCGGCAGCGAACGGGAGGGGCTGCCGCCCCGGCTCCGCCGCACGCTCGAGCGGCTGCTGGCGGGCGACAGTGAAAAGGAAGCGGCGCGGGCGCTGGGCATCAGCCATCACACGGTTCACCACTACGTCAAACAGATCTACGGCCGGCTGGGTGTCAACAGTCGGGGGGAACTGATGGCGAAGTGGGTGAAGTGAACAACGACGCCATTGAATGTCGTAGAGTTCATCCGTCTCAGGGACTGGTTTCAGTGCAGCACGCGGGACAACTGCGCTTTGGTCGGCTCAGGTGGCGTGACGGGATCAACATGCAGACAATGCCGCCCAACCGGCGTTCCCGGAAAACTCCAAGATTGCGCTTCGCTCGGGTATCCCACTTCGACCTTCGCCCCTCTTACAGAACGAGGAGAATCCATGTCGAATTCTAATGTCGCCGCTGCGCAAGGTTTCACTTCGGGTCACACCCCGTTGTTTGAAAATCTTGAGTCCCGCCGCCTGCTCTCTTCCGTGCCGCAGGGGGTGCTGGATGCGGGCTTTGAGCCGATCCAGTGGCGCGGGGAGACGGTCTACGCCAGGCCGGGGCAGTGGTTGCTGCAGTTGAAAGGGGTGGCCGGCGAGCCCGATGCGCAGGTGGCGAAGGCGAACGGGCAACTCGGCAGGGTCAACGGCGCGCTGAAGGCGATCAGGCATCTCGGGCGCGATGGGTTGTTCCTGTTGGAGGCGCCGAAGAACCTCGGGCACGATAAGCTGATGGAGCTCTTCGGCGGGCTCGGCAACTTCGGTTATGTGGAGCCGGACGGGGCGCTTTGGACCGATGACATCGCAACCAACGACCCCTACGGGAGCGACCTGTGGGGGTTGAACAACACCGGCCAGACCGGCGGCACGGCTGATGCCGATATCGACGCGCCGGAAGCATGGCAGATCACCCGGGGCGACGGCAGCGCCGTCGTCGGCGTGATCGACACCGGCGTCGACTACAAGCACCCCGACCTGGCCGCGAATATGTGGGTCAACCCAAAGGAGCTGAACGGGAAGCGCAACTTCGACGACGACGGCAACGGCTACAAGGACGACATCCACGGCTACGACTTCTTCAACGGTGACGGCAACCCGATGGACGACGCCGGCCATGGCACGCACGTCGCCGGGACGATCGCCGCCGCGGGGAACAACGGCGTCGGCGTGGTGGGCGTCAACTGGAATGCGAAGGTCATGGCCCTGAAGATCCAAGGGTCCAACGGGTCGGGCCCCTGGTCGGCGGCGGTGGAGGCGGTGAATTACGCCACGAAGATGAAGACGCAGTACGGCGTCAACATCAACGTCACCAACAACAGCTACGGCGGCTGGGGCTACAGCGAAGCCCTCTATGAGGCGATCAAGCGCAACGGCGAGGCGGGCATGATGTTCGTCGCCTCCGCTGGCAATGGCGGCGGTAACATCGATCGCGGAGGCGCCTACCCAGCGGCGTTCGATCTGCCGAGCATTCTCTCCGTCGCCGCCACCGATCACGACGATGCGCTGGCCAACTTCTCCAACTACGGAACGGTCAACGTCGATGTGGCCGCCCCCGGCGTGACCATCCTCAGCACGCTGCCCGGCAATGCATACGCGGCCAAGAACGGCACATCGATGGCG
Source organism: Tepidisphaeraceae bacterium (assembly GCA_035936155.1). Classification (GTDB taxonomy): domain Bacteria; phylum Planctomycetota; class Phycisphaerae; order Tepidisphaerales; family Tepidisphaeraceae; genus DASYWJ01. The sequence continues at coordinate 4,635 of DASYWJ010000112.1, read as the reverse complement.
GCCCGGCACGTCGCGGGCGTGGCGGCGCTGGCCTGGAGCTATGCCCCGGAGGCCAGCTATCTGCAAGTTCGCAATGCAATCCTCACGGGCGTCGACCCGGTAGAATCGCTCAGCGGCAAGGTCTTCTCCGGCGGACGGCTCAACGCGTATGGCGCGCTGTCGCGGGTGAACGATCCCTACGTCGCGCCGACCGCCCCGGCCGCCCCGACCGAACTCACGGCCGTCGCCTCGCTCTATACGCGGACCGATGGATCGACGGTCCCCATCATCACCCTGAATTGGCAGCCCTCGGCGGGCCCGGAGCTGCAGCGTTATGACGTTTACCGCTGGACAGAGGGGACAGAGGCAGGCGCGTTCGTTCACGTTGCGACCCTGCCGGCGGGCACAACCACCTTCAGGCAGGGGTTGCTGGCGGGCACCACCTACGCCTACTACGTCACCGCCGGCAACTTCCTTCACACATCCGCAGCGTCCAACACCGCCCAGGCCACGACGGACGGGCAGAAGGTCACGATCCCCGATGCCCCCTCGAGCCTCACCGCCACGGCCATCTCCAATACCCAAATCAATTTGAGCTGGTCGGACAACAGCCAAAACGAAAACGGGTTCAACATCGAGCGTTCCACCGACGGCACGAACTGGTCGCAGATCGCGACCCTCGGCGCCAACGCCACCACCTTCGCCAACACCAACCTGAAGCGCAACGCCACCTATCACTACCGCGTGCGGGCGTTCAACGCGGCCGGCGATTCGGCGTACAGCGAGACCGCGTCCGCGAGGACCTCGTCCTCATCAACCACGACGCTGGTGGCCGGTGAGTCCGCGGGCACATCCGGCTTCTTCGACAGCATCTTCTCCAACGAACCCGTGGCCCCGCGGACGCTCGCTGTGGCAGAGGCAGAGGAGGACGCGGAAGACATCGAATCGCTGGCCGGACTGGCGATGTTGCTGGCCTGAGCCCGGCCGCATCGAAGTGTGAAGATGAGCCGAGCTTGAACGCGAAAACATGCGACGAATGAGGCCCGCGACCGGGGGTGGTCGCGGGCCTCGTCTTTTCGATCGTGTATGAGCGACGTTTAACTTCTCCTCTCGCACTCAGAGGACGCCTGCGCGGAGTGAATTTAACGCAACAAGGCTCACTCTCCATCCGGCGAGCGCGGCTCGTCGAGGACGTGCTCGGCCAGCCCATCCAGATTGAGCTCGCGGACGGCGTGTGCGACCAGGGCCGCTAACTGAGGGGCGCCGGTGGGCGAGAGGTGGATGTAGTCGAAGCTGCCGTCGGGACGGGTGACGAAACAGGCCCGGGCGGCGGGAACGCCGATGGCGGTGAAGTAATCGATACTCATCCAGTTCAAGTCGATCACCGGCACGTCCAATTCCTCGCCCAGTTCGCGCATGGCCTGCGGGTAGCCCTGGACGCTGTTGGTGAACCGCCCCCACGGGTCGTACGTGCACTTGGTCTGCGATGTGACGAATACCGGCGTCGCGCCGCGCTCGCGCGCAGAATCGACGTAGAGCCTGAGGTATGCCTTGAAGGTTGATTCAGGTTTGGTCTTGCGGTTGCTGTTGTCATCGGCGGAGTCGTTGATGGCGAACATAACAAATAAGTAGTCGCCCTCGCGCATCCGGTTCTCGATCGTGGCCAGCGACCCCTCCTCGAAAAAGCTCTTGGAGCTGCGTCCGCCCTTGGCCTGGTTATCCACCACGACGTGCTCGTCGTCGAAGAACAGCCCCAGCGGCTGCCCCCAGCCCATCAGCGCGTTGGGCTGGCGGTAATTCGAGACGGTTGAGTCGCCGGCGAGGAAGATCGTCGTCTGATGCGGGTGATCGTCCGGCACCCGTTTGATGGTGATGGCGTTGACGTGGCAAATGCCGCCGAAGAACTCGATCGTCAGGCGCCGGTCATGAAGGGTGATGGGGAACGAATCCTCTTCGTACTGACCGGCGGGCGCGCCAATGCTGTACAGCTGCAGAAGCCCCTCGGCACGGACGGCCAGGCGTGACTTGCCGATGGCATCCCCGACGAGCACGGAGACGCGGTAATGGCCGTTGGGCAGATCGACGTAGAACGGAGTGCCTGCGGGCAGGCAGAAGTCACGGGCGCGCGGATCCTCGCCGCCGCGATCGCGCTGCCTGACCTTCGAGGTGTCGCCCCACCCGTACCCGGTTTCCGGCCCATACGCGGTGCTCTCCAACACCTGGATGTGGTCGTCGGCGACCGGGCCCGGCCCGAAGTCGAAGTTCAGCGACGCCCCCAAGCTCTGATGCGGGCCGGCAGGCTCTGTCGGGGGAGTGTAGTAGACGGATGCGCGGGACAACGTGTAGGTGTCGGGCTCGCTCGTCGTGACGACCGGCGCCTCGTCCGTGATGGGCTCGGTGATCGTCCCCGTCGCGGTGCCGCTGGGGTAGATGACGGTGGGCTCGTCGGGGATCTCCGGCGCGTGGAGGTTAGGGTCCTCATCGTAGGCGAACTCGATCTCCTCCACATTCGTCGCGTCCACCGTCGCGATCTGCGCCGCCGCCGGCAGCGCGAGGGCAAGGGCCCAAACGGGAGAGACCGCCCACTTGCAGTAGCTCGTGAACTTCATAGAAGCTGCTCCTTTCGACATCGCCGCAAGACACACCAGAATTGTTGCCGCGTGCGAACCTACACGGCCGGCGCTCGCATCGACAAGTGGACCTTTGTTGCTATATCTTGGACATTTGTAACCACGCCCTGGCCCCGCATGTGCAAGGACGACGCACAACCAAGGCACGGCAAGGAGCTGGGTTATTCATTTTGTCGCCCGAGGGTGCAGGGCGCGCTTGATCGGTCGGACGGGCTAAGACGTGAGCTCATGAACGCGATCAAACCGCCGGATAATTCGTGGCCCGTCGCGCGGCGGGTCGGCGGCGTTGCCGTCGAGCGCCCGCGGGACGACCCCCCGCGCGGCGTGCCGATCGCGCTGCGCACGGCCCAGCACGTGTTCGTCTCCCGGGGTCGCTTCGAACCCGCCTGGTCCAAGCGTATCGTGCTGGTCGAGTGGGCGATTTCGGGCGAGGCGGCGATGTCGCTCGGCGGAGCGCAGCGCTTGTCATTCGGGCCGGGGGAGGTCGCGATTTACCTGCCCAGCATCCCCATGCGCTTCTGGGCGGTCGCTCCGGTGAGTGAAATGTGCTGGTTCAGCCTCGACGGGCCGTCCGCCGATCCCTTTGCGATGGAGCTCGACCTCCGGCCGGGTGTTTACCCATACGGCCCGGCGCCGGTCGAGCAGATCCATGAGATGATGGAGGGCCTGAAGGACCACACGATTCAGGGCCGGCGCCGCGCCAGCCTGCTGGCGATCCGGATGCTGTACCAGTTGGCGGACGTGGTGCGGACGCCGGAGGTTCCTTCGGTCGCGTCGCGGGCGCAGCAGTTGATCGAGCAGGAGTTCGCCGACCCGGAGTTGTCGGTCGCTTCGATCGCCGAACGGCTGAACTATCACCGCGTCTCGCTGAGCCGGCTGTTCCACCGGCACACGGGAACCACGCTGATCGATTATCTGACGCAGGTTCGACTACAGGAGGCACGGGCGCTGCTGCAGCACACGCCGGACAAGATCGCCCAAGTTGCGCGCAAGTGCGGATTTCGCGAACCGAGCTACTTCTGCCGCTGGCTGCGGAAACATACCGGCCTGCCGCCCGGACAACTGCGTAGCGCCCCGCCGCCGCTGTGATCTCGCGCGGCGATGGATCTCGGTATGGATGGGATGACCCGACGAGAGGCTGGGTCACGCGTTCCGTCAGTACGACTCCACCACCAGCCCAGGCATATTTGGCGAAGTGAGCGGGGTTGCGGGTACAGAGGCGTTGGCCGTTAGCCAGGGCGATGGCGGCGATGAAGACGTCGGCCTCGCCCGACGAGCAGCCGAGGTCAGGTTGGTGCGCCCGGATCTGGGCAGATCGGCGCGCCGCGGTCGCGTCGAATTCCATGATCACCAGGGTTGAGAGGAGGGATTCGATGCGGGCGGTCTCTCGCGCCGGGTCCGCCGATCGAAAGCCACCGACGCGGAACTCGGCATCATTGATCCGGGAGGTGAACACCACCTCTCCGTCGGCCCACAGCGCGTCAACCAGCGCCTCGGCCCGGATTCGGTTAGGGGAGCCTGGGCGGCGGTTGTCGATGAGGGCCGTGGTGTCAAGCAGCGCCACGAGTGCGCCTCCGCACCGGCTTCGGATTGGGGCGGCGGGCGGCGACGACCTGCTCAATCGCCTCGATGGCTTCGTCGCTCAGGGGCTCGCGGTTCGGATCGTGCAGCCACTTCTCGAACTTCGCCGGGTTCCAGACGACCCGCTTGATCGTCTGGCTGAACGACTCGTTTTCCTTCTGCACAGCCTTCAACCGCTCGTATGCTTCGATGTCGATACTGATCGTCTTCGTCGCCATTCTGACAGCTCCTCGTGTACATGCATGTACACATGTCAGCGGGCAAAGTCAGGCGGATACCACGCGCGCGGGTAGGCACGAGACATCGCCCTTGAGTAGACGGGATGGAAGCCGCTACTTCTTCTCTTCGTACTCCGCGTCGATGACGTCGTCGTCCGTCTTGCCGCCGTCGGTGGTACCGCGGTCAGTGGAGGCCTCCGGGGCCGGGCCGGCGCCGCCGTCGGCGC
>DASYWJ010000111.1:0-14640 GCA_035936155.1 Tepidisphaeraceae bacterium | reverse complement strand
CATGAGCAGGTCGAGCACGATCAGGTCGGGCATGCGGGCTAGGATGGATTCCATCGCCTCACTTCCGTTTGGCACGGCGACACATTCGTGGCCAGCACGGATGAGAAACCGACAGAGCACGTCGCGGGAATCGAGGTCGTCGTCCACGACGAGCAGGTATGACATCGCGCCACCGTACGAGCCGTATCGGAATAACGCACGAGCAAAAATGCGCCCGCCGCTCGCGTAGCTGCGCATCCACAGGCAGGCCCCGGCCAAAAACAGCGCGAGCGACAGCCCGGTGGCAACATTGAACAGGCGGCGCTTCACGCGTCCTCCAAGTCAATCCCCACCATCTGCGCCAGCTCGCACGCGCAGCGGTAGTCCTCCTCCGGACCGTCGCCGTTGATCACGCGGGCGATGTGCTGCTCGGACGGGTCTGCGGTGTTCACGGCGTGCATTTCCACGCCGCCGTTAACGCGGCTAATGCTGACGACGTAGCCAAGGTCGGTGACGCGCTTGAGGATGGGCGCAATCTCGTTCACGCAGGAGGCCACCGCAGGACCGCGGCTGGCCCAAGCAAGTTGAATCACTCCCCCTTCGAGGATGTTCTGGCGCGCCTCGCGAACCGGGAGGCTGTGCGAGCATTCATCGCAACTCCCGCCCGACGATGCAGCCGAGGCCCGCGACAAATTCGGTTCGGGTGAATGGACGCTCGCGCCGGCGACCTGGGGCTGATCGTCGGATGATCCTCACCTACCGCATCGATGGCACTCAGCACCAGGATGATTGTGTCGCTGTCGAATGTTCATGGCCCCATCGGTTTCACGCAGATGACCTCGTTCTCTTCCAGCTCCTCGATCGCGTCCGGGTCACCGATGAATACGCCCGGCCAGCGAGTCCCGGTGAATCCGACCAGCTTCAGCCAGCTCACCGTCTCCTCTCGCGTGCCGTATCCCAACCGCGCCCGCAGCGCATCGAGGTCGATCGTGACGCAGTAGAACTGCTCCTCCACGAGGCGATAAGTTTACCCTGAAATCAATCTGGGGTCGGCGCTCGAAGAGCATCGCGCGTGCCACCACATTTGCGCATCGCCGCGGTGGCTGGCGCGGGCTGTAGGAGCGGAATAACACTCGCCCACCGCAGCAGCTGAATGGTCCCACTGTTGCCGGCGGCCAACCCTATGGGACCGGCAGCGCCTCGGCTGCCACCGCCACCCCGGTATGGCGTCCGGCGGGTTCCCGCAACGGGCGCCTTCGGCCGCCGATGGGGATGCCCGCCCAGTCGCTCAGCGGGGGCAGGGTCTCGCCCTTCATCAGCAACGAGAGCGGGGCGAGCCGGGCGCCCCGCTGCATGTGCGTGTCGTACAGGACGACGCTCAGGTTGCCGACGGTGCACTCGCTGCCGATCCGCAGGTGCGAGGACTTCATGATCCGGTCCTCGAACAGGTGGGTCTGCGGAACCGCGCCTAAGTTCAGGGCCGCATAGTCGTCGATCCGGACCAGGTCGAACTCAGAGAACAGTATCGACTCCAGAAACACACCACGGCCGATCCGGCAGCCCAGCAGCCGCAGGTAGGGCGCGAGGAACGGCGTGCCGAGCAGCGGGCTCAGGGCCGGCGTTGAGACGGACTCGTACGCGCCGTTCACCGCTTCGTTCAACCAGACGTAAGGAGACCACAGAGGTTTGATGACGGGTTGGAAGCGACCCATCACGATCAGTTTCATTAAGACGACGCACATTGCCGCCGCGACCGAGGTGGCGAACCAAGCCGCCGGCGCCAGCGCCAACATGGCAAAGGTCCCCAAACGGTCGTGCAGGACTATGAGCAGCAACCAGAACATGATGGCCCCGCCGATTCCCAGAAGGAACGGGACCAGGATACGCATGGCGTCGACCAGCAGTCGCTGGGCGTAGAGCTTGGCGGACGGGCGGTAGGTCACCGCGTCGTCAAAGCCGCCAACCTTATGTCGCGACGGGAGCGGGAAAGCGGGTGATCCGAGCCACTCGCTACCGTCGGGCGTCCGCGCCGGCGCGGCCGGCGGCACGGACAACACGCCCAGCAGGCAGCCGTCGCCCAGGCAGGCACCCGGCGGAAGCAGCGCGTTGTTGCCCACGAAGGTGCGCCGCCCGATGCGGTTGATCCCCACCCGGATGCTGCCGCGGAACAGGTGACGCCTGCCGATGGTCGTCCCATCGGCGAAGAAGCTCTCGTCGCCCGCATCCAGTAGTTCCGGGCTCACCTGCCAAACCGTGGACAGTTCCGCACGGGCACCGATTCGCGCACCGAGCAGCCGCATCCATGGTGGGAGGTAGATCGTCGTGTACAGCGGGAGCATCGCGGCGCGGCTCAGCGCCATCAGGCTGTCGGAGAACCACTTCCTCAAGTACAGCCCACTCTCCAGCGCGTACTCGCCTGGCTTCGGCGAGCCGAGAACTATTCGTCTGAGCGCCGCCATCAGCAGGCAGAAGCTCAGCACGTAGATTGGCGCCGCCGCGAGCGTGCATGCGATCTGCCAACCCAGCCCTCCCTTCATGAAACCAATCATGATGACGCCGGCGGAGGGCAACGCAGTGACCAGGAGGAACAGCTCGAGCGCGTAGATCAGCAGCAGGTGGCACAGCCCCAACAGGACCGGCCGGCGGCGGCTCAGCCGCGTGGTTGGCACATCCGGGACCGCCACTGGCGCGGCAGTCGAGGGGGATCCGCAGCGTGATTCCCCCGGCGGGATAACCTCATCGTCGTCGAGCAACGAAAGGTCGCCCAGCCGGGTGTCGTCGCCCATGCGCGCATTGAGTCCAAGCGCCGAATGTACACCAACGAAGCAGCGGTCGCCGATGTCGATCCTCCCGAACACCAACATGCCGTCCTCGACGCGGTAGCCCAGCAGGTGCGTTTCGGCACAGATCGACGTCTCGTCTCCAATCGAAAGCAGGTCGAACGCGAAGCAGTGCGACGTGTCGATAGTGCAATCGCGACCGACCTTAGCTCCCATGAGTCGGTAGTACAGGCTCATGAGGGGCGTGCCGGCCAACAGTGCGGGGTTGCACACCGCCTGCACGCGCGCGACGAGCCACCAGCGGAAGTAGTAGAAGCCCCATACCGGGTGGCCGCCCGGTTTGTACCGGCCGATGACCGCCCACTTCACGGCAATGCCCAGCAGGAGCAGCGCGGGGTAAAATCCGATGAGCAGCACAGCGCTCAGCAGAACAGCTTGGCCGATGCTCATGTATTCTTGGCTGACGGCCATCCAGATCATGATGCCGATGAGCATCGGGCCGGCCGTCAGCCCGTAGATCAGGTACAGCGCCGCCGCCTGAAGGGCGTATACCGTTGCGCGCGTCGACCGCGGCAGGCTCTCGAACACCGCGCGGCTCGACCCGCGTGTTTCCGACGCGCGCGTCGCGTCGTCGCCGTCGTCGGCGGACCGCGCACTCTGCGCGGCCAGATCCCGAATGGTCGGCCAGCGGTACACGTCCCGCACCGCCACATCCAGGTCCATCTCTTTGCGCAGCAGCGAGACCGTCTGCGCCGCCAGCAGAGAATGTCCGCCGAGGTCGGTGAAGAAGTTGTCGTCGATCGAAATCGGGCTGATGTTGAGCACCCGCTGCCAAACGGCCGCCGTCTTCCGCTCGGCCTCCGTCCGCGGCGCGACGATCTCCCGGTCGGTCTGCACCAGGGGCTCGACCGGCGCCGGCAGCCGCGCGCGATCGGTCTTGCCGCTGGTCAACGTCGGAAGCGTGTTGAGCACGTCCAGGTAGACCGGCACCATGTAGTGGGGCACGCGCGCGCGGAGCAGGCTGAGCACCGCGCCCCGGTCCAGCGGCTCCTCCGGCCGCTTTAGGGTGACGTACGCGACGAGTTCCTGCTGCGTTCCGCGGTCGAACACCCTTGTCGCCGCCGCGCGGATCTGAGGATGCTCCAGCAGCACGCCCTCGATCTCTGCCAATTCAACGCGATACCCGCGGATCTTCACCTGGCCGTCAATTCGGCCGAAAAATTCCAGCTCGCCATCGGCGTTAAAGCGCACCAGGTCGCCCGTGCGGTAGAGCCGGGGGTAGACGTCTGCGTCGCCGTTCGCGTTGGGCACGAACGTCTCGGCCGACAACTCCGGCTGGTTCAGGTACCCCCGCGCCAGCCCCACCCCGCCGATGTACAGCTCCCCCTTCTGGCCGTGCGGCACGGGGCGGCGTGCTTCGTCCAGCACGCGCGCTTCGTACCCGCGGAGGGGTCGGCCGATCGTGATGGGCCGATCGGGCACGCACTCGGCGGCCGTGGCGTTGACGGTCGTCTCCGTGGGTCCGTACACGTTAAGCAGCCGGCGGCCGGGCGTGGCCCAGCGGTTAACGAGCTCCGGGGGACACCGCTCGCCGCTGACGATGAGCAGCCGCACGCTCGGCAACTTGTCGTCTATCGTCGAGAGCATGGTGGGAACCGTGGAGAAGACCGTGACGCGGTGCTCGTTCAGCACCCGGGCGACCTCCGATCCGACGCGGACGACATCGGCCGTACCGATCACCAGACCCGCCCCGTGCGCGAAGGCCATCCAGATCTCTTCAACCGATCCATCGAAGCTTGGCGAAAAGCCTTGGAAGATGCGGTCCTGGTCGGTGATCCCGCACACTTCATTGAAGGACGACACAAAGTGGACGACGCTGCGGTGCTCGGTCATGACGCCCTTGGGACGGCCAGTCGTGCCGGACGTGTAGATCACGTAGCACAGGTCGCTCTCGGAAGCGCCGCACTCTGACGGCGACAGCCGCGCGGTGGGTTGAGTTGCGATTGTTCCCCAGTCAGTATCGAGAAGCACGGTGCTGCCGGAAAAATCTTCTGCAGCTTGCGAAGCCTGTGCGGATAGCACCTGCTCGGTCAGCACCAGGGAGACGCCGGCATTCGCCAGCACGAAGCGCACCCGCTCAAGCGGATAGGTTGTGTCAATCGGGACATAGCCCCCGCCGGCCTTCAGGCACGCCAGCATTGCGAGAATCGGATTGATTGACCGCTCAAGATAGATGGCTGCCAAGCCGCCGGGGCGTAGCCCCAGCAGTCGCAGGTGTCGCGCCAGCTGGTTCGCGCGGGCGTCAAGTTCCGCGTACGAGAAACTCTGCGAGCCGCACGTAACGGCGACGTTCGATGGCCGAAGGTCTGCTTGGGTCTCGAATAACTCGTGGAGACGCCGCACCTCCCTCATGCCCGGCGCTCGCACGATCATCGGGTCGTTCTCAGTCGCTTTGGATTGCACAGTCGTCATCCTGCCTCTTCCGCGCTGCTGGGCTCCACCGCACCCTCGTTGGTGGGGAGCTGGGGTTCTTCGCCAGGGGCCGGCCAGAGTGTCTCGAGAACATGGAAGGCAGCACGCGGCCGCAGGTCCGATGGGCACTCGACGGCCAGCGAAGTGTGATGTATCCCGGCAGCGGTGCGGACCTGACGCGTCTCCAAGTGCAGTTCCTTCGAGGGAGCCAGACTCACTTCCGCCCGCACCAGCTGCGCGGGAGACACGGCGACTTCCAACCCCTCGAGCGGGAAACAGATCCCGCGCCCGCGCAGCTTCCCGTACGCCTCCTTCAGCGTCCACAGCTTGAGGAACTCTGACGGCTGCCGTTCGGGCAGAACGGATGTCAACTGCAACCGCTCCGCCGGCGACAGCGCCACGTCGGCGGGGATGCAGCAGAGGGGGCGGTCGCAGCGCTCCGCGTCAACGCCGACGCGACAGCCCTCGGTGCTCGCGATCGCGACAACGGCCAGTCCCGAAGAACGTGACACGCTGAAGTCCAACCAGGGCGCGCCACACATCGCCGCAACCGAAGGACGCCCAGAGGATGATCTGTCGAATTGCCACCGCGCCGGCGGCACCCGACCTTTCGCCGCTCGTGAGAGAGCCAGCCGCAACAACAGGTGCGCGACTATGTAATTTCGCCGATCGTGCTCCACCCGCAGTCGGCTGAGAACCGCCCGCTCGTCGTCATTCAGCAGCGCTGCGCCAATATCGCCGACCGCCCCGACGCCTACCAGCCACACGTCGATCGATGCTATCGGCGCCGATGTCCCAATCCCACTCATTCCCAGCGATTCCCCGTGCCCGTCGCTTTAACCTTCGCGGCGGCCAGCGCTTCGTCAATCATCGGCTGGTGCTGCGATCGATCGGCCCAGCGTCGCTGTCCTTCCGGCGGCAACTGATCGATCGGGTCGAAGTAACAGTAATACTGGCCTGGATGCACCGATGGTGCGGTATAGACGGACACGCCGGTGACGTGGTCGTAGTGCTCGAATGAATGGGCATCTCGTTTGCCGCCGCCGCCGGGCGCGTCGACAACGAACGTGGGCGTGTTGAACCCGGCCGTGGCGCCGCGCACATGCTTTTCGATGTGCAACGCCGTTCCGACGGTCGTGCGCAAGTCTTCGACGCCTTTCACCAGGTCGTGGACGTACACGTAATACGGGTGCACGTTCACGTACGCAAGGCGGCGCCCCAGCAGGATCATGAGCTCGGGCGTGTCGTTCACGTGGCGCTGCAACACGCTCTGGTTGCGCACGGTGATGCCCCGCTCCATCAGGCGATCTGTGGCTCGCTTCGTGATTGCGGTGATCTCATTCGGGTGGTTGAAATGGGTGTGCAGCACCACTTCCTTGTGCACCTTACGGGCTTTCTCAACGACCGCAGTCAGCGCGCCCAGCCAAGCGTCATCGGTCAAGATCTTCTGCGGCATGACCGCGGGCCCTTTGCTGGCGTAGCGAAACCGGAGCACGTGGGGAATGGCCAGGAGCTTCTCGCCGATGAGCGTGATCTGCTCGGGGCGCAGCTGATAGACGTCGCCGCCGGAAACCACAATGTCTTCTAGTTCAGGCCGGGATGCGATGTAGGCGAAGCTCTCTTCCCAGCGCTCGTTGTTCACGCGCAGTTTGAACTTCGCCACCTCTTCGGTATCCAGTCCAACCGAGTAACTGCGCGTGCAAAATCGGCAGTAGACCGGGCACGAGTCGAGGGCCAGGAACAGCGCCTTGTCCGCATAGCGATGGACCAGCCCCTGCACGGGCATATCCACGCGTTCGTGGAGCGAATCCATGTCCAGCATCGGATGATCGGGCAGCCGCTGCGACGCGATCGGGATGAACTGCGTGCGCAAGGGGTCCTGGTGAGCGTTTGCCCAATCGACGAGCGCCATCACGTACGGCGACACGCGCACCGCCATGGGCGCGCCCCGAAAACCCGCCTCGGCATCGCGGAGGAACTCCTCGGAGGCCAAGCCTTTGACCGTCGCGAGAAGCTTGGAGATGTTGGTGATCGAGTTCTTCGCTTGCCACCGGTGGTCGAGGAAGTCAGCATCAGTCACCGCGGCGTATGCCGGGACGCGCTGCCAGAACGGCCCATCAAGCAGCTCCCGATGCGCAACTGCTGAGGCGGCTACCGGTGGCTTTAGCGCGGGGAGCGTCGCAGCCGGAGGGGTAGGGACGGGAGTGGTTTGGCGGTCCGACCGGGTCTGTACAAGCACCATGATGTTTGTCGCTCGATGAGAATTTTCCCCGCCGCAAAGTAGAGGGTCTTCAGTCGCCGAGGCAATGAAGAAAACATCCATGCGCCGTCACGAGTGATTGAAGACGCGGGATCGGCTCGTACAGTGGCTGTGTTCGGTAGGCCATTTGTCAGCAGAAGCAGATTCCGCCGAGCTTGGACCACGGGGACCTATGGTGACAGGCGCACTCGCCGACACGTTTATGGACACCTTGGCACTTGCGCCCATCAGTGAGCGTGTATTTTCAACTCTGCTGGGAGAGGAGGATTCTTGCATGAGTGGAGCGGGTGTTGAAGGCAGTCGCCGATGTGAAGCAGGTGGCGAACATTCCATACGGCTCCCGACCGGGCCGCCGCGACGAAAGGATGCGCTGGCATCTTCCGTAAACGCGCTGGAGCAGCTGGCGCAGGTCGTCGCGGAGATCGAGCGGCGGATTAAGGAGTAACGCCCGCAAGTGGGCCCGGGCCGGCAAACATGAGGATGGCCACCCATTCGATCGCAAACACCGCCACCGTCTGCCCGGCCGTCTTGCCCAGCAACCCGGTCGTGACGGGCACGTCAAGTCAGGATCGCGCGGGGGAAGCGCCGCATCGACGATATCTGGAGCACCACGCGTGGCGGCAACTATGGCCATGCCAGCGGCACGTCGATGGCGGCGCCACACGTGGCCAGCGTTGCCGCCTTGGCGTGGAGTCATGCACCCACCGCCGGCTACTCCGCAATCCGCGGCGCCATCCTCAACGGCGCGGACGCCAAGACCACGCAGCAGGCCACGCTGCTTTGCCGCTGCTGACGGCTATGGCGTCGTACCCGCAGCCCTGGAGGAGTCGGGCGAGCAGCGCGCCGGTGTCGTGATGGTCGTCGACGATCAGGATCATCGTCTTGCAGACCCGCGAAGGCCGTCCGGTTGGGGCGTTGTCCGGGCGGCTGCGCGGGAAGTACACTCACGGCTCACGGGTGACCCACCCGCTTACACGATGACGATGGAGCGAGCGGTCGCGGGCTGTCCCCAAGATGCTCTTCCGTCCCCCTGCGCTGGAAAGGCGGTTATGGGAGAGTCTCTCGACCTCGACGGTCCCCTCGTGTCCACGGGCATTGCCGGTCTCGATGACATCGTTCGAGGCGGCTTACCGTCCAGCCGCCTCTACCTGATCGAAGGCAACCCCGGCAGCGGCAAGACCACCCTGTCCCTTCAGTTCCTCATCGAAGGGGTGCGCCTCGGCGAGCCCACGCTCTACGTCACGCTCTCCGAGACGAAACAGGAATTGCTGTCCGTGGCCCGCAGCCACGGCTGGTCGCTCGATGGGATCGACATCCACGAGATGGAGGCATCGGAAGAGAGCCTCGCCCCCGACTCGCAACTCACGATGTTCCACCCCTCGGAACTCGAACTGAGCGAGACGACGAAGAAAGTGCTCGTGAAAGTCGAGAAGCACAAGCCCAAGCGCGTCGTCTTCGACTCGCTCTCGGAGATGCGGCTGCTCGCGCACAACCCGCTCCGCTACCGTCGCCAGATACTCGGCCTCAAGCAGTTCTTTGCGGGCAGGCAGTCCACGGTCCTCCTGCTCGACGACAAGACGGGCGGGGCGGACGACCTGCAGCTACAGAGCATTGCCCACGGTGTGATCCACCTTGAGCAGACGATTACGGACTACGGGGCCGAGCGCAGGCGGTTGACTGTCCGCAAGATGCGGGGCGTCGGGTTTCGCGGCGGGATGCACGACTACGTGATCCGACGCGGCGGGCTGGACGTGTTCCCTCGGCTGGTCGCGGCCGAGCACCAGGACGATCTGGAAGACGAGGACGTGCCCAGCGGCAACGACGCGCTCGATAAGCTGCTCGGCGGCGGGCTGCCCGCGGGGAGCAGCACACTCCTGATCGGCCCGGCCGGGATCGGGAAGAGCTCCGTGGGGCTTCAATTTGCGTTGGCCGCAGCCGAACGTGGCGAGCGGGCCGCGCTGTTCATCTTCGACGAGACGGTGAAGACGCTGCGGGCGCGGGCGCGGAAGCTGGACATGCCACTCGACCGGCACCTCGCGTCCGGGCTGATCTCCGTCCAGCAGGTGGACCCGGCCGAGCTTTCCCCCGGCGAGTTCGTGACAATCCTGCGACGTGCGGTCGACGGGAAGGACAGCAATGGCCGTGCGGCGAAGATCGTAATGATCGACAGCCTCAACGGCTACCTGCACTCGATGCCTGAGGAAAAGTTCCTCAACGCGCAACTGCACGAACTGTTCACGTACCTGAACCACCGGGGCGTCAGTACCCTCGTGACGGTCACGCAGTCCGGCATGATCGGGCACATGCAGACGCCCGTGGACACGACATACCTCGCCGACAACGTGATCCTCTTCCGCTACTTCGAGGCGTCGGGGCACGTCCGTCGCGCGATCTCCGTGATGAAGAAGAGGTCGGGCAGCCACGAACTGACGATCCGCGAGATGACGATGGGCATCGGCGGTCTGGCTATCGGAGACCCGCTCGACCAGTTCCAAGGCGTCCTGACCGGCGTTCCCTCGTTCGTCGGCGCGGATAAGAAGCTGATGGACGCTAAACAGCCGCCAGCCGGCGGGGATGTGCATGGCCGCTGAGACGCCCGACTCATCCCGGCGCGTCCTCCTGCTCGCGCCCACCGCGCGGGACGGCGAGACCACGCGCGGTCTCCTCGCCTCGGCCAGCATCGACTGCTTCGTGTGCCACACGTTAGGGCATGTGTGTGCCGAGGCGGTGGTGGGGGCCGCTGCCGTCATCGTGCCCGAGGAAGTCGTGCTGAGCGATGAGGCCGACGTGCTGGCCGAGCAGCTTCGGCAGCAGCCTGTGTGGTCTGACATACCGGTGATCGTGCTGTCCCGGTCGGGGGCCGAGTCGCACGCCGTCGAGAAGGCGCTGGCGACCCTCGGCAACGTAACGCTCATCGAGCGGCCGATGCGCATTTCGACGCTGCTGAGCGCCGTGAGCGCGGCCCTGCGTGCCCGCGAGCGACAGTATCAGGTGCGGGACCACCTCGACGCGCGGCGAATGGTCGAGTTCCGCTTCCAGCGGCTGGTCGAGCACTCGCCCCTAAGCACCCAACTGTTCCACCCGGATGGGCGCACCCGACAGGTGAATCGCGCGTTCAAGCGGCTGTTCGGGATCACGCCGGATCAGCTGCGCGACTACAGCATCCTCCGCGACCCGGAACTCGTGCGGCATGGCGTGATGCCGCTGATGGAGCGGGCGTTCTCTGGCGAGGCGGTCACCATCGCGCCGATCCCGTACGTCCCTGACCGGGGCGAGTACGCGGAGCAGACGCGCTGGGTCGGAGCGTACGTGTACCCCGTGAAGGACGAGGCCGGGCGGGTCGAGGAGGTCGTGCTCGTCCACAACGACGTGACGGAACAGCGCGTTGCCGAGGAAGCGCTGCGGGAGAGCGAGGAGCGACTGCGGGCGGTATTCCAGCAGACGGAAGCGGGGATCGCGCAGGTGGACCTCGGCGGGCGGTTCGTCCTCGCCAATAACCGGTACGCTCAGATAATCGGCCGCTCGCGTGAGGAACTGCTGAACCTCCGCATGCAGGACATCACGCACCCCGACGACCTCCCCCGCAACCTCGCATTGTTGGAGCAGGCGGTGAGGGACGGGACTCCGTTCGTCATCGAGAAGCGGTATGTCCGGCCCGACGGGTCGCACGTTTGGGTCAGCAACAGCGTCTCAGTGACGAGGGACGCGGACGGCAAGCCGAACGGAGTAGTCGCGGCCAGCGTGGACATCACGGACCGCAGGCGCGCCGAGGCCGAGCGGGAACGCGCGAAGGAGCAAGCAGAGCAAAGCCTCGCCCAGTGGCGTGCCGTCGTCGAGAGCATGACCGAGGGTCTCGTGCTGGCCGACGCTGAAGGCAACCTGCTGCTGATGAACCCGGCGGCGCTCGCCATCCACGAGTTCGCGAGCGTGGAAGAGATGCTCAAGCGACTGGGTGACTACCCCGGCCTGTTCGAACTGCACGACGCGGAGGGGCGGTTCCTCCCGTTGGCGGACTGGCCGATTTCTCGCGTCCTACGAGGCGAACGGTTCAGTGGGTACGAGGTCGAGGTTCAGCGCCGCGACACCGGCAGGCGGTGGATCGGCAGTTACGGCGGCACCCCGGTGCGGGACGCGGACGGGCGTCTGCAACAGGCGGTGCTGACCCTCCGCGACGTGACCGATCAGCGGCGGGCGCAGGCTGCGCTGCGGTCGAGCGAGGAGTTGGTCCGCACCATCGCGGAGAACTCGACGCAGGGGCTGGCGATGATGGACGCGCGGGGATACTGCACTTACGCCAACAAGGCATGGCTCGACATGACCGGGTGCTCGGTCGAGGAGATCGGGTCGAAGCCGCTGCACTACCTCGTCCACCACCACTATCCGGACGGCCGTCCTTACCCGATCGAAGACTGCCCCATCGACCGGGCGTTGCCTGAGAACTTCGACGTGCGGGCGCACGAAGACCTGTTCTTCCGCAAGGACGGCTCGACGTTCCCGGTGCTCGTCGCCGCCAGCCCGATCTTCAAGGACGGTAGGCCGATCTCGACCGTCATCGAAATTCGAGACGTGACCGAGGCAAAGCGTGCGGAGTCCGAGCGGGAGCGGCTGTTGGACAGCGAGCGGGGCGCACGGGCCGAGGCCGAGCGTGCGAGCCGGATGAAGGACGAGTTCCTCGCCACCCTGAGCCACGAACTCCGCACGCCGCTGAACGCCATCCTCGGCTGGTCGCAAATCCTCGCGGGCGGCGCGAAGGACGCCGAGGACTTGAGCGAAGGTCTGCGGACCATCGAGCGCAACGCGCGTGCTCAGACGCAGATCATCGAAGACCTACTGGACATGAGCCGGATCATCAGCGGCAAGGTCCGGCTCGACGTGCAGCGGATCGACCTCGCGCCCGTCGTCCACGGGGCCGTCGAGTCGATCAAGCCCGCCGCCGAGGCGAAGGGCATCAGCCTGCAAGCCGTGCTCGACCCGCTCGCTGGTCCGGTGTCGGGCGACCCGAACCGGTTGCAGCAGGTGATGTGGAACCTGCTGACGAACGCCGTGAAGTTCACGCCGAGGGGCGGGCGCGTCCAAGTCGTCGTGGAGCGCGTGAACTCGCACCTCGAAATCAGCGTGAGCGACACGGGCGAGGGCATCGAGCCCGAGTTCCTGCCGCACGTGTTTGACCGCTTCCGTCAGGCCGACGCGTCCACGACCCGCCGCCACGGCGGCCTCGGACTCGGGCTGGCCATCGTCAAGCAACTCGTGGAACTGCACGGCGGGAGCATCCGCGCGAGCAGTTCCGGCCCCGGCACCGGCGCGACGTTCACGGTCTCGCTCCCGATGACGGTCGTCCACCCCGAACCCGCAGACGAACCGTCACGACGCCACCCCGTGGCCAATGTGTCCGGCGTCATCAACACCGCCACGTGCCTGAGTCTCGCGGGCGTCCGCGTGCTCGTGGTGGACGATGAGCCGGACGCGCTCAACCTCGTGCGGCGGCTGCTGGAGAACTGTGAGGCCGTCGTGACCACTGCGGGATCGGCCTCGGAGGCGATGAAGCTGGTTCAGGCCGAGCCGCCGGACGTGGTGGTCAGTGACATCGGCATGCCGAACGAAGATGGGTACGCGTTCATCCGAAAAGTCAGGGCGCTGGGCCCACAGCGCGGCGGCGACGTTCCGGCGGTAGCCTTGACGGCGTACGCGCGGTCGGAAGACCGCATGCGTTCCGTCCTGGCAGGCTTTCACATGCACGTCGCCAAGCCCGTCGAACCGGCTGAGTTGATCACCATGGTCGCGAGCCTCGCCGGACGAACCCGCTAACGCGTCCTCCGTGCCGCCCGCCAGTACATCTGCTCACGGTTCGGCATCTTCACGCCGCCGCTTCGCGGTAGGTAGTGCCGGAGCACGCCGCCCAGCCGCTGGCGGCACAGCACCTTCCCCTCGCCCGGCGGCTCCCGCCCGTCATATATCAGCGTCAGGTTTCCCTTCCCCTGATGCGGCCGCTCGTGGTGGTAGTACGCGACGTACTCGCGCACGAGGTGGTCGAGACGCGAAGCGTTTGCGCCGGCTTTCGCTGCATGCTCCCGTCCTCGTGACACGAGAGGGGACCTCAGAGGGCCGAGATGAGGGAGGAGGGCAGGCCCGTCGGGGAATGGGGGCTCAACGACCTGACCCAGAAGCACTGGATCACGCGGTGAGGGGGTGATTGAGCAGGGGGAGGAGCATAAGCCGGCCGCTTCCCGCCCGAACTCGTCGGTCAGGGTTGGCACGGTGGTGCGCTCGCCTCCTCCGAGTTGGTGTACCTCCCCTGTAGGATGACCTCGTTCAACGTGAGGAAGCCGTGAAGCTTGCTGATCCAGTCCCGCATGTGCATCGGCTTCTTTTGCTGTGCTTCGAACCCACGCGAATGACAGGTATTGGTCTACGAGCAACGGCCACTACGGTCCTCGTGATTCGGAAGCTGGTCGTCGACCGCGGCCAGTGAATGTTGATCCGTCATCCCGCTTGGGAGACACAATGGTCGGACGCGTCATAACCGCAATCGTCACCAGTCTGTTTTTGCCCTCGTCGGCGGCTGCGGCTGCGGCGACCAGGTGGGGTATCGCAGCATCACGATCACCGAAATGCGCGGCGTGGATTCCGGGGCTTGCGGTACGATCGAGGTAGATACAAGCCAACTCTCAGGCGTCGAACGTGGTCTACCGAGCGTGCGGATGGATGCGGGAATCCAATTTCGGAGCTTAAGCTATTTCCAAATCGCCCGACCAAAATCA
The DNA here is from genome assembly GCA_035936155.1 of Tepidisphaeraceae bacterium. Lineage (GTDB taxonomy): Bacteria > Planctomycetota > Phycisphaerae > Tepidisphaerales > Tepidisphaeraceae > DASYWJ01. Next base: position 391 of record DASYWJ010000111.1, on the reverse strand, counting down.
TGATTGTGCCCGCGAGTCATTCGTCGGCGAAGAAATGATGTGGCCGGTCAGGCGGCGGGATAACCAAATAACTATGAATTCCCCATCAGGTCAACTCGCGAGCCGCCCGGCGGCGCGGAGAAGATGGTGTGCCCGAACAGCAGTAATCGGGCTGGTTGTGCTGCTTGTGCCGATCGGCGAAGCGCAAGGCAAGGACGGCTACGCTGCCTGGTTGCGGTACGCGCCGCTGGAGGAGGGATCAATCCGCGCGTCATACCGGGCGGCGGCCGCGCGGATCTCGTCGCCCCCGGACTCGGTCGTCCTGCGATCGGCGGCGGCGGAATTGCAGCGTGGGTTGACGGCCATGCTCGCCCGGAAGGTACCGGTGATCGACGGCGCGGACGGTGATGGC
>DASYWJ010000110.1:0-6042 GCA_035936155.1 Tepidisphaeraceae bacterium | reverse complement strand
CCCGCACCGCCGAAGCGCTGGGCGAGGCGATCACCGCCGCGTTCGCGACCGTCACCGTCAACGACCTGCGAAACTGGTTTCAACACTGCGGATACGCTGCCGCTTGAGCATGCTACATTCAACAGTCAAACGCTCTAGGTTCCCTCTGCGGATGAAGTATCATGGCCAGCTGAGACGGAGGCGAGCGGGCACCTTTCGATCGCAGCACTGGCATGGCAGACGAATCTCCGACCAGATCCATAGGCAATTTCCCCGCGCTCGCCCGTTCACCAAACCGGCCGGTGTCGATCCGGCTGCTCATGGCGGTGGTTGTTGTGCTGCCGGTGGCGGCGGTGTCGACGGTGCTTGTGATCCTCTCGAGCCGCACGAGCACGGCCATCGCGGAGGACCTGGCGACGACGCTGAGCGCGACGGCGACCGACCGCGTGCGCGACGACCTGGCGACGTTCCTCGGCCACGCCATCGAGATCAGCGACCGCTACGCTCTGCGCGTGCGTGACGGCCGGCTGCCCGCTGGGGGGGACCTGTCAGCGTGGACGGGGCCGATGTTCGATGATTTGGTAACCACGCCGAGCGTCGCGTCGATCTGCTTCGGCAACCCTGCGGGGGACGCCGTTTGGCTCCTGCGCGGGCAGAATGCGCCGCTGGAGCTGGGGTTTTCGGACCAGGCGAAGGTAAACGGCGCGCGGGAGTTCCCGGTTGACCCCGAGACGGGAAACGTCGGCACGACGCCGATCCGCGTCTACCGCTACGACCCACGCGAGCGGCCGTGGTATGCGGCGGCCGTACACCATGATGGGCCCGTGTGGACGCCGATCTACTTTTGGTTCGGCGAGACCGGCGCCGACCGGACGACGGGGACCGGGTACACGCGGGCCGTGCGCGGCACGTCCGGGCAGATGCTGGGCGTGCTGGTGATTGACGTGACACTCGAGCAGCTGAGCGAGACGCTGCGACGATTGCCGATTGCGGAGCGGGGGTTCGCGTTCATCGTCGATGAGCGCGGCCTGCTCGTCGCCGCGTCGCGGGGGCCGGTCAATTCACCATCCGGCGCGCGGCTGAAGCTTGAGGAGAGCAGCAGTCCGTTCGCGCGGGGCGTGGCCGACGCCGTGCCATACCTGTCCGATGGAGCGTCGACGACAGCGCCGCTGCACCGCTTCGATGCTGATGGCGCGCCGGCCCGCGCGACCGTTCGCGCGCTCTCGCCGTACCCGGGCATTCATTGGCGGGTGATCGTGGGTGCGCCGGAGTCAGCGTTCCTGGGCGATGCGCAGGCGCTGCAGCGGCGGCAGGTGCTTCTGGCGTCGGCCGCGGCGATGGTCAGCGCGCTGCTGGCGCTGGGGCTGGGTCGGCAGGTGACGCGACCGCTGCTTCGGCTGCGCGACCACGTTCGCCGCGTGGGCAGCGGCGACCTCAGCGCCCGGCTCGACCTGCGCGCAACCCGCGAGCTCCGGGAGCTGTCGCAGGAGCTGAATCGCATGTCGGCGGGGCTGAGCGAGCGGATTGAGCTCGAGCGGTCGCTTGAGCTGGCGAAGGAAGTGCAGCAGAGCCTCCTGCCGGCGGACGTGCCGGCAGTGCGCGGCTTCGAGATCGCTGCCCGCTGCCGGTACTGCGATATCACGGGCGGCGATTACTATGACTTCATCGAGACCAGTCCAGCCGCCAGCGTCCGTGACGACAACGGGCGAGTGGTTGTCGCCCTTGGCGACGCGCTGGGCCATGGGATTTCGTCGGCACTGCTGATGGCGACCGCCCGCGCGGCGTTGCGGGCCGAGGCGCAGGGCGCGGGCGAGATTTCGCTGGGCGAGGTGATGACGCGCGTCAACCAGGTGCTCTGCCACGGCGCCCGCGACGGGCGCTTCATGACGATGCTGCTGATGAGCGTCGATTCCGATTCCCGCGCCGTCCGCTGGGCCCGCGCTGGCCACGAGCCGTTCATCCTCTACCACCCCGTGACCGACACGTTCCCCAGGCTCTCCGGCGGCGGGCTTCCCCTGGGCATTGAGATGAACGTGGAGTACGAGGAGCATCACGACGACGGTCTCGAATCGGGCACGCTGATCGTCGCCGCGACCGACGGGTTGTTTGACGCGCAGAACCCTTCCGGCGAAGCGTTCGGCCGGGAGCGCGTCCGACAGCTTCTCCGCGGACTGGCGACATCGGGCGCCGCCGTGACCGCGCGATCCACCGTCGATGCGCTGGACGCCGCCCTGACGCAATTCATGGCCGGGGCACGCGCCAAAGACGACGTGACGTTCGTAGTCATCCGCGTGCTGCTGCCAGCGACTTCGATCAGAACAGCTTAATCGCCGGACCGAGGTCACTGCGGCCCATGAGGAAGGCGTCGACGCCGCGAGCGGCCTGGCGGCCTTCGCTGATGGCCCAGACGACAAGCGACTGTCCGCGGCGGATGTCGCCGGCGGCGAAGACGCCGGGGACGCTCGTCATGTAGTTTTCGTCGGCGATTACGTTGCCTCGGTTGTCGAGCTTGAGCCCGAGCTGCGCGATCGGGCCGTCGGTCTCCGGGCCGAGGAAGCCGAGGGCAAGGAAGCACAGATCGCAGTCGAGCTCGAACTCGCTGCCCGCCACTTCTTTGAACTTCGTGGGGCGGCCGGTCGCGTCCTTCTCCCACTCCAGGCGGATGCCGTGGAGCTTGTTGACCACACCCTTCTCGCCGGAGAAAGCCTTGGTGTTGATCGAAAAATCGCGAATGTCCGGCGAGAGGACGGATTCGGCTTCCTCGTGTGCGCTGCTGGTGCGGTAGATCATCGGCCACAGCGGCCACGGCGCCACGCCCGGCTCGCCGCGGCTGTTGCCGGGGCGCGGGAGCAGCTCGAATTGCCTGATGCTCTTGGCCCCCTGGCGCAGGGCGGTGCCGAGGCAGTCGGCGCCCGTGTCGCCGCCGCCCAGGATGATCACGTGCTTGTCCTTGGCGTTGATCTGGTCCGGCACGGTGTCGCCGCAGTTCACCTTGTTCTGCTGGGGGAGGTAGTCCATCGCCAGGTGAATCCCCGTTAGCTCGCGCCCGGGCACGGGCAGATCGCGGGCCTTGGTCGCGCCGTGGCACAGAACGATTGCGTCGAAGTCGCGCTTCAGATCATCGATCTTGATGTTCTGCCCGACGTTCGCGTTCATCACGAACTGCACCCCCTCTTGCTTCATCAGGTCGACGCGCCGCTGCACGATGCGCTTTTCGAGCTTGAAGTTGGGGATGCCGTACATCAGCAGCCCCCCGATGCGGTCGGCGCGCTCGAAGACGGTGACCCAGTGCCCCGCCTTGTTCAGCTGCGCCGCCGCGCCCAAACCGGCCGGGCCCGAGCCGATCACGGCCACCTTCTTGCCCGTGCGGACCTCCGGCGGGTTCGGCTTCACCCAGCCGTTGTCCCACGCATGATCGATGATCGAGTTCTCGATGTTCTTGATCGTGACGGGCTTCTCGTTGATCCCCAGCACGCACGCCTCTTCGCACGGGGCGGGGCAGATGCGGCCGGTGAACTCCGGGAAGTTGTTCGTCTTGTGCAGCATGTCGATGGCATCGCGCCACCGGTTCTTGTAAACCAGGTCGTTCCACTCCGGGATGATGTTCCCCAGCGGGCACCCCGTGGGCCCGTGGCAGAACGGAATCCCGCAGTCCATGCACCGCGCTCCCTGTGCGCGGAGCTTCTCGTCCGACATCGGGTTGTAGATTTCATTCCAGTCGAGAATGCGCAGCTCCACCGGCCGACGCCGCGGCATCTCGCGGGGAATCTCTTTGAAACCGGTCGGTTTACCCATCGACGCGTACCTTTTTCGTTTAGGGCATGGTGAGACTAGGACAAATCGAATAGCGCGGCCACGGTGATCGAGAATCCGGGAAGAATACCGGCTGCGTCGAGCGTTTCGCCTTCCGTCAGGACTCTTGCCGGCTCGTCAGACGCCGACTCAAAGACCGCAATGGTCCGCGTCTTCGGATAGATCAGCGAGACGAGTCGTGTGCCGGACTCGAAATACTCGCGTATCTTCCTGCGCATCTCTGCAGTTGTGTTGCTTTCGCTGATCACTTCGGCCGCAATCGTTGGAGGCGACGGCAGGATGGGCGCATCGGCCGAATCCGGAGCCGGAAGGCTGGCGTGGCTCGTGTAGGCGACGTCTGGAAGGCGCACGCGTTTCGCGCGCAGCCGAAACGGCCCGGCCTCCCCGCTGACGAACCCCAGCTTCTTTCCGGCAAGGAAGACGCTCAGGGCCGTGCTCAACTTGATGGCGATTCGTGATTCCTTGATGCCCACCGGCTTCTCCACAAGGGTGCCATCGACGAGTTCGCAGAGGCGCTTATCGGCCCCCTCGATGAGCTTCAGTAGATCGCGTTCGGTCGCCATCCCGATCCAGGGGTCCATAACGATGCGCTCGAGCGGCAGGTCGCCCATCTCGTGCCACCAGTCGGCGAAGTTGGCATACTTCGCGTTCGGCGGGAGGGCGGGGCGGTGTGGAGTTGTCATCGCCATGATCCGTCTCAGTTGCGTCCGGTGCCGGATCAGTCTCACTACGAGACGACCGCCACCGTGGTTACCGCACGTCGGGAAAAAGTTCTGCAACTCGAAGGGTGAAGCCCGGCAGCGCATCACCACCGTCCAGCACGTCATTCTCGGTCAAGAGGCGTGCCGTCTCTTCGGCAGGCCGATCGAAGACGGCAATCGTGCGCGTCTTGGGGTAGATCAGCCACACGAGCTTCGATCCCGACTCGAAATACTCCTTCGTCTTCTGCCGCATCTCCATCGACGTGTTTGTCTGGCTGATCACTTCAGCGGCGATGGTCGGTGGTACTAGCGGAATTGGTTCCTTCGGACGCTGTCTTCCGGGTACGTCATCAATGCTGACGAAGCTCACGTCCGGCAAACGAACGCGGCCCGAGCGCATGTGGAGCGTAGCGTCAGCTCCCGCCACGAAACCCAGCGTGCGCGGGCGAACGAAGTTATTGAGTGCCGTGGCAAGCAGCAACGCGATGAACGACTCCTCGTACCCTACGGGCTTCTCCACCAGGGTGCCATCAATCAATTCGACCAGCCGCTTGTCACGCTCGACGAATACAAGCAGATCCTGCTCCGTCGCCGTACCGGGCGGCGGGTCCATGACGACGCGCTCAAGCGGCACGTCACCCAGCGCGTGCCACCACTCCGCGGCATTTTCAAATTTGGCAACGGGCGACGGGCTCGGAGGTGTCGAGGTCACAGTGGTCATCGATCAAGTATACCCGCTCATCTCAAGTTACACGGGCGCGCCCTGTCGGGCCGAAAGCTGCCGGGCGCGCTCCTCGATCTCCGCCTGGTGTTCCAGTACGCGGCGATAATCGGTCGGCATTACTTTTACGAACCAGCGCAGTTCCTTGTCGAAGTCGTCGAGCACACTCCTGGCGACCGTGCTGCCGGTGAACTTCTGGTGGTTTTCGAGCAGCCGCCGGATCGTTTGGATGTCCTCAGGCTTGTCGGGCTTTTCAAGCTCGACCATCTCCAGGTTGCACTTGCTGGAGAACTGCCCGTCGTCGTCGTAGACGTACGCGATGCCGCCCGACATGCCGGCGGCGAAGTTGCGGCCGGTCTTGCCGAGGACAATCACGCGCCCGCCGGTCATGTATTCGCAGCCGTGGTCGCCGGTGCCCTCGACCACCGTGCGCGCGCCCGAGTTGCGCACCGCGAAGCGCTCGCCGGCGAGGCCGCGGAAGAACGCGCGCCCCCCGGTCGCCCCGTAGAGGACGGTGTTGCCGATCACCACGTTCTCCTCGGCCACGAAGGTCGATCCCTCGGGCGGGCGCACCGTGAGCACTCCGCCCGACAGGCCCTTGCCGGTGTAGTCGTTGGCGTCGCCGTGCAGGGTCAGCGTGACCCCGGGCGCGAGCCAGCCGCCGAAGCTCTGGCCGCCGGAGCCCGCGGCGCTGATCTCGATCGTGCCCTCGGGGAGGCCCTCGGCGCCGTGGCGGCGCGCGATCTCGCCCGAGAGCAGCCCGCCCACGGTGCGGTTCTTGTTCTCGACGCGCAGCTCGGTGCGCACGCGCTCACCGCGCTCGAGCGC
>DASYWJ010000109.1:0-16632 GCA_035936155.1 Tepidisphaeraceae bacterium | reverse complement strand
CGATTCTCACGCGGCTTGGCTTCGTTGACAGTGAGCGCGCGGCCATTGCTGTCCTGGCCGTTCAGCGCCGCGATGGCCGACTGGGCCTCGCTGTCGCTGCCCATCTCCACAAACCCGAAGCCCTTGCTCCGGCCCGTGTCGCGGTCCGTGATGATCTGCGCGCTGGTCACCGTGCCGTGGCCGGTGAACATCTGCTCGAGCTGCGAGCTATCGACGTCGTAGCTCAAATTTCCGACATACAACTTCTTGCCCATGAGAAACTCCTAACGAGTGTTGGGGCACGTGCGACCTGGAGGTTTTACTTTTTTCGGTCGCGTGCAAAAGGGGCCGACTTTCGGCCCAGAAGGTAGGAGCGTCTCGTGAATGAGCGGCGAGCGAAATGAACGAACAGACGCGCGTCTCTGATTCTCGGCGGCGGAACCGACCGCGGGCACTATAGCAGGTCCCCAGGGGGGATGTCGAATGTCGCCGGACTTCGCACAGGGCTTTTCAGTTCTCTCGCTCGAAGGAGACCGCGAAGGACGCAATGGCGAAGGCGGCCGCGAAGCAAACGAGCACAAGAGCATTCCGGCGGTGTCCGGCCGCGCGCGGGGGCGCATCTCTCATCCCGCGACGCGGTGAATCATCGCGACGCTTTTTCGGGCGCCTTCGACCTCGTCGCCGTCGGTCGGGACGCTCTCGACGCCCCAGGCGCCGGTGTAGCCGGCATCGAGCAGGAGTCGAACGGCCTCTTCGGGGCTCGTACCGCTCGTCTCGTTGCCCTGCTCGTCCCAGGCGAAGGTCTTCACGTGCGTCGCCGTGGCATACTTCGCCGTCCGCTGGCGGCCTTCCGCCAGCAGCTCGGGCTTCCAGTTGTGCGTGTCGTAGAGGAAGCCGAGGCCCTCGATCTCGTTCATCATCCGCTCGACATTGGCGGGGATGCGGCTGGGGCCGAAGTGATTCTCCGTAATCACCTCGATGTCCTTCTCCTTCGCCCGGGCGATGAGGTCGTTGTAACCCTCGACGATCACCTTGAACACGTCATCGGGCATATCCTCCGGACCGCCCGCATCGATGCGGACCTGCTCGCAACCCAACCGGTCGGCCACCTCGAGCCAGCGGTACGCGCGGGCGCGGTTGGCGGCGCGGACGGTTTCGTCGGCGTCGTAGATGTGCGCTCCATCGACCACAAGCGTCCCCCAAGGCAGCCCTGACTCATCCGCGGCGGCTTCGATGCGGGCGAGGTAGTCGGTTTCTGTTCCCGATAGCGCCAATTCGGGCCCCACCGCGCCGGCGCCCTCACCCAGCTTGATCAGCGCAAGGTGCGCGTTCCATGGGTCCAGCTGTGTGCAGCCAAGTTCCCGGGAGAGGGTGATGAAGCCGAAGATGTCCTGCTTCCCCGAGGCGAGCTGGCGGTGAAAGCTGTACGAGCAGATTCCGATGTCCATGACAAACCTTTCTTCTGGACGCGCATTGGAACCGAATCATCCGTGCGCCGGTAGTCGCGCCATCGAGATTGACTTCAACGGCGAAGGGCCAAAGATGACCCACAAACCCTTCACGCGGAGAACCCTTGCCCAGAATCACGATTGCCTTCGGCGCCTTACTGATCGTCCTCGGAGTCGTTGCCTACTTCGGCATGCAGGAACCAGGCGCGCGCAGCATGACGGCGCTGATCCCCGCGTTTGTTGGATTGCCGCTGCTGGTGCTGGGGCTCATCGCTGAGATCAAGCCGGAGTGGCGGAAGCACACGATGCACGCCGCGGCCGCGCTGGGAGTGCTCGGGCTCCTGGGCACCGTAAGGGGCGTGGTGAAAGCCATTCAGTGGATGGCCGGGACCGCCCCCGAGCGTCCGGCGGCGGTGACGGTCCAGGCGATCATGGCGGTGATGTCCGCGATCTTCATCGTCCTGTGCGTCCGCTCCTTCATCGCCGCCCGCAAGGCGCGCCAAGCGGGCCCGACAGGACCGTAGCGTTCACCCCGCTCACGGCACTGGCTTTGCATTCCTTCCTTGTAATAGACCCCGGCCGAAGGTCGGCGCGGGAGGCCGATGTTTTCTTTCGCAGAAGGAGAGCCGCTATGCGCACGTACACCCCCCCGGAACACCAGGAAGGCGCGATTGCACGTACGATCGAGCAGCAGACCGCCAAGCTGCCCAGCGACCTGTTCCTCTGGCTTGCCGCCGGCTCGATCGCCACCTCCGCCACCATGAAGATCATGGGCCGCGACAAGGACGCCCTGTTTGTCGGCCAGTGGGCGCCCACTTTCCTGATCCTGGGCCTGTACAACAAGATCGTGAAGGTAGTGGGATCGGACTGATCGCCTCTTAAAACAACATACTCCGCCGCGGAGGCGCGGGGAAAAAAAACGCGGAACGCAGCCGTTTCTGCTTCCTCTGCGCCTCTGCAGCGATCTTGCTTTTGAAATTGCAGAGCGCTACGCAGTGAGCGCGCTCCTCGCATGCCACGCGCCGGGGCTGCCGCCGGTGAATGCTTCCGGCGCTCTGCCGGTTTCCGTTGCGTATGCAAGCATGATCTCCCGGACGGCGTTGTCGGCGGCGTCCGTTGCCTGGCAGAGGAGCGCGACCGTCCCGCCGCTGCCGCCGCCGGTGATCTTCGCGCCGTAGAGACCCTTGGACTCGCTATCGCGAACAAGTTTTACCAGCAGGTCGCATTCCTCCGCGCCCAGCAGCGCGTCGTTCGTGTACGAGAGGTGCGACGCGTACATCAGGTGCCCAGCCCGATCCAGCGCGGGACTGCGCCGCAGAGGATTCTTCTCCCGCTCGCGCGTAGCAAGCTGCAGTTCCTCGACGAACCGCCGCACGCGCCGCGCTTCGAGCACGTGGTGGTCGGCGGATTGACGGACGTGGTAGCTTATGCCGGGCTCAACGCTCGTCGCGGAGTCGATCGTGCTGCCGTAGAGCTCGAGGAAGGCATCGCCGCGTAGATGTTCGGGGAGGTTTGGGCGGAAGAGCTTCTTGTAGTCGTCCGGGTCCAGGTTGGCGAGGTAGCCGTTCATCGGGTCGCCATCGAGGGTGCGACCGGAGCGTCGGCCCAGCGTTCGCATCTGCTCGAGGATGATGCGGTGCGCCATGAACGCCGCACAGCGCGTGCGCCCGTACATCCCGCCGCCGACGCTGTGCTTCACGTTGCTGTTGATACCGATGACGCGAACCCCGGGGGGGAGGTGCATGGGCGGAAGGAGCGTGTGCGGTTGGCAGATCATGCGCAGGAGCGAGCCGCTCTCGCCGAGGCAGCTCGTCACCTGGTCCATGATGCCGCAGGGGGCGCCGACGATACGGTTCTCGACGGATTGACACAGCGCCGCCAGGCGCAGCTGATCCGTTCGGTCGCGGACGCCGAAGTGCTCAACGAGGTTCATCATCGTCGCCACCTCGATCGCCGCCGACGAGCTCACGCCCGCGCCAAGCGGCACGGTGCTATAGAGCGCGAGGTTGAGCCCCTTGTGCTTCGGGTCGCGCAGGTCGATCAGCCCCACTTCGTGCAGGACGAACAGGCACCCCGCGAGGTATCCCGCCCACTTCCGCCCTGGCTCTGCGAACTCACGGCGGAGGTCTTCCACCGAAACGCGGGCCAATGCGTCGAGTGAGATGCGGAAAGTGAACGGCAGGTGGTCGTCGAACAGGTTGAACGAGAAGACCTGAAGTTCGCGATCTTCGCGCTCCGTCAAGGCGACGGCGGCGGCGCGGTCGAGCGTGGCTTCACACACGAGCGAGCCGGTATAGTCGGCGATGCCGCCCATCACGTCGAGTCGTCCCGGCGCGCGGCTCACGCGCACGGGTTGTCCCGGGGGAAAGTCGGCAGGCAGCTCGGCCCGGATGCGAACCAGGAGCGTGGGCACCGGCTCAAGGTGCGACGGGTCGAGTGGCTGGGAGTTCGTCGTCGTCACCAGTCGTCGGCTCCTTGCGTTGGGCGGCTTCGAGCACGATCCGGTCGAAGAAGCGGTTCGCCTCGCCCGCCCCCGCCGAGCGGTCGAACGTGGCGGCCAGGACGTAGTTGCGGTTGTCGCGCACGTGCTCGAAGGGCAGGCGGAAACTGTATGTCGAGAGCGTGCGGTTCCAGCGGGCGCGCTGCTCATCGATGGTCAGGAGCGATCCCGTCCATGGGCCCGTGACGCGCTCGCCGCGTGGATCGGGGTTGTACGCTCGATACTCGAACAGCTCAAAGATCGCGCTGCCGCTGGCTTTCGTCGGGTCCCCAAAACGATCCTGGAACTCGATCAGCGCCTCGATGCCGTCCGGCTTGCCATCGCCGGTCCAGTCCTTCACTTGCGTGAAGATCGGGTGAATGCGCATGCTCGTCGGGCCGAACATCGTCGCGTTGCGCGGGGTGCGCTCGGGGAGCCGAACACGGCTGCTGCAGCCCGCGAGGACCAGCATCAGCGCGACACCGCCGGCGACGAATCGCATGGCGGCCAATGTAGGGGGGCCGGACGGCGCAAGTCAATCGTGTCAATGTGGGTCCGAAATGGGGTAGATCTGCGACAAGCGTGGCAGCGCGGACTATGCATCTGCTATGTTTATGAACGCCATTTCAAACGAGCCGGACCCATCGATCGCCTCGACCCAACATTTCAACCGTCGCTGCGCCGGCGTGGCGCTGCTCTGGCTGCTGTCTGCGTCGGTGCTCGGACAATGGCTGCGCCCCAACCCGCTGGACTTCGGACAGTTCTACATGGGCGGCGTGGTGGCGCTTCACGGGGCGTGGGAGGCGCTGTACCCGATCCCCCTTTCGCGGGCATGGAAGAATCCGGGCGAGCCGGACACCTCGATGATGCGGCAGCGCTACGCGGAGCTGGCCGAGGCGCGGGGCGTGGGGAACACGAACCGCTTTATGCAGTTTCCGCCGAACGCGCTGCTGTATGCGCCGTTCGCGCTGCTCCCGTACCACCCTGCGCTGGTGGCGTGGACGGGCGTGATGGCGCTGTGCGGGTGGGTCGTCGCGCTGCAGGCGGGGTGGATGTATGCGATGCTCGCGGGCCGGCCGACGCGGGTGGCGGGCGTGATCGTGCTGGTGATGGCGTTCTCGCCGACGATATTCCGCGCTGTGCGGGCGGGGCAGGTCTCGCCGCTGGTGGGCCTGTGCATCGGTGCGACGGCGCTGGCGCTTTCCGGTCGGGCCGACGTGCGTGGCGCGGCGGTTATGAGCCTTGGGGCGCTGATCAAATACGCGACGCTGGCGCTGCTGCCGCTGGCGGTGCTGCTCGGACGCTGGCGGATGGTCGCTGCTGCCGCCGCGCTTGGCATTGGGGTGACGCTGCTCACGCTGGCGGTGACGGGGCCCGCGCCGTTCGCGGAATATTTTACGGAGATCGCGCCGCGGCTGAACCGGTCGCACCCGTGGGACGGCAACCAGTCGCTGCAGGCCTTCCTGCTGCGCAGCACCAGTCAGCAGCCCCTTTCGCAGACGGTCATGCTTACCGTGCGCGTCGCGCAGTACGCGACGCTCTGTGGGTTGCTCGCCCTGCTCGTCTCACGGCGCCTTTTGCTCCGCGACAGCCTGCCTCACCAATTCGCCGCCGCTGCGGCGCTCGTGGCCTGGATGCTGATCTTCAGCCCCATCGCCTGGTACCACTACTATCCGTACCTCTTTCCTTTCTGGGGCTGGCTGGCGTGGGAGGCGCAGCGCGGGCGGGTGCGGACCGCGGCTGTGGTGCTGATTGTGCTGCTGGCGATCTGGCCATGGTGCGCATCGCCGCGCCTCAACCTGCCCGAGCCGTTCAATTCGCACTTGCTCTGGTCGACGGTGCTGCTCCTGGGGTTGGCCGTGCGATCGCTGGCCTCATCACAGTCTGCGTCAGAACTCGAACGCGTCGCGGGCCATCACCATCGGTCGGTTCTGGCCGATGTTCAGCAGTAGACCGACGGCCATGAAGCTGGCGAGCAGACTGCTGCCGCCGTAGCTGACGAACGGGAGCGTGACGCCGGTGACGGGCATCATCTTCATGGCGACCATGATGTTGAGAAACGTCTGCCCCGCGAGCAGCGCCACAACGCCGGGCGCCACGAGCTTGCCGAACGGCTCGCGCGTCGAGCTGGCGATCTCCAGCCCGGCGGCGAAGAGCACGATGTAAGCGCCGAGCACGACGGCGGCGCCGAAGAAGCCGAACTGCTCGCCGACCAGGGCGAAGATCATGTCGTTGTGCCGCTCGGGGACGCGCCGGCCGGCGGGGATATTGCCGATGCCCTTCCCGCCGATCCCGCCGGAACCGAAGGCGATCAGCGCCTTGTGCTGCTGAAGCCCGGTTTCGCGAAGCATGCGCGGGTTGGCGTCGAACATGGCGCGGACGCGCTCGCGCTGGTAGTGCTTGACGAACTGCGGCGCGATCCGCAGGACCGGCACATTCGGACAGCTCGTGCACGTGCCGACGACCCGGCCGCTCAGCGGGTCGCGAACCTCATGTTCGCCCGCCAGCCACAGGACCGGCACGATGGCCAATCCCATCCCCACGACGGCCGCGAGGTGCCATAGCTTGGCGCCCGCGACAAAGAGCATCACGAACAGCACGGGCACGAATGTCATCGCAGTGCCCAAATCCGGCTGCTTGAGGATCAGCGCCAATGGAACAATCGCCAGCGCAAACGGCGGGAGCAGCCCGAGGAGCGTGCGGTAGTTCGAGCGGAAGCGCAGGTAACGCGCCAGCACCATGATGAACGAGATCTTCATCAGCTCCGCCGGCTGAAGGCTGAAACCCCCGAAGTGAATCCAGGCGTAGGCGCCGTTGACGTTGCGCACGAAGGGGATCGGCGCCTTTCCACCGATGGCGGCGCCGAGCACCGTGTACATCACGAGCAGGAGCGAGAGCACGTAAAAGACCCAGGCGAAGCGCCCGATGATCTGATAATTCACCGCCTGGAACGCGAGCATGCATGTCAGGCCGACGAAGAGGAACACCAGCTGCTTCTGCCCGTCGCCCGGCGCATCTGCCCAGACGCTGACGACCCCAATGGTCGACAAGACCGCAACGGCGGCAAGCACCGGCCAGTTCGTGGCGATCGCGAGTTGCTGCCAGAGACGGTTCATGCGGGAACAATTCGATTGCTAAAGTGGAGCACGAGATCCCAACCACCGGGCACGAAACAAGTACCAGATTCCAGTCGACACCAAGGTCACCGCAGAGGCGAGAACGCGGACGCAAAAGTGCGGAAAAGCAATTACTTTCTGACCTCTGCGTCCTCTGCGTCTCCGCGGTGAATCCATTCTGTTAGAGGCTTCTGCAAGTTCGCTTCGTGATTGGTGCTAGGATTTCGTGCTTGCTGCGAAGGACACCGCCGCCAGCGCTTTATCAGGCCTCTCCGGCGGCATGATGAGCCACAACGGATCACCTTTCTGGAGCGTTGCGGCGCGGTGCGGGACGTAAACGTGGATGAGCCGCTTGTCGCCGCCGTCGGTCAGGGCGCAGCGGACGAGCCGGCTGCGCGGCGCCAGCGCTGACTGGCTGGTCTCGACGACGACGGCCCGCCGGGCTTCGCCGTCGCGCCAGGTCGCGATCACGCCCCGCCGCTTGAATACGCTCACCGCCGCCAGCAGCGCTGCCACCACAACCAGCGCCGCCGAGCCGATCATCAGCTTGCCCAGCGGCGGCGGGGCCGCGCGAGCCGTCCAGCGCCTGGGATTGTCCGGGTCGACGTAAACGGGGATCGTCTCGCCCGAAAAGGTCGGCACTTCGCGCACGAGGCGCTGCCCCCCCAGCACCTGAGGCTGCCCCTTCCACTCGAATTCGAGCGTGGCCACGTCCTCCGGTCCGATCGGCCGACCCTCCACGCGCGCGCCCCAGAGCCACACAACCGCGTCCACCTTCGTTCCACTGCGGATCAGCGATGCCTCGCGATTCCACGTGACCAGATGCTGCACGGCAAGCCACGCGGCGGCGGCGACCAGGCCCAGCGCGATGATCCACCAGAAGTGCACCCGCGGCTCGTGCCACGCGCGCCGCGAAGCGGCCGGCGTCACGTCGCGCGGCGCCGGCGCCGGTGGCGACGAGAGTGCCGGAGCATCCACCTCCGCGTGAAGCGTCGCCGTTTGAGGCGGAGTGGAGGCGCCACCCGCGCCACCCCTGCCACCCGCGACGTTGGACCGGTTCCCCTCGCTCATGGCGTGGCGCTCTCGAGCTTCGGTGCAGCCGCGTCGGCCTGGAGGTACCCGTGCTGCACACACGCCTCAATCACACCCTTGGCGACTCCCGTCGCCGCAAATCCGCCGCTCCCGCCATATTCCACCATCACCGCAAACGCGATCCGCGGGTTCTCCGCCGGCGCGTAACCGATGAACCACGCGTGGCTGATCGTCTTCCCGTCCTCGCCGAACCCGCGGTACCACGGGACAGCCGGGTTCGGCTGCTGGGGACTGCTCGGCATGTGGCTCGTGCGGCGGATGCGGCGTCTCTCGCTTTCGCACACAATGCACTTCGCCTGCTCGATGCTTTCGATCGGCGCCTGGCACTTCGCGCACTCGTACGTGAGATTGCCGCGCTCGTCGCGGATGGGCGTGCGAAGGGTCGCGGCCTGCGCGGAGCCCGTCTTGCCGGCGACGCGGACGGGGGCGTGCATGATGTTGTCGGCGGTCCCGCCCGGAGCGTAGACGACATCGACCATGCCCTTCTTCGCCGCCAGGATCGCCGCCGGCGCGAGCTTGAGATCGACGCGGTCGGGGCCGTCCGGCAGCAGCGCAGCGGGGCGCGTCGTTGGCGTTCCAGGGTCGACCAGGTGCGGGCGCAGCCACACGCCATCCCGCGCAATCGTTGCGGCGGCGTTCGCCATCTGAATGGTCGTCGCGCCGACTTGGCCCTGGCCGATGCCGGCATACCACGTGTCCCCCAACACGTGCCGCCGATTCATCCCCTCTGCCGAGATTAGCCACCCGCGCGACTCCGCAATGCCAATGCCGGTCGGCCGACCGAGCCCGAATCGCTGAAACCACTTGACGAGCCCTGCGACGCCCATTTCATCGGCGAGGTTCTGGAAATAAATGTTGCAGCTTCGCTCCAGCGCATCGGAGAACGTGAGGAAGCCATTCGGATTGCCGCTATGCCCGCGGTGCGGCGCCTGAGTCGGGATCTGGTGGTGCGCCACCGCGTCGGGGTACTGCGCCGCGAACATGCTTGCAACCCAGCAGCGGTGGCTGGTTTTGAGCGTGGTTCGGCGAATCGTCAAATACCCCGTGCACTCGATGCCTTCGCCGGCGCTGCACAGTCCATCCGTGATCGCGCCCAGTCCGACGATCGGCTTCACCGTCGATCCGGGCTCGATCGCCCACTGCGTGGCGCGGTTGAGCAGCGGCTGGTTGAACTCGTCCCGCGCGAGCTCCGCGTACTTCACATCGAACTCATTCGCGTTGTAGTTGGGCCACGACGCCAGCACGCGCACCGCCCCCGTCGGCACGTCGATCACGACGGCAGCTCCGTGCATCTCCTGCGTCGCGAGGCTCTTGTCGTGCTCCTTGAGCGTCACCTTCGTGAACAGACGCTCGATCTGCTGCTGGAGGTCGATATCGATCATCGTCCGCACGTCCGTGCCGGGCGCCGACTCGACGCGGGAGATCTCTGTTTGCTCGCCCGCCACGCGCACCACCTGGCCGCGTGTCCCGCGCAGCGCCGGCTCGCACAGCGCCTCGAGCCCCATGCGCCCGATCAGGTCGTTGGGCTGGTACTCGCGCAGCTCGTCTCGGCCGAGATTCGGATCGCCAAGCATGTCCTCGCGCATGACCTTCGACAGCCGCCCGAGCACGTGCGACGCGACGTTTTCGTAGGGGTAGTAGCGGTCGGCGCTGTCGATGAATGCGAGGCCAGGGTACTTGTGGCGACTCTTCTTCAGCCGGATGAGCACGTCGTTGTCGATCTTGTGCAGGATCGCGTGCGGCGCTTCCTGCTCGCCAACGTCTTCCATGAAGTTGTCGACGTCCGGGCCGTCGCCGGCCTGTTCGCCCATGATCCACTTCGCGTACCACGGCGACCTCTCGTCCTTCTTCTCCTCGACAGCCTGGCGGTACTTGTGATACCAGACGTAGCGGCGGCGCATCTGCACGCGCTCGACAATCGAACGGCGCGTCTCCTCGATCCGCTCCAGCGCAACGGCCAGCTGCCGCGGTGACGGGTCGGCACCGCCGTTTTCCTTCCGCGCCAGTTCCTCCGCCAGCACCCGCCACATCCCGCCCAGGTCGTCCCGGACCGCCGCCGTCTGCTTCAGGATCCGCTCCTTGCGCTCGTCGGTGGAGACCTTCCAGTAGCTGTCGCCCAGATCGCGCCGGACGCGGGCGATCGCCTGGCCGCGCAGCCAGTCGGCATCGGGCGGGGAGAGGATTGCACGGAAATCGACGGCGGCGTCGATGCACGCTTCATCCAGCGCGATGATCTTACCCTTGGCATCGATGATGCGCCCGCGCGTGGTCTCGATCAGCCGCGGCCGCTTCATCGACTCCACAGCCTGCCGCTGCCAGTGGTCGCGCCCGAACACCTGCAGCTGCATGGCGCGCAGGACCATCACACCCGTCACCAGCAGCAGGATCGAAAGGAAGATTTTCAGCCGCCGTTCAAACATGTGTTAAGCCCTCTCGGGTACTCCGGGAGAAGGGACCAGAGTTACACCAGCCCAAACCGTCGGCGCGGTTTGAAGGCGAAGACGCGCTTGATCCGCTGGAGGATGCCCAGGACGATCGGCGCGAGCAGCGCCGTGTACAGCGCGCTCTTGAACTGCACGCCCAGCGGCAGCAGCGGCGGGTGGATCCACCCATGTACCAGCCCGATCGTCGACACCAGCAGCGACCCGATCAACGCGACGAAGAAGTGCCCCATCGGGTGCTCGCGGTATAGCACCTCCTGCATGCTCACGACGAACATCGCAACGATCCCGTACCCAAACGCGTAGAGCCCCAGCGGCCCCAGACCAACCAGGTCGACCATCAGCCCCATTCCGAATGCCCCGCCCAGGGACGCGGCGCGCGGCGCATTGCTGGCAATGTAAATCACCGCCAGCAGCACCAGGTCCGGCCTGGCCCCGCCCACGCGCAGGAACTCCCCGGCGCCAATCTGGATGCCCAGGGCAACGTACGCGAGGATGAAGTAGCTGAACCAGCGCATCGCGAAAATCTGAAAATGACCGCCGCTCCCCCGCCAGTTCCACCATCAGCTATTCCCAAGTGGTCTCCCGCACTTGGAGGTCGAGATCCTTCGGGAGCAGCTCAGGATGACAGCTTATGACGCTCCTCTACCGGGTCATCGCGGCCTGCTCATTTGAACTTCGCAGCACCCACACCTGCGTCAGGGCCATCAGGTTCCACTCCGGGCGGATCTCGATGTCGGCGAACAGCGGCGCCTCGGGGCGCTTCTTAACCGATTCGACGCGGCCAAGCTTCTGGTGCATCAGGACCGGCGGATAATCCTTGTCTTCGAGCACGACCCAGGTGCCCTTGCGGATCTGGGCCTTGGTGACCTCTTCCAGTTCGAGGTTCTTCACCATCATCGAGCCGTTGCCGTACCCCTCGACCAGCGGCGGCGCCGTCGGCTTCGGGTCGAAGATGATGCCACCGGCGCCATCGTTGACGAATTCCCCGAACCGGGCGGTGGCGCTGAAGCTCCGATCCGTGATGAGCCTCACCTGCGCGCCGCTCAGCCCCGCGCGCTCAAACCGCCCGGCCAGGCCATAGTTGTAGAGCGCAGGCTGGTTAAGCAGGCTCAGGTCGAAATTGCCGACAACGCTCAGTGAGTCGCGCGCCGCCGGATCATTGCCCATGACGGCAACGCGCCTGGTGTGCTTCCCGACCTCGCCGAACTGCTCGCCCTCGGCCACCCGGCTGTGCAGCAGCTCGACCTGCGCCGTCAGGCTCGCCAGCGCGATCTTCAGCCGCTCGTTCTCCGCCACGACGTCACCTGACGCCCGTTTGTCGTCCAGCCGCTCGCCGGGACCGCGCACGGTCGACGCGATCATCCGCGCGGGCTTGGCGATGGGATAAAAGACCCCCTGCACGTGCGCGCGGATGCCGCTGGTCTTTTTTGGGAACACGAACGCGCTCAGGACGCTGAGCAGCAGCAAACCGGCAAAGACGTGATTGAAACGAAAATGTGACATCCCTGTCGCGACTTTTGATTCCGTGCGGATGAAATAACCGCGGATGAACGCAGATGAATGCAGATAAGAAAAGAAAACCTATTCCGCTTCTGACGCCCGCCGCCCTACATCTCGTCCGCGTCGCTCTCCATCGTTTCTTTCCAGAGCTCGAGGTTCTCCAGGTAGACGCTTGTGCCGCGCGCAACGCACGTGAGCGGGTCCTCTGCCAGCTTCACGTCCAGACCGGTTGCGTTGCTGATCACGGTGGTCAATCCCCGGAGCAGCGATGAGCCCCCTGCCATCGTGATGCCGTTGTCAACCAGGTCGGCGGCCAGCTCGGGCTCGGCCTGCTCCAGGGTGATCGTCACCGCTTCGATGATGTTCGTCACCGGCTCCTGCAGGGCTTCGCGGATTTCTTCGCTGGTGACGCTTGTCTTGCGCGGCAGCCCGCTGATCATGTCGCGGCCGCGGACTTCCATTGTGGGCTCGCTGTCCCCCTGAGGGGCGGCCGAGCCGATCTCGATCTTGATGCGCTCGGCCATCTGCTCGCCGATGGCCATGTTGTAGGTCTTCTTCATGTGGTTGACGATCGCCTCGTCGAAATCGTCACCCGCGGTGCGGACGCTCTTGCAGACGGAGATGTCGGCCAGCGAAATGATCGCCACTTCGGTGGTCCCGCCCCCGATGTCTACGATCATGCTGGCGGTCGGTTCGGTGACCGGCAGTCCTGCCCCGATGGCAGCGGCCATCGGCTCTTCCACCAGGAACACGCGCCGCGCCCCGGCGCGCTCGGCCGAATCAAGCACCGCCCGCTTTTCGACGGCGGTAATGCCCGATGGGATCGCGATGACCACGCGCGGGCCGATGAAGTGCTTGCGCCCATGCACGCGGCGAATGAAGTAGCTGAGCATCGCCTCGGTCACCTCAAAATCGCTGATCACCCCATCTTTCAGCGGTCGGATGGCGGTGATGCTGCCGGGCGTCTTGCCGAGCATCTCCTTGGCAACCAGACCGACGGCGTTGCCGTTCTGCAGGACGCGGTTGGTCCCCTTTTTCACTGCCACCACGCTGGGCTCGTTAAGAACAATGCCTTCGCCCTTGACGCACACCAGCGTGTTGCACGTGCCCAGATCGATTCCCATATCGATGCTGAACATGCCCAAGAGCGAATCGAAGATCACGCGAAGTACTCCTTGGAAGCTCGGGCGCGCAATCCCGGTTGCGCGAGCAAGATCCCGCTTAGATCATCGACGGCAAACGAGGCGGACTGTGCCGCTCGTGCCGTTTGTAGCAGGTCTTATAACGCCCGTAGCCCCGCGGCGGAAATTTCTCCGCCACTGCGAGTGGATTGGCTAGCGCTGGCCGGAACCGGTTTTACACAGGAACGCGCGGCGCCCGACTCGATCGAGTCGGACACGAAAGGAATGCTGGCGCCCCGCTCCATCGGGTCCGGGCTGCGTTCGTCCAGGAGCAGAAGGTGCGAGAACCGGCCCATCCCGGTTCAAGCCCCTGATGTAGCCCGCTCGTCGCCGCAAAGGGTACCTGCGATGCCGGGCGGTGCAAAGGCGCACGCGCATAAAAAAACCCCGCCCGGGTGCCGGTACTCCATACCGATCTCCCACGGGCGAGGGCGCCAGATTGGTGCAGCCGAACCGGCCGCTTGTATTGCGTGTGGGACTAACTCGTCATCGTCGTCGGAACCCGCAACCCACCCGCGGGTCTTCGCGGTTAGAGACGCCGAGCCCCCCAGCGGCGTTTCACGACTTTGTGCGCGCCTAAAAAAAAGAAAGGCCACTCCCGAGGCAAACGCCCGATTCGCCCGCGGGGCTTATAGCACCAGGAGGATCTCGCCGCGCCTCGTCCCGATGAGCAAGTCGTCATCGTCGGCCTCGGCCATGTCGTGGTCGCCGTCGCCGCCGCGGATTGTGTCGCGGTCCCCATCGATGGCCAGGAACGAGTCATTTCCGTCACCGCCGCGGAGCAGATCGTTTCCGTTGCCGCCGTCGAGGAGGTCGTGGCCGCCGCGGCCGTCGAGGGTGTTTGACCCGTCGTTGCCGACGAGGTGGTCATCGAGCACGGTGCCGATCACATTTTCCACATCGCCCTTGACGTTGTCGTTCTCGACGGAGCTTCGCGACGTGTTGAAGCCGACCGCGAAAAGCTCGAACAGCCCGTCGTTTTGGAGGCCATCGAGCGTGACTTAGACCGGTCCGGTGTGCGTGGAGTAGTCGGCGGTATCGTTCCACCCGCCGCCGATCAGCAGGTCGCCGCCGCGTCCGCCGACGAGGCGGTCGTTGCCCCAGTTGCCGTTGAGGATGTCGCGGCCGAAGCCGCCGAAGAGCATGTCGTCGCCCCCGCCGCCGGAAAGGACGTTGTTGGCGGCGTTGCCGGTGATCTCGTCGGCGGCTTGTCCGCCGATCACGTTCTCGATGTCGGCATGGACGTTGTCGCCCTCGGGCACGAAGGTGAACGGATCGAGCATGATGTCCGGCGGCCGCAGCGCCCCGTCGTCGGCGACAGTCGTCGAGCGTGATGTTGAGCCGCTGGGTGCGGCCGGTGTAGTCGACGGTATCGGTGCCCGGCCCGCCGCGGAGGTCGTCGGTGTCGGTGTTCCACGCGCGGAGCAGATCATCGCCGCCGCGGCCGTCGACTTCGTTCACGCCCGTGCCGGCGTCGAGCGTGTCATTGGCCTCCCCGCCGTAGATCGAATCTTGACCACGGCCACCGAGGACGAGGGTCGGGATGTCGTAACGGACGTATAGATCGACGGCCATCCTGGGGTCCGGCCCCAGCACGACACGGTCATCCCCGGCGTTGGCGTTGATCACGACTCGATCGATGTCCCACCGCTGAAAGCTGAACTCTTCCCCGTTAATCTTGACAATGATCCGACTGCCGCGGCCCTCGTAGAGGACTATCTGATCATCCCCATTCGTCCCACCCACGTTCAGAACGCCGTCTTGGAGGACGGCAGAAAGCAACCGCCGATGTTCCAGAGACTCCAGCATGCTTCTCCATTCTCGATGTGCAATCCCCTGGCCCGCTCGCGGGCGCCCGATCTAACGACGCCGTGGAGTATTCAATCATTTCATCATGACTGCGCCAGCGAACGTCGCTGATCCGGGAAGGGCGCTCTGGTCGGGTGGGGAACTGGTCAGCGCGGACCGCTTGTGCGGGTCGTGCGGGAGCGCGTGACCGCAAACACGCCCGCCCACTGAAGCGGCTCGTTGCAAGAAGGCCCGCGGATCAGACGCTGGCGCGTTGCATGGTCAGGAGAACGTACTTCTTCTGGCTGGCGAAGACGGCGGGGTCGATGGTCTTGAGGTTGTCGTCGATCACCCCGTCCAACTGCTCGAACAACCCCTGCAGGACATAATGCAACGCCGGCTGCTTCACGCGGAGCTTCAGTTCGACGAACTTCAGCAGCGGGATGCCGAACTGCGTCGCCCACATGTGCGCCGCCCGCAGCGTCGGCAGGACGTGCGGGGTGATGTCGCGCTGGTAGGCGATTTCCCAGCCCGTCTCGCGCAGTTTGTCGGTGAATCCCTCCCAGCGGTGGCCGGATTTCTCATGAGCCGAGCCGATGCGGAAGTAGTCGCAGGCGATCCAGCGCCCGCCGGGCTTGAGGATCTTCTCCAGCAGCGGCAGGGCGCGGTCGAGCTTGAGGTACTGCAGCGATTCGGAGGTGAACACGGTGCCATAACGGCCGGCGTGCTGCTCGGGATCGGGCAGGTCCTCGAATTTGCACTCGATCAGCGGGATCTGCGGGTACGTTTGGCGGATATGCGTCGCCTGGAACCGGTCGGGCGTCAGCGCGGTCGGCTTGAAGCCACGATCGAGCAGCAGCTTTGACATCGCGCCCATCCCGCACCCCACGTCGAGCACGGGCGATTCCCGGTCGTCCGCCAGATCGACCAGCAGTTCGGCGTAGCGCTGCTGGGCGCGCGTGATCTCGGCCAGGCTGATCTCGCGCGGCTCGCGATCGACATCGTCGAAGTACCCGTAGTGCAGGTACCCGCCCGGGATAATCTGCGACAGCAGCGCGAGCTGCGCATCGTCGTACGCGCGCTTGTTCTGCTTGCGGCCGCGCTGGAGTTTCACCGCTTTGAGCAGGTGCGCGGGGTTGAACACACGGCCGGCGATGCTTTTCGCCGCCGCGCCGGCCTTGAGCTTGCGCGGACGAGCGTGGCCATGGGTGGATGACAAGTCGGCTGATTTCGGCATCGGTTCGGTTCCCGGTAGGTCTGAGGATAAGGGCGGAGTCGTCAAGTTACTACGTCGTCTCGCCCCCTCACCCGGAGTTGTGGGCGAGGGGGCAAGAGGCGCAATCATCCCTTTGGCTCAACGTTTCCGATGACCGGCTCCTGCGGATCCGGCGGGGTGATGTGCGTCGCCTGAACGCCGTGACCGTCGCGCGATGGGGGCGCGGGTTTGACGTCGGCGTCCTCGGCGTCCATCGAAGCGTCGGAGGGGAGCTCATGCGGCAACTCCTCCGTTGGGCGCGGTTGGAGGATCGGGAGACTTGGGAGCGATGTGAGCGGCATTTCGCCGACTTTGCGCGGGGTGGTCGAGTCGGTGGTGGGGGGGGGGGG
>DASYWJ010000108.1:0-38006 GCA_035936155.1 Tepidisphaeraceae bacterium | reverse complement strand
GCAACAGTGGCTCGACCAATTCCCACAGGTCGTCGGGTACGAGCGGCTTGGCCATGGCGTCCTCCGTGACTGCGGCCAAGCGAGATTGTCGGGCGGCATCGGATCATTCGGAACCGAGGTTTTGTTAGGAGCTCTTAGTTTCCCCGGATCAGGATCATCCGCTACGCTCGGCAACGCCGTCGGTCACTCCGGGGGCGTATGGCTTGGCGTCTGCGATATGCCGTCAATGCGCTGCGGCGGGATCGGCGCCGTGGGGGGCTTGGATGCCATCAGGAAGGCCAGCAACTGATTGAACTGCTCCGGCGGGATAATCTCGCCGAAGTTGCTGGGCATGATCGACAGGCGCGATTCGGCGCGGCTCTTGATCTGAGCTTTCGACACCGTGACTTCCTTGCCGGTCGTGTCGACAAACACGAGCGTCTCGCCTTCCTCACGTTTCTGCAGACCGGTGATGAGCGTGGTGTCCTTCAGTGTCACATTGCTGTAGCGGAAGGCGGGGTCGACGTTGCGGTTGGGGTCGAGGATGTCTTCGATCAGCCGCTCCACCCCGCGGTTGCCGATGCCGTCGAGCTGCGGACCGACGAGCTTCCCTTGGCCGCCGAGCTGGTGGCACTGAGCGCAGTTCTTGGCGAACACCGCCGCGCCGGCGCCGGGATCGGGGGGGGCAGACGTGAATGAATCGCGGCGCTGTTCGATGAGCTTTATAACGGAATCCTGCGGGGTGGGGAGCCCGCGCGTGAGCCGCCCGACGCGCTGATCGAGCTGGGGGACATTCGCGGCGGAGAGGCGCTCGACGAGCTTGGAGTCCTGGAGCAGTGTCGCAGGCGCGGCGCTGTTCTCGATGGCGTTGAGCAGTGCGGCCGCTCCGTCGGGCGTCGTCGCCAATGCGCTCGCCAGCGCCGTCTGTAGTCGCGCGGGCGCCGTCCGAAAGCCGCTGAGCAGAGCCGCCCGCGCACCGTCTGTCGTCATGCGGCTGAGCGACTCCGCGACGCTCTCGCGGACGGCCATCGTTTCGCCGGCGTCGGCGAGCAGTTCCTCCGCGAGAGGAACAAATGTCTGCGCGTCGACGCTGGCCAGCGCCGCGGCTGCGGCCGTGCGCGCGGCCACGTCAGCGTCCCGGCGCTTCACGATCTCGCGCAGCGGTCCGGCCAGGTCCTTCAGCGACAGTGCTGCCGCAATCTCGGCCGCCTGGCGCTGGCGGGCGGCCACCATGGCAGGCGCCGCTGAGGGCAGCGGCGCGACCGGCGGGTCGAGCCGTCCGAATGCGAGCCACGCGTAGCCGCTGCCGTCGTCGCCGTCGGTCGCTTCGATGTACGCCTGCTTCCCCGCGTGGTCCTTGAGGTCCCATACAAGCGGCTGTGCCGTGTCGTGCCGCGGCGGGACGGATTCAACGAGAATCGCGTCGTCCTGCGCCGACCGCAGCCGGATCACCTGCTTCCGCAAATCAGGCCCCCGCGGCGGTCCGTTATGTCCTGCGATGTACATCGACAGCTTCGCCGGAACGACGAACGGCCTGCTGCGCAGCACGCCTGTAAGCCGTTCCCCGAGTGGAAGGCTGCTGAAGAACACGGCGTTGGTGTCGCCATCGCTGCTGACGCGCTGCTGGAGCGTCCATGGGCTGGGTGAATCCGCGGCCGTGCCCGCGGCCATGCCCGGCAGCGGCAACGCCGACCACACCGTCTGCTCATCATTCGACAGCGCCAGCGCGCTGCGCGCCAGATTCGCCCCCCACTCCCGCGCCGCCTGCGCAAGCGGCTCGCCGCGCTCGGCGGCGGCCTTCTGCACGGCGGCGAACAGCTCCAACTGCAAGTCGACGTCCTCGCCGAAGCGCTTGCGCAGCACCGCGACGAGTGCCGGGATGGCACGCGCATCGGCGTAGCGCACGCCATGCCTGAGCATTCGCGCCATCGACTCCTTGTCCCTGGCGACCTCTTCCAGGTGCTCGAGCAGGAACGCTGCAGCGTCCGGCGTGGGCACGGCCTGGGCGACGTCCATCATCGCCAACCGGTCCGCCGGCGACAGACTCGCATCGCCCGCGAGGACGGCGTCGATGGCGCCCGGCGCCGCCAGCTGATTCCGCAGCGCCATCCGGACGACGTACAGCAGGTGCGTGTCCGCCGCCGCCACGCCATGACGCAGCTCCAGCAGCGGATGAATGTGCGTGACGTGCGGATGCGTTCCCAGCGCGTCGGCGGCGCAGCGCTGCACGAGTGGATCGGGGTCCTTCAGCCCCTCCAGCGCGAGCATGTGCTGTGCATCCCCCCACGGATGCGTCTCCGACAAGATGCGCATCGTGTGCACGCGCACGGCGGCGTCCTTGTCCGCCGCGGCGGTCGCCAGCGTGCCCAGCTCCATCGCTTTGAGCCGATGGAGCACCCACAGCGCGTGAATCTTCTGCAACGTGGACCCTCGCGCGGTGGCGAGGAGGCACGGTCCGATCGCGTCGGCGCCGATGCGGTCGCTCAACTCATTGGTCGCCAGCATGCGGACGGTGAGATTGGCGTCGCCGAGCTTCTCGATCAGCTGCGGCGCCCCGGCAGCGCTGAAGTCGTACCTCGACACGGGCGCGTCGCCTTTTCCCGTGTATGCAATCCGCCAGATCCGGCCGCGCTGAAAGTCGCGGCCAGGATGCTTCAGATCCACTTCGTAGTGCCCGATGATCCGGTTGTAAAAATCCGCGACATACAGCGCCCCGTCCGGCCCGAGCACGGTCTGCACGGGGCGGAACCATGGATCGGTGGTCGTCAGGAAATCCGGCTGCTCGATCGCCTTGGGCGTCGAACCGAAGTATTCCAGCTTGTCGCGGTTGATGCGGCTGGTCACCACGTTGCCAACGAACACGTTGCCGCGGAACTCCTGGGGGAACGCGTTGGCGGCGTAGAATTGGCTCCCGGCGATGGCGGTGGAGTTGTGCAGGTGCTGCATCATCGCCGGCGCGAGGCCGAGGCCGTCGTTTGTGTCGCGGTCGAACGCTTCGTATCGCCCCCCGCGCAGGAGCTGGTAAATCGGCTTGCTGTGGCTGTCGGAGGTGTAGAGATTCCCCAGCGGATCGAAGCACAGCCCGAATGGATTGATCTGCCCGATGGTGAACGCTTCGACGCGCGATCCGTCGGGCCGCATGCGGAACGTATTGCCCGAGCGCAGGTGCACGACATTCCCGCTCTGGTCCTTCACGTTGGACACGTTGTTAAAACCGTGACATGCATAGACCCAGCCATCGAATCCTCTGCGGAAGTTGCTGGCCATGCCATGCGTGTCGCGCGTGTGGTCGAAGCCGGAGTAGAGGACATCGCGTCGGTCGGCACTGCCGTCGCCGTCGGTGTCGGTGAAGAGGCGGATCGAGGCGATGTCGTACGCCAGCGCGCGGCGGCCATCGCCAAGGGGGAGGATCCCGATGGGGATGTCCAAGCCGGCGGCGAAGATCGTCACGTTCCTGGCCGAGCCGTCGTCGTTCAGCTCGATCACCTTGATCGCATCAGTCTTGTCGGCTTCAGTTTTCGCCGGCCACGGGTAGAGGCTCGTGGATGTAACCCATAGCCGGCCCCTGGCGTCGAAGGCAAGGTTCATCGGCTTGTTCACGTCCGGCTCGGCGGCGACCAGGGTGATGGTAAAACCCGGCGGGAGCGTGAACGTCTTGGCCTGCTCGGCCGGTGCGAGCGGCTCGGTCGCGCGAACATCCTTCGCAAACGGGTCATCGCCCCCCAAGGCGAAGGAGGAGCTAACCGCTGCCAGCAAGCTGATGGTGACGAGCAGTTTCATTCATCTCCGGAAAAGGCCGCCGACGAGATCGCCGTGCCGCCTGCGACATCAGCTTACCGCCTGCGCCACCACCGATCGACCCCAGGGGTCCGAAACGCCGGTCACTTCGATGCTGATGGGTGTGACGGTGAACAGCGGATGCACAAAAGCGCGCAAAAGGAGTTACGGCAATCCGCACTTCTCGAAAAGATTTTTTGAGGTTATTTCGGGGCAGTTCTGCACTTTCGGAGATTCTCGTGCGCCATCGTGGTGCAAAACGCGCACAGCTTGACATAGGTCAGGACGCGCGCGTGTCGTCCGATGCTGCTTGCGCCGGCGGACTGGCGATTGAAACGGACGAGACCCACTCCTGATGCATATGAGCGCACCACTGAACGGAGCGGCCGCCGAATGTCTCAGAATGTCCCAGAATGTCTCACTGTTTTCTGCCGCGTCAATTACAAGGAGCATTACCTTCGCTATGGCCGGCAGTTACGAGCGCGTTGGAAATCGAGCGGCAAAAAGTGAGACATCGGCCCGGTTCAGCGCCGCCATTGGAGCTTCACCAGCACCGGTCGGTGGTCCGATGCGACGGGCTCGTCGATGACGCGATGCTCAATCACCCGCCATCGGTCGGACGGCTTCACCAGGACGTGATCGATCTTTGCGCGGAGCCGATCGCCGCAGCAGGTGAGCGCGGCGGGGTCCGTGCCGCTGACGAGCGTCCAGGCGCGGCCGAGCGTTTCCATCGGGGGGCTGCCCAACTCGCAGTTGAAGTCGCCGGCGAGGATCGACCGCTCATCGGCGTCGGCCCACGCTTGGTTCAGCGCATGGGCCTGCGCCTCGCGATTGGATTCGTTGCGGGTGTGATCCCAGTGCGTCGAGATCATCTCGAGCGGGCCCGCGCCATGTGGCAGGCGAGTCGTGGCCGACACGGCGCAGCGGGGCTCGCGCCGATTGCCTTGCTTCCACGGCAGCGGGACGATCCGCGACGATGTGATGGGCCAGCGCGAGAGCACCGCGTTTCCGTACTGCCCGCCGTCGTACGACATGGCGGGGCCGAAGACGGCGTGCATGTTCGTCAGCCGCGCCAGTTCCGCCGCCTGATCGACACCGCCCGCGCGCTTCGTGCCGTTATCCACTTCCTGAAGCGCAACCAGGTCGGCCCCGCTCGCGCGGATGACGCCGGCGATGCGCTGAAGGTCGAGCCGCTTATCCATGCCCTGGGCGTGGTGGATGTTGTAGGTGAGGACGGTCAGTTCGATCGGTCTGGCCGGCGTCGTCGTCGGCTGCGGCGCGCGGTTGCTGCCCGCGCAGCCGAGCAACGACCCCAGACCGATCAGGGCGACGAGCAGGGCGGCGTGCGTGCGAATCGGGTTGCTCCGGTTGTGACGGACGGCGAGCCTAGCCGGGAGCCGCCACCGGTCAAGCCGCTCGCCTCTGCTCGCGTCGCTCGCCTGGCGCGTGTATACGCGCGATCCATCGTGCCGATAATCACTGATAGCGATGTCCGAGCCGCAGGTCAGCATCATCATCCCGACGCTCAACGAGGCGGAGAACCTCCCCGTGCTCGTGCCGCGCATCGACCAGGTGCTGCGTGGGGGCGGAATGAAGTACGAGGTCATCGTCGTTGACGACGACAGCCGGGACGACACCCGCGCGGTCTGCGCCAGACTTTCCGAGCAATACCCGCTGGCGCTGATCGTCCGCCAGAACATCAAGGACGGGCTGAGCGGCGCGGTGCTCCAGGGCATGGCGGCGGCGAGCGGGCGGACGCTGGTGGTGATGGATGCCGATCTCCAGCACCCGCCGGAGAAGATCCCCGAATTGGTTGATGCCCTCGATGCCGGCGCAGACTTCGCGATCGGCTCGCGCTACGTCCCCGGCGGGAGCACCGCGCAGCGCTGGAGCCCGCTGCGCAAGGTCAACTCGTGGGCGGCGACGTTTCTAGCACGCCCGTTCGCCGGACGCACGCACGACCCGATGAGCGGGTTCTTCGCCCTGCGGCGCCAGACCTACCTGGGCGCGACGCGGCTCACGCCGCTGGGATACAAAATCGCGCTGGAGCTGATGTGCAAGGCGCGCGTCCGTGACGTGCGCGAGGTGCCGATTCACTTCGGCATGCGCGAACGCGGGCAGTCGAAGCTCACGCTCAAGCAGCAGTTCCGCTATCTCGAGCACCTCAGCCGGCTGTACGACTTTACGTTCCCCCGCGCCAGCCCGATCGTGAAGTTCCTCATCGGCACGGCGGCGGGGTGGGCGCTGGCGGGCTTCGTCTACGGGCTGATGCTGGCGCCGCTGGGCATGGTGCGCGCGGCGATTGCGTCATACCCGATCGCCGTTGCGGTGACGGCGCTTTTCCACGTGCGCTACGTGCGGACGCAGCGGGAGTTTCTCGTGACGCCGCACCCATGGCGGGATTTTTGGATCATCGCGCTGGCCGAGTGGGTCGCGTGCGCGGTGGTCGCGGCATGGTGGGTTCGGCGCGCTTTGGGGCCGACGCCTCTGGAGGTGCTCGTCTTATCCTTCGGCGCCGCGACGATCGTGCGCTACATGCTCCGCAAGGAATTCCTCCAGGACGTCCGCGGCCTGAGGCGCGAGCTGCGCAAGGACGAGCTGATCGCCTGAGCCCAAACCGGAATCTAATCCCGTCGCGCTTGTGATTCTGAGGTACTCCGAAGAATCTCTAGGCCGGGCCCACGAGATCCTTCGGAGTACTTCAGGATGACGAGCGTTGGGGTTGTGGAGCTTCCGGTAGCGCAAGGGCGCGAGCCGCGCGGACGTGCCGCGACGGCCGTGCTCGTGACCGTTGGGCTCTTCACCGCGCTCTCCATCACCTGCGCCGTCACCTCCGACGGCTTTCTCGAAGCGGACAGTTGCACGCATTACCTCTATGCCCGTCTGACCCTGCGCGAGCCGATCCGGGAAAACCTTCACCACTTGGTGAACGTCTGGGGCCGGCCGCTGTGCACCGGGCTTTACGCGATTCCCGCCGCCATCGGGCAGCGCCTGGGCGTGCGCATCATGAGCTGCCTCCTCGCGCTCGTCTGCGGACTGGCTGCGATGCGCGTGGCGAAGCTGCAGGGCTACCGCTGGCCGGCACTGGCGCTGATCTTTACCCTCGCGCAGCCGCTCGTGTTTCTGCACTCGTTCAGCGAGCTGACTGAGCTTCCCTTTGCCGCGGTGATCATCCTCGGGTTCTGGGCGTACCGTGTGCGACAGTTCTGGCTCATGGCGCTGCTCGTGGGCATCAGCCCGACCGGCCGGCCCGAGGGGTTCGGATTCATGGCACTGGCCGCGGCGGCGCTTGTGCTGCATCGCAAGTGGTATTGGCTGCCGCTGTTGTTCGTCCCGCTCGCGCTGTGGAACTACGCCGGCTGGGAGCTGCACGGCCGGCAGGGCGTGTGGTGGCAGTGGGTGAAGAACAACTGGCCCTACGCGCAGGAGAGCCTCTACCCACCGGGGCCGTGGTATCACTTCCTCGTGCGCCTGCCCGTGGTGAGCTCCCCGCTGATGTTCCCGGCGATGATCATCGGCGCGGGGTGGAGCCTGGTGTACGCCGCGCCGCGCCGGTTCTTCGGAGATCACCTCCAGCGCTGCCAGGCGTGCATCGCGCTGATCCCGCTGGGCATTCTCATCGGCCACAGCTTGCTCTACGCGCTTGGCAAGATGGCAAGCAACGGGGAGCTGCGTTACCTGCTCGCGGTCGCGCCGTTCTGGGGACTGTTATCGGCAAAGGGTTGGGAGTGGGTGTTCGAGCGGCTGGAATGGCGCCGCCCGCTGGCGTGGTCGGGAGCGGCGGCGCTGGCTCCGATCCTGGTGAATGTCGCCTACCCCGTCGTGCCGCTGGCGTACATGGACGACTGGAAGCAGGCGAGGCAGATAGCGGCGTGGCTTGCTGAGCCGCAGGTGCGCGAAAAGTACCCGGTGCTGATGCTCTCGCACCCGGCGATCTTCTACTTCATGGATTCCGGTCCCGGCGCGTCGGCCGACGGCGTCGAGTGGATGGAGTCGACGCTCATCGAGGCGCCGCCCGGCACGCTGATGGTGTGGGACCCGATCTACGGGGTGTTCAACTCCGACGCGTCCCGCTCGATCACCCTCGAGGAGATCCAGGCCGCAGGGTGGGTGCCCCGGGAGCTGCCGGACGAAATCGAGGGCGATTGGCGCATCTTCGTCAGACCGCAGCGGTGACTGACACGGAGCAGGATTGATCCGCGCGCTCTCCATCACACCCGGGCTTGCGCGCTCACCCCGAAACGGGAGAAGGAACAACAGGGCGGAGGTGTGCGAGCACTTCCGCGTTGCCCTTGGCGCCTTTGATGGGGCTGAGCGTGCGGGCGAGGAGTTGGAACCCCGCCGCGGCGATGCTGGCCAGAACGGATTCGACAACGGCGTCTACCTTCGCCTCCTCCAGGACTCCCCCGCGCAGGAGCGCAGGCGCGGCCTCGTAGTGCGGCTTGATAAGCGTGACGACATCGCCGCCGTCGGCGATCATCCGCCGAGCGGCAGGAAGGATGTGCTGCTGCTTCGTCCAGGCGACGTCGATGGAAAGCATCGAGACCGGCTCGGGCAGCACCGCATGCATCGCATTGGTCCGCTCCATGACGATCACGCGGGGGTCCTTGCGCAGCTTCCACTCCAGGACGCCGTACCCGGTGTCGATCGCGTAGACCCGGGCTGCGCCGCGCCGGAGCATGCAGTCGGTGAAGCCGCCGGTGTTCGAGCCGAGATCGGCGCAGACGCGGCCGGTCACGTCGATGCCGAACGTGGCCAGCGCGTGCTCGAGCTTCTGACCGGCGCGGGAGACGAATTCCGCCATGCTGTTCGGTTTGAACGATACCTGTTGCCGTCTTTGTGGGAAGCTCAAGCGCGTTATCGCGCCTTCGCGTCGCGCAGGGTGTTCCCGCCGCCGCTGCGGCCGGATTGGCCCGGCGAGCGCTGGACGGAATTCCCGCCACTGCTGCGGCCCATCTGACCTGGAGTGGTGTTGTAATTGGTGTTTCCGCTCGGGCGGTTCATCTGACCGGGCGAAGTGTTGTAGTTGGTGTTCCCGCTCGGGCGGTTCATCTGTCCGGGGGTTGTGATGTAGTTCGTGTTGCCGCTCGGCCGGCCCATCTGGCCGGGATGCGTGTTGTAGTTGTTGTTGGGCGGGAGCGGCGTAGAGGGACCGGGCCCCGCCGGGACGACGGGGCGGCCGTAGCTCGGACGCCACGGCTGATACCCGCACCAGTCGTAATAGCTGTACGACGGGTAGTAATAGGCTGGGTAGTCATAGCGATAGCGCTCGCGGCCTTCGGCGATGCGCGATGGCTCGGGCGGCGTCCAGCCGTCGTCGTACAGCGAGCGCTGAAGATCCGACCCGTTGTATGCGCCTCTCGGCGGTCGCTGCTGAACCGGGCCACTGGGCTCCACGCGGAATGGATCGCGCTCGCCGCTGCGCGCGTGCTGTGGCTGTTGCGCCGGCTGCGCGTCGTGTGGTTGCAGGATCGCAAGCAGGTCGCGGCGCACCTGTGAGCCGATCATGTCTTCGAGGCTGAAAAGGTCGCGCAGGTTTCCGGTGGCCTTGATGGCGGCGATGTGCTCCCCATCGATCGACTCGATCATCTGACCCGTGATGCGGAGCTCTTCGCCCACCAGCTGGTACGACCCCAGGATCGCCAGCGCCGCGTGCTGGTCGCGCGCCAGCTTGGCAGCGGCGGCGGCGTCATTGGCGGGCGGGGCGTCGGCGGGGGGCGTCACGACAGAAACCATTCCGCTGCGCGTCAGCTCCGCCATCAGCGACTGCTGCATCGCCTTGCCGATCCACTCGCGCCTGGGCGCGTCGCCCAGCTCGTCGAAGGGAAGCACGAGCACGCGCGGCCGCATGTCGCGCTCGCCGGCCTCGGTGGCCGGTCTCGTCGCGGGCGCGGGGTTAGCCGGGGCGGCCAGCGCAGAAGACACCCCCATCAGCAGGATCGCGATCATCGCAAGCGTCCGTCTCATGGGCGTTCCTCGTTTCCGCTAATCGGTGGACATCACCATTGTAGGGAACCGGCAATAGATTTGACCACCGCCAACGGCTTCAGGTGAGTCCCAAAAGCTCTGCCGACGAGACGCGCGCGTTCGGCCCCCTTCACTTGCGCTTCGGATGAGCGCCGGGAGGCGGGTTTCAGCTCGATAACCCGTTCCGGTTCACTGAAACCCCTTCCGCCGCTGGCGGCTGTAGCGGGCCAGGGCGTCTTCGATGATGGGGAATGCGGTTTTGGCCGGCTGGATTTCGTCGACCGCGACCGCTTTGCCTTCAAGCAGCTTGTAGTCCTGAAAGAAGCGGCGGAGCATGGTCAGCCGGTGGGGGGGCATCTCGCCGGCCTCGCGATAGCTGTTGAACTCCGGGTCCTCGGTGGCGACGGCGATGATCTTGTGGTCCTTTTTCCCCGCGTCGATCATCGTCATCAGACCGATCGTGCGCGCGTGGATCAGCGTGAGCGGAACCACCGGCTCCTGACACAGCACCAGCACGTCCAGGGGATCGTCGTCCTCGGCCAGCGTCTGCGGAATGAACCCGTAGTTGGCGGGGTAATAGACGGCCGAGTAGAGGATGCGATCGAGCTTGATCATCCCGCTGACCTTGTCGAGCTCGTACTTCACGCTGGAGCCGAAGGGGATCTCGACAATCGTGTTGAACTCCTGCGGGATCTCTTCGCCGGGAGTCACGTCGTGCCAGGGGTGGATCATGTGCGCTCACGGCTGCTCTAAAGGTCGAATCGGTCGAGGGCGGATTGTATCGGCGATGTCGTTGTGGAGCACAAGCGCGCTTGCCGCCTGGAGGGGCCTCCCAATGACCATCGCGCTATAGGTCAGCCTTCATCGATTGATGCAAGATCCTCGTTCAGGCGGTTGGGTCGTCAGACGGGCCGGGTGCAACCACGGGAAAACCGCGCTCCGCGACGATGTGCTTCCCGATCCGCCAGCACCACCACGCCGGCATCACGGCCGCCGCGAGCACCAGCGGCCACATCGGCACCCACACGTTGTACGTCGGCAGGCCGACCGGCGTCCGCCAGATCAGCAGCTGGATCCCTTCGCCACTGATCCTGACGACCCCGCCGGGGCGATTCCAATAGACATGTGAGAAAATCCACATTGGATCGGCGACATGCACGTACCACGTCACCGCCAGGATCGCCGCCGATCCCATTGCCGCGAGATTGAACAGCCGCCGCCGCGATCGGTCGTTCATGTCCACCCGTCTGAAGTGGTGCGATCGTACCACGGCGGCCTTCTCCCCGCTGCCGGTCCATCCGCCAGAGTCTGCCCTGCGTTTGTCGAAGGGTGCAACCGCCGCAGCCACCCGACGTGCGGCGCGCCAACGCCGCGCGCTGCCGCGAAGTTGAACAGCCGACGCTTCGCCGCTCCCGGCCCCGCGCCCCCCGCGCCGCCCCCCGCGCCTTCGCCGCCGTGGACGCCATCTATGCCGGCAACGCCCATCTCCTTGCCGGCGCGCAAGACTTCCTTGCCAGCGTGGACCGTTTCCTTGCCGGCGTGAAAGACCAGCGTGCCGGCGTGGAAGACTTCCTTGCCAGCATGGAAGACTTCCTTGCCGGCGTGGAAGACTTGCTTGCCGGCATGGAAAATTTCCTTGCCGGCGTGCGCGACTTTTTTGCCGGCGTGGACCGCTTCTTTGCCGGCAAGCAGCCGCCCTCGATGCGCACCGCCCCCGCGCCCAAGCCCCGCCAGCGCCGATTTTCTCGACCCGAGTCGACGCAGCCGCGCGGGCGGGGGTTTTGCCTTAGGCCGCAGGCCGTTCGGGACGCGTCGCATGGCCCATCGGCTGCATAGGCCGATAACGTCCACTGGCCGACGCGCGGACGAAGGTGGATTGAGTGTTATCGCGAGAATCCAAGGGGTCGGGAGAATCTAAGGGGTCGGGGGGAGCCTTGACGCTCGCGCATGAACTCGGCCACTATGTTATGAAGTGGCAGGATGACCCGGGACATGGCGTTCCTGGGGTTTGGAATCTGATGGCGGAAGGCGGCGGGAGTGGTGATTTGAACGACGCGCAATCCAAGCGAATCAGAACTGACGGTGGTAGTCCAGGGAGCCCTGACGAGTGAAACCAGTGCGGATCGTCAGATGAAACTCGTGAAACGAGTGTGGTTGGTCGCCTCCGCTTTGCTTTGCTGTACGCTCTTTGCGGGCTGTCTCAGAAGCCTCCGTGTGTCCGAGTCCATCAGTCGGCGGGTTTACGACGGTGCGTCCAGTTCGGCAGTTGCGATCGAGTCACGTACCGGCAGCATAGGAACGACTTGGGAACGAACCTCATGGCCTACGCCGCAGTCGACGTACGCGGACAGTTTCCGGCGCCATCATCTGGCCGGGTGGAAGTGGTCTGCGTTGCCACACGACCGTCGTCTGTCCGGACTGCTAACCCCGTTTCGGTTTGAGAGCAATACGTACGGCAGTGTACCGTGGCAATCGCACCGCGAGACGCGAGTTAGCTTCTCGTATCTTCTGCTCGTGCTTCTCACCGGGGCCACGCCCATGTGGTGGCTGATGGGCATGAGCCGTCGGCGCGAGCTCCGCCGCCTCGGTGCCGGGCGCTGCCCGTCGTGCAACTACGACGTGCGCGCGACGCCCGACCGCTGCCCCGAATGCGGTACGATGCTCACCCGCTCAAAGAAGGAGCGTTCTAAAGGGTCGGGAGAGCGTTCTAAAGGTCGGGAGTCATTGGTAAGACTCCCGACCCCTTAGATTCTCCCGACCCCTTAGATTCTCCGGCATGCATCACTGGCAATGCGAGGATCGCGGTTCTGACAGCTGCGTGCATCGTGATGGCTAACGTAAGGCCGATCAGCGGCCGGCGCACACCGGCGCGCGAGTTACAGGATACCCTTCCCGCCGGTCCGCTGCATTGGCGGGTTATGCGGCGGTTCCGGCACGGCACCACACTCCGGGCAGCGGTCCGGCGTGGCGCGGAGATCATAGCCACACCGCGGGCACCCGCCGCGCGCCAGCCGCCGCCGGTGGCGCAGGCGGCCGGCGTAATGAGCGGCGAGCGGGGTCACCGCCGCCAGCGCAAAGGCGCCGTACGGGAGGGCATAGACGCGCGCCCGCGTCAGGAACAGGCCAAAGCCGGGGAGCTTTATGCGGGACTCCTTCTCCGTCCACCCGAAACCGAACAGCCTATCCCGGTATTCGTCAGGTCCGTAGGTGGTTACGAAGGTGGGCTCGTCGCCGTCGGCATCCGTCACGCTGACGCGCAGTGTGCCGAGCCGCGTCACGTCTACTTTGAACTCGGCGGCTGGGGCTTGTTCGAGCCACTGACGGGCGATCACGAGGTCTCCGCCGTTCGATGTGAGGAAGTACGTGCTGCGCGCGTTGGGGGACCACGCGACCTCTCCCGGGCGCGCAAATGATAGCGCCCACAGGACCGCCACCGCCGCAAGCGCCAGCCACGCGAGCGCGGTCCATCGCCGCGGGCCTCTTCCGCGGGGTGTCTGGTCGGCGGTTGTGTCCAGGCTGCCGTTGGCCTCACGGAGTCCCCGGTCAGATCACGATTGACAGCGACGCGAGCTCGCCGCACGTCCTGGCAACGAGCCACACTCGGGGCAGCGGTCCGGCGTGGCGCGGAGGTCATAACCACAACAGACGCAGCATCCGGCAATGGGCTGCCGTAGCGCGATCAACGATCTCCGTATCCACAACGTGGGGACCAATGCGGTCAGCAGCAAGAGAAACCACGCCGGCAGTACGACCACCGTGATGCGCCCAACCGCGATGTCGAACGACTGGAACCAGAAGCCCAGCAGGTTCCAGTCAACCGCGTCGGCGCCCGGCGTGAAGCCGGTGTCGGTGTAATGGATGCGTAACCCCTGCCAGTTCGGGAACGCGTTGAAGACGTCGCCGCCCGCGCGCCCGACCGGATGATAGAACGGGTTGGCGCCCGGTCCGTAGGGAAGCCACAGCCATAGATAGCATCCCGCGACGCACAACAGCGCCGAGCTCGCCGCCACGATGGTGAAGAGCTTCCGTCGCATAACGTGAGGCTCGTTGCGGCTACACCGCCTGGTCGGCTCCAATGGCGCGAGGTCATTTCGTGGCTTGCGCGTCCCCGCGCATCGCGCCGCATTCGGAACACTGCGCCGGCGTTGCACGAAGGTCGTACCCGCAAGCCCCGCATAGGCCGCGCCGCATCCGCCGATATCGAAGCCACGGCCCGCGCCACGGGCCGAGATAGAAGAGGGGGAACATCAGCCCTCCGACGAAAGGATACCACCACGGCACGCTGATCTCCCAGCGACAACCGTCCCATTCCCATCGGACTGATCCTTGCGCGCCCTGTTCGGCGGCGACCCAGCGGATCACAAAGGTTCTTGCCACGCCCAGTCGAGTCGGTTCCGCAGAAGGTATGTCCACGCGATCAGCGCGGACGTCCAGCAGCGCAAGCCGTCGAACGAAGGCAATCGAAGGAGGGTTCAGATTTGATGGTCGGGCCGCGGGCAGTTCGACGACGAAATACATCCCGCGCGAGCGGGGATAGTACTTCATGTCTGTGCCCCCGAGCATCTTGACCATCGCGGCGTCGTAGGGTGCCGACGGCTTGGCAAACCGTCGAGCAAGGGTAAGCGCGGAGAGCAACAGCGATCCAAGCACCGCGCTAATGATCAAGGCGCGCCTCATGTCAGAGTTACCGCCGCATAACTGTGATTGACGTGACCGGCGGCGCAAAGCAGCGATCCGGCGGTGTGTTGCAGAATACCGTTGCAACGGGCGGAGCGGCAAGGGATTGCGGGCGGTGAAGGCGGCGGGGCGCGGGGATGATAGCTTGACGGGCGCGCTATCGCCGGCGCGGAAACGCGCCGGCTGGGCGGGGGCGCGGGGGTCGGACGCGCTGGGGCGGCTTGGCAAGGGGCCGCCGATGCAGGGTTGTGGAGCACAAGCGCGCGCTTGCCGCCTGGAGGGGCCTTTCAATGAAAGAGCAGACGCGGCGGCTGATGCCTCTCTGATTCGTGTCCATTCGTCCGATTCGCGGCTCAATTCCACCTCTTGCTCGGTGCCCCCGTGTGCTCCGTGGTGACCGCTCCGTGGATTTCTCATCGAACCGCGCTTGAAAACGTTGCGTAGACGCTTCATATTGGATGCGGGCTTCGGCTGACCTTCCTTTTCGACCAGCCGATAACCGGGCAAACGGGCGTGACATGATGTAGATTGATCATCGGCCAACGGACTGGCCGATAGACCGACTGTTGATCCGGCGACTTCGTTCAAGTCGCCATCACTTCGGGCGACGGGGCACTTCCTTCGGTGCCCCGGCCTAAGGACGGGCAAAGATGGACTCCCTTCTCATCCGCGGCGGCACGCGACTCAAAGGCAAAATCGAGATCAGCGGGAGCAAGAACTCCGCGCTGCCCATTGTGGCGGCATGCCTGATGGCCGAGGGCAAAACGACGCTGCAGGGCGTCCCGCGGCTGTCGGACATCGACTCGATGACGAAGCTGATCGGAGAGCTCGGCTGCCACGTCTACCGCCACGACTCGACGCGCGAAGCGATCGGCGGGGGCCCGCAGCTCAATGGACCGCTGGACATCACCGTCACCGACGAATCGCAGATCGAGGCGCGCTACGACATCGTCAAGACGATGCGCGCCAGCATCTGCGTGCTCGGCCCGATGCTCGCCAAACGCGGCAAGGCGGTGGTGTCGATCCCCGGCGGGTGCGCGATCGGGGACCGCCCGGTCGACCTGCACGTCCGCGGGCTCATGAAGCTTGGCGCGGAGTTCCGCACGGAAGGCGGCAACATCATCGGCGAGGTCAAGGGACGGCTCAAAGGCTGCCAGATGTATCTCGGGGGGGCGCAGGGGCCGACGGTGCTCGGCACGATCAACGTCATGTGCGCCGCTGCGCTGGCCGAAGGCGAGACGGTGCTCGTCGGCGCCGCCTGCGAGCCGGAAGTGCTGGACTGCGCCGAAATGCTCATCAAGATGGGCGCGAAGATCAAAGGCCACGGCACGCCGGAGATCCGCATCGAGGGCGTCGAGCGCCTGACGGGCATTGAGCACCGCATCATCCCCGACCGCATCGAGTGCGGCACGTTCATGATCGCCGCCGCCATCACCAACGGCGAGCTGGAACTGAAGAACTGCAACGCCGATCACCTGATCGCCGTCAGCGATCGGCTCGAAGAGGTGGGTGTGAAGACCAAGCGCGAGAACGGCACGCTGTTCGTCAGCAGCTCGCGCCGGCTGAACCCCGTCGAAATGACGACGCAGCCGTTCCCCGGGTTCCCGACCGACCTTCAGGCCCAGCTCATGGCCCTGCTGTGTCTCGGGGACGGCATGTCGGTCATCACCGAGCGCATCTTCCCCGACCGATTTCTGCACGTCGGTGAACTGAACCGCATGGGCGCCCACATCCGCAAGGAAGGCGCCACCGCCGTCATTCAGGGCGTCCGCGAGCTTCAAGGCGCCACCGTCATGGCCAGCGACCTGCGGGCGAGCGCTGCCTTGGTGCTGGCTGCTTTGGTCGCAAAGGGCACGACGAGGATCGACCGCGTCTACCACATCGACCGCGGGTACGAGAAGATCGAGCAGAAGCTGAACGCGGTGGGCGCCCAGATCGAGCGCGTCAAGGACAAGAGCGCCGCGGCGTAACCGAGCCGGCGGGTCATCGAGGATCTCGACCCCAAAGCGATGGCGGACCTGTCATCCCGGGTCCTCACGTGGCTGCGCCACACCCGCGAGGGATGAAAAGTGCGCTCGCCGGCTGACGCTGTCGGGAACGGCAACCGCGAAGGAAACTTTGCGGGCTCCGCCGCAGGCAAAGCGAAAAAAAGAAGAGATGTGTTTATCGCTTGGGCTGGCTCCTTCGCGGCGTTGTTCGCGCCTTCGCGACCTTCGCGGTCGCCTTGGCTCTTAGGGCGATGGTCGCAGAGACTGTTTTCAGAGCAGGTATTTGACGGATCCAGCCGCCGATTCGGTCTGGCATTCATCTCACCACCGACTGCAACTATGCGGCCTGCAACTATGCGCTGCCTCGCGCGGGGGTGTTGACCGGCACGCCGGGCTCCGTCCAGTTTGATTCGCCCAGGTCCAGCCGGTACTTGCGCATTTTCTTGTAGAGCGTCGTGCGGTTGATGTCGAGTTCAGCGGCGGTGTTCTGGCGGTTCCAGTTATTGCGATGCAACGCGGCTTCGATGATGCGGCGCTCGGGGCCCTCCAGCGCCAGCTCGAGCGGCATGGGAGTGTTGTACGTTTCGCCCGCGCCGGCCGCGGCGGGGCGAGGGGCATCATAGAACTGAATCGGCTCGGGCAGGTCGTCCACGTCGATCTGCGGACGGCGCGACAGCACCACCGCACGCTCGATTGCGTTCTCCAACTCGCGCACGTTCCCCGGCCAGTTGTAACGCTGCATCGAGGACATGGCGGCTTCGGAAAATCCGACCACCTCGCGGCCCGTCTCCTGCGCGAACTTGCGGAGGAAGTGTCCGGCCAGCAGCGGGATGTCGCTGAGGCGTTCGCGGAGGCTGGGCATGCGGATGGTGACGACGTTCACGCGATAATAGAGGTCCTGGCGGAACTTCTGTTCGGCTACGAGCTGGGCGAGGTCGATGTTGCTCGCCAGCAGAACGCGAACGTCGACCGTCTTCGTGTCGCTGCTGCCTACGGGCTCGAACGCGCGCTCCTGAAGCACGCGGAGGAGCTTCACCTGCATCGCCTGCGAGGCGGAGTTGATCTCGTCGAGGAAGATCGTCCCCCCGTCGGCGGCGAGGAACCGGCCAGGCTTGTCTGCGATCGCGCCGGTGAAGGCGCCCTTGACGTGGCCGAAGAGCTCCGATTCAAGCAGCGTCTCGGGCAAGGCGCCGCAGGAGACCTCGATGAAAGGCTTGTCACGCCGGGGGGACCGATGGTGAATGGCGCGGGCAACGAGGGACTTTCCCGTGCCGCTCTCGCCGCTCATGAGAACCGTCGTGCGACTGTCGGCCACCGCGCCGACGAGGTCGAAGATCTTCAGCATCTTGTAGTCATGCCCGACGATGTTTTCCAGCCCAAACCGCAGGTCGAGCTGCTGCTTGAGCGTCTGGTTCTCGAACAGGAGCGACTGCTGGCGCACGGCCTTCTCGACGACGACGCGGATCTCGTCGTCAACGATCGGTTTGGTCAGGTAGTCGAACGCGCCCATCTTGGTGGCCTCGACGGCGCCCTCGATTGACCCATACCCGGTGATGACAATGGTGACCACGTGCGGGAAGCGCCGGCGGATGTCGCGCAGGAACTCGGCCGGCTTTACGCCGGGCATACTGATGTCCGCCAGCAGCAACTCGGTCTGGCCGGCGTCGAGCTGGTTGACCGCGTCGTCCGGATTATCGCTCGTGCGGACCTCATACCCCTCGCGGCGGAGGAACTGTGCGAGCGACTGGAGGATAATCCGGTCCTCGTCGAGGATCAGCAGGCGCGGCTTGTGCGGCGTGTTGGCTTGAAGCATCGGGAGTAGGTACCAGTCTGTTGGTCGCCAAGTTGTCAGTAATGCGCGATGTTGCCGTTGGGCAACGTACGTCTATTCCTGACATCGGCACGAAGGGATGATGCCGGTAAGCGACGCGGCAAATTTGCGCGGGGTGGGTCGAGCGGCTCTTAAATATCGATATCATCTGCCGGTGGAGTTTATTGGACTGCCTTACCGGCAACTGGCAACTAATAACTGGCAACTGCTTTCCCACGGAGAATGAAATGCGAGTTGGCGTACCCAAGGAGATCAAACCCGACGAATACCGCGTTGCCATGATGCCGGTGGGCGTCGAGATGATGGTGCGGAACGGGCACCAGGTGTTCGTCGAGACGCAGGCGGGCGTAGGCAGCGGATTTGCCGACGACGACTACACCAAGGCCGGCGCGACCATCGTCGCCACGCACGAAGAATCGTTCCAGAACGCCGATCTGATCGTCAAGGTGAAGGAGCCGATGCCATCGGAGATCAGCCTGTTCCGACCGGGGCAGGTCGTCTTCACGTACTTCCACCTCGCCGCCGCGCCGGAGCTGACGCAGGCATGCGTCGAGTCGGAAATCGTCGCGATCGCCTACGAGACGATCAAGGACAAGCGGGGGACGCTCCCGCTGCTCACGCCCATGAGCGAAATCGCCGGGAAGATGAGCATCCAGGAAGGCGCCAAGTACCTGGAGAAACCGATGATGGGCCGCGGCATTCTGCTGGGTGGCGTGCCGGGGGTCGCGCCGGCGCACGTGGTCGTGCTGGGTGGCGGCGTCGTCGGCACGAACGCTGCCAAGGTTGCGGCGGGGCTGGGCGCGAATGTCATCATCATGGACGTGAGCCTCGACCGCCTCCGCTATCTCGACGACGTCATGCCCGCCAACGTCCACACGATCTACTCCGACCCGCAGAACATCCGGGACGAGGTCCGAAAGGCCGATCTGGTCATCGGGGCGGTGCTCATCCCGGGCGCGAAGGCGCCGCGGCTGGTGACCAGGAGCGACTTGAAGGACATGAAAAACGGCGCGGTGATCGTCGACGTCGCGATCGACCAGGGCGGCTGCATCGAGACCGCCCGCCCGACGACGCATCACAGCCCCACCTATGTCGTCGACGGCGTCGTTCACTATTGCGTGACGAACATGCCCGGCGCGGTGGGCCGCACGAGCACCATCGCCTTGTGCAACGCAACGCTGCCGTACGCGCTGAAGATCGCCAGCGTCGGCTACCAGAAGGCGGCGGCGGAGGATGCCGGGTTCGGCGAAGGCATCAATCTGGTCGGGGGCCGCGTAACCAATGCCGCCGTGGCCGAGTCGCTTCACATGAAGCACCAGCCGCTGCGCACCAAAGGCGCCGCGTAGTGGTCCCCGGCGGGGCCGCGATGCGCC
The DNA here is from genome assembly GCA_035936155.1 of Tepidisphaeraceae bacterium. Lineage (GTDB taxonomy): Bacteria > Planctomycetota > Phycisphaerae > Tepidisphaerales > Tepidisphaeraceae > DASYWJ01. The sequence goes on along the minus strand of DASYWJ010000108.1, from coordinate 18,414 downwards.
TGCGCTCTGACACGCTGGGGGATCTATTCGGCGCGTTGTCCCGCTCCACACCGATTCCCTAGAATGCAGTCCCTCTCACAGGAAGGCACGCAGCGCATGAGTGATCGGCTTGAAAAGCTCCAGCAAATGCTCGCCAGGGAGCCTGACGATACGTTCCTGCTCTACGGCATCGCCCTGGAGCACAAGAAGCTGAACGATCACGCTGCTGCGCTGGAATTCCTCGACCGCGTGACGCGCCGCGACCCCGGTTACTGCTATGCGTATCACCAGAAGGGCCTCGTTCACGAATCGCAGGGCGACACGGACGCGGCAAAGCAGGCATATCGTGAAGGGATTCAAGCGGCGATCAAGAAGGGGGACGATCACGCCCGCGGCGAGATCGAAGCGGCCCTGGCGATGCTCGACTGATACCCATGGATGGACTGAAGCTCTATCTGAAGACCCCCGAATGGCGCAAGCAGCACCGCTGGCGCAGGGCGATCTTTAACACGATGGCCCGCCTCGGTCTCACGGGAGTTCATGCACTGCCGATCAACCGGCGGTGGGTAGACATCCACCGCCGCCGGATGCCGCTGAAGGGGCTCGATCCGGCGCTGGCGGGGATGAAGATCGTGCAGGTGTCAGACCTGCACTTCAGTCCGGTCGTGTGGCAGCGGTACCTCGTGCAGTACGTTCGATGGATCAATGATCTGGAGCCCGATGTCGTCGTTGTCACCGGCGATCTCATCACCGGCGGCTACCGCTACGCCCAGCGCATCGCCAACATCCTTTCGCACGTCAAAGCCAGGCACGGGGTGATCTGCACGTTCGGCAACCACGACTACAGCATCTACGGCAAGAACGGGCATCCCGAGGGCAAGCGCCGCGCCGATTATCTCCAGCAGTGCCTCGTCCAGCGCGGGCTGACGGTCCTGCGCAACCAGACCCTCATGCTGAAACCGAATGGCGCGCAAAGGCCGTTGGCAATCGTGGGGCTGGATGACGAATGGTCCGGACACATCGACCCGGACCAGGCCTGGAAGAATGTCGACCCCGACCTGCCCATCCTCTGCCTCAACCACAACCCGGTGAACACCAACGAGCTGATGGCTTACCCGTGGCAGTGGATGCTTGCCGGGCACACGCATGGGAGGCAGGTTGCCTCGAGCCGCTTCGGCAAGCGGTTTTACCCCAAGCGCTACCGCCACTTCACGCACGGATACTACGCCGTCAACGGCAGGCATTTGTACGTCAACCGCGGCCTAAGCTACGGGCAACGCGTTCAACACTGGTGCAGGCCGGAGATCACGGTGTTCAAATTGGTTGCTGCGACGACGGAGGATCAGTCCAGCATCAATGCCATCGCGGCAGCTGAAACTGTCGAGACGCCGGATCCCCCCGGCAATGGAAATCCCCCGGGCTCCGCTTTGCTAAGCCCGGGAGAATAGCGCAGCGGAGCCTGCGGCTTCGGCTTTCCCAGAGCTGTTTGTCTTTCCCCCGCGTTTCTCGTACTTTTCCGCGACCATGCGGAACCAGTACGACGAAGGCGACGTGCGACGGTTTGTCGAGTCGCTTGCGTCGCAAATCGCCGGCGCATTCAATCCGCTCAAGCCGCTTCATATCGTCGGCATCCGCACCCGCGGCGAGACCCTCGCGCAGCGCCTGACCGACGAGCTGAAGACTCTCGGCTTCCAGCACATCGGCCGGGGCGTGCTCGACATCACACTGTACCGCGACGACTTGTCTGAGATTGGCCCGCGGCCGATGGTCCGCCCGACGCAGATCAACCTCTCCATCGACGCCGTCCCGCTGCTGCTCGTCGACGATGTGCTGTTCACCGGCCGCTCGATTCGCGCCGCGCTGGATGCCTTGAGCGACTTCGGCCGGCCCAGCGCGATCGAGCTCGCCGTCCTAGTCGATCGCGGCGGGCGCGAGCTGCCCATCCAGGCGGACTTCGTCGGACTGACCCTCAAGGACGTCCCGCGCGACCATCGCGTGAACGTGCGCCTGCGCGAAGACGACGGCCGCGATGAAATCACCGTGGAGCCGAAGGTTTGAATGGGAGCGTAGAGCAATCGCGAACGTGCCCGACCAGTTTGCGAAATGATGAGAATCGTAAACGAATGGACGAAGCACCCACCATCCGCTGGACCCGAAAGCATTTGCTCGGCCTCGACGAGCTATCGGCCGACGAGCTGCGCTTCATCCTCGACACGGCCGACTCCTTCAAGGAAGTCTCGACGCGCAGCGTGAAGAAAGTGCCCGCCCTGCGTGGGCGCGTGGTCGTCAATGCCTTCTGGGAAGACAGCACGCGCACCCGTGTGAGCTTCCAGCTCGCTGCCCAGCGGCTCAGCGCCGACACGATCGACTTTTCGGAAAAATCGAGCAGCGTCAGCAAAGGTGAGACGCTGATCGACACGGCGCGGAACATCGAGGCGATGGGGGTGGACGTCATCGTCATCCGCCACCCCGCGGCCGGCGCGGCCCACCTGCTGGCGCGCACCGTCAACTGCAGCGTCGTCAACGCCGGCGACGGCGCCCACGAGCACCCGACGCAGGGGCTGCTCGACCTCTATACGATCCGCGAGCGCTTCGGGAGGGTGGAGGGGCTGAAGGTGGCAATCGTGGGCGACATTGTCAACAGCCGCGTCGCGCGCTCGAACCTGTTCGCGCTGACGAAGCTCGGCGCCGAGGTGATCCTAGTCGGCCCGCCCACGCTGCTTCCGCGGTCGTTCGAGCAGATGGGGGCGCGGGTGGCGCACGATCTGGACGCCGTCATCGGCGAGGTCGATGTCGTCAACATGCTTCGCGTGCAGTTCGAACGGATCAAGAGCAGCCAGTTTCCCACGGTCCGCGAGTTTACCGGCATGTACGGCCTCTCATGGGATCGCTTCCAGCGGTGCAAAAAAGACGTGTTCGTCATGCACCCCGGCCCGATGAATCGCGGCATCGAAATCCAGTCCGATATCGCGGATGGCCCGCAGAGTGGAATCCTTCAGCAGGTGACGAACGGCTTGGCGGTGCGCATGGCGGTACTCTTTTTGGTGACGCAGGCGGGGGGATGACGCAAAGGTCGCAAAGGCGCAAAGGACGCAAAGAAATGCCGGACGATGATGAGATCTCGCCGTACGCGATGCTGGCGGAGCCTTCGGAGGAGATCAATCAGCTCTCGCGCCGAGTGATCGGCATATGCATCGGGATTCATCGAGCGCTTGGTGCGGGGCTGCCCGAGGAGGCATACGAAGAGGCGCTGTCCATGGAATTCGACGTGCAGGGCATTCGATACGAGCGACAATATCGGATTCCAATTCTTTACAAGGGGCGCTGCGTCGCGCGCGTGCGGTTGGACTTCTTGATTGACTCGATGCTCGTGCTCGAAGCCAAATCGGTTGATGCTCTCACGCCAATCGATCGCAGACAAGTGCTTCGATACCTCGAAGTGACCAAGCTTCCTCTGGGCCTGCTCGTCAACTTTAACGTTGTCCTCCTCAAGGAAGGGATTCGACGAATCATTCGCTCCGAACCAATCTCCTGATTCCTTTGCGTCCTTTGCGCCTTTGCGATCTTTGCGTTATGCCTTCACTACTGATCCAAAACGGCACGATCCTCGACCCCTCACAGCAGCTTGAGCGGAAGGCGGACCTGCTGATCCGCGATGGGAAAGTCGTCTCGATCGGCACGAACCTCGGCAAGGCCGACCGCGTGATTGACGCGGCGAACTGCTACGTCACGCCCGGCCTGATCGACGTGCACGTCCACTTCCGTGAGCCGGGGGACGAGGAAGAGGAGACGATCGCATCCGGGTCGGCGTCGGCGGTGGCGGGGGGATTTACGACCGTCTGCTGCATGCCGAACACCAAGCCGCCGCTGGACAACGAGGCGCAGGTGGAGTTCGTCTGCCGCGAGTCGCAGCGGATCGGGCTGGCGAACGTGTATCCCGTTGGCGCGATCACGAAGGAACGCCAGGGCAAGGAGCTGGCGGAGATCGGCTCCATGCACCGTCGCGGCGCCGTCGCGTTCAGCGACGATGGGGTCGGCGTCCATGACGCCGCCGTCATGCGCAAGGCGCTGCAGTACGCGAAGATGTTCGACACGGTCCTCATGCAGCACTGCGAGGAGCACTCGCTCTCCGGCGGTGCAATGCACGCGGGGCTGGCGTCCACGAAGCTGGGCCTCGGCGGCATCCCCGCCGAGGCCGAGCAGCTCATGATCGCGCGCGACCTGCTCCTCAACCGCACGATCGGCTGTCGCTATCACGTCCAGCACATCAGCACCGCCTGGAGCGTGGAACTCATCCGCCAGGCCAAACGCGACGGCCAAACGTGGGTGACGGCCGAGGTCGCGCCACACCACCTGCTGTTGACCGACGAGCACTGCTCGACGTACGACACCAACTACAAGATGAACCCCCCGCTGCGCACCGCTGCCGACGCGGCGGCGTGCATCCAGGGCGTGAAGGATGGCACGATCGATTGCCTCGCCACCGACCACGCCCCGCACCTGGCCGAGGAAAAGGAACTGGAGTTCCAGTACGCCCCGTTCGGCATCATCGGGCTGGAATGCGCCCTGCCGCTGTACGTCAACGCGCTCGTCGAGCCTGGCCACATCAGTTGGATGCGGCTGATCGAGCTGATGACGAGCAAGGGCGCGGAGGTTGTGAAGCTGAAAAAGGGCACCCTCCGTAACGGCGCGGACGCCGACGTGACGATCATCGACCCGAACCGCGACTGGATAATCGACGTCGAACAATTCGCCAGCAAGAGCCGCAATTGCCCATACCAGGGGTGGAAGCTGAAGGGGCGGGCGATCACCACGATCGTTAACGGCGAGGTCAAATGGCAGATGAGCCGCTGAGCGCTGGCGAACCCTCCACCACGCTGCAATACGCAACGCCGGTGCGGCATAACCCGCGGATCCGTCCCGGGCTGGCGTTGATCGGCGGAATGTTTCTCGTCCTCATGGGAGCACTGACGCTCATCGCCGGATTTGCGATGATCCGCGACCTGAACCTCTCTCGCGACCTCGAAACCGCTTGTGCGTTTGCCATCTGCACCTTCAGCGCGGTCTGCCTGTTCTCCGGGCTACCTCTGATCTATCGCGGCAGCCGCGGCGACGATTAGCGATGCAGGCCCATCAGCGCCGGCACGAATCGCCGAAGGCATCGCCGGTTTGGGCGGTGCGGTCGAGGCGGTTGACGATCGTGTCGAGGATCGCGCTCGCAGTCGCTTCGCTCACGATAGCGTTGCGGCGCGTGAGACAGAGGTTGAACTGGCGGGCGAGCGTCGTGGTGCTGAACACCAGCGGCATGATCGGGCCGGTCGGGGAGACGCGAAGGTATTCGAGTAGCGCCGCGGGATGGTATTCGGCGGCCCAGGTGTCGGTGAGGTTCACGTTCGACGTCCCGCCGGCGAGGGGGACGCGCTTGCGGTAGAACTCGATCATCCGCTCGCGCGAGAACAGTCCGCCGACGGCCAATCCCGCCGCCATTCGGATGAAGCTCGCCTGGGGCTGTGCTTGTTGCTTGTGCACGCGGGCTTGCGACGCAACGGCATGAAGCAGCTTCGGCCAGTCCTGCAGATCGTCGGGTTGGCAGAGGGTCATCGTGAAGCCGAGGAACATGCCGAAGGTGTCGGAGAGGTCAAGGCGGGCGGTGGGGCGCAGGTCGACGATCGCGCCCATGGCCAGGTCATGGCGCTGGCGGTGGCGGTGCAGCGGGAGGTGCTGGTCGCAGGCCTCGGCGGCGGCGGCGAGGAGCAGGTCGTGCAGCGTGATTTTGGCCGAGCGGCACACATCGCGCAGGCAGTCGACGATCCCGTCTTCGAAGCGGCGGATCGTGACCGCTTGCGCGAACTCGCCAGCGAGATCGGCGCTCATCCGCCGGACGCGGCGGATCCGGCGCGTCCAGCGCACGCTGCTGATGAGTTCACCTGCAAGCCGCCAGCGGCCCTCGGAGGGACCGAAGAGGGACCAGTAGCCGCTCCTGGAGAGCTTCAGGGGCTCTCGGCGGACGCGCTGGGGGTCATGCCACAGCACAAACCACTGGCGGAGCAATGCCCGGATCGACACGCCATCGGCAATCCAGTGATGATAGACGATGCCGACGAAGTGACTTCCGCTCGTGCCCGTCTCGAGCACGAACGGGCGGAACGGACAGAAGTCGGTCTCATCGAAGCGGCGGTTGAGCTCGTGGGAGAGGAACGATTCAAGCGTCGTGTTGGTGATGTGCCGGACGAGATCGGATGGCATCTGCCCATTCAGGTGCTCGAAGTGGAACGTGCGCGCAACCACGCGCGCCCGGCCGAGCCCAAGGCTCGCCATCGCTTCATGCCACGCCGTGCGGATCACCGCGAGGTTCGGGCTGCCCTGCACGCGGATCACCTGCGCGGCGTTGTACGGGTGCAGCGCGTCCCATTGCCGCACGAGCCGCTGAAAGATGTTGAGCCGCCCGTGCGTGGTCATGTGCGAGGTGTCGCAGGATACAGGTGGGGCGCTGCGCTGTCACGATGCTGCGGACGCGGAGGAAGAGGACTCACCGAAGAGGCGCGGAGGATGCGGAGGAAAGCGCCGAGGCAAAATGCGTTGGGATGCGGAGATGGTTCTCGCGCGATTGCGTCCTCTGCGTCCTTTGCGTCCTCTGGTGAATCGTTCTTTACCCGCGTGGCAGGAACCGACCGACTCGGGAGCGGTAGGCGGCGTATTGGTCGCCGTTGACCGCAAGCAGGTGGCGCTCCTCGCGGCGGGCTTCCCATTGCAGGCACGCCAGGTGGATCACGCCGAGGATCAGCATGAGCGGGCTGGGGATCACAAGCACCGCGGCGATCATCAGCAGCGACGAGAGCGCGTAGATCGGGTGGCGCACATAGGCATAGGGGCCGGTGACGATCAGCGGCGTCGTCTCGCTCGGATCGATGCCCATGCGCCACGATTTGCCCATGCGCTTCCAGCAGATCCAGCTCCCCACCAGGGCAGCGGCGGCGAGAAGGAGCCCGAGCAGCGCCAGCAAGTCGCTTCGCAGGAGCGGGCCGACGATCGCCGGCGGGCGTCGTTGGTACGCGCTGATGAACGGATGCGCCACCCACGCGACAACAGTCGGGTACCAGATGATCCGGACAGCGCGGCCCAGCGGTTCGGGCGGGACGAAATTGGCATGACGCCCGGTCCGTTTGCGCTGCTTGATCACCATGCGGATTACGCGCGCCCAGTACGTCAGAAGGATCAGGCCCAGGAGCAGGGCGTACCAGCGCGCGGATGTCATAACAGCTGCACCTGCCCCGCCACGATGCGGTGGAGCGTCTTGCGGTTGCGCAGCAGCAATCGGCCGTTGGCGTCGAGCCCTTCGCAGCGACCGATGACCGGTACGCCTTCGCCGTTGTTGATGATCGTGACGCGTCGGCCGATCAGCGCGTGGTGGGTGTCGTACTCCTGGAGGAAGTGCGAAAAGAGCCGCTCGTCGCGGTGCAGGAGAGCTGCCTTGAGGTGGTGCGCCACCGTGACCAGGGCACCGGTGATACTGAGCGTTCGCCCGGTGATGAGCGAAAGCGACGTAATGTGCTCGCGCAAGGCGCCGGGGGCGCGGCGCGGATCGATGTTCACGTTGAGCCCGAGCCCCACGAGGTCCGCGTTGTGCACGCGCTCGCACAGCAGCCCCGCGAGCTTTCGGCCGTCGTACAGCACGTCATTCGGCCACTTCAGCGCGACCTGCGCATCGCCCGCGAGCTGTGCGGCGGCGTTTCGGACCGCCAACCCGGCCAGCAGCGGAACCTGGTGCGGCGCGAGGTGCGTCTCTACCGGCAGGACGAACGTGACGGTCAGACAGCCGGGGCCCGACCACCACGCATGCGCCCCGCGTCCGCGGCCGGCGAGCTGATGCCCCGTGAGCACCATCGCCGGCGCGTACAGCCTGCCGCGCTTGCGCAGGACGGCGGCGTGGTCGTTCGTGCTCCGCAAGCGCGGGAACCAGTGCAGGCGGAACGGCTTGATCTGCGTGCGGAGCTCCGAGAGGTTGAAGGAAGTTATCGGCACGCGCGCTCTACCCCCGCTCCCGCCACTCCGAATGCAGGGACCGCAAAATCAAGGCGCTTCAGTCCAGATTGAGGAACTTGCGGGTCTCCGAGTCCTGAAGGCTTTCCTTCGTAATCAGGCGCAACCCCGTATCGATGACGGGTTCGACCGTTTCCCCGTTCAGTTTCTTCACGACCGTCTGCACCGCCAGGTACCCCATGCGGTAGGGGTCCTGCGCGACTAGCGCGTGAATTTCCCCGTTTTGCAGCGCCTCGAGCAGCGGTGGGGTTGCATCGAAGCCGACGAACTTCACCTTGCCCGCCAGCTGGTTATCGCGCAGCGCGCCAAGCAAGCCGAGGGTGGACGATTCGTTGGGCGCGAAGACGCCATCGGCCTGCTTCAGCTGGTCGATCAGCTTCATCGCTTCGGACTTGGCCGAGGCGACGGTCGCGCCCCCGTAGCGGTTGTCGACAAGCATGGTGAGCCCGCCGGCTTGGGCGGTCTTGAGGAACCCCTCTTCCCGTTCCGTGGTCGAGCCGGAGCCGGGGGAGTAGCGGAGCATGACGACATTTCCCTTCCCGCCCAGCAGCTTGGCGAGCTGTTCGCCCGCCATCTCGCCGCCCCTGGTGTTGTTCGTGGCGACGTAGCTGGCGAAGTCCTTGCCCGGTTCGCCCCGGAGGCTGGAATCGAAGATGACGACTGGAATGCCGCGAGCCACCGCCGACGCGACGGGCCGGGCCAACGCATCGGTGTCGAGCGGCGCCAGACAGATGCCGTCGACGCCCTCGGAGACGAACTGCTCGACCACCTTGATCTGCTCGGCCCGGTCGTCTTCCTTGAGCGGACCCTTCCAGATCATTTCGACGCCCGCCTCCTCGGCGGCCTTGCGCGCGCCGGCTTCGACCGTCTTCCAGAACACGTGCGTCGTGCCCTTGGGGATGACGGCAATCCGCCTGCCGCCCGCGGCACCGGTCGGTTGGGTCGTGGAGGACGACGAGCCGCGGTCGCACGCCGCCAGCATCAGGGCAGCGAAAACGCAGACACACAAGCTCAGCAATCGGTTCATGACGCTTCTACCTTTCGGGATCGGGAATTCGGCTGAAAGTACACGGCTGCGCACCGGGTTGGCAAGGCTGCCGCCGCAGCGGCAATTGATCCGATTCAAGTTTGCACCGATGGGCGTCCGATAATACCGGATATCCGCGCGTGGATCGTGGATGATTCCCACGCGTTTTGCACGAGCGATGGAACAGAAGTCATTGACCAGGAGGATCCTGTGAAGCGGATGAAGACGACCGGGGCAATTGCCCTGCTATGTGCGGTGACCATGGGCGGGGGTTGCGCGGGCAAGAAGAGCGACCCGATGGCGACGAACGCGGGCGTGACGGACATCAGCGCCGTGCCGCCGGCGCCGACGCCGATTGCAATGGAGCCGGTCGCCGCGCCGGTGGCAGAGCCGGTGGTTTCAGACGCCCCGACGCAGGCCGCCGCACCCGCCCCGGGCGCGGCGACATCGGGCGGAACCTATACGGTGCAGAAGGGCGACACACTCTGGAAAATCGCCACTGCCAGCTACGGCAACGGCAACCAATGGCAGCGCATCGCCTCGGCCAATCCCGGACTCTCACCGTCGACGCTGAAGGTGGGTCAGACGATCACGATCCCGTAGGTGCCGCGCCGATCGCGGCGCAAGAATGCGGGAAAACTATGCCTTGGGCCTTCAAAAGGAGAAGGGGCGACCCCTCCGGGCGCCCCTTCTCGGGAAACGTTTGAATCTCGGAAGTGGTGGGGGCTTGATCTACGCCACTTTCGCCTTGCTCAGTTCCGGCTCGGGGACGCTGTCCATCTTGATGTTGCGGTGCTCGATCTTGCGATAGCCAAGCTGCGTGATGACCTCCAGGACTTCCGTCCAGGTGGGGTACATTCGCTTGTTGACCTTCTTGTAGGTCTCGATGGCCATCACGAACTCGAACTGCTCGGCGCTCATTTCGCCCTCTTCGGCGCTGCGGCGGTCGTCGGAGCGGCGACGGCCGGGGCCGCGGCGACGCTCCAGGCCGCTGTCACTGCGGCGGTCTTCCACGACGCGGCGATCGGGACCGCGATAACCCGCTTCCTCGGCGCTGGCCTGCCGGCGGGCGAGCCCGCCGCGACGATCAACCACCGATTGCCGGCGATCCGGACCCGTCCCCTCACGCGATTCGAGGAACGGAGCGGTTTCGGCGGTGGGCTTCTTGTTCGGCTGGCTCTGCATGGATCACACCTCGCTTACCGTCAGATCGATCCACGGAGCCACCGACTTGAGGCGGACGGGGCTGAAATTTATGCCTGTAGCGGCAATCGCGGGCCCCGGAGCAGAGATTTGCCGCGCTTTACCCGCCGCGCCCCCGGGCCTACACTCCTGCGGACGAGTGTGTGCACGATGCTTCGATTCCTCGGCGTAATCCTTTTGTCCCTGTGTGTCCTGGCGATGCCGTCTTACGCGGCCATCGCTTGCGGCACGCCTTGCGCCCAGACCAGCAACGCGCACGAGCATGACTGCTGTCCTGTTATCGCCGCCACCGTCAGCGCCCCCAGCGCTAATCATGAGGGTCTTCCAAACAGCTCCGAGCACTCCGAAGCGGGGGGCCGCAACCACCACTGCGCCGCCCCATGCTGCAGCTACGTCGGCCATTTCTTGAGCGGCTCGGCCGTGCCTGTCGAACAGAACCCGATCGCCGATCTGCTGCCAACCGCGTCCGTTCTGACAGGATCCGTCAATCACGACGCGATTTTTCACCCGCCGCGGATCTAGCCCTCCTTATTCCGCGTTCTCCTTTGGATGAATCCAAACTGGTGGCATGGGCGTCTGGCCCATGCGCTTCGGAAAGAATGCACGGGCGAAACGCCTGTGCCGCTCAACAGCATGGCAACCGAACTACACAACCAGTCGCAGCGCGACCTGCGCGCCCTGTCGCGCGTGGGACCTGCCGATGCGCCCATATCGTCTCCGCCGGCCTCGCGTATTCCGCGCCCGCCGCTGAAGTGGAAGACCCGCGTGTGGCTGCCCGTGGGCATCCTTGTCGCGGCGCTTATGCTGCTCTCGCACGTGCTCGGGGATGCGCTGTCAACGGCGACCCCCGTGCGGGTGGTTCCCGTCGTCGTGAAGACGACGGCCGAAACGGGTGGGGCGGTCACGGTGCAGGCGCCCGGCTGGGTGGAACCGGCCCCGTACCCGATCTCCGTGCCGGCGCTGGCAGACGGAACGGTGAGTGAAGTGCTCGTTCTGGAAGGCCAGCCGGTGAAGACCGGCGACATCGTCGCGCGGCTCGTGGCCGACGATGCGCAACTGGCGCTTGCCCGTGCCGACGCGGAGCTGAAGCAGCAGGAGGCGGCGCTCGGCGCCGCCCAGGCGGATTGGGACAACCCCGTCGAGCGCACCCGCGCCGTGGCGACGGCCGAGGGCATGGTCGCCGAGACCCGGGCGCAGCTGGAGCAGCTGGGCGCCGAAGTCGCCGCCGAGACGGCGCGGGCGGACGAGCTGCGCGATCAGTTGCAGCGCAACCAGCGCCTGTTCGAGCAGAACGCGGCGACGGAAACAGAGGTCGTGCAGACGAGGCTCCAGCTTGCCGCGCAGGAAGCCACGCTTCGCGCCAAACAGGCGCAGCGCCCCGTGCTCGAAGCGCAGCTGCGCCAGCGCGAGGCCGAGCTGACGGCCGCGCGGGAGAACCTGCGGCTGCGGATCGAGGAAGCGCGGGCGCTGGCAGGAGCCGCCGCCGCCGTCGCCGACGCCGCCGCAAGTCGCGACGAAGCGCGCCTGCGCCTGTCGCGCATGGAAGTGCGCTCGCCCGCGGACGGAATCGTGATGCAGCGGCTCGTCGAGCCTGGCAGCAAGCTCGCCTTCGGCGTGGATGCGGATCATTCCGCCCATCCCGTGCGGCTGTACGACCCGAACAAGCTCCAGGTCCGCGTTGATGTCCCACTGGCCGATGCCGCCAAGGTGGGCGTCGGTCAGAAGGCAAAGATCATCGTCGGCGTCCTCCCCGACCGGACCTTTGATGGAGTTGTGACCCGCATAGTCCACGAAGCCGACATCCAGAAGAACACGCTGCAGGTAAAGGTGGCGATCACCGACCCAACGATCGAGCTGAAACCGGAAATGCTTGCCCGCGTCCGGTTCCTCTCCATGGGCAACATGGCGGCGACAACCAAGCAGGCGCAGCTCGTGTTCGCGCCGGAGAAACTCCTCCACGAAGAAGGTGGCCGCACGACCGCCTGGATCGCCGCTCGCGGCATGGCGGAGCTGAGAAACGTCGAACCGGGGACCTCCAGGCAGGACGGCTGGGTATCCATCGCGGCAGGACTGCAACCCGGTGATCAACTGATCGCCTCCGATACCTCGGACCTGCGCGATGGGGCGAAGATCCGCATTGTCGGCGAAGCCGGCGCCGGTTTCATCGAGACTGCGCACGACACAAAAGGGGGCTCCGATGCCGCTCATTGAGTGTCGCAACCTCACGCGCGAATACCGCCGCGGCGAATCAATCATCAAGCCGCTCGACGAGCTTGATCTGGACGTCGAGGCCGGCACGTTCCTGGCGCTGATGGGCCCGAGCGGCTCGGGAAAGACGACGCTGCTCAACCTCATCGCCGGCATCGACCGCCCGACGGGCGGGAGCCTCAAGGTCGATGGCATCGAGCTGTCCACGCTCTCGCGCAGCAAGCTGGCAGCCTGGCGCAGCGAGTACATCGGCTACATCTTCCAGCTCTACAACCTCGTGCCCGTCTTGACCGCGTACGAGAACATCGAGCTCCCGCTGCTGCTGCACAAGCTCTCGCGCAAGCAGCGGCACGAGAAGGTGTCGCTGGCGCTGGATCTGGTAGGGTTGGCCGACCGCCACGACCACTTCCCCCGCCAGCTGTCGGGCGGCCAGGAACAGCGTGTCGCCATTGCCCGAGCCATCGTCACAGACGCGAAAATCATCGTCGCCGACGAACCCACCGGCGACCTGGATGCCACCGCCGCCGCGTCGGTCATGAATATGCTCAAGCGGCTTCACGAGGAGCTCGGAAAGACGCTGATCATGGTCACCCACGATCCGAAGACGGCGGGGTTCGCGGACCAGACGCTGCATCTGGAGAAGGGCCGGCTGGTCGAGGCCCAAGGGCCTGCGGAGGTGGTCGCGTGAACCCGTCGCACCGGCGTTTCTTCGAAGCCTACCAACAGTGTTTCGCACCGCTCCGCACGGTACGCACCGCCGCGACGCCGCAGGAGATGATCGTCCGGCCTGTCGTAGACAGCCCGGGTTGGGTGGAGTGGAAATTGATGCCGTGCAACGTCGATCTCGCCGACGAGTTCGCCGCACTTGAGCGCCAGCTCGGCCACTCGTGGCCGCCGTCCTTCAAGGAGTGGTACGGCTCGTACTTCACGCTCTGCATGGACGTGTCGGTTGTGGCGCTGCCCGAGAATCCGTCGAACGCGCCGCTACGCCCCTTACAGGAGCGCGTTGCCAAGCCAGACCCGTTCGATCAGGCGGCGCGGTCACTGGGCCTGATCCCGTTCGGTAGCGAAACCATGATGGACGCGGGCCCACTATGCTTCGATCCTCGGGGCGGGTCTGATCCAGATCGCTGGCCGGTGACTTATTGGGATCACGAGTGGGACGGGACCGATCAGCAGATCGGGCCACCCATCTTCTCGTGTTTCGAGAAGCTCATCGAGTGCTGCACGCACTACATGGACGCCGCTGCCGGCGTGAGGGCTTCCGGGGATGATCTGATGTCGATGATCGCGCTCGATCCTGACGGGGCGGGCGGCCCCGGGCGACCGTACTGGGACTGCTGGATCAAGGAAGAAGCATGATGTTCGCACTAAAATTTATCCCGCTCGTCGTGAAACAGGTCGTGCGCCACCGCACGCGCACGCTCCTGACCGTCGGCGGGGTGGCGATGGCGATGTTCCTGTTCTGCGCGGTGCAGGCGATGCAGGCCGGCGTAAAGGAAGCAACCGAGACAACGGCCAAGGACACGACGCTCGTCGTCTATCGTCAGAACCGGTTCTGCCCCGCGACAAGCCGGCTGCCGCAGTATTACGGCGACCGCATCGCCAAAATCCCCGGCGTCGTCAGCGTCGTGCCCATGAAGATCGTCGTCACCAACTGCCGCACGAGCCTCGATGTCATCACCTTCCGGGGCGTGCCCGAGGACCAGTTCGTCGAGAAATACGCCCCCACGTTCAACGTGATTGACGGCTCTGCCACCGGCTGGCAATCGCGCACTGATGCTGCGCTGGTCGGCGAAACGCTCGCGAATCGCCGCGGCTGGAAAGTGGGCGATCAATTCGATGCCGTGGGCATCACCGCGTACGTGGCCGGGATCATCCGATCGGATCAGCCGCAGGACCAGAACGTCGCCTACGTCCATCTCGACTTCATCCAGCGCGCCAGCGGCGACCGCAAGCTCGGCGTCGTGACGCAGTTCAACGTCAAGGTGGCCGATCCAGCGCAGCTGGAATCGGTGGCTGCCGCCATCGACGCCGAGTTCGCCAGGGATTCTGAGCCGACGCAAACCAGCGCCGAAAAAGCGTTCGTCGCCCGCGCCGCCGCCGACGTCGTCAGCCTCGTCGGCTTCACAAAATGGCTCGGCTGGGGCTCGCTGGCCGCGGTGCTCGCGCTCGTGGCCAATGCGATCGTGCTGAGCGTCCAGGACCGCATCCGCGAGCACGCCGTGCTGCAAACGCTCGGCTTCAACGGGCGACTTATCGCGATGCTGATCGTCGCCGAGGGGCTGCTGCTCGGCCTGATGGGCGGATTGCTCGGCGTAGCCGTCGCTTTGGCCGTGCTGCGGTGGGGGCAGTTCAGCATCTCCAGCGAAGGGCTGAGCATTCAAATGAGCGCTGGATTGAGCGTGATCGTGACCGGCTTGATCGTATCAGCCACGCTTGGCGTGCTCGCGGGATTGGTGCCCGCAGTGCAAGCATCACGTCGGGAGATCACGAGTTGTTTCCGAGCCGCATGAAGAAAGGCATGAGTATGTCATCCTGAGACTGAGGACTCCGAACGATCTCGCGCGGATGGAGTAGCGCGTCGCCCTACGCCAGAGATCCTTCCGGGAGTACCTTCAGGATGACAGGTCGACAGAAGGCACCGTGATGCGACTACTGCCCTGGGACTACGGCGTCCGCAACCTCGCACGCTCGCCCGTGCGCCTCGCGCTGAGCTTGGCCGGCGCCGCGCTGGTCGTGCTGCTTGTGCTTGCCGCCGGCGCGTTCGTGCGCGGCATGGATCAGAGCCTGCGCGAATCCGGCAATCCATCGAATGTCATCCTTCTCGGCGCAGGCAGCGAGGAGAGCTTTGAGCGCAGCGAGATTGCCCCCGCCGTCACGGGGCTCGTGCAGGCCGCAGTGCCGGGAATCAGATCGCGTCTTGGCGTACCGTACGTGTCGCCGGAAGTGCACATGCAGAACGTCATCCGCGAAGATCGTGATGCAAGCCGGACGATGCAGGTGCTGGTCCGCGGCGTCACGCCCGCGGCGTTCCTGGTCCACCCGCAGGCGCGCATCGTCGAAGGCCGCATCCCCGAGCCCGGCCGCGACGAGCTGCTCGTCGGCACCCAGATCGCCACGAAGCTGGGCCTCACCGAGCAGCGTGTGGGAATTGGCCAGACCTTCTACTTCGATGACCGCGTCTGGACGATCGTCGGCCGATTCGAAGCGCCGGGCACCGTCATGGAAGCCGAGATGTGGACGCCGTTGAGCGACCTGCAGATCGCCGCACGGCGCGACAACCTCTCGTGCGTCGTCCTCACGCTCGACTCGACCGGTGAATTCGATGATGTCGATGCTTTCGCCCGACAGCGGCTCGACCTCGAGCTCGTCGCCATTCGCGAGACCGAATATTACGCCAACCTCCGCGCGTTTTACCGCCCGATCCAGGCGATGGTGTGGGTGACCGCCATCCTCATCGCCAGCGGCGGATTGCTTGGGGGGCTGAATACGATGTACGCCGCCTTCGCCAGCCGCGTCCGCGAGCTGGGCTCGCTGCAGGCGATTGGCTATCCCAGGCATGCCATTGTTCTGAGCCTCGTGCAGGAATCGCTCCTCGCCTCTGTCGCCGGGGGGCTGATCGGCGCGGGTATCGGCGTGTTTCTGCTCGATGGCGTCGCCGTGCGCTTCTCGATGGGCGTGTTCGGCCTGGTGGTCGATTCGATCGTTCTGGCGATGGCGTTGAGCGCCGGCGTTGCACTCGGTCTGATCGGCGGCCTTCCGCCCGCGTGGCGGTGTTTGAAACTTCCTATCGCCGAGGCGCTGAAATCGACCTAAACTTCTTTCACGGGAGACTGCTCATGACCACGATGAAGATCACGTTCTTTACCTCGATGCTCGCGCTGACCACCGCTGGTTTCTTGATCGGCTGCGAGCCTGACAAGGCGCCCACCGCGCCGCCGCCTCCGCAACCAACCGCCGCCGAAGTGTCCTCGGCGCTGCCGGATGATCTGTTCCTCGACAAGGCGCCCGAAGGCGCTGTCGAACTCGCCGCCGCGAAGAAATCGGCCAAGCCGGGCGACCAGGTCGTCGTTCGCGGTCGCATCGCCGGCCAAGTCGATCCGCTGGCCCCGAACCGCGCGATCCTCACGCTGCTCGACGGCGCCGTCACCACCTGCGATGAAATGCCTGGCGATAGTTGCGCCACCCCATGGGACGCCTGCTGCGAACCCCGGGAAAGCCTTCAAGCCAACACCGCCACCATCCAGGTCGTCGACGCCGCCGGCAAGCCCCTCAAGACCGGCCTCCGCGGCGTCAACGGCATCGAGCCGCTGAAAGAACTTGTCGTCGTCGGCCAAGTCCACGATGCCAGCGACGCCAACGCACTGGTCATCGACGCCAAAGGCATCTACGTAAAAGGCTAACCGCCGCCTCGATCCCGCCGCGACGATGAGCCGTATCGACCATTGACGCTACGCCGCCACGAAGCAACGGAGGCGCCCGCGGCGACTTGTTTCGTCATGCAGTCCGAGACCGCGACCAAAGCGCCGCCGCGTCCAAACGCCGGACGGTTGCCGCCCGCGGGCGGCTTGGGCGCGATCGAGCCGCTTTGCCGCCGCTGCCGCAGCAGCTTCCCGATCAGCGCGTTGCTCACCTGGTACCGCGCCGCGACGGCCAGCCGCGACTGCCCCTCGTCCACCGCGCCAACGATCCGCGATCCGCTTCAAACCGGCCGCGCACCTTCTCCCACTCGGGTCTTTCGTGCAGTTGCGGCTTTCCGAACAGTGGTGACGCAAGAGCGCCTGACTGTCAACCGTCCGGCGCCTGTACATTTGCCGCAATCGACATTTGGATTTGGTCGTTATAACGTCTTTGCAATTCGTCCAGATTGTGGTTGAATTTCGTCCACAGATTTGACGATTTACCCCCTATGGCGATCCTGCAGTCATATTGTCCCCGCCGTGCTGGCTTCGCTGAAGGACAGCCCCGGTTGTCTTCATCCAAGGTGCGCGCCAGACCGGCAAGAGCACCTTGGCCAATTCGCTATCCGAGCATGGATTCCCTTCGCGTTACCTGACGCTCGACGACGCGGTGACCCTCTCAGCCGCGCAAGCCGATCCCCAAGGATTCATCGCCGGCTTGGATTCGCCAGTCATCATTGACGAAGTGCAGCGAGCACCCGCACTGGCGCTGGCCATCAAAGCCGCTGTTGACGCCGACCGTGAACCGGAGCGTTTCCTGCTGACCGGCTCAGCCAACGTGCTTCTGCTGCCCAAGGTGTCAGAGTCGCTGGCGGGCCGAATCGAGATTCATACGCTCTGGTCGCTGTCCCAAGGCGAGTTGGAAGAAACGTCCGACAACTTTGTCGATGCGCTGTTCAAGACGAAGTTCAGCACCACAGGCGTCGCCGCCGAAGAGTGGAACCGGACGGTTACGCGGATGGTGCAGAGAACCCATGCAATCCCGCTGCCGATCCGGGAGGATCGACGGCGTCCCTTACCAGAGGAGGATTGCATGGGATACGCGACGATTCTCGGCCTGGACCTCGGCAAGTTCAAGAGCGTTTGCTGCGTGA
The DNA here is from genome assembly GCA_035936155.1 of Tepidisphaeraceae bacterium. GTDB lineage: Bacteria > Planctomycetota > Phycisphaerae > Tepidisphaerales > Tepidisphaeraceae > DASYWJ01. Next base: position 400 of record DASYWJ010000108.1, on the reverse strand, counting down.
TGGACGCCGTCACCGGCCGACACGCGTTCGAGACGCTGGCGACCACGCCGGCAGTGATCGCCGACCTGCTGGCGCGGCACGCGGCGGCGGCCAACGGCGAAGAGATCCTGCTGGTCATCGAGACCTGCGACGCCGCCGGCTGGGTGCATGACGTCGGCTGTGCGACACCCGGCGTCGTCGTCACCGTCGTGCACACGCAGGGCGACGAACTGGAAGTGGTGCAAGGTCAAACGCAAGACCGACCGCGACGACGCGGGGTCCCCGGCGATTCAATCGCCGGGGTCCCTCAAGCTCGCGCGCCTGGCGCGTCTGGGCGAGTTGCCCCAGCCGCCGGTGCATGTTCCCTCGCCGCAGCGCCGGCAGTGGCGGCGCCTCATCGTGCACCGCCGCAGCGTCGTCA
>DASYWJ010000107.1:0-4029 GCA_035936155.1 Tepidisphaeraceae bacterium | reverse complement strand
GGCCCGCCGTCTGGCGGGCCGCTTTTCTGTTAAGCGCGGGTTCCGGTGCGGAAATGTCGTCGACCTGCCGGCCGCCTCACGTCAAACCATCGCGCCCTCCCTCGCGTTGTTCGGGCTGGTCGGTGCAGGGTTGCTCGCTCGGCGTCGCGGCGCGTAAGTTCGGGTATAACTCGGTAAGATGCGTGAGCGGCCCGCCTCCCGGTGGGCCGCTTTCGTTGGTATTTTGCCCAAACACCCCAAAAAGGGCTCATCAGATCAATTCCGCCGACATCAAATCTTCACGCGCTTGATCCCCCCGGCCAGCCAGTGGGTATGCACTGTTGCAGTTAGTGTTTTCCGAGTTATAGTCCTCACGGAGACTTTGGGCGAAGTCGGGCTCCTCCACGCCAGAAAAACGTTTTCAGTTCGACATCGGGTTTGAAGGGAGAAAGGTGATTGGAATGCGCGCTTTCGCGTTTGGGGTTTTTGCTGCAGTCTCGGTTGGCGTTTTTTCGGCGGCTTCCAGTGCGGCCGTCTTCGTGAATGACAATTTCGACACTTACGCCGACCAGACAGCCTTCGAAGCTGCCTGGCCGAGCATCAGTACCGCCGGTGCGCCGCTATTGGACAACACGCGAAGCGTCAGCGCGCCCACCTCGGCGCTGGTTGAGGGCAGCGGCACCGCTGCCAGCCGCCGCTCGCGCCACACGTTCACCGAAACCAATACCGTTGGCACCCTCGCCAATCCAGGGTTCAAACTCACCTGGAGCTTCGACTTCTACGACTCCGTCGGCGGAAACCCGCAGCGCAATTTCGCAACCCTTCAGGATACGACGGGGGGCGACTTCAACGAATCAGTTGATCTCGATGGGTCTGTACAACAACCTGCTCTCGACCGGCAGCGGCGGGAACTTCTACATGGCCCGAATCGTCGGTTATTCGCCGACGGCAACAGATCCTGACGGCGGGGCGAACGAAACCGTCACGGGCGCATCGCAATATTTCAAGCTCAATGACTTCGCCTCCTCGCCCCTGCGCTCCATCGGCTGGCATAATCTGAAAGTGGAACTCACATCGGACAATGGCCTGAGCAGCGACTACGCCTTCTACGTCGACGGCATCCTCGCGGAGAGAGTTTCCAATTTCAGCACCGCGGCCACCTTCCGCAGCTACGAGAACATCGCCATCGGCAGCGGCCTGGGCAACTCGGTCGCCTTCGCCAACTTCGATAACGTGTTCCTGGAAGTCGTCGTGCCCGAGCCGGCGTCGCTGGCATTGTTTGGGTTGGCCGGCGTCGCCTTGGTCGCCCGGCGTCGTCGTGCCTGATCGACTTACCGCCGATTACCAGCACATTCGTATCTTCCTGAAACGAAAAAGGCCCTTCGACGTGTCTCGTCGAAGGGCTTCTTGTTTCATCAGATCGGGGCGACAGGATTCGAACCTGCGACCTCTTGACCCCCAGTCAAGCGCGCTAAACCAAACTGCGCCACGCCCCGGAAATTCAGCAATCTCAGCATAGGCCCCGGCATACTGAAGTCAACCATGCGCGGGCCGGCGCGGACGAGCGCGGACCGTTGCAAGGTCTCCTGCGGCTGCTATCGTACGCCACCTCATCGAATCAGGAGTTCCAAAGCTTAAGCGAACTGGTGGCGACGCATGAAGGTGCTGTTGATCGGGAGCGGCGGTCGGGAGCACGCGTTAGCGTGGAAGCTGGCGGAATCCCCGCGGGTGACGAGTCTGTACGCCATGCCCGGGAACCCGGGGATCGCCGAGGTCGCGGACCTCGTGAGCGGCGACCCGATGCACTTCCCCACGGTCGAGAAATTCGTTCGGCAGAACAAGGTCGAGCTTGTCGTCATCGGGCCCGAAGACCCGCTGGCCGCGGGGCTCGCTGATGCGCTGGCGAGCACGGGCGCCAAGATCTTCGGACCATCCAGGGACGCGGCGCGCATCGAAGGCGACAAGTGGTTCGCCAAGGAGCTGATGCGCCAGCAGGCCGTGCCGACCGCAGAGGCGCGGTCGTTTACCGACCCCGGCGCGGCCGAGGAATTCGTCCGCACGCGCAACGTCCCCTGCGTGATCAAGGCCGCGGGGCTGGCCAAGGGCAAGGGGGTCACCGTCTGCTACCGCACCAGCGATGCGATCGAGACGATCAACACGATCATGCGCGACAAGGCATTCGGCGCCGCCGGCGAACGAATCGTCATCGAGGAAAAGCTCTCCGGCCCCGAGTGCTCGATCCTCGCCTTCGTCGATCGCAAGAACATATACATGATGGAGACGGCCCAGGATCACAAGCCTGTCGACGACGGCGATACGGGCCCGATGACCGGCGGAATGGGAGCCTATTCGCCGACCCCCGTCGTCACCCCCGCGATGCTGCGCTCGATCGAGCGCGACGTGTTCGTGCCGGTGGTGGACGGATTGGTTCGCGACGGCATCGAGTACCGCGGCATCCTCTATGCCGGGCTCATGCTCACGACGAATGGTCCAAAGGTGCTGGAATTCAACTGCCGCTTCGGGGACCCCGAGACGCAGCCGCTGATGATGCGGCTGAAGAGCGATCTGGCGGAAGTGATGCTTGCCGTCGCCGAGGGGAAGCTCGATCAGGTGGAGCTGAAGTGGGACGAGCGCCCGGCTATTGCCGTCGTCGCGACGAGCAAAGGATATCCCGGCAAGTACCCAACAGGACTTCCGATCACCGGCATCGACGAGGCGTCCTCAATGCGCGACGTGAAGGTGTTCCACAGCGGCACAAAAAAAGTCGATGGCCAGCTCGTGACCGACGGCGGGCGCGTGTTGGCGGTGACGGCGCTGGGCGACACGATCACCGACGCGCAAAAGCGCGCATACCAGGCGATGCAGAAGATCCGCTTCGACGGCATGCACTACCGCCGGGACATCGGACGGCAGGCGGTCCAGCTCACGCGGTGAATCCTCTCGTCCCCTCTCCCTGGACCCAGAGAGAGGGGGTAAGACAGATGCCCATCATCCCAATTGACTCGCTCGACGACCCGCGTGTGGCGCTGTACCGCAACCTGAAGGACCGCGAGCTGGAGCGCCGGGGGCGACACTTCATCGCCGAGGGCGAGCACCTCACGCGGCGGCTGCTGGCCAGCGATTTTCCCGTCGATTCGGTCATGCTGGCCGAGCGCCGCGTGGCGGAAATGGCGGCCATTGTTCCCGATCACATCCCCGTGTACGTCACCTCGCAGGACTTGATGAACCAGATCCTGGGGTTGAAGTTTCATTCCGGCGTGCTCGCGTGCGGGCGGCGCAAACAGCGGCAGACGATCGATCAGGTCGTCCCGCGAAACGCGGAGCATCTGACGCTCGTGATCTGCCCCGAGATCAGCAATGTCGAAAACATCGGCACGATGCTCCGGATCGCCGCGGGGTTCGGCGCCGACGCGATGATCCTCGGCGAGCGCTGCCACGACCCGTTCTGGCGGCAGTCGGTGCGGGTGTCGATGGGGACGATCTTTCGGCTGCCGCTCGTGCAGAGTGACGACCTGCAGCGCGACCTGCGCCGGCTGCGCCAGGAATGGGGCGTCCAGCTGATCGCAGCCGTGCTCGATGAGACGGCCGAGCCGCTGGCATCGGCGCAGAGCGGAAAACGGCTGGGCATCCTGTTCGGCAGCGAAGCGCAGGGGCTGGGGCCGCAGTGGGTGGATAGTTGCGATCGCCGCGTCACCATACCGATGAAGCATGGCACCGATTCGCTCAACGTCGCGGTGGCGGCGGGGATTTTTCTCTATCACTTTACGAGCGGGATGAGTGACCAGCGAGGCGTGGATGCTTCGTAGTTGCGACGCCTGTGTCGCCTCTTTGTCGAAAGCGCTGAAGAAGCGACGCATGCGTCGCAACCACAATGCACCCGTCGAACGGGCGGCAGGCGGCGACTAAATTTTTAGAGCATTTCGTCGTTCCGTGTAGCATTCTCAACTGGTTTTAATCAGGAGGTCAGGCATGGAGGCCTGTTCATTGGATCTGAGGGAGCGGATCGTTCGCGCGGTGGACGAGGGGCAGTCGCGGCTGGCCGTCGCGGCG
>DASYWJ010000106.1:0-16249 GCA_035936155.1 Tepidisphaeraceae bacterium | reverse complement strand
GGTCGCTTCAGCGACCACGCGACCGACAACACCGAGGATAGCGAAAGCCGCGCTTGACGTTGAGACGGAGTCTCATTACTTTTCGCTTCAGTCGATCGCACAGCGCGGTCGCGAGCCAGCAACCCGGGACCCGCATCGTTCTGATGATCCTCGGCAGCCAGCCCCACTCGATCTGTCCGCTCTCGCCCGGCGCCCGCGCCGGAAAGGATTTTTATCATGGCTCGCTCGTCCGTTAATGGCTCCGTCCGCAACAGTTACAGCGGTTTCACCCTCGTGGAACTCCTCGTCGTCATCGGGATCATCGCCCTGCTCATCGCCATCCTCATGCCCGCGCTGGGCGCCGCGCGGGCGCAGGCGAAGTCGGTCACGAGCCTGAGCAACCTCCGCCAGCTCGGCACCGGCCTGGTGCAGTACCGGGTGGAGAATAAGGGGTACTACCCCCTGGGCGCCTGGCAGAAGCTCCCCGATCGCGCCCGGACCCGCTGGGCCGACGCGATTTACCCGTACATGAAGAACACCGAAGTCTACATGAGTCCCCAACTCGACGAACCCGAGCGGGCACGCATGAACAAGCCGTTCAACCACACGACGACCGGAACGGCTGCGAATGGCTCGGAGATCATCCCCGGGAAGACGATCTTCTACGGCGGATACGGGTACAACTGGCAATACCTTGGCAATGGCCGCACGACCAGCGGGGTGGCGGAGTTCTTCGCTAAGGAGGGCATCCAGATCCGCGCGACGAGCAAGACGATCGCCATCGCCGACACCAACGGCTCGAAGAACGGCGGCGCCACCTGGACGAACGAAGGTGTGTACGTCATCGATCCGCCGCTCATGTCGCAGCTCATGGGGTCGCGCGGCAGCCGGGCGACGAGCACCCCGCCCCCTGGTCAGCTTCCCGCCACCGGGAACTACGGCTACACCGGCGGCGCCGATGGCGACCCCCTCCACCGCTCGACGCCCGCCGAACGCAACCGCGGCATGGTCAACGTCCTGTTCTGCGACGGCCATGGCGAGCCGCTGAAGCTCAAGGAGCTGGATGACTCCAACGGCGACGGCACGGTCGATAACGCTTACTGGAACGGCAAGTTCGACGCGACGCGAAGATAGCGGCCGAGCGGTCAGCGGTCGGCGGTCAGCCAAACGGACGCTCGCGCTTCTCTGGCTGACGGCTGATCGCTGATTGCTGATCGCTCACTCTTTCACCCCGTGAGCAGCAGCACCGCGATCACCAGCGGCACGCACGTCAGCCCGACTGCCCAGGTCGCCAGTCGCCGCCCCGCATCTCGGTTGCGCCGCCCGACCGTCTCGCAGAGGACTATCACCAGAATCACCAGCGCGAACTTGAACACCACCATCCCGCCGAGCCCGAACCGGTTCAGCACCGCCGCCGCGATCGCATTCGCCTCGCGTCCGCCGGCATGGAGGACGATCCACGTAAACATCACGTCCAGCGCGGACACGAGCACGAACCAGATGTAGTGGTTCTCATAGAGCACTGGGGAACGCGCCATGCGGGGGAGCGTATCCTCCCGTGGCTTGGGCGTCTCGCCCGAGTGCAGGATGTGCAAGCCATGGGAAGATCAGCCCCACGCCAGCGACAACTGTTCGCCAGTGAGCGGCGCTCGCTCCTGCACTTTCAGCCAGCCCGAGGGCGCGAATTGGTCCGTGAGCGTCAGCCGTGGCGCAATTCGCGCATCACGCGAGAACAGCCGCCGCATGAGGCTGGGACAGTTGCACTGGCGGCTGCGGTGCAGGAGGACGATATGGCTCGGCAGGCGCCTCTCGGCGCGCTCGCAGCGGTCGAGGATGGCGCGGATGGCCTCGAATGCCTGCTCGTTAGACAGATGGCCCCGGCCCCCCATGATCCGTTGCTGGAGGAAGTGCGGCCGCCCGCTCGTCTGCTGCATCGCGGGATCGTAGTTGCTCTCGATCGCGAGCACGTCCAGCCCGGTAAAGTCTTCGATGAGCGTGACCGGCACGCGGCCGAGGTCGGTCGCGTATCCGATCCGGCAGCCGGACGACTCGATGACGAATCCGTGCGATCCGTCCCGGTCGTGCGCGAAGCGGAGCGGGCGGAGCGCGATGCCGCTGAGCACATCGAACGGCTCGTGGTCGAATGGAAAGATCAGTCGCGCAAACGCGTCGGCGATATCCAGCTCCGCCCGGCGGATGATCGCATCAACACGACTCGCGCAACAGTGCAGGCGAATCCCCAGCCGCACGATCGTGCCGATCCAGTTGACGTTGAAGTGGTCCGAATCGAGATGGGTGAGGCAGATCGCCTTCACGTCGCGCAGCGTCACTCCGGTGCCCCCCAGGCGCTTGGCGGTCGTGCGCGGCCCGATGCCGGCATCGATCAGCACCACGCCGCCGTCGGGCGCGCGGACGACTGAGCAATTGCCGGATGATCCGGAAGCCAACACGCACAACTCAAGCGACATCCGTGTCTCCAACCAGTGACGACGACCGCCCGCCTTCCATGGCTGGTCATCATATAGCCTACGCCAAGGCTCTTCACGCAATCGCATTCAGAATCGCCTTGCGATCCAGGTCGAGGAAGGACAGCACATCCTCCGGCTCCTTACCCGATTTGGGCAAGCGCTGGACGTACAGGTTTTGCAGTGTGATGTCGTCGCCATTGCCGGCGATGGCGATGGACAGCTCCGCATCGAGCCCGCCGGTGTAATTGTCTTCGACGGTGACGATCCGGCCGCCCGAGCGGGCGGCGATGCGCAGGACATCCTCCGTGTTCAGCGGCAGCGAGTAGGCGTCGATCACCGTCGCCCGGCGCCCATTCTTCGCCAGCTCGTCCGCGATGGCCACACACTCGTGCACCATGTAGCCGGCGGAGACGAAGCACAGGTCCTTTCCCTCGCGCAGGACCTTGAATCCGCCGACGGTGAAGTCGGTGTCGTCTGGCTTGTAGAGCAGCGGCGTATCGGCGCGGAGCGTGCGCTGATAGCAGGCGCCTCCTAAGTTGGCCATCAGCTCCGTGCAGCGGTAGGTGCTGACGGCGTCGGAGGGGAAGAAGTACGACAGCGCCCGTCGTCCGGCGTAGTCCTTCACGTGCGAGAAGCTGCGGAAGAACGCGACGTCCGGGAGCGACATCTGCGACGGGCCATCGGCGGCGAGCGTGACCCCGGCGTGGCTCCCGGTCATCTTGATATTCGCGCCGGAAATGATCGCCATCTCGATCTGGTCGTAGGCGCGCTCGAAGAACTTGGCGAACGTCGAGCAAAACGGGATCTTCCCCGCCGCCGCCACGCCGGCGGCGACCGACACCATGTTCTGCTCGGCGATTTTGCACTCGAGGAAGCGGTCGGGGTACTTCTTATAGAACCACTCGGCGTATGTGGAGTTTTTGACGTCGGCGTCAAGGCCGATGATGCGCTCGCTGGCTGCGCCCAGCGCGACCAGCGCGGCGCCGTACGCCTTGCGCGGCGCGATGGGCTTGTTCTCGCTCAGGTTCTTGTCGAGGCCCACCATCGCGAGCCCTTTTTTGAAGTCCGCGACCTTGATCGGTGTCTGCGATGTCGCAAGCGCTTCCCTGGGCGCATTCGGCGGCGTCACCTTCAGCTCCCCGTCAAGCTTGAAGTCAGCGACATGAAGATCCTTCGCCGTCTGGTCCAGTTCCGCCAGGGTCTGCTTCAGCTTGTCCTTCTTCACCGGCGTGCCGTGCTTGCCCATGCCCTGCTCGCTTGCCGCGCCCCAGCCTTTCACGGTGCGCGCGATCACCGCGAAGGGCCGATTGCCGTTCTTGATCACGTTCAGCTCGTTGAATGTGCGCAGGAGCTTCTCCGGGTCGTGGCCGTCGACGATCCGCGCGATGAAGCCAAACGCCTCCGCCTTCTTCGCCAGCGTCTCGGCGCTCTGCTGCGGGCTCACCCAATCGCTCTGCGCCAGCTCGTTGCAGTTGAAGATCGGGATCACATTGGTCAGCGCGTGGTCGGCGATGAAATCCATCGCCTCCCAGATCTGCCCCTCGCGTGATTCGCCGTCGCCGATGAGACAGAAAATGTTTCGGTCCACCGCATCCATGCGCGCAGCAGCGCCCAGCCCGGCGGCGACGGACAAACCCTGCCCCAGGGAGCCGGTCGCGGCGTCGAAGAACGGGACCCCCACCTGCGGGTTGGGATGACCATCGATGGGCGAATCGATTTCGCGTAAGCGCATGGCGTCCTCGCGCGTCATGGCTCGCGCGGCGCCGCGATCCTCGGCCTTGCCGATCGGGGTGATCGTTGCCCCCAGATCCGCCAGCGCCGCGTAAAGGATCGGCACGGCGTGACCTTCGGATAGCACCAGCCGGTCCGAGCCCGGGTTCCAGGGATCCTTCGGGTCCCAGCGCATCACTCGATACAGAAGCACCGCGACCAGGTGCGCCAGCGACAGCGCCGACGACGGATGCCCGCTGCCCGCGCTCGTAGTCATCTCGACCGACAGCTTTCCAAGATCGATGGCTTTTCTATCGATGGCGTTGTTCAAGCTCATGTGGCTCCTTCCGTAGTTGGAACGGAGATTGTAAGCCCCTCCACGGGGTGCGGGGACGGCCCAAACCTTCCTTCCTGAGCTTGTGGAAGGGCTTGCCCTGCTCGCCGGATGTGTGGATATTGCTCCGCCTCATGACCACCACTGTCGCCCCCGCCATCGTCGCCAAAAGCGAGTCTTTCCCCATCGACCTCAGCACGCTCAAACCGCTGAAGCTCGATCCGGCGAAGTCCACACTCACAAACGAGCAGCGCCAGACGCTGCGCGACAACATCCAGCTCTGCCGTGACGCGATTGTCTTCTTCACCGCCGTGGCCGACACCAAGGGCCTCGGCGGGCACACGGGCGGGGCGTACGACACGCTCCCGGAGGTGCTCATCATCCGCGCCTTCATCGAGGGCGGGGCGCCGATCGTCCCGATCTTTTTCGACGAAGCCGGCCACCGCGTCGCCACGCAGTACCTCCTCAGCGTGCTCGACGGCGACATGCGCGCCGAGAAACTGCTCCAGTACCGGGAGTACCACCAGCACCTCCCCGGCCATCCCGAGCGGGGCATGACCCCCGGCGTGAAGTTCAGCTCCGGCCGCCTCGGGCACATCTGGGCGATGTGCAACGGCGTGGCCATGGCCAACCCCGGCAAGGCCGTGTTCATGCTCGGATCGGATGGGGCGCAGATGGAAGGCGACGACGCCGAGGCGGCGCGGTTGTCAGTGGCCAAGCAGGTGAACGTGAAGGTGCTGGTCGATGATAACAACGTCACCATCGCCGGCCATCCGCAGGAGTACCTGCCCGGCTTCAGCGTCACCAACACCCTGCGCGGACACGGAATGTTCGTGCACGAGGTGGACGGTGAAGATCTCGACGCGCTCTATGGGGCCGTCGCCGATGCTTTCACGAAGCAGGGCCCGATCGCTGTCGTCGTCAAGCGCCCCATGGCCCCCGGCATCGAAGGGCTTGAAGGCCACACCCACGCGCACGAATCCATCAAGGCCGACAAGGCCATCCCCTACCTCGAAAAACGCGGCCGCACCGAGGCCGCGAATTACCTCAAGGGCGTCAAGGGCGAGAAGAACCCCTACATCTTCAAGGGCTCCAAAGGCGCCGGGAAGAACCGCGACGACTTCGGCAAGATCATCAATGCGATCCTCGACGGGATGAGCCCGGAGGAGCGCGTCGCCAAGGTCCGCGTCTTCGACAACGACCTCGAAGGCTCCTGCGGGCTGCATCACATCCGCAAGAAGCACCCGGAGGTGTACGTCTCCGCCGGCATCATGGAGCGCGGCAACTTCTCCGCCGCCGCCGGGTTCGGGTTCGACAAAGGAAAGCAGGGGATCTACGGCACGTTCAGCGCATTTTTAGAGATGGTCATCAGCGAGATCACCATGGCCCGGCTGAACTTCTGCAACGTGCTGGCCCATTTCAGCCACGCCGGCTGCGACGACATGGCCGACAACTCCTGCCACTTCGGCATCAACAACATGTTCGCCGCCAATGGGCTGCCCGGCGGCGACGAAGGCGGCGATACCACGCGCCTCTACTTCCCCGCCGATCAGCACCAGTTCGCCAAGTGCGTGAAGCGCATCTTCAACGATCCCGGCCTGCGCTTCGTCTTCAGCACCCGCGCCGCCGTGCCGGACATTCTCAAGCCCGACGGCTCATTGTTCTTCGGCGACGGTTACACCTTCGAGCCGGATAAGGACGATCTGATCCTCGAAGCCCCCGCCGGCGGGGGTTACGTCGTCACCTTCGGGGAAACCCTCTACCGCGCGTACGACGCGGTCCTGCGCCTGAACGAACAGGGCGTGAAGGTGGGCTTGGTGAACAAGGCCACACTCAACGGCTACGACGTCGCGACGATGAAGCGTCTCGCCGCCAGCCCTTTCGTGCTGGTGGCCGAGGGGTTCAACGTCACCACGGGCGTCGGCAGCAAGTTCGGCAGCGATCTGCTCAAGCACGGCTTCAAAGGCAAGTACAACAACATCGGCACGCACAAGGAAGGCTCCGGCGGCCTGTGGCAGCAGATGGGCTACCAGGGGCTGGACTCGGAAGGGATCTTTAAGTCGGTGCGGGCGCTGACGTAGAAGCACGGCATGAGCATAGCCCTGACGTCGGCTACACCGGCTTGTGACCTCTCGTCACGCGCGGTGCGCCTACAAGCCCTGCCATGATTTCTTCACGTTAGCGGCAACAGAGTGGAAGAATCATCCGCGAAGATAGGACCGGACAGCGCGTAGGTCTCTGTGGTTGTGATGATAATGCCGTTCCCCGTGTCGTGCTCCGAGGTGTACGAAGACGGGGTTGGGAGCTCCAAGTCGGGATTCCCCTTCGTCTCGATTGGGCTCTCGGAGGGTTCAATCAATTGTACGCTCGCCCCCAGAACATGCGGGTTCGAGGGGCCGTGGGAGAGTGCCTTCACAGACTTCCCTTCAGGCACACCTGTGGGTCCGAGCACCCAGCCACCCGTCTCGTCGTGTGCCACCTGCATTATCGGAACGTGGGGATTCAACGGGCCATGTGCGACCACAGCCTTGGACTCACCCGGAGCCACGCCCGTCGGCCCATGAAACCACCCCTCTGGGGGAATGTTGCCGTCGGTTTGAGCCGACATCATTGCAGCGCTTTGGTACCACGCCCCGCGTGCCAGCCCGCCCATCGCGACCCACAGCGACGTCGAGAGCAACTTGCGATCTTCCAGCGCCTCCACGACGGCCCCTGTCGCGTGCGCGATGGCCCGACGGCCGGATGCCCGATTCTTCTTCAGTGACGTGCCCATTGCGAGCTCCTTCTCTTTTTGCCCCCTTCCGAATCGCGGAAACGCGCAATTCGTAAGAAGGAAACCCCATTGCTATGACATCAACATGGCCAAACCGAGCTCATGCAAATAATTTGAAAAAGACAGTGTTTCACCAAGAGTCTCCGCCACCGCCTGCGACGTTTCATGTTGAGCTTCTTGTGCCGTTCCTGCGGGCTAAGGGGGCTTACTGTTCGCTTGCGAAGTTGCCCCGCCTGCGCGTTACGATCCATACCGTATGACTGAGCCGGACGTGAGCGATTTGCTGACGGTTGCGCAGGCGATCGAGGTGATCGACGGCGTCGAGGTCGCGCCGCGCGTCGTCGAGGTTGCGCTGGCGGAGGCGGACGGGCTGGTGCTGGCGGAGGATATTGTCGCGGATCGGGATTACCCGCCGTTCGACAAGAGCCTGATGGACGGGTACGCGGTGCGGTGTGCGGATCTGACTGCGAAACCGCAAGCGACGCTGAAGGTGATCGGCGAGATCGCCGCGGGCGCGCAAGCCGCTCGCGGGTTAGCGCCGGGCGAAGCATTCGCCATCATGACCGGCGCCCCGATGCCCGATGGCGCGGATGGCGTCGTGCCGGTTGAGGATGTGGAGCGATCCACGGAAATCGTTCGCATCCTGCGCTCCACGAACCCCGGCCGCTTCATCGCAAAGCGCGGGAGCGACGTGCGCCATGGGTTGGTCGTTTTGCACCGTGGGAGCCGGTTGGGACCTGCGCAACTCACCGTCGCCGCGAGCGTTGGGGCGTTCCGCGTGAACGCGTTCGCGAAGCCCCGCGTGGCGGTGCTCGCGACAGGCGACGAGCTCGTGCCGATCGACTCGACCCCGGGGCCGGCGCAGATCCGCAACTCCAATAGCCTCATGCTCGTCTCCCTGCTGAAGCGGCTGGGCTGCGACGTGACCGACCTCGGCGTCGTCCGCGACACGCCCGAGGCCGTGCGGGAGGCGCTGCAGAATGGCATGCGGTTCGACTTCCTGTTTGTCACCGGGGGGATGAGCATGGGCGCCCATGATTACGTCCCGCGGACGCTGCTCGAGCTGGGCGTGGACCTGAAGATCACCAAGCTGCGCATCAAGCCGGGCAAGCCGTTCGTGTTTGGAATAAGAAGGCACGAAGGCACGGAGGCACGCAGGCACCAAGGGGGGGACGAGGCGACAGGGAGCGGTGCCGCTGATGGTTCCTCCCTTTCCACCCACTCCGTGCCTTCGCGCGTTCGTGCCTCCGTGCCTTCTTCCACCTACGTTTTCGGCCTGCCCGGGAATCCGGTCAGCGGGTTCGTCTGCACCGTGCGGCTGGCGGCGCGCCTGCTGGCAAGAATGGCCGGCGCAGCGCCCGAACCGCGTTGGACGAACAGGCCGCTGCTGTCCCCGCTTCCCGTCAACGGGCCGCGGGAGTTCTATCAGCCCGTCCTCCTGTCGGACCATGGGGTCACGCCGTTGGAGTGGAAAGGCTCGGCCGACGTCTATACCCTTGCGGCGGCGAATGCGCTGCTCGTGCGGGCGGAGAACGAACCTCCGCGGGCCGCGGGCGACGTGGTGCGCGTGCTGGAGATACCCTCATGAACCACAAGACCATCACCAGGCTGCTGCTCATCATCCTGTGCGCCGCTCTTGGCTTCGGCGGGACGTTCACCTGCAAGGGCGAGCAGAACAGCGACAAGTTCACGTCGCCCTGACCCGTGACGCCGTGCGAGCGAATCCGGTACGATGCCTGCCATGCGTGACCCCGCGGAGATCGATAAGCTCAATCGTCGCTTCGCCGCCGACACCCGCGGCGCCGCCCGGTTCGAGCCGGGCAACGGCGGCCTGACTCGTCTCGTGCTGACGGCGCCGGCGGGCGAGGCGCACGTCTACCTCTACGGCGCGCACGTCACGCACTACCAGCCGCGCGACCAGCGGCCCGTCCTGTTTCTCAGCGAAAAGAGCTTCTTCACCCACGGCCGGCCCATCCGTGGCGGCGTGCCGGTGGTGTTCCCCTGGTTTGGCCCGCGCGCGGCCGACGCGCAGGCGCCGATGCACGGCTTCGCCCGCATCCGGGACTGGGATGTCGACGCGATCGTCGCACGCGATGAATCCGTCACCGCGACCTTCTCCCTCCGCTCCAGCGACGAAACGCACGCGATGTGGCCGCACGATTTCCGCCTGCGGTACCTCGTGACGGTCGGGCCGGAGCTGGATTTAACGCTTGACGTCACTAACCCGTTGCCCGACTCGATCATGTTCGAGCAGGCGCTGCATACGTACTTCACCGTCGCCGACGTGCGGCAGGCGCGCATCAGCGGCCTGACCGGCGCGGCCTACCTCGACAAGAACCGCGAGATGCAGAAGCTGATCGACAGCGACGACCCGCTCGTCCTCGCCGCGCCGACCGACCGCGTGTACCTCGGCACGCGCGCCCGGTGCGTCATCGATGACCCCGCGGGCGGCCGGCGGATCAGCGTCGACAAGGAAGGTTCGGACGCGACGGTCCTGTGGAACCCGTGGGGAAGCCCGCCCAGGCCGGCCCCGGATCTGGGGCCCCAGGAGTGGGAGCGATTCCTCTGCCTCGAGACGTGCAACGTGAAGGACTACGCGGTGACCCTCGCCGCCGGCGCAACTCACACCCTGCGGTCGATGATCAAGGCAGAGAAGAATCAGTGAGCCGTGGCGTGGGCCACTCACCCATACAGAAATACCAGCAGGAACATGGGCGGGTCCCCATGCCACCGATGAGTCAAAGGGTTGCCATTATCACCGGTGCCGCGCGCGGCATCGGCAAAGCGATCGCCGCTGAACTTGGTCACGACGGGTATGACCTCGTCCTGAGCTCGCGCACGAAAAAGGAACTCGCCGAAGCCGCCGGCGAGGTCGGCGGAGGCGCGGTCGCCTTTCCCGCGGATGTAACTGAGCCCGCCGACGTTGACGCGCTGGTGGCGGAGGCGCTGAAGCGCTTCGGCAGGATCGACGCGGTCGTGAACAACGCGGGGCTCGCGCCGGTCATCGCCGTGAAGGACATGTCAATCGACCGCTGGCGGGCGGTGATCGACACGAACCTGTCGGCGGCATTTTACCTGTCACGCGCGGTGTGGCCGACATTCGAGAAGCAGAAGGCTGGGGTCATCGTGAATATCTCGTCGCTGGCCTCGCGCGACCCGTTCCCCGGATTCGCAGCGTACGCGGCGGCGAAGGCGGGGCTCAACATGTTCGGGCTGGCGCTGGCGCGTGAGGGGCAGCCGGTCAACGTGCGCGTCCACATGGTGGCGCCCGGCTCGGTCGAAACAGCGATGTTCCGCTCGATCCTGTCGGCCGAGCAGTGGCCGACGGAGAAGACGCTCGATCCCGCCGAGGTGGCGCGCGTGGTGGCGCAATGCATCCATGGCGATCTGCGGCATACCAGCGGAGAGGTCATTTTTGTCCATAAGACGTTGTGACCTTGGCGCGTTTCGCGTGTGATACACTCAGCGGTACGTCCCGAACTTTTCGTCGCGCGGTGCGTCCCACACCACTGAGGAGTTGCAACATGAAGCGAGCTTTCCGATTGGTCGCCGCCCTGATCGTCGTGCTGATCACCTTCGGCCTTGCGCATCATGCCGAGGCGCAGGTGGCGCGACGCGTCGCGGGTCCCGGGGCCGTTGCCGCGGGCGGCATGGTGAATCTTCCCTACCCGGTCAGTGACAACGCTGGAAACCAGTGGTTCGTCTACCAGGGGGGGTGGCTGCAACAGCAGGGGAACAACCAGATTTATAGCCAGGGCGCGCAGCTCCAGATCAATGGTCAGCAACCGAGCGGGCGGAACAATCAGGCGCGGCTGGACGAGAAGACGGGGGAAGTCATCTTCGAGAACATGAACGCACAGGCGCTTCAGGTGACGCGGCGGATTCTCCCGATGCGCGACGAGGGTGCGATGCGCTACATCGACATCATCAAGAACCCGCAGGGCAACGACGTGCCGGTGACGATCACGATCCAGTCAAACATCAACTACGGCGTGCAGAACGCCGAGATGGTCTCCGACCCGCGGCGCAAGGGGCAGAATCTCGCCTGGGTGGCGCAGACGCATCACAACAACCGCACGGCCGTTGAGGTCTACGCCGGCAAGGGCGCGAAGCAGGCGCCGACGATCAACTGGCAGCAGGGCAATAACGTCGTCAACGGATCGCTGCAGACCACCATCCCCGCCAACAGCGAGATCGCCATCATGCACCTGCACGCGACAGCAGCGTCGCAGCAGGCAGGGGTAGATTGGGTCAACGGGCTGAAGGAATCGGCGCTGCTGAAGACGATCCCGCCCGATCTGCGCAAAATCATCGTCAACTTCGTCACCGGCCAGAGCTTCATCGGCGACCGCGAGCTGCTCCGCGGGGATCTGTTCGACGTGATCGAGCTGCGCGGCGGCGATCAGATGAAGGGGACGCTGAAGGAGCCCTCCTACAAGCTGGAGACCTTCTACGGCACGGTCGAGCTCCCTGTCGAGCGCGTGATCGCGCTGATGAACGTCGGAGACTTCCGCCCACGGCAGCTGATCGTGACCGTCGACGGCGAGATCTTCGGCGGAAAGCTGACCAAGGACACGCTGGCGATGGAGCTCTCCAGCGGGCAAACCACGCAGGTCCCGCTCAGCCAGGTCACGCGGGCCGGCTACCGCAAGCGCCCGAACGAGCCGGAGGAATGGAAGTTCGACAAGCCGTTCATGATGATGCGCAGCGGCGATCGCGTGGCCATCACGATGCCGGAGCAGCCGATCGAGGTCATCACCCGCTACGGCGCGATGAAGCTGGATCCGAAGACGATTGCGGCGATCGTCTTTCAGTCCGAGGAGCACGGAGTGCACGAGGTGCGGCTGATCGATGGGAGCCGCTTTGCGGGGCTCGTCAGCGCGAATGCATTTGACATGGCGCTCGCCGGCGCAGGCCCGGAGCGGCAGGTTGTGAAGTTCCCCGTCAGCGGCATCAGCCGCATGCAGTTCGTCGCCGAGCCCCCGGAACTGGATGAGGACACCACGCCCATGCTGCGGCTGTCCAACCAGGACATGCTGGTCGGCACGATCACCGCTCAGCTCAAGCTCGACACCGCCTTCGACACACTCACCCTTGAGGGGGGGCAGGTGCGCAAGCTTGCGCACGCATCAGACGCGGGGCTGGACGTGCAGGTGACGCTGTGGGATCAGTCGATCGTGAGCGGACAGTTGCAGGAGCCGCAGGTGCAGGTGGCTCTCAAAAGCGGGCTCGTGCTGTCAGTCCCGGTTGCGCTGATCGAGGAATACGATCATCCCGAGCCCCAGCCGTCCTCGGCGATGGTGGACAAGATCAAGGAAATTGTCGGCCGGCTGAACGCGGAAGACTGGAAGGACCGGGACCGGGCGGCGGCGCAGCTGACGGAGATGGGTCCGATCGTCGCGCCGGTTCTGAAGTCGATGCGCGATGCGCAGCCGCCGGAGGCGCAGCAGCGGATCGATCAGGTGCTCAGCGCGGTGGCGGGTTCGAAAGGTGCGTCGGCGCTGGGACGATAGAGCGGGTTGATGCGGGGTAGCCGGCGAGGTTGCTCTCCACCCGAATTGGCGAGCAAGCTCACCGGCTACACGAATGGGGGGTTCGCTACACTCCCGCGGGCGCGGCGGACACGCTGGCGGCGAGCTGGGCAATCTGGCCGCTCATCGCCTTAACCCCCTCGGTGTCCGACAGGATCGCCAGCGCCTGCTCGAGGCTTTCCAGCTCCGCTTTGCTGATCAGCACGCAGCGCTCCTTGCAGCCGTCGCGGGTGATCTCGATCCG
The DNA here is from genome assembly GCA_035936155.1 of Tepidisphaeraceae bacterium. Taxonomy (GTDB): domain Bacteria; phylum Planctomycetota; class Phycisphaerae; order Tepidisphaerales; family Tepidisphaeraceae; genus DASYWJ01. The sequence continues at coordinate 3,210 of DASYWJ010000106.1, read as the reverse complement.
GCCTTTGAACCGCACGACGCCCTCGTGAAACTTCTCCAGCGACCGACTGACGTGCCTCACGTCATACGATTCGAAATGTCGCACTGACATGTGTCTGCTCCACCGCTCTTGCCGAAACGCGCGCTTCATGTGAGCGCCGCGCGCCGTGCATCTGTCTGTGTTGTCGTCCCGCAAACGGTCGCGGTTTCGACGACGTGAACCCCTTGCCCACTAATCGATATGCCGTCGGCGCTGAGAAGGTTCGGCTGGCAGCGGAATTTCCCCCAAAGCCCCATGGACGCGGGCGAAAACGCGTTTTCGGGAGGGGGAAGGAGGCCGCACGCGGGAGTGAGGCCGATCACAGCTTCTGCCGGAACTGGACCGCCATTTCGTAGCGGCCGTTGCTCAAAGGGCGGGAGCGGACGACTTCGCAGAGGTGTCGCGCCGTGCTGTTGCCCGCGCCGGGGACTTCGATGCGACAGAGTTGTCCGACAGCCAGCGACTCGCGGAGCAGGAATGACACGCCGCTGAACGAGAGGTCGCGCGTGAGGATGTCGTGCGTACCCGCGGGCGCGCCGGTGGCGGTATCGAAGACGGTGAGCGTTGCCTTGCTCTGCAGCGGCTTGCGCGAGTCTCGCCTTCGGTCCGGCGCCGGCGCCAGGGACACGGGGGGCCGAACGTGATCAGGTCTACCCATTGTCCGATATATCGTCGCGATTTTTCCCTGCGCTTCAATCATAGCCGATAGTATGCAACGGCCGGACCAATCCGCTGCTTGGGGATCGCGCGCTACCATGCGCTGGTGCGGATTCGGTTAAGGGTGCAATCCCCCGTAGACTCCCACCGCCCCATGCGACAACGCAACCCGATCCCACTGCTCCGCTTGATCGGTCTGATAGAGGCGGTCTCGTTCCTCGTCCTCCTGTTCATTGCGATGCCGATGAAATACTTCGCCGGCATTTCGATGGCGGTGAAGGTCGCGGGGTGGGCGCATGGCGTGCTGTTCGTGGCGCTCGTCGCCGCGCTGGCCTGGACGATGATGGCGGCGCGTTGGCCGATGGCGCGCGGGGCGCTGGTGTTCGCAGCGGCGCTGGTGCCGTTTGGTCCCTTCCTGATCGACCCGCAGATGCAAAGCTACGCGAGCACGTTTGAGCGGCGATCTGCCAAAGCTCCATCGCCCGCAACATCACCCTCACCAGCCGGTCCGACGCGGAATTGACCACGGCCGATCGTGCTGAGATTCAGGCGGCATGCGCGCAACAACAGCGGCGGATTTGGTTGCGGCGACTCTGTCGGCACCGGTATTCTCAGGAACATGCCCGGCGCTGCACTCAACGCCCCGCCCGCTCCGCCCGCCTGGCTCGTGCCGCTGGCGGGGCCACCGCTGAACCCGGTGCAGCTGCCGGTGAAACCGGGCGGGGTCACGCTGGGAAGGCATGAAGCATGCGACGTGCGCCTGCCTGCCGACGCCGACAAGGTTTCGCGACAACACGCGCGGCTGTCGTGGCACGGCGGCGCCTGGCGGCTTGCTGACTTGCGCAGCCGGTGGGGAACATTCCTCAACGGGGTGAAGGTCGAGCCGGGCGGGCCGGAAATGCTGCTGTCTGAGGGGGATTTCATCCGCATCACGCCATGGACGTTCAGCTTCAGCATGACCGGCCCTGCACCGCGCGGACTGCGCACGGCGGACGACGGGGAGCAGTTCCAGACGATGGTGCACACCGTCGCCGCCGAGGCGCAGCCGCTGGCGGAGGAAATGCTTACGCTGCTGCTGGAAAGCGCCGCGGCCGTCCATTCGGCCACCGACGAGCGCGCGCTGGCGGAGCTGGTGCTGGATGCGGCGACGCGCGGAACCGGGATGCCCAACGCCGCGCTGCTGCGCCCGCTCGACGCCGCCGGAACCGTCGAGGTAGTCGCCGCTCGGCGCGGCGCGCGCGACGAACGATCCGAGATCTTCAGCCGCTCGCTGCTGGCGGCCGCGTCGGCGGGCGCCGTCGCTGAGCTATCCGGAAATCGGGATGTCGAAAATATTTCTTCCAGCATCGTGCAGATGAAAATCGAAACGGCGCTGTGCGTCCCGCTGATGCTCGGGCAGACGGTCGCCGCCTACCTCTACCTCGACTCGCGCAGCGGCGGCAACAGCCAGCGTCGACTGCGCCCCAACGCGGCCGCTTTCTGCACGGCGCTGGGACGAATGGCCAGCCTGGCGCTGTCGAACCTCAAGCGCATCGACATCGAGCGCCGACAGGTATGGATCGAGTCGGAGCTGTCCGCCGCCGCCGCGGCGCAGCGCTGGATTCTCCCGAAGCGTCAAAGCACGCTCGCCGGCTTCACCGTCATCGGCGAGAGTCGGCCCGGCGCGTATGTCGGCGGCGACTTCTTCGACCTGATCGTTCTGTCCGAGACGAAGCTGGCCGTCGCGCTGGGTGACGTCACGGGGCACGGCATCGCCGCGTCCGTGCTGATGACGGCGGCGCAGGGCTTTCTTCACGCCGCTTTGCAGGAGCACGCCGACGCCGCCCGCGCGGTGACGGATCTGAATCGGTTCGTCAACCCGCGGCGCTCGGACGACAAGTTCATCACCGCGTGGGTCGGCGTGTTCAACAGCGACAGCCGCACGATCAGCTACGTCGACGCCGGCCATGGCTATGCGCTGATGCTGAACCCCGACGGCACGACGGCGACGCTCGCCGAGGGCGAGGGGCTTCCGATCGGCCTGTTCGCCGACGCCGAGTACACCTCTGTCACCCGCCCCTTGGACCCCGGCGGTCGGGCGCTGGTGATCAGCGACGGCCTGGTCGAGCAGTACGGCCTGGTGCACCAAACGGGCGGCACGACGACAAACGAGCAGTTCCACGTGAGCGGCATCCAGCGCATCATCGCCGCCGTCCCGCGCGACGCCGACCCCGTTACTGCCCTCTTCGATGCCGTCATCAAGCACGCCGCCACGAGCACCCTCCAGGACGATGCGACGGCGGTGCTGGTGACGTGGTGATGCTCAGCCTTTCCTCGCTCCGGCCGCTTCGGCTCGCTGCCGCGCTTTTCTGCGGAGCTGCTCTGCAGATCTGGGCGACCCCCGTTCATGCCATGTTTAGAGCATTTCGTCGTTCCGTGTAGCATTCTCAACTGGTTTTAATCAGGAGGTCAGGCATGGAGGCCTGTTCATTGGATCTGAGGGAGCGGATCGTTCGCGCGGTGGACGAGGGGCAGTCGCGGCTGGCCGTCGCGGCG
>DASYWJ010000105.1:0-14615 GCA_035936155.1 Tepidisphaeraceae bacterium | reverse complement strand
CAATTTCCGCTGCAACGCCAGCCGCTCGTGACCCTTGAGCTTCACGACGTACTTCTTCGCCATCCGGCCTCCTTGCCATTGATGGCCACAGCATGACGCACCTTCACACTTCAGAGGAACTGTGTTAATCCACTAGATGGTGAGCCCCGGCATCTATGGTGCGTTGCGCGACGAAGTCGGGATGCATGCGGTTGCGCCGGTAGCCCTGGACCCAGAAGCTGCCTTCGCCCACCAAGTTACGGTACCACCAGAGGACGTTCTCATCGCGATCAAGGCAGAGGGCCACCGCACGCTCGTACGAATTCTGCTGCTCCTCCGCGACGAAATCAAACAGCGACTTTTCCGTCAGGTCGCCGTTGTCGTGCGTCAGCGGCTTTCCCGCTCGGACTATAATCTGCTCGGGAATGGCAAAACGGCATTCGGCGCATTCGAGGTAAAACTCCACCTTCTTCGCTTTGAAGAGCTTTTTGAATGCCGACTCCGTCTGCGCGTCCACGTTCTCCTGCACGAACCGCTCGATGTGATCGCGCACGACAAACTTCACCAGTGCCAAGCGATCCTTCAGGGTCAACTCCGACTCAACCAGCTTGTCACACACTCGATTGACGGCTCGCCGGAGTTGCTTATGGCTCAGGTAGTCGAATGACAACGACGCGACGATCCATGCGCGGGTCGCGGCATCCGATTCGTTATGATCCGCTTCGGTTTCCTCTTCACGCATCAACTCCGCGCCCAAGCTGATACGATAGAACCGATCCTTCGCCTCTTTCAGCGCGTCGGCCATGGGCCAATTGATTTTCGCGTACGGGAACCGGTCGACATCGACGTGCGCCAGCAGATGCCGGAAATAGTCCAATCGCTCATAGCCGTCGCCCGTTTTGACGCAGAAGTGAGGCAGGTAAATCTTGCCGGCGGTCGGTTTGCGGTAAAGGTTGGCGAACTTTGTCTTCATGTTCGCGATACGCTCGGCCTTCACGGCGTTCGCGTCGGTCGCGTCCACCACCAGCCCCGTCGTGTCCTCCAACCCCTCTTCCTCCAGCGCTTTTTTGACCGCCGCTGTCAATTGCCCCGCTCGCACGTGCAGGCAATAGACGTAGCTTTCGTTCAACTCGCTCAGTTTCTGCGGCGCCCGCTCCTGGAACGGCTGGCGCAGAATCCGCCCGACAAGCTGTGTCATCCCCGTGGTGCTGCCGGTGTTGTTCAGCGAGACGAGGATGTATGCGAATGGACAATCCCACCCCTCCTGAAGCGCCGCCTTGGTGATGATCCACTCGACCGGGCAAAGCGGGTCCATCAAGTTGTCCACGTCACTGAGCTCGTCCAGCTCAGCCGTCTTGACCTTGACCGCGGCCTCCGGCACGCCGAGGGTCTGCGTGAGGTACTCCCTCACGTCTTCGGAGTGGATCAATCCGGCCTCGCGCTGTTCGCGCCCCGTGCGCTCGACCTGAACCAACACCATCGGTCGAATCAATCGCGTCGGCCCCATCTGCTCGGCATGCTTCTCCGCCTTCTTCGCCAGCAGCTCGCGCCGGTCGCGCGCCTGCGTCAGCACGTCCTTCCAGTCCTTCTGTCCTGACGTCGCGATGTTCAGCGGAAGCTTGATCATTTCTTCATCGAGCAGTTCCTGGCCACTCACCTTGCAGATGATGTTCGGCCGGAACTCATCGCCATTGGTCCGCACCGTCTTCGGCGTAGCTGAGAGCTCTACCACCAGCGAGGCATTGAACCCCTCGATGGTTTTTCGCGCCAAGCTGCTGGTGGCCTTGTGTCCTTCATCGAGGATGACAGCAGGCTTGCACACCCGCACGAGATTCGCGACCGACGTCTTCACAAGGAATTGCCCGCGCGCGTTATCCTCCACCAGCATGTCGAGGTTCTCGACCTCGTCCTTCAGCTTGCGGTGCGCGTCGTAGTCCGTCTCGGGCGGGAAATGATCGACGATGTTACCGCCGCTATCCTGGAAGAATTTCAGATCTTCCTTCGTTTGACGGTTGGTGCTGGCCAGTTGTACGACAAGGATGTTCAGGCACTCGCGCAGCTTCGCCGGCGAGAGGCGGGCAATCTCGTGCTTCTCCCATACTTCGATGCGGCGCGACAGGGCGTGCTCCAGCATCAAACGATACATGTCGCCGCGGTCGCGCAGCCGCTTGAGCGTGTCCCGGTAAATCTGGCTCGTCGGCACCACCCACAGCACGAGCCCCGCGCCGTTGCGGTCCTTGAGGATCGTTCGGTACGCTGACCCCAGGATTTGCGTCGCCAGCAGCGTCTTGCCGCCGCCAGTGGGAACTTTGATGCAGAATGTCGGCAGGTCTTTACCCAGTCCGTTCTTGCGGTCGAAGTACGGCCCCAGTCGCAAATCCTCCCATGCCGCACGGCTGGCATAGCACAAGGGTCCCAAGCAAATTAGTCTCGCCAAAGACCTGGTCCCATCAGCGCGCGAAGGTGGTGGACCTCATTGTCATCGATCGAGACGAGAATCACCCCGTCGTCCTGATGGAGCAACGCCTTCAGCAACTCCAGCCGGGGCAGCATCATGCAGCACCACTTATCGTGGCGCGTGGCGTCCTCGCCCTCCTTGCCGACGGTCTTGCCGATCCAGTCCTTGAACTGCGGCTGGGTGAGGTTGTCGTTGTAGACCCAGCCCTCGTTGCCGGTGTTGTACGGCGGGTCGATGTAGACGCACTTGATCTTGCCGGCGTGGGTGGGCAGCAGGGCCTTGAGGGCCAGCAGGTTGTCGCCCTCGATGATCAGGTTGCCATCGAGCGAGGGTTTTTGGCCCTTGGGCAGGAGCGAGAGCTTCTCGTCGAACTCCAGACGGTGGTGCGGCACCGTGTGGTGGTACGTCTCGATGACGGCTTTGCCTTTGAAATTCAGGGTGGGCATGGGTCGTCGGCACGGTACGCGAAGCGGCGCGGGAATCAACGGGTGGCGCAGGATTCTTAGGCTGTGTCATCCGCGCAACGGCGGATGCCTCTCCTTTGCGCTCACTCGGGCCGAATGCCGCCATTGTCCTTGCGGCCGTCAGGAGGTTTTGTCCCGTCCCGCAATACTTGCCGTGGGCTGTATATAAGCGTCATACCCACGCCCGTCTCCGAGGGGCGATAGGTTAGCCGGCGAGGTGGCAGCGCGGTGACGGGTGCTGCGCTGTCGCTACGCCGCTTCCAATGGGCGGACATCGAGGACGGATAGGGCCGGTTGGTCGGCGGCGGCGAGGAGGCGGTTGAGTTCGGCCAGGTCGACCGGCCCCACCGACGTGAACTCGACGCCGATGGTGCGGCCGTCGGCGGCGTAGTCGAGGAGCCAGGTGCCGTGCTGCTGCGTCCGCGCGGCGGTGTCGTCCGGCCGGCGGTCGAGGTACAGATACGCCGCCAACGGCTTGCCCTGCCGATAGGTGACTTGGAGGTAACGCAACTCTTAGCTTGGCGACGCCGGCGGCGGCGGGATGAGGGGGTGGAGCTGCTCGATCAGCTTCGGCACGTGCAGCGTCACGACGGCCCAGATGCGGTCGTGCTGAATCTCGTCGTAGTCGTGGGCGAGCACGTGCCGCTGGCCGATGATCTTGGACCACGCGATCTCGGGATGCCGCTGTCGAAACGCGGGTGAGACGCGGCCGGCGGCTTCGCCGATGATCTCCAGCTGGCGCTCGACGGCCGAGCGGAGCAGCAGGTTCGCAGCATAGTCGGCGAACGTGCGGCCGCGCACGAAATCGGCAATCGCCCGTGCTGCCGCCAGCATGTCCCAGAGGTATGACGCGTCGGCGTGCTCACGCGGCATAGAGGACTCGCCGGGTGGTGAGGATTTCGTGTCGGCGGAAGGGGTTGCGCAAGCCTTCCTTCTCGATCAGGTCCACCTCGCGGCCAAAGAGCCGCTGGAGGTCGTCTTGCATATCGATCAGGTCCCACAGGCTCCAGCCGGCGTCGGGCTGGAAGCTCACGAGCACGTCCACGTCGCTCTCGGGGCCGAAATCATCGCGCAGCACGGACCCGAACAGCGCAAACTCGCGGATCTTCCACTTGCGGCAGAACGCCTGCAGGTGCTCGGGCGGGATCACGATGTTTGGCTGGGCATCTGTCATCGGTGTCGCTGTGGATTTTAGCAGCTTCGCGTCGCTTGCGGGAGTTGCGGCGCTGCGGAGTGGTTGCTGGCAGCCTCGCTTCTCCGCGCGTTAGCTGAGCGGCGTTCTCTTCTCCCGCCGTTGTGCTTCCACCCGCTTTCGAGTTTCACCCCCTTCTTCCGCAGCGCTTGCCGCTGGTTGTAGATCATCGTCTTGCCGGCGCCGGTCTCGGCCTCGATCTGGGGGATCGTCTGGCCGGCGAGGAGGCGGCGGCGGACTTCTTTTGTCAGGGGCGGGGGGATCGTGTGGCCGTGCTTGCGGAGAAGGTCGGGGAGGCTGCGCACGCCGTGCTGTTTGTAGACCTGCTGCGCGGTCCAGAGGACCGTGCCGTAGGCGAGGCCGAGCTGGGCGGCGATCTGGCGGAAGGTTCGGCCGGCGAGAAGAAGCTTTTCGACCTGCGGTCGTCTGACCGATGGGGCGCGGTTGGGACGGGGGGTGTAGGGGATTTTGCGCGGAAGGCACGAAGGCACTGAGGCACGAAGGCACTGAGGGGTGGCTGAGGCACTGGGGGAGGAGTGATTGCACCCTTCCCTTGCTGGCTCGTCCCTCCCTTCGTGCCTGCGTGCCTCCGTGCCTTCGTGCCTTTCGCAACGCTTCGCGTGCGGAAACCAGTCCGGCCGCTTCACCTCGCGGCCGTAGAGCAGGCCGCCGGTCAGGTAGGTGACGATTTCGTTCCAGAAGTTCGGATCGCAGCGGCTGTGGCGGCGGAGCTTGTGGCATCGCTCGCAGGCGAAATGCGGCGCGGGAGAGGGTGGAGGATGGAGGGTAGAGGATGGCGCGGAGCCGGATGATGCTTCGATCTTCGATCCTCTATCCTCGCTTTCCGCACCGCCGGCGATGAGGGCGGCGAAGGCGGCGTAGTCACCGCGGGAGCGGTGGAAGGCGGCGATGAGGTTTACCGGCGGGAGGGGGAGGTAGAGGATGCGGACCGCTCGGTCGCAACCGGGGCAGAGCCAGGACCAGCCGCGGAATTCAAGAGAACCCTGAGGTCCCTTTGACGCGCTGCGCGCGCTCAGGGCGGGACCGTGGTCCCGGCGGCGGTTCTTGCGGGCGAGGCGGGCTTTGGTGAGTTGGCGCTGGTGGCGCTGGTAGTTGCGCTTGGCCAGAGGATTGCGCCAGTCGTAGCCGAGGTAGACGCCGTCTTTCCACTTGTACCAGGCCATCACATCGGGCGGGGGGATCAGGAAGGGCGAGGCTCCGGCGCGCGGGGGGCGAGTCGTGGCCGGCGACGACGGGGTGTTCGGGGTGCAGGCCGCGGGTGTCGCGGTAGCGGTCGGCGGCGCCGGCGCCCCCGCGGGCGTGAAAGCGGGGGACGCGGTGGAGGATTTGATCGGGGAAGTCGGGCGGGAGGCGCTGGGCGAGATAGCGGGTGGTCCACGACCACGCGGGATCGGGCATGGCGAAGCCGCGGCTGTTGGGGTCGAGCGCGGCGTCGGTGTAGAGGATCGGCCGGGGATGGCCCCAGCGTCCGCCGAGCCCTTCGACGTAGTGCTGGCGGAAAATTTTATCGACGCGGGCGCGGAGCAGTCCGCCGCGCGAGACGCCCAGGAGCCGGGAGACGTCGTCGAGCGTTCCGCCGGGCGACTCGAGCGTAATCGGCGCGCACAGCGCGTGCAGCTGGTGAGCGGCGACGGTGACATCGTGCGGCGCGAGTCGGCGGACGTCATCGAGGCGACGATCGCTGGCCCGGACGGCGAGGCAGGCGCTGCGCGGGGGGTGGACGAACGCGGCAGCGCTGCGCCGAGCGAACCGGCGGCGCAGCTCGCGCCGATCGCTCGCCAGCCGAGGGGCCAGCGCGTGCCAGGCATTGAGGATGGCGAGTTCCACGTTGTCCATCGCGCGGCATCTCCGCCGCCGCCAACTGTACGCATTTTGTTAGGATTGGCAAGGTACTGCGGCAAAGGCGGCCGGCTACGCCGCTTCCAGCGGGCGGACGTCGAGGACGGACAGCGCCGGTTGGTGGGCGGCGGCGAGGACCTGGTCAAGCAATCCGGCGACCGAGCGGAGTAGGTATGGATTTTCGCGTGGTATGGCCCTCCAGCGGCCGATAGCGGGTAAAATCGGAGGAAAAATATCGCTCTCTCATGCCGCATATGACTAAACTTGCCACCAGCATGACCTCCCTGTAACCGACCGGCGACCACGATGACGTTGGCTGACCATCCCATTTCCGCTTCACACAATGCCGGGCCACCCCCGCCGCCTCGGCTGCCCGAGCGCCCATGGTGGCGCCGAGTGTTCGACGCGTTCATCCCCAGGCGACGCGCCGCCATCCGCCGCTACGAGGCGATGGTCGAGTTGGCCCGCCAGAACCCCCCGCCGCAAGGCTGGTATGACGAGGACTTCTCCGCGCTGCGCAAGCGTCGTTCGTCGTAGCTATATTTCGCCCCCGTGGCCCGACGCAAGTTCAAGCCCGGCATGGTTGTCTGGGCCCGCGTCCCCGACCGCAACGGGATCATCAAACCCAATCCGCGTCCGGTGGTCATTACAGCCGTCCATCCCTCCGTCAAGACCGCGCCGTTCGTCGCTTACGGCGTTTCCACGCGCCCGCCGGCCGACACCGATGAGCCGATCTTCCCGCTTCCGTGGGATGCAGAGACAGGCGGCACGACCGGCTTCTACCAATGGTGCGCCTTGGTGCTGCGATGGCAGGTGATTGTTGAGCAGGAGCAAGTAGATGAGAGCATCCCCTTCGGCATGATCCCGCCGGACCTGTTTGACGCCATTCTCCGCGCGATCGACGATGCGAAGACGTGGCGATGACAGCCCCGCCACACTCGCCCGCTACGAAGGCGGCAGCCTTCAGGACAAGGCGTACGACCAGCTGCTCCGGCCGAGCTTGGGGGGGCGGCGGCGCGGATCTTGCGCGGGGATGACTGCCGACACGGGGTGGGGGAGTGCGTTGGGGTGGAGAAAGGCCGCCGCGGTGTCCGATAAGCACCGTGGGAGTGCGCGCTGCCATGGGCGGTTTTCCGCATGGGCAGCGGTGTGGGCCTTCCCTGAAAACAAGCAACCCGGCCACTAGCAAACTGCTTTTATGAAAGACACCGAGCGGACGAACATCGCGCGCAATACGGTCCTGTTCCTTGCCATCGGCGCGTGGAGTTTTCTGCTCCTGGCGCTGGGGAGCTTTCAGCCGACCGATTGGCCGAGCCATACGGTGTATCCGCACCCGCCCACGCAGAACCTGTGCGGGACGGCGGGGGCGTTTGTGGCGTATTACCTGTTCCTGGGGATCGGGCAGGGGGTGTTCCCGATGCTGTTCTTCTCGGGGGTGCTGCTGGCGGTGGGGGCGTGTAACGATCGGGTGAGCGATCTGTGGCTGCGGACGATCGGGCTGATGCTGCTGTGCGCGGCCTTCGCGACGGCGGTGCATCATCTGCGGCCAGGGTCGGCCGAGAGCTTTCCCGAGGGGTACGGCGGGATCGTCGGGATCGGTACGTCAAGCTTCCTGCAGCAGCACTTCAACACCGTCGGGACGCGGCTGATCCTGCTGACGGCGATGCTCATCGGGCTGCTGCTGGCGGCGGATGACCTCGTGCTGCGCGCGCCCGGGCTGGTGGGCGGCGCGATCAATCATGTGAAGGAAAACACCAACCTGCCGTCGATGCCCCCCCTGCCGGCGTTGCGGTTCAGTTTTCCGAAACTGCCGAAGCTGCCATCGCTGCCGAGGTTCGTCACGAAGGACGCTGTGAAGCCGCGGGGAGTAGTCGCGGTAACGCGCGCCGACACCCTCCTCGTCGGCGAAGAAGACGAGGAGAAGCCGCCGGTCATCCTCAAGCGCGAGCCCTCGACTCCCGCTCAGAAGCCGCCGGCGATGAAGCTGGTCGACCCCGAAGAGATCGAGCTGTCATACGACCACGACGAGCCCGTCCCCGCCGCGACGGAAGGCGCGTTTGTGGATGATTCGCACCCTGACCCCTCCGAGGCCGCCGTCATCCCCCCGCCGGAGGAGCAGGCGGTGTCGCAGCCTCCAGCGGAGGTGCAGATCCGCAAGGACATCATCGTGAAGCTGCCGACGGCGCTGAAGCCGCGGCAGGTGTCGCCCCCCACTCCGCCGCCCAAGGAGCTGGGCGAGTATCACCTCCCGCCCTGGGACGTGCTGGAGGACGCGGAATACGGCTACGCCGAGAGCCAGGAGTCGTTCGTTCGCGAGAAGGCGGCGGTGCTCGAACAGGCGCTGAAAGAGTTCGCGATCGAGGCCAGCGTCGTCGAGATCGACACGGGGCCAGTGATCACGATGTACGAGCTGAGCCTCGCGCCGGGCGTGAAGGTGTCGGCCATCAGTGCGCTGAGCAACGACATTCAGCGTGCGCTCAAGGCCGAGACGATCCGCATCGTCGCACCGATCCCGGGCAAGAGCACGGTGGGCATCGAGGTCCCCAACGAGCAGAAGGAAAAGGTGCGCTTCAAGGAGCTGATGCAGCTGGCGCCGGATGCGATGGCGAAGATGGCCATGCCGTTGTTCCTGGGCAAGGACGCCAGCGGCGAGCCGCTCATTACCGACCTGGCCGCGATGCCCCACCTGCTGATCGCCGGCACGACCGGGTCGGGCAAGTCGGTCTGCATCAACACGATCATCATGTCCATGATGTATCTGCAGCGGCCGGACACGGTGAAGCTGATCCTGGTGGATCCCAAGGTCGTGGAGATGGCGCCATTCAAGGACATCCCGCACCTGATGTGCCCGATCATCAATGAGACCGGGCGGGCGACGAGCGTGCTGGACTGGGCCTGCGAAAAGATGGACGAGCGCTACGAGTTCCTCGCCGAGGCCGGCGTCCGCAATATCAAGGGATACAACGCGCTGAGCCAGGAAGAGCTCATCGAGCGGTTTGATCCCAAGACGCAGGAAGAGGAAGCGAAGATCCCCAAAAAGCTGCCGTACATCGTGATCATCATCGACGAGCTGGCCGACCTGATGATGACCAGCGGCAAGGAAGTGGAAACGTTCATCGTGCGATTGGCGCAGAAGGCGCGGGCGGTTGGCATTCACCTGATCCTGGCGACGCAGCGCCCGCAGGCGACGGTGGTAACGGGGCTGATCAAGTCAAACATGCCGAGCAAGATCGCCTTCCGCGTGGCGAGCAAGATGGACAGCCGCATCGTGCTCGATCAGAACGGCGCCGAGCTGCTGCTGGGCCAGGGGGATATGCTGTTCCTCCCCCCCGGCGCGAGCAAGCCGATCCGTAGCCAGGGCACGTTCATCGACGACAAGGAAATCCGCGAGAGCGTGAAGCTGGTCAAGGGGCTGGTGGATGCGCAGTACGAGCCGGAACTGGTGCAGATCAAGTCCAGTCTGGGGGGCGACGGCGCGGAGATGGAGAAGGACGAGCTGTTCGACGACGCCGTGCGCGTCGTACTGGAAACCAAGCGCGGGAGTGTGAGCCTGCTCCAGCGAAGGTTGACGATCGGCTACAGCCGCGCGTCACGATTGATCGAGCAGATGGCGCAGGCGGGCATCGTCGGCGACTACAAGGGCTCTCAGGCCCGCGAGGCGATGTTCACGCTGGAAGAATGGGAAGCCGCCAAGGCTCAGGCGCAGGTGGATGCGGACAGTGGGATGACGGTGTAGGCACCGCTATGCGAGTTCCGCTGCTCCATTCTCCATCTCAATAATAACTGACATACCAGCCGGTCCCGGATTCACGACAAGGGTAGATTGGCCTTGCAAGTCAGTTTGGGCGGATCGGCCAAACCAACAGTGCTCGTGACCCTGCACAATCAGGACTGGCCGAAGTTCTCGAGCGAGTTCTGCAATAGCCTCCGAGCCTGATTCCACCACCTGGCCAGTCTTCGCCGGAAATAGCCCAGTCAGCCGCGGCGGGTAGTGCGTGAGGAGCACCATGCGATCCGATGGCATTCGTGAGGCGGAGCACTTGCCGTCTCGCCGCGTCGCAGATGCGGCGCAGGTCAGACTCTCCCGGCAATTCGAAATACTTCTCGCCGTTCCATCCGATTCCAACGACGACCAGCTTCGGTGCGATTCGGGCGACCCGTCCGTCTACGGCTTCGATCGACGCGAACCAGCGGTATGGGTCGGCGACATCATGATTACCGTGCACTCCATAGACGGGCTTGTCTCGTGAACGCAACCATGACCGCATTGGTTCGGCAATGGGATCACCCGGCAGCGGCTCTTCCTCGTCCCCTAGAATCGCCGGTCCGTCGTACGCGTCGCCCGCATGAAGCCATGCGGTGATTGGCTCCCCATCCCTGTTGTCGGGTGGTTGGCAACCGTGAGTGTCAGAGCAACAAATCAAGCGGTGGCGCATAGCAGAATCCTACGCCCGCGTGACGCGATTTGGCCGATCGATACAATGCGCACGTGTCCGTTTCCACAAATCATGACATCTCCGTTGAGTTGTCCGACCACACGTACACCGTCACCGTTCAACCCGGCCTGCTGCGCGACGCGGGGCAGCGGCTACGGCAGTTGAGCAACGCCACCCGCGTCGGCGTGCTGACGGATCATCATGTCGGGCCGCTGTATCTGCCCCTGCTGCGTGAGTCGCTGGTCGTGGCGGGTTTCGACGTCATTGACGCGTCAATCCCGCCGGGCGAGGACCACAAGACGCTCGGCGATCTGCTCCCCGTTTACGACAGATTCCTCAATGCCCGGCTGGAGCGCTCCACCCCGATCATCGGCCTCGGCGGCGGGATTGTCACGGACATGGCGGGGTTCGTCGCGGCGACGATCCTCCGCGGGGTGCCGCTCGTGCAGATCCCCACGACGCTGCTGGCGATGGTTGATGCCAGCGTCGGCGGGAAGACGGGCGTGAACCACGCTGTCGGAAAGAACCTGATCGGCGCGTTCCATCAGCCGGCGGCGGTGCTGATTGACACCGAGGTCCTGCGCACCCTGCCGCCGCGCGAGCTGCGCTCGGGATTGGCCGAGTGCATCAAGCATGACGTCATCCGCGATGCCGAGGGATTCGCGCGGCTCGAGCGCGAGATCGACCGCGCATTGAAGCTCGACATCCACTACCTGAGCGACCTCCTCGCCCACAACGTCGCCATCAAGGCCCGCGTCGTCGAAGCCGACCCGTTCGAGCGCGGCGAGCGCGCGCACCTGAATTTCGGCCACACCTTCGGCCACGCGATCGAGACCGTCACGAACTACCGCTACGCCCACGGCGAGTGCGTCGCCCTGGGCATGGCGGCGGCGACGTTCGCTGCCGTGCGGCTCGGGATGTTTCCGAATGATCAGCGGAAGCGCGTGCTCGCGGCGATCGAGAAAGCCGGCCTGCCGACGACGGCGCCGGAACTGCCCGTCGATCGCGTGATCGAGGGGATGGCGTTCGACAAGAAGGTGCGTGGCGGCAAGGTGCAGCTCGTGCTGCCCGACCGCATCGGCCACGTCGTGGTGCGCGACGATGTTCCCCCCGCGCTGATTCGCGACGCCGTCGCGTCGCTGCGCGAATAAGACGCAGAGGATGCAGAGGTCAGCAGGAAGTTGTTTTTCCTTACTTCTTCCTCCGCGATCTCTGCGCCTCCGCGCGGAATCGGCCTTTCTGTCAGGAGTTCTCAGACCGCGTGAAAACGACGACCAGGGACATGCCATTGATGAACATCGCTTGCCTCGCCTGGCTGGTGTTTTCAATCGCCACCATCCCCGCGCAGGTGGCCGCCGCCCCCGCGGCGCCGCGCGTCAACGTGGTGTTCGTGCTGGTGGATGATCTCGGGTACGGCGAGATCGGATGCTTCGGAAACGAGAAGATCAGGACGCCGAACCTCGACCGGCTCGCATCAGAGGGGATCAGGTTCACCCGGTTTTACGTCAACTCCCCGATCTGCTCCCCGTCGCGCGTCGCGTTCACGACCGGGCAATATCCCAGCCGCTGGCGCATCACCTCGTACATCGATGACCGTGCCGCCAACGAGAAGCGCGGGATGGCGCAGTGGCTGGACCCAAAGGCCCCGAGCCTGCCGCGCATGCTCCAGTCCGCCGGCTACCGCACCGCCCACGTCGGCAAGTGGCACATGGGCGGCGGACGCGATGTCGGCGAGGCGCCGCTGATCGCCGAGTACGGCTTTGATGTCACGCTCACGCAGTTCGAGGGACTGGGGGATCGACTCCTCCCGAAGCTCGACACGCTCTTTCCCAGGCAGCCGCACAACGCCCACCCGCTGGCGACGCGCAGCGCGGAGCTGGGCCGCGGCAACGTCGAGTTTGTCAGGCGTCACGAGATCAACCGGCGGTATGTGGATCACGCGATCGCGTTTATCCGCGATGCGCAGGAGCGGGAGGCGCCCTTCTACGTCAACCTCTGGACCGACGACCCGCACACCCCGCTCGAGCCCTCGCCCGACAACCGCGGCGACGGAACGACGATGCCGATGTACAAAGGCGTCGTCGAGGAGATGGACCGGGACCTGGGAAAACTGTTCGACGTCATTCGCGAAGATCCCAAGCTGCGGCAGAACACGATCCTGGTCTTCGCCAGCGACAACGGCCACGACCCTGCCATCACCCCTTCGCACCACCTCCGCGGGCACAAGGCGACGCTCTACGAGGGCGGCATCCGCACGCCGATGATCGTCTGGTGGCCGGGCGGACAAGAGGCGCAGCGCATTGGAGGCGTCAACGACACCACGATCGTCGCCGGCTTCGATCTCCCGCCGACGATCCTCGACGTCGCCAACGTGCCCGTGCCGGCCGGCGTGCAGTTCGACGGGCAGAACATGTCCAATGCGTTCCGCGGCGGCGCTCGCCCGCGCTCCGGTCTGCTCTTTTGGATTCGCCCCCCCGACCGGCCGGGCGCCGGGGGCGAGTTCCCCGACTTGGCCGTCCGGCAGGGGCAGTGGAAGCTGCTGATGGAAGAGGATGGAACCAACGAGCAGCTGTACGACCTCGACGCCGACCCCGCCGAGTCGAACAACCTCGCGCAGCAGAACCCGGCAATCGTCAAAGAGCTCCAGGCGCAGCTGCTCGCCTGGCGCAACCAGATGCCGCAGCCGATGACCCCTCAGCCGTAGTCGGCGCGTTTCGCAGGATTTTTTAGCCACAGATGAACGCAGATAAACGCAGATGAGAGAATGCGGGGTCTGCTCATTTATCCGTGTTTATCTGCGTTCATCTGCGGTTCAATCCTCCGCGCCTCTGCGGTGATAGGTCCGCTTCTCTTACCGTTGTCGTTCCGTCTCGAAGGCTCCAAGGTCGGGCGCTTTTCCCTTGAAGGGCAAGCCCACGTCCACGCCGGCGTCAATCAGATCGCTGTCCGGCGCGGGGCGCATGAACTTGAGCCTCGGCAGGCTGCCGTCCGGTTGCCGCGGGCCGTCGACGCCGGTTGGAGAGACGCGGAGGAAATCAGCGTCGGTGACCGTCACGCCGCCATTCCAGGAGTTGGATGCGTCATCGATCTCGGCCGGCGTGTGCTTCGAGAGGGCGCCGCCGGGGCCGTGGGCGAGGTTGTTCCGCAGGACGTGCTTCGCCGCACCGACGTCGGCGGTCATGTCGAAGTTGCGCGGGTTGTCGAAGGCCGTGTTGTTGAACCAGTCGATGCCGCCGGGATGGTGATTGGCATAAAACCCCTGCGCGCGATTGAGGAAGGCCAGATTGAAGCGCACGACGTGCCGCGGAACCTTGGCCGGGAACCGTGCGCGGTTCAGGCCGAAGCCGCCCGCCTTGATGCCCGCGCCGTTGCCGGCGCGATCGGTGGTATCCGGGACGAAGCCGTTGCGCCATGCCCACGAGTGCTCGATCGTCGCGACGCCGGGCGAGTTGATCAAATCGTACCCGTCGTCGCTGTTGAACCACGCGCGGCAGCCGCGGAAGACGTTCCCGTCGTCGTCGCTGTGCGCCCCGAAGCCGTCGGCATTCTCGCCCTTGCGGTCGGGGTCGTAGTTGTGATGGGAATCGCAATTGAGCACGAGATTGTTCCCGCCATCGGCGATGAACAGGCCCGGCCCTTCGTTGTGGTGAAGGTCGAGGCGCTCGAAGATGTTGTTGCTTCCGCCCTCCTCGACGCGGATGGCCCACGACTCGTTCACGTTGGTGAGGATCTGCTGCACGCCTCGGACTTCCAACCCGCGGAGGTGCAGCCAGCTTCCCGTGACGCTGAACCCCTTGATGCGCGCGGAAGTGGTGAGCTTGAAGAAGTCGAAGACGGGCTTCTCGTCTTTGTACGCGAAGTAGTTGATTCGCTTGCCTTCGGCGCCGCTCTTGTCGAGCAGGACGCCGACGGCGGTTGCCGTGCCGCTGAAGGGGTACGTGCCGCCGCGAATCCAGACGGTGTCGCCGGGCGAGACCGCCTGCTGCGCCCGCGGGATGGTCGCGAACGGCTTGGCGAGCGTGCCGGGATTCTCGTCGTCACCATCCGGCGCGACATAGAACTCGCCGGCACGGAGCGAGGTGCAGGTTAAGAGCTCCTAACAAAACCTCGGTTCCGAATGATCCGATGCCGCCCGACAATCTCGCTTGGCCGCAGTCACGGAGGACGCCATGGCCAAGCCGCTCGTACCCGACGACCTGTGGGAATTGGTCGAGCCACTGTTGCCC
>DASYWJ010000104.1:0-9549 GCA_035936155.1 Tepidisphaeraceae bacterium | reverse complement strand
CGCCGTGCGCGCGTTGCGCACACTGCGCCATTGCAATGATCTCGTTCGAGTTATAGTGCCGATCGTCTCGGTAAAGCCGCGTCGGGAACGACATGGCCAAGTCGATCATGCAAAATCCTGTGCACTGGACCGCGGCCGCGGGACGTTTACCGTCGTTCAATCGCCGTCGGCGCGGCCGCGGCCAGTGAACGGCAATCCGTTATACCGCTGCATCGGCGTGTGCCGTGATGAAACCTTCTCCACAAGTTGTGAAGCCGCAGGAAATCGGACGTGTCGTCTTGGCCGAGATCGCGCAGGTGTGCGCCGTTGCGATGGACGCCTACGAGCGTCGCTCGCGCCTGGCGGCGGAACTTGCGGCCAAGAACGACCGACCGGTGCGCGACGTGGGCCTGCCGCCGCAGGCCGAGGGGCTCGTCGCAGAACTGGCGCGCCGGGGAATCGATCTGCAGGGCACGGACGTAATGGGTTACGGGCTGCTGGCCTTGGCGATGCAGGAGTATGGCGTGAACAGCCCGCGGGCGCGATTCCTGCGGCTGCTCGGGACGACCGAGGCGGGTGTGAACGACACCTTGATCTGGGACGCGCTGCGGCGCCCGCGAGACCTGGAGAAGTTGCGAACCGTCGCCGCAGCAGCGAGCTTCGCCGAGCGGAGTGACGGGCTGACGTGGGCTGCGGCTGGTGATGACGTGGAGGCGATGGAGCTACTGCTCTCGCTCGGGGCCGACGTGAACGGCGACCGGCGCGTACCACTGGCGCACGCTGCCGCGCGAGGGCACCTCCGCTCGATGCGGTGGCTGCGGGAACGCGGCGCCGACGTCAACCGCGTTCAGCTGTACCCGGAATGGGAGGTGAACGCGTTGGAATGGGCACTGCTCGACAACCAGGCGCCCGAGGCCGCGAAGCTGCTCCGCTCGTGGGGTGCGACAGCCCGTGAGTAGCACCTGGCTCCGAAGCGGCAGCGGTATAACCCCCCGCTGGAGCGGACCGCGGCGGCGGTATACTTCACTTGCCACCGAGCGTCGCGCGTGCGCCGCCTCGGCCGCTCAACGACCTTACGTTATGCAACTGCCGATGAACCGGCCTTCTAGCGGTTTCCTGATAAATCGGAGCTTTGAGTATCTCTATAGGCAGTTCGACAAGCCGGTGACGTGGGGCCACGATCTGTATGCAGTTCCCCGGGCTGACCGGAATCCGGAAACGGTCACGAAGCGCTATCGAGGCATCGACCGTGAAGCGCTCGAACCGTGGGCGGCTGACGAACTGGAACACGGTTACCTCAACATTCGCACGCCCGGTGAGCGGGAGGCCTGCCTGTGGATGTCCGACCTTGAGTCGCGGGGTTTGGTGCACGAGGACTTTATCTCGACACAACCAGACGCTGTGGAAACGTTCCGGCGGCTTCGCGCTCGCGGTGACTGGGATACCCGTACGCGAACTGGGACTACCTTCGACAGAAGTGTCCCGTGTCGGACCGATGCCACCGAAGCGGGTTGAGAAGTTGCAGCTCGAGCTTTCGGGATAACCGGTGGTGGCTAACCCGCCGATGCAGCGGATTGGCGGGAGCGGTATCTTGTAATGGGTGAGCCGGTTGTGCGCCGGCCGCTGATCGGCCCAACGTTATCTCCCCCCGCGCATGCCTCCCTCGACCCTGAACACAGCCATCTGCCGCTTCGACGAGTGGGATAAGCCCTGGCGGTTCCGTGAGTCAGTGATGGCCACGCTGGATCGCTCGGACGCTGAACTATTCGAGCAGGTGTGGCGCGAGGCTATCGAGGCGTCGCGTTGGACCGATTCCGACTTGTCAGCATGCGCAAAGCGTGCGTCCTCGGATCTCCGGTCGCGGTTCGCCTTCCTGAACATGCCGGCGGCCGATGCCGTCGCTCGTGCGGCTGCATACCAGTGGCGCTGAGAGGGGCAGATAACCCGCCATTGGAGCGGACCGGCCGGGAGAGGTAATCTGTTCTTCGCGGGCCGGTCGTGCGGCCGGCCGCTCAACGGCCTTACGTTATGTCGCCCGAAGTCGCCGTCCAACGAGCGATCGCCCGCGCGGAACGCATCCTTCCCGGGAAGCCGGCGCGCGATGGCAAGCGCGACCTGCGCTGGCAGGCGATCATCCGCGTCGGCGAGTTCATCGAGACGCAGCCTGAGGCGGTTTGGTAGTTCGCCCATCGCTGGGGAAAGCACGCGCAAGCCGACCTGCGGATCGCCGTCGCGACATGCCTCCTTGAGCACCTGCTGGAGCATCATTTTGAGCTGCTGTTCTCTCGCGTGCGACAAGCGGCTCTGACTAGCCCTCGGTTCGCCAATACCTTCGGCTCCTGCTGGTCGTTAGGTCAGGCGGAGTTGCCGAAGAACGCGGCGCGCATGGATGGGCTCAAGCGAGAACTCCGTCGTCGGAGCAACCATAAGCGCACGGCCGCACGGCGGGCAACATAACCCGCCAATGCAGCGGACCGGCTTCGGCGTCGGGCGGCGCAGTAAGATGAACGGGCGCGGTCGCCGTGGCGCTGATCGGCCTCACGTTATCCCGCCTTGAGGGGCCTGGAATGGCGAAGACGATCGCGAAGACGAAGCAGTACCCGAAGCTCATCGAGGCGTTGGAAAAGCTTGAACGGAACGGCATCATCTACAACGCCGGCTCCGGCTACACGGAGGGCGACGCCATCGCCGACCTATCGGAGAAGCTTCACAAGTTCACGCCGGACGCGAGGAAGAAGGTCTGGGGATACTGCCTCTACCACGAGCAAGACGCGGCCCGAGCACTCAGAAGTAAATTCTTGATGATCTCGTTCGGCTCCTTGGACGACAAGCCGCCAACGATCTTGAAAGTCGGCGAAGCGGTTTCTGCCGCGCTGCGGGATCAAGGGTTTGAAGTCGAGTGGAATGGCAGTGTCCACGAGCGGATTCGAGTTGATCCGTACGGCTAATGACCAGCGGGATAACTGCAACGGACCGGCCGGGCGGAACGATCCTTGTGATCCCAACGCGGCTCGGTGCCCGGCCGGCCGTTCAATGCTGGTTCATTATGCAGCGGGAACACATCTTCTAAAGGAGCTGATCATTTCCAAGCGTGTTGTGCCGTTTCTCGCGCCTGTCACCTGTGCGTTTCTCGTCGTCGGATCAATCGTGGCCGACGAGAAAGATGCACGACGGGGCGATTCGCGTCAGATTACCAAGATGTTCTTCGACGCCGCGCTGGCGTAGCCGGCCGTTACGTCGCCCAAGAGATTGCATGTCTGTGGGGGTGCCGACAATGACGCGGGAGACGACTGATGGATGGTCTCGAGCATGTCCTGGACGTGATTGTCGCAGAAGCAATCGTGAACCGTGAGCGATATCTGCCGATCTCGGACTTTCAGAAGGTGCTTGTCCTCCGTTCGTTCAAAGAGAGCGACCGACTTCGGAATATGCGACGGAGCAATTGTCGTGTACGACGGGCATGGTGCACACCCGAAGGATTCGGACGTCGGTGAGTTGGCCCTCACCGACGAGCGGGTTAGCGATGGCGTGCCGGTACATCGCAGTCCGGTTCGGGGGGCGTGCTCGAAGGGCCGTATACGTCAGGTGGACGGGCGCAATGAGAATCGGCGCTCATGCGGAGGAGGGGAGGAACCTTCCTCTCACGGACCGCCGAAACGGCGTGCGTTCGGCGATCAGCGGGCGGCGGAAACGTGAATCCCCGACGGCGCCCGTCCTCAATCACGAGGAAGCGCAGCCAAAATGGCGTCGGCCAGAGCCTCGAAGTCAGCTGCCCGTACTACGGGCTGTTCGATTGTTTCACCCCGGGAGGTTTCACTTACCGCGCGGAAACTCCACCTCACCTCGGGAGAAAGAGCGACGCGCAACTCGTCAATGAGCGCCGGCTTATCGATTGATCTTGGGCGAAGCACAAAGCCGAAGTCTCGTTCCTCTTTTAAGGAGAGGCTCGGCAAGATCGTGTCGTCCATCCGGCTGTAACTGTCACGACTAGTCTGCGCCTTAGGAAACAAGCGGTACTCGATGTAGTAGTTATCCCGCATTCCGTCAGCGAACGTCAACATCTCGAGCGCAAGAGCCCATTTGTACGCGGCGGTCTTACCTTGGTTCGTGACCCGAAACACTGACCGCGCCTCAACGAAGACTCCACCCTCATGCGGGTACGCCCGCACAACTCTCAGGTCGGCCACCTCCGGCTTCAGGACCGGGCTCACGAGCCGGTTGCGCAACGTCTCCAGATAGAAGTGCGGAGCCGGCTTTGAATGGCCCCCCTCGCGGTAGTAGTACTGTTTCGTGTCGGCCGTCTGATGCGGCGCGAGGACGCTGTCGCCGACGTCGATGACAATGACTACCGTGCCCGTTGGAATGGCAGACGGAGAATCACGCTCAACTTCGTGAACGCGAAAGTCCTCCAACGGAAAGTTAACCAAGTTGGGGACGATCTGCTCCATCCACTGCCTCGTCGGCATTCGCCCCTTCGCGATCGCCGTCACGCCGTCGAACGTGCCGTCATCCTTCACGCCAAGCAGGAGGTGCCCGCCCCCCGAATTCGCGAAAGCAGAGATTGCCTTGGCTACGTCTTTGCGAAAGTCGGTGCTGCGCAGGAGAACGCCGCTCTTGCGATCGAAGTAGTCGTGCTCTCCCGCTGGGAGCGCAAGCACTTCCGATTCGGTCCACCGTTCTTTCTTGATTCCGCTCATAATCCTGTCTTGCCTGAGCATCAAAACGGCCGTAGACACCGTAAGTGAGGGCACATGCGCTGCGCTACCTCCGGCACGCCTTGGGTTCAGCAACAGCATCGTCTTTGCCTGAAGTCTAGGCGTGACGTGGCGGCCGGCCGGAAAGGTGGCATCCCGTCAAGTGAAATATACCGCCGCGTCCGCTCCACAGGATTGTGCGTGATTGAACTGGAAACGTCGCGATCACCACGGTCCTGCCGTCTTTATCGCGGTCGCCTCGTGCGCCGGATCATTGCAGGGGCATACTTCCGTAACGCGCGCGAGACGCACCGCTTACAACCGAAACTCGCGCGATCGCGCGCAATCCTGTCCAGCGGAAAACTGTACCGCGGACCTCGCGGGGCGAGTTGACGAGCTCCGGTGGTTATGCTCATTCTCGCGATCGATCTCGGCAAAACCAAGAGCCTGGCCTGCTGGTATCAGACGGATGATACCAAGCACGAGTTCCGCACCGTGCCCACCCGTCCCGGCGACTTCCACACGCTGCTCAGCGACCGCCCCGTCGATCGCGTGATGATCGAGATCTGCGACGCCGCGGGCTGGATCGTCGATCTGTGCGCACGCGTGAAGTGCCACTTCAAAACGCGCTCCCGGATCGGCCGGCCTCGCGTGATGAAGGTGAATGCAAGGTCAGCGACTGGCGTCGCTGACAGCTGAGGGTTCTCCCCCCGGAAGACACCGTGGCAGAATGCCATTGTGTTCATGCCATGTACGCCAGGCACGAAGCGGAAAAGCAGGGCGAGGGAGAAGCCGATCGGCGGCCGCCGTGCCGAGTGACGGATTGACGACCTGCCCCGCGCGCCGGATGATTGACGTGGGCGTGTAGCTCAAAGGTTAGAGCGACGCACTCATAATGCGCTGGTTCCGGGTTCGAGTCCCGGCGCGCCCACTTTTCGACGGTTGTAGTGCTACAACCTGTTAGGTGCATTGGGGGCCGCTTTCGTCCACTTCTGTCAGGCACTACAACCGCTGGCGCTGTCGCCATCGCGGTTTCGCGGGACTCATAATCCCTTGGTTCTCGGTTCGAATCCGAGCGGGCCCACTCGATCCCTTCGCCGGCAGCGACGATTGCGGCACACCGACGAGCTGGCGAGCGCTCAATCGACGCTGGCGATCCAAACAGCCATGTCCAGCATCACCGCATGATGCCCACGGATTCGCTGGGGGGTCGTCAAACCCGGATTGGCGGGTGGTGTCACCGCGCCGCGCTTGCTCAACGGCCCTTGGTGAGATTGACGAGCTTCGCCGGGTCAACCGTCAGTCGGACGTCACCGCAGTCCACGCAAGCTTCAGCCCGCGCCTCGAGCCATCCTTGAGCGTGAGGACGAAATTAGACGAAGCCGAAGTGCGACGCCACGAGCTTGAATAACCCGCTGTCACTTGAAAGTGCGTCAGTTGGAAATGAGCCGGTGTCGCCGCATGAAGTTGAATGGGACTGCCCACGGCACAGCGAGAAGGGCAGACAAGAGCGAATAGTGATGTGAAGGATCTCGTGCCACTTCAACGCGCGCTCCCGGAGCGGCCGGCCTCGCGTGATGAAGGTGAATGCAAGGCCAGCGACTGGCGTCGCTGACAGTTGAGGGTTCTCCCCCCCGGAAGACACCGGGCAGAATGCCATTGTCTTCTGGCCAGGAAGCGTGTCGCCAACAAAGCCCCTTGACAGGCCCGCGTCATAGTGCGGGTTATGCCTCAGGCCCAAGGGTCGTGTCCACCGCGCGTCCGCACCGCTCGCAGTGATACTTGAACGTATCAAACCTTCGGACCTGTGGGTGACCAGCGCTCGCCGCTCATTCGCCCCCAACACCGGCCACCGCACGCGGCGCAGCGAGCGGGGATGAGGCGGTAAACACGACCCGCAAACCAGCAGTCCGCTGACGGCGAACGTCGCGAGCACGGCAAAGACGATCTATGACGGACCGCCAAGTACGGCCATCGCGGCGACGACTCCCACGGCTGCGCCTCCAAGGCCGAAGGCGATCGAGAGGGTAAACTGCAGCCACACGGGCAGCCACCCATCACGCCCCGCGGCACCAGATCGCTGAAGTTGAGCGTGGCGAGGGAGAGGCATAACGGACCGACGTTCAGCGGCCGGGCGGGCGCTCGACCACTTATCGAATCACGAGGACCGCGACGCCCGCCCGGTCCGCTGCAACGGCTGGTTATGTGCCGGGCCGCGCCGCAGCAGCATGACCGATCAACTGATCGCCGACCGAACGAACTCCACTTTCAACTTCCCGTCTACTTCGTAGAGCCGGACCTTCATCCAGTGCCATGCCATGTTGCCGATGGCCACCTCAACGTAATAGTAACGCTCACCCGGCATAGCCTTGCGGATATCCCGCGCGACCTGCCCGAACATCCCCTCTTTGGGATCCTTCGCAACCGACCGCGTGATGAGTACCGCGGGATCGACCTTATGCGCGCCGCGGATCATTTCCATGCGGGGCTTAATGAAGTCGTATGGGACGCGCTTCAGCTTCGCGGGGACGGTCACCCCTTCGACGTCGGTATAGAGGATCGCCGCGTCTGCCTTCGTGATGTATCCGGAATCTCCGAAGGGCTTCTCGAACGACTTGGCTTGGTCTGATCCCGCGACCCACGCCGCGATCAGCGACACGTCGGCCGCCGCACGATCTGGCGGAACCGGGGCTTCCGGATCAGCCGCGAAACCGGGACCGAGTGCCGCGAGGACGAGCACGGCGGAGAGAGCGAGTAGGTATCTCATAGGGCACATAACGAAGAGGACTTTATGCGGCGTGCGCCGCCAGGCCAGGGTTTGCGGGGGCGGCCGGTCGGGGTGTCCAGGGGGAGGCCTACCGCGCCATCGCGGGGGCGGTGCCGCGGGCGTCGGGGTGGCCTTCGTCCATGGTGTCGTCGTAGCTGACGCCCAGGGGCTCGGTGAGGTTGTAGCCGGATTCGCCGTGGACGGTGATGTCGAGGCCTTCGATCTCGTCCTCGCGCGAGACGCGCAGGCCGATCGTCTTGTGGATGATCAGGGCGATCACGTACGTCAGGACGAACGCGAAGATGGCCGAGACAGCAAGGCCGACGAGCTGCCTCATGAACTGTTCGGCGCCCCCGATGACCGGGCGGATGGCGAAGATGCCCACGAGCAGCGCCCCCAGCGCCCCGCCCACGCCGTGGACGCCGAAGGCGTCGAGGGAGTCGTCGAACTTAAAGACGTTCTTGATGCGGCAGCCGCCGTAGCACACCAGGCCGCCGATCGCGCCGATGAGCAGGGCGCCGGCGGGGGTGACGTGGCCGGCGCAGGGGGTGATGGTGACGAGGCCGCCGACCATGCCGCTGGCGAAGCCGAGGATGGTGGGCTTCCCCGCGTGCATCCACTCCACGATCATCCAGGCCGTCGCGGCGGCGGCAGCGGCGACCTGCGTGTTGGTGAACGCCATCGCGCTGATGCCCATGAAGTCCGCCAGCTCGGCGCCGGGGATCGCGATGGTCGAGCCGGCGTTAAAGCCGAACCAGCCGAACCACAGCAGCCCCGCGCCGATGAGCGTGAGCCCCAGCGAGTGGGGCGGCATCGGCACGCGTCCGTAGCCTAGGCGCGGGCCGATCACGAGCGTCAGTGCCAGCGCGCTGACGCCGGCGAGCACGTGCACGACCGTCCCGCCGGCGAAGTCGAGCACGCCGTAGTTCCACAACGCCCCCTGCACGTTCCACACGTTGTACGCGATGGGGCAGTAGACGATTGTTGTCCAGATCAGGCAGAAGAGGATGAACGGACCGAAGCGCACGCGCTCGGCGACGGCGCCGACGATGAGGGCGGGCGTGATGATGGCGAACTTCCCTTGGAACATGACAAACGCCAGTTCGGGCACGCCCGTGGGGATGGCATCGGTCAGATCGCCCGAGCCGAGCACGCGGTACATCTGCCCCGGGTCGGTGAATGATCGCAGGAGGATCAGTGACGGGTCGAAGCCGAGCAGTCCCCACTCGCCCCAGGTGATCAGCGGTTCATTGGCGGGAAACGCAATCGCGTAGCCGAGAATAACCCAGTGCAGCCCGATGACGCCGATGGTCACCATGCAGCAGAGGAACATGTTCAGCACGTTCTTGGCGCGCACCATTCCGCCGTAAAACAGCGCGAGCCCCGGGACCATCAGCAGTACGAATGCGGAGCTGACGAGCATCCAGGCGGTGAGGCCGTTGTCGAAAGGGGGATGCGCCGGCGCCGGCGATGCCGCTTCAGCGGGCGCGTTCGCCCCGGGGAGTGGCACGACATCCAGCACAGGCGCATCCGTCTGCGCCTGCGCGACGAGCGCGGTGAAAGCGACGAGCAGCAGTGCGGGCAGGCAGAAGGGCGACAGCGGTCGCGCCGCAGCGGGGGGCGTCAGCATGAGTTTTCCTCCGAACACCGCCGCCAAGCGGTGCCGCCAACTGGGCGGATGAGCTTGAGTGGGCTTACAGCGCTTTTTCGTCGCGCTCGCCGGTGCGGATGCGCACGACCTCGGCGATGGGATAGACGAAGATCTTTCCGTCGCCGACTTCGCCGGTGCGCGCCGACTCGACGATGGCCGAGACGGCGGCGTTGGTCTCCGTCGCCTTCACGACGATCTTGAGCAGGATTTTCGGAACGAAGCCGACATCCATCTTCGCGCCGCGGTAGCGCTCGGTGTGGCCCATCTGCCGGCCAAACCCTTTGCATTCAACGGCCGTGACGCCGAGGATGCCAAGCTTGGCCAAAGCGCCTTTCACGGCGTCAAGCTTCTGCGGCTTGATCACCGCTTCGATCATTTGCATATGGAAACTCCTTATTCGATTCCACCCGACACCGCTCGGCCGCAGGGCAATGCGCCTCTCCGTGTAGCCGGGGGGG
>DASYWJ010000103.1:0-34487 GCA_035936155.1 Tepidisphaeraceae bacterium | reverse complement strand
GCCGCCCGCACCGCCGAAGCGCTGGGCGAGGCGATCACCGCCGCGTTCGCGACCGTCACCGTCAACGACCTGCGAAACTGGTTTCAACACTGCGGATACGCTGCCGCTTGAGCATGCTACATTCAACAGTCAAGCGCTCTAACGGGATGTTCCGACCGATGCGTAGACCGGTGTTCCACGTTTCGCCGTCGCTCGAAGAGCGACGTCGACTGCGCGCCGCTCTTCGAGCAGCGGCGAACCAGCGCGCAATTACACCCGCGCAGCGGGGGCATTGACGCTCCCCCCGCATTCCGGACACCGCTCGTGCTCCGCCCCGCGCAGATCGTAGCCGCAGGTGGGGCACAGCTTCTCGGTCAGCCGCCGCTGACGCACGCATTGGACGCGCAGTCCCCAGCCCACAAGCCCGGTAGTAAGTGCGCAGAGGCAGGCGAGAAACGACAGCGGCACCCAAATTTGCCGTTGCCATCCTGCACTCAGCGTGAAGTGCTCGAAGCCGAATCCGCCCCAGCCCCACCCCCGCTTCGAGATTGCGTCCGTCCGCTTATACGGCGGTCCCGTCACAAGCTCCCAATGCGTCCCACGGGGTCTATAGAAGCCGGTCAAACGCGCCTTGCTCAGTACCGCGGATTCCGATTCATCCCCTCGCGTCCAAGCGATCCAGGACTGGTTGATTCCGCCGGACGCGGTGACGTGGTGCCAGACGCGACGATCTCCCTCTATCGAGACATGCGCAACGCTGATCGCGTCACGCGCCCAATAGCCGCGGATCCAGAGTCCACAAACCGCCAACGTGAGCAGCATGCCAAGAGCGAAGCAGAGCTGGAGCAACCGGCGCTTCATGTCACACCACTATACCCGCGCCACATCGACCGCTGTCCCGCATTCCGGACAGCGATCGTGGTCCGCGCCGCGCAGGTCGTAGCCGCAGGTGGGGCAGAGGCTGCGCCTGAGTCGCGACATGCGCTGGCGCTCGCGGAGCACGTACCGGCCGGAAACTGTCGTCGCCAAGATGCAGAGAAGGACCGCGAACCAGGAAGGAGCGCCGACTTGCCACCCACTCAGCGTGTCCTCGCCGCCGGACGAGTAAAAAAACCCGATGCGGTTCCACAAGGGCAACGATTCGTCAGGCCAGACGATGAGCGAGAACTCCGCCGACGGATCGGAACGGTGGGAGACGTCGGGGCGAAGTGCCTCGGGAGGCAAACCCTCCGGAACCTTCCACCGGTTGAACGACACGATGATCGATGTGCTGTCGGTGCCGACTCGCCACAATCCATCGCCGGCCCCACCGGGTCTTATCAACCAGCTATCGGCAATCCAGAACCCCCGCACCCACAACGTCCCCGCCACCAGCGTGAGCAGCAACCCGATCGCGAAGCAGAGCTGGAGCAACCGGCGTTTCACGAACGGGCATCATACCCGCGCAGCGGGCGGTGCACGGCGGGGCAGAGCGGCAGCGCCGCGCCGCGGCGCTCGGCGCGGCCACCGTGAACCGTTGGGCGCGGATGAATGATTCAACGCTCGAAAAACAGAGTTCACCGCGGAGACGCGGAGAGCGCGGAGAAAAGACGGAGCAGACAAAATGCAGATCGGGCCCACGAATCTCACGAATCTTCACGAATCAGGAAAGACAACAAATCAGTTCGTCTTCATTCGCGGAAATTCGTGAAATTCGTGGGCAATTCATTCCTTCCTCGCTCTCCGCGCTCTCCGCGTCTGGGCGGTGAATCCTCTGGCTTTCAGACCTCTAAGGAGATCGATCATGGCGACCACGACGAAGACGAAGATGAACCGGCTGAACCCGAAGCAGCGGCGGCTGCTGGCGGACCTGGAGAAATGCGAGAAGCCGGTGGATGTGATCTTTCAGGACCATCGGATCAAGCCCAAGGTGCTGGGAAGGTGGCTGCTGAGCGAGCCGGTCATGGCGGCGCTGAACGAGATGCGCCGGCGGATGAAGTTCCGGCTGGAGCAGGAGCTGACGCGCGGAGCGGTGGTGGCGTCGGCGCGGTTGTTTCGCGGGGCGATGGGCGGCGCGCGCGGGGGCGCGGGGGACGGGTTTGCGCGCACGGTCGAGATGCAGGCGTGCGTAAACACGATCAAACTGTTCGAGGCGGTCGTGCGCAGCCCCCGGCTGAAGAAGCAGGCGGCGACCGCCATGCGCCTGGCGCGGGAGACGGCGGGGGGATCGTCCGGGTACCACCCCAGCCACACGCCCCAGCGCGCTGCGGCGCTGCTGGCGCGCATTCGCAAAGAGCAGGACCGCGAGAACCGCCTCGATCACGACCAGGACGAAAACGGGGACTGGGTCCCGGCGGACTAAGCGCCCCGAGCGGGGGCCGAGGGAAGAAATCCAGCCACCGATGGGGCACCGATGAACACCGACGGAAAAACAAGATTGCCCACGAATGACGCGAATCACACGAATCAGCCGAAGAGCGAGAAGCTGGTCTGGTCTTTCATTTCATTCGTGCCATTCGTGAGATTCGTGGCCAACGAATCCTGTTTCCTCCTGATCGGTGCTCATCTGCCCCATCGGTGGCTCAATGATTCGGTCTTCAACCCATTGCACAAAGAGGTCACAGGTCATGGCGAAGGCAACGATCAAACAGATGCAAGCGCTGCTGGAAACGCGCAAGGGGTACCTGGAAGGGGCGCTGCGGCCTTGTGGGACGGATTCGATCTTGCTGCACTGGATCGAGCTGTATTGCGGGCTGCGCGTGCCGACGAAATCGGTGTGCGCGCACCATCACGCGCCGTTTGAGTACCTGGAGGCGGCGTATTTCGAGCCGGCGGAGGACCTGGTGGTGTGGGCGCCGCGCGGCGGGGGGAAGACGCGGCTGGGCGCGGTCGCGACGCTGCTCGATCTCCTGCACAAGCCGGGCGTCAGCGTGCGCATCCTCGGCGGATCGTTCGTGCAGAGCCTGCGCATGTGGGAGCACCTGCTGCCCGACCTGGAGCACAACGCCGGCTCGCTGCTCGTCAAGCACCGGGCCGGGAAGCATACCGTCACGCTGAGCGGCGGGGGCTCGAGCGCCGCGGTGCTCACGCAGTCCGAGCGGGCCGTGCGCGGGCTGCGCGTGCAGAAGCTGCGCTGCGACGAGGTCGAGCTGTTCGACCGCGAGGTGTGGGACGCAGCGCAGCTGGTGACCAAATCGATGACCCTGAGCAGCGGCCGGCGCGTCCGCGCCAGCGTCGAGGCGCTCTCGACGTTTCACAAGGCCTACGGGCTGATGGCCGACGTGGTCGACCAGGCGAAGCAGAAACCCGCGGGCGTGCGCCTCCTGCAGTGGTGCATTCTCGACGTGCTGGAAAAATGCCCGCCCCAGCGCGAGTGCAACGGCTGCGCGCTGCACGACGACTGCCAGGGCATCGCCAAGGAAAAATGCGACGGCTTTTTCTCGATCGACGACGCCATCGCCATCAAGCGCCGCTCGAGCGTCGAGACCTGGGAAGCGGAGATGCTCTGTTTGCGCCCGAGCCAGAAGGGCTGCGTCTTTCGGACGTTCGACGAGAAGATTCATGTCTTTGGGGACGACGCCATCGGAACCGCTCTGTCCTCAGCGCCCCGTCCTACTCCTACTCATCTTTATCATCCTGATCTTGATCTTGATCTTCACCCTCATCCTCATCCTAATCCTCAACCCAGCCCGCCCGCCGAAGCAGCCTTGCCAATCTCTTTGGCGCTCGACTTCGGCTACGCCGCCCCCTTCGTCTGCCTGTGGATCGCCGGAGGCCCCACGGGCGACGTGCACGTGCTCGACGAGTACGTGCAGGCGCAGCGCACGATGGACGAGCACCTCGAGCACATCGAGGGACGCCGATGGGGCAAGGTGAAGCGCGTCGCCTGCGACCCCGCTGGCTCGGGACGAAACGATCAGACAGCGGCGTCGAACGTGCAGCTCCTGCGCTCGCGCGGGTATTCGGTGCGCACGCGTCACTCGCGCATCGTCGACGGCCTGGAAATGATCCGCGCCGCCCTGAAGCCCGCTGCGGGCAAGCCGACGCTGTTCATCCACGCGCGCTGCGTGCGCTTGATCAAGGCGCTGCGCAGCTACCACTACGCCGAAGGCGGCAGCGAGCTGCCGGTGAAGGACGGGGAGCACGATCATCTGGTCGATGCGCTGCGCTACTGGTTCGTGAACCGCACGATGGGGGAGGTGAAGACGCGGTTGTATTGACGTCTGCTCCCTTCTCCCTCCGGGAGAAGGTCAGGATGAGGGGGCCCGGGCGAACGAGAACCGTTCGACCCCCCGCGCCCCCTCACCCCAACCCTCTCCCGGAGGGAGAGGGGGAAGGCGTAATCGAGCCGAGCACCACCGCCCGTTTGGCGCCGGTCACGCTGGGCACGTTCGACGGCTCCCCGTCGAGCGTCGCGGCGGCGAGCAGGGCGAAGGCGAGGGCCTCTTTGGCGTCGGCGGGGATGCCCAGATCGTCGGTGCGCGCCAGAGAATCGCAGCTGTCACGCAGCCAGGTGAAGATCATTTCGTTCTTCGCGCCGCCGCCGCTAACGATCGCTTCATCAGTCATGGCGCCCCACACGCTCTTGATCGCGTGCGTGACCGATCCGACCGTGATCCAGCACGCGGTGGCGAGCAGATCGTCAAGCGGGTGCGGCCTCGTCTCTTCCGCGAGGGACTTCTCGAAGATCCGGATCATGTCCGGTCCGTCGGTGGATTTGGGAGGAGGCTGGCGGAAGTAATTGTGCAAGAGCACTCGCTCAGCCAAGGCCATGATGACGCGTCCGCGCATCGCGCGTTGGCCTCCAACGTCGTAGCCGGGCCCGTGTGGATCCCGCGTGCGACACAGGTAATCACTGATGCAGTTCCCCGGGCCCGTGTCGAACGCAAGGGTGCGTTCCAACGGCCATTCGCCGTGGAGCAGCGTGACATTCGCAATGCCGCCGATGTTGATCAAAGCCCGCGAGAGCTGGGGGTGGCGAAACAGCACGTAATCCGCGAACGGCACAAGCGGCGCGCCCTGTCCGCCTGCCGCGAGGTCCGCTCGGCGGAAGTCGCTGACGACCGGGCAGCCGACCTCCGCCGCCACGAGGGACGGATCGAACCATTGGATGGTGTTGGGCGGGGCGTGGTAGAGGGTTTGCCCGTGGGCCGCGACGGCGGCGAGGTCGGCGGCGCTGAGCCGCGACGCGGCAAGCGCTTCGTTGATCGTGGTCGCGTAGGTGAGGGAGATCGTGCGGCCGAGTTCGGCGAGGCGTGCGAGGTTTGCGCTGGCTTCGCCGCCGCGGAAGGCGAAGATTTCGCTGCGCGTGGCGGCGTCATAGGACCGGTGATGATGGTGCAGCAGCTGCGCGGTCATGGACGTGCCCCGGCCGATGATGCGCGTGATGGCGACGTCGACGCCGTCGGCGCTGGTGCCGCTCATGGCGCCGGCGATGATGCGTTCGCGGGCGGGGGAGTCGTCGGGCATGATGTGAATAAGACTGTACAGCAGCCGCCCGCGCGGTTCCAAAGCCGCGGGGGGCGTCTTATAATCCGCGACGGATCAGTAGGTGGTACCGGAGGCGAGCACCATGGCAGAAGAGAAACGCAAGGACGCACCGGCCGGGAGCACGGGCGGCGGGAAGTCCGGCGCCGCGGGCGCTGCGACGGCCAAGCCGAAAAAAAAGAGCAAGGCCGACCCCAAGCACAAGCCCCCGCAGATGCTTCCGCCGTGGAAGGTCCTGCTGCACAACGACGACAAGAATGACGTGCGTTTCGTCATCGACACGATCGTCGAGCTCACCCCCCTCAACAAGCAGGACGCCGAAACCCGCACCAAAGAAGCCGACGACACCGGCGTGTCGCTCCTGCTGGTCACGCACAAGGAGCGGGCGGAACTGTACAAGGATCAATTCGAGAGCAAGGGGCTGACGGTGAGCATCGAGCCGGCGGAGAAATGAAACGGAGTTTGGAGCCTGGGATTTGGCTTCGAATTTGGCTGGGGTAAGCTACCGCCGTGCTCACTCTCCTCGTCCTGCAAGGTCCCGACAAAGGCCGGCGCTTTGAGCTGCCTGATGCGCCGGCGCTGGTGGGCCGCGACAGCCGGCAGTTGCCGCTGACGGACAACACGGTCAGCCGTCGCCACGCCGAGCTTATTCCCGGTCCGGACAACTGGATCCTCCGCGACCTGGGCAGCTCCAACGGCACGTACATCAATGGCACGCGCGTCACCCACCGCTACGCGCTGAAGCTGGGCGATCAGATCCGCGTGGGCCGGACACTGATGGTCTTCGGCGCTCAGCCGGGCATCAGCCGCGCGCGGGGGGGCGACGTGACGCTGTCGGGCGAAGAGGCGGGGATGGACGCCTCGATCATGCACACGGTTGCGAGCAACGACGACAGCATGGTGCTCGCCGTCCCCGAGCCCGCCGCGGCGGCCATGACCAACCTCAAGCTGCTTTACCAGCTTGGTGCGTCCCTCGGCAGCAGCTTCGACGTCGACAACGTGCTGGAGGTCGTGATGGACCTCGTGTTCGAGCACGTCAAAGCCGACCGGGGCATGATCCTGCTCATCGACGAGAAGAGTGACGAGCTGATTCCCAAAATCGTCCGCACGCGCGACGAGTCCGAGCCCAAGGACAAGACCGACGCCGCCAACGATGACACCGCTTCGGGACTGCGCCTCGCCGACGCCGGCAAAATCCACGCGTCGCGCACGATCGTGAACCACGTGATCACGACGGGTGAGGGCGTGCTCTCCGCCAACGCCATGACCGACCAGCGGTTCAACAAGAGCAAGAGCGTCCACGACCTGGGCATTCGCTCTTCGCTGTGCGTCCCGATCAAGGCGCGCAAGCTCGACGGCAAGAGCGGCGATGAAATCATCGGCGTGATATATATCGACAGCTCGGTCAAGAACTACACCTACGCGCCCGACCAGCTTCGCCTGCTCACCGCCATCGGCTTGCAGGCCGGCATGGCGATTCAAAACGCCAAGCTGTACGCCCAGGGGCTGCAGGCCGAGCGGCTTGCCGCCGTGGGCGAGACGACGGCGGCGCTGTCGCACTCGATCAAGAACATCCTCCAGGCGCTGCGGGGGGGCGCGGACGTGGTCGAGATGGGGCTGCGCTCGAGCAACGTCACGCAGGCGACCAAGGGCTGGCGGATCGTCGACCGCAATCTCGAGAAAATCTACAACCTCACGATGAACCTGCTCGCGTACTCCAAGCCGCGCGAGCCGAAGCTCGAGCCGATCAATCCCAAGAGGCTGATCGAGGAGTGCCTGGAACTGATCGCCTCGCAGGCCAACGAGAAGGGGGTGATGGCGGTCGCCGACGTAGACGTCGACCACCCGGCGATCCCGCTCGATCCCGATGGCATGCACCAGGTGATCATGAACCTGCTGAGCAACGCCCTCGATGCCGTCGAGCCGCGCACAGGTCTCATCCGCGTCGTCTGTCACTATGACGCCGACGGCCGCTCGAGCGTCATCGAGGTCATCGACAACGGCAACGGCATCCCGCCGGCGATGATGAAGCACATGTTCGAGCTGTTCCACTCGACCAAGGGCAACCGCGGCACCGGGCTGGGGCTGGCGGTCACCAAAAAGATCGTGGACGAGCACGAAGGCTCGATCAGCGTGAAGAGCACCCCCGGCGAAGGCACGACCTTCACCATCCGCCTGCCCGTTTACCACGAGACGCTCAGCGACCCATCGCACACGCACGGGCCGGCGCGGTGAAGCGGCAAGCAAAGGACGTGATCCGATGAGCCCTCACGATAGACCTTGAGCCCGACCTGCTGGCGCTGCTGCAATCGTCGCAAAAGCCAGCGTGAAAAGAGGCGCGAGAACTGATCATCCTTGAGCTCTACAGGCGGG
Source organism: Tepidisphaeraceae bacterium (assembly GCA_035936155.1). Lineage (GTDB taxonomy): Bacteria > Planctomycetota > Phycisphaerae > Tepidisphaerales > Tepidisphaeraceae > DASYWJ01. The sequence continues at coordinate 26,669 of DASYWJ010000103.1, read as the reverse complement.
GGAAAGTATTAAGTGGAAAGACGGCGGAGCTGCTGAACCTGCCGAAGGACGAGTTCATCCGGTATGCCTCGGGCCTGGGTATCGCGTACTACGACCTGAGCCCGGAGGAGTAGGCACGTGAGCGGGTTTGGAGCGAACAGTTGTGACAACGGGTGGGTGATTGTCTCCAACTCAAGCCCGCTGATCGCGCTCGAGCAGATCGGGCAGCTGAACCTGCTCGACGTGCTCTTCGGCTCTGTCTCTGTGCCGCCTGCTGTGGCGGCTGAGGTCGGACCCACGCTCGCCCTCCCGCCGACGGTGAAGCTCCAGCCGCTGTCTCACCCTCTGCCGTGAAAGCCGGTGAGGGATCGTGACGTCCCCTCAAGACTGGGGCTTTTTCTTCGACTCCACGTGCTTTTTGTCGGAGCGCCTGGGGCGCTTGCCGTAGCGGGTGCCTTCGCCGGTGTCGCCGGCGACGGCGGGGGCTGCTTCGACGGGAAGCTTGGCGGCGGCTCTCCCGTTCATGGCGACGGCGCGCAGATCCGCGTCCAGCGGCTTCCACCACCGCTTCTTCACGATCTGCACCGCCTCGGCGGGGTCGTCGACGATCTTGAAGATGTCCGTATCCTCCGGGTCGATGAACCCCTCGTGCAGCTCCTGCTGGATCCACTCCAGCAGACCACCCCAGAACTTGCTGCCGTAGAGAACGACCGGAAACGCTTCGACCTTCAGCGTCTGCACGAGCGTAAGCACCTCGAACAGCTCGTCCATCGTCCCAAACCCGCCGGGGAAGCAGACGAATGCGTCGGCGTATTTCGTGAACATCACTTTGCGGGCGTAGAAGTAGTGAAAATCGAGGCTGACGTTCTGATACTTGTTCCCGTCCTGCTCCTGCGGGAGCGTGATGTTCAGCCCGACCGACGTTCCGCCCGCCTCGAACGCGCCCTTGTTGGCCGCCTCCATGATGCCCGGCCCGCCGCCCGTGATGACGGCGAAGCGCGCTTTGACGAGCAGGCGCGCCGTTTCCTCGGCGGCCTTGTACATCGGGTGGGTCGGCTTCGTCCGCGCGCTGCCGAAGAGGGAGACGGCCTTGCCGATCGGGGCCATCACCTCGAACCCTTCGATGAACTCGGCCATGATGCGGAAAATCCGCCAACTCTCGCGGGCGTCCATCTGTTTCTGTACGGGCATGCGGGGAATACTCCAAAAGCGTGAGAGGGAGCGACCATTTGGGCGGGCCGCCTGCGAGGCGACATGTTAGCGAGTTCGGCGCGCCTTGCCTGCTCCCTGGGCACTTGCACCTATCCGATCTACGGAGATCCGACGGCAGATCGTCTGCATATCATCACAATGGCATGGACACACCGCCGCCAGGTGGCACCGAAACCCCTCCGTGGGAGCTAAGCGACCCCGACCTCGTGGCGCAGTGCCGGTTCGAGGCTTACGTTGCGTCGGGGCCGGGCGGGCAGAAGCGGAACAAGACGAACGCGGCCGTGCGCTACACGCACCTGCCCACCCGCACGGTCGCCGTCGAGACCTCGTCACGCAGCCAGCGCGAGAATAAAATCTACGCGCTGCGCACGCTGCGGCACAAGCTGGCGATGAACATCCGCAGGGACCTCGACCCGCTGACGTTTCGCCCGCCGCTGTGGCTTGCTGAATACCCCGGCCTGCACATCAACCCGAAGAACCCGCGATACCCGAGCGTGGTGGCGATCGTGCTGGACGTGCTCAAGGCGATGCGGTGGAGCCCCAGCGGCGCGGCGGCGACGCTTGGGGTGTCGAGCAGCGCGCTGAACCGGTTTCTGTTCGACGACCCGGCGCTGTGGACGCACGTGAACGAGGTGCGCAGGCAACTGGGAATGAAACCGCTCGTGCACCGATAACAGCAGTCGTCAAAAACGACGCGCGCAGCGGCGCATGCCACTGTCGAACAACCCAGTACACTCAAGCCTATGCCGTCCGCGATTCCGACTCGCCATCGTCGCGCTGCGTCGAAGAAGCTCCCCCGGTCCTTTTACGCGCGCGAAGCCGAAGCGCTCGCCCACGACCTGATCGGAATGATCCTGGTGCATCGCGTCGTCGACAAGCAGCTTGGCGGGCGGGAGCTTCGCGGACGGATCGTCGAGACCGAGGCATACGTCGGCTGCCACGACCTCGCCTGCCATGCCGCCAAAGGGCGCACGGCGCGGACGGAAGTGATGTTCGGCGAACCCGGGCACGCCTACGTCTACCTCATCTACGGCATCCACGACATGCTGAACATCGTGTCGGGCGACGTAGGCATCGCGCAGGCGGTGCTCGTGCGCGCCGCCGAGCCGCTCGACGGGTGGGACGCCAATTTGTCAGGTCCCGGCAACCTGGCCAAAGGGTTCGGCATCACACGGCGAATCCACAACGGCATCGACCTGACGGGCGATGAGCTGTTCCTTCTCGATCGCGCAACAGCTTCCCCGCCGCGCATCGTGCGCACGCGGCGCATCGGCGTGGACTATGCCGAGCAGTGGAAGGACGCGCCCCTGCGCTTCATCGACGCCGACAGCCCCAAGGTGTCGCGGCCGAAGTTCAAATGACCCACATCAACAGCAACATTTTCTTATTGACGGTTGCGATATGAAGTGGAAGATGACAAATCAACTCGCTCGGCGTCATAGCCGCCGGGCAAGGGGCTATTAGTCACCTCAGGCTCTGAAGGGAGCGGATTCATGTCTCACCCATCGTGCCGCATACAATTCCGTCTGGGCTTCACGCTCGTCGAACTGCTCGTCGTCATCGGGATCATCGCAATTCTCATCGCCATTCTGATGCCGGCGCTGGTGACCGCGCGCGAGGCGGCCAAGCGCACGCAGTGTCTCAGCAATATCCGGCAGCTGGGTTTTGGGTTGACGGAATACGCGATGCGCTACAAGGACAAGCTGCCTATCGGCTACAACGGCGGCAATCCGCTGACGGGCGCCGAGGGTTGGAAGCAGTGGAACTACCTGGCCAACTACAACACGTTGAGCACGCGGTTCGTCACCAACATGGGGCTGCTCGCCGAGGCCAACATGCTCGCCTCGCCGCAGGCGTATTACTGCCCGTCTGAGAGCATTGAGCAGTTCATGTTCAACACCCCGCGCAATCCATGGCCGTTTGTCACCGTGCCGTCACCGACCAACCGCGACACGCGGCTGGGCTACGGCGGCAGGCCGGAGTACAACTGGGGCGGGCGCTTCACCTACCTCGGCGGGCGGCTCGTTCCCGTGCCCATGAGCAAGTTCACCAAGCTCAAGAACAAGGCGCTGCTCGCCGACATCCTGGTCTCGAAGAACTACGTGGACCGCCGCCACCGCAAGGGCATCAACGTCTTCTACAGCAACGGCGCCGCGAAGTGGGTGGACCGGAAAGTGATCGACAACCCAAACCAGAACTGGCGCTTGATCCCCGATGACTCGTTCAGCAGCGGGTACAACAGCTGGCTGCTCGACGAGAGTTCCAGCCCGCCGCGCGGCATCTGGATTGAACTCGACCGCGCGCCGTAGCCCGCCATTCACCGGCCGAGCGCGGCGGGATATCATCGGGCCATGACAAGTGTCCCGCTGGCCGAGCTTGCGCTTGCGCCGCTGCTCCAAGCGCTCCCCTGCGGCGCGGCGCTGCTTTCCCGTGACGGGCGGATCGACCACGCCAACGAGCGGCTGTGCGCCATGATGGGGCGCGCGCCGGCGGACGTCATCGGCGCATCGCTGCTGTCGATCTGCGCCCCCGACGCCGAAGCGCGCGAGCCTGTGCGGCGGCTGCTCGAACACTTCGAGCAGCCCCACGAGGAGGAGTTTTACCTCCCGCTCCCGGACGGCTCGCGGCTGCCCGTGCTGGCATCCGCCCGCGCCGTCACGGGAGACGAGCGGCCTGCATACCGCCTCGTCACCATCATCGACCTGTCGCGGCAGAAGAAGTCTGAGGAGGAGCTGCGCAGCCAGTACCAGATCGTTGCGCAGCTTGGCAACACGTTCCTGGGGCAGGCCGAGAATCTGAAGAAGTACTCGCAGCTGCTGGAAGATCGCGTGACCGAGCGGACGGCGGAGCTGCGCGAGGCGAACCTGGACGCGATCTACATGCTCGCCGTCGCGTGCGAAGCCAAGGACGAGGACACCGGGCGGCACGTCCGGCGCATCCGCGACTATGCGGAGGCGATGGCGCGGGAGCTGGGTTTTGAGGCGCGCGACGCGGAATCGATCGGCTATTCGGCGGTCCTGCACGATGTCGGGAAGCTGCACGTGCCCGATCACATCCTCAAGAAGCCCACGGCGCTGACGGACGAGGAGCGGCTGATCGTGCAGCAGCACACGCTGGCGGGCGAGCGGATCCTGTCGGACAAGCCATTTTTCCGAAAGGCGCGGCTCATCGCCCGGGGGCATCACGAGAACTGGGACGGCAGCGGCTACCCGGACACGGCGGCGCGGGAGGCGATCCCGGTGGAAGCGCGGATCGTGCACCTGGCGGACGTGTTTGATGCGCTGACGAGCCCGCGGGCGTACAAGCACGCCTGGGCCGCCGCCGACGCCGCCGGCGTCATCCGAGAGTCCAGCGGGCGGATGTTCGACCCGGAAATCGTGCGGGCCTTCGAGTCCCTGTTCGCGCGCGGCGCGCTTCCCAGGGCGTGAAGGTCAGCTTCCTCCGCGCGAAGTGCCGCCGCTGGCGGCGCCTTTTTTTCTCGAGTGAACAGACCCCCAGCGCATCGTCGAATCTGCGGCTTTCGTGCCCGGCTATTTCAGCCCGGCGATGACGGCGTCGGCGAATTGTTCCGTCCCCGCGTTGCCGCCGAGGTCGCGCGTCAGCGCCTTGCCTTCCGTGAGCACGGCGTCATATGCCGTCTTGATCTTGGCGGCGATCGGTTCCTCGTGGATGTGGTTGAGCATCATCACGCCGCTCATGATCAGCGCCAGCGGGTTGGCGACGCCCTTGCCGGCGATGTCCGGGGCGCTGCCGTGGACGGCCTCGAACACGGCCGCCTCGTCGCCGATGTTTGATCCCGGCACCACCCCCAGGCCGCCGACCAATCCGGCAGCGAGGTCGCTCACCACGTCCCCGTACAGGTTCTCCATCAGCAGCACGTCGGTCCGTTCGGGGTTCTGCACGAGCTTCATGCAGCCGGCGTCGATGATCGTCTCCTCATACTCGATGTTGGGATACTCCTCGTCGTGAATCTTGCGCGCGCTGTTCAGGAAAAGCCCATCCGACAGCTTCATGATGTTCGCCTTGTGGAACACCGTGATTTTCTTTCGACCGCGCCGGGTGGCGTAGCGGAAGGCGTAGCGGGCGATGCGCGTGCACGCCACCTCGCTGGCCACCTTCAGGCTCGTCACGACGCCGGGCACCACCTCGTTCTCGATTCCGCTGTAGAGCCCTTCGGTGTTCTCGCGGACGATCACCATGTCGATGCCGTCGAAGCGCGTCTTGATGCCCGGCAGGTTGCGCACCGGTCGCACGGCTGCGTACAGGTTCAGCTTTTTGCGCAGCTGCACGTTGACCGACTGAAACCCCTTGCCGATGGGCGTGGTGACAGGGCCTTTGAGCGCCACCTTGTGCGCCCGGATGGCGGCGAGCGTGCGCTCGGGAAGGACGTTGTCGAACCCCTGCTCGATCGCCGCCACGCCGGCCGGCAGCTCCACCCACTCGACGCTCAGCCCGGCCGCCTCGATCACGCGGCGGGTCGCCCGCGTCACCTCGGGTCCGATGCCGTCTCCGGGGATCAATACGATGCTGTGCTTGGCCATGTCGGTTTTCCCTGTTCGCGAATCACTATAGGCATCGTCGCGCGGCGCTCCAGCGGTCGGGTACAATCCGCACATGCCCGCCACCGCCACCGCCACCACCGGGCCGCAGTTCATGCAGTGCATGGAGGTCTGGGGCGGGAACCAGGCCGTCGACAGCGGGGTGGTGATGGCAGGGCTCGACGCGTGGGTGTACTGCAAGCCCTATCGAAACGCCGCGGGCGGCGGGGACGTGTACTACGTTTCGAGCTGCGCCACCGGCCGGATCAGCCGCCTGCTCGTCGCCGACGTCAGCGGCCACGGCGCCGACGTCGCGCAGACGGCCGTTCAACTCCGCTCGCTCATGCGGCGGCACGTCAACCAGATCGACCAGGCCCGCTTCATCGGCACGATGAACGGCCAGTTCGCGGCGCTGGCGCAAAACGGCTGCTTCGCCACCGCGATCGCCACGACCTTCTTTGCGCCGGCGAACCACCTGTCCCTCTGCAACGCGGGGCACCCGCCGCCGCTGTTGTACCGGGCGGCGGAGCGGAAGTGGTCGTTCCTCCAGCAGGACCGGTCGGCGCGAGAATCGTCGGCTACGAACTTTCCGCTCGGCATCGTGGATCTTTCCGACTACGCACAGTTCGACGTGCGCCTGGACATCGGCGACCTGGTCCTCTGCTACACCGACTCGCTGGTCGAGTGCGGCGACGGCCACGGCGGCCTGCTCGGTCAACAGGGGCTGCTCGAAGTTGTAACGAGGTTGGACCTGTCGTCGCCGCCCGCGTCGTTCATCGCGTCGCTGCTCCGCGCGATCGAGGCCAGGGCTCGTGCGGAGCTGACGGGAGACGATGTCACCGTGCTGCTGTTCCGGCCGAACGGGCTGGCGCCGACGAAGCCGCTGGGCGAGCGGCTGCTGGCGCCGTTTCGCGTGCTCCGCGAGACGGTTCGGGCCTGGCGACGCCACGAAACGCCGCCGTGGCCGGAGATGAGCGTCGCGAACCTCGGCGGGGCGATGTTCACGCCGCTGAGCAGGTTGTTTCGCGCGCGCAAACGGTGAGAACGAATGCGTTTTTCCGTGTGGCTCTCCGGCGTCTGCCTCCTCCTTGCCTGCGACGCGACATTGGCTCACCCGAAAGAGCTCGCGCACGCGCAGTGGCGGATGCGCGACGTCGCCAAAGGAACCCATTTGGGGTCCGGCGATGCGCTGCAACTGAACCTGCGTCCGCAGCGTGCGCTGTCGTTCGATTTGTTTGCGGCCGCGTGCACCGTCACGTCCGGCGGCGAACGCGCCGTCACCCTTGCGTTGTGCATCCCAATTGACGCGACCGGCGGCACGTGGTGCGCCCGGGGCTATGCCGCTGTTGTTTTTCGATAGAATGCCGCGGCTCATTATGCACGACCCGCACGCATCGCGACCGTCACTCGTTCAGCGGCTGTTTCAGCCGATCGACATCGCGTCGCTCGTCGTGTTCCGCATCACCTTCGGCGCCATCATGACATGGGAAGCGTTCCGATACCTCGTCCCGCGCGAGCCGGACGGCGTCTCCTGGGCGCGGCAGTTCTACATCGACCCGCAGGTCCTGTTCAAATACTACGGCTTCGCGTGGGTCCACCCCTGGCCCGGCGAGGGAATGATTTATCACTTGTGGGCATGGGCGCTGGCGGCGATTTGCGTCGCGATCGGCCTCGGTTACCGCATCAGCGCCGCCGTGCTGTGGCTGCTGATCACGCACATGTTCCTGCTCGATCAGACGCGGTACCTGAACCACATGTACCTGATCTGCCTGCTGAGCTTCCTCCTGATCTTCCTGCCGCTGAACCGCTCGGCGTCGATCGACGCAATGCTCCGACCGGCCATCCGCAGCCATGTCGCCCCCGCGTGGACGCTATATCTTCTCCGCTTCCAGCTCGCAGCGGTGTACATCTTCAGCGGGATCGCGCGCACCAACGGCGACTGGATGCGCGGCGAGCCGATGCGGATGTGGCTTCGCTCGCGCGCCGAGGATTCGCTGTTCGCGCCGTTGCTCATGTCCGACTGGGCGCCGTACCTCTTCAGCTTCGGTGGGATGCTCTTCGACCTGCTGATCGTCCCGCTGCTCCTGTGGCGCCGCACGCGCGCCATTGCCTTCTGCACGGCGGTGTTCTTCCATCTGGCCAACGCGTACATCTTCCACATCGGCGTGTTCCCGTGGCTGGGGATCGCCGCCACTACGTTGTTTCTCGACCCCGATTGGCCGCGGAGACTGCTGCGGCGGAGTGGCGCCACCGCCCATGCGCCCGCCGTGTTTCCCCTGCGCCGCGGCATTGTCGTCGCTTTGGCGCTGTACGTCATCGTGCAGCTTTTCCTCCCCCTGCGCCACCTGCTGTATCGCGGGCGGGTGAACTGGACGCATGAGGGGCACAACTTCGCCTGGCGGATGAAGCTCGACGATCGTCGCACGCGCGTCCGTTTCTACATCGTCCACCCCTCCACCGGCCATCGCACCGGCGTCGATTTGAACCAGTTCCTTACTCCCCGCCAGCAGCATGTCATGTCCACGCGGCCCGACATGCTCCTGCAGTTCGCCCATCACCTCGCCCGCCACCACCAGCGCGAGTTCGGCAGCGCAAGGCCGCAGGTCTACGCCGACGTCGCCGTCTCGCTCAACGGCCGGCCGATGAAGCCGCTGGTTCACCCGCACATCGATCTGACGACGCGGCAGGCATCGCTCGGCCCGGCCGACTGGATCGTGCATCAGGAGCTGGAGCCGATCCAGCGCTCACACCGTGCAGACGCGAGCCGCCTCGGCCAGTGACATCGCCGGCTCTCCCGTGGGGATGAATTCCTGCGCCACGTATCCCTTGAACCCCGTGTCCGCGATGGCCCGCATGATCGCCGGGTACTGAAGCTCCTGGTTCTCGTCCAGCTCGTGGCGCCCCGGCACGCCGGCGGTGTGGTAGTGGGCGAGATATTCCTTGTTCTTGCGAATGGTCGCGATGATGTCGCCTTCCATGATCTGCATGTGGTAGATGTCGTACAGCAGCTTGAACCGGTCCGCGCCCACCGCCTTGCACAGCTCCACGCCCCAGGCCGTGTGATCGCACATGTAGTCCTTGTGCTGCTTGCTGTTGAGCAGCTCCATGCAGATCGTCACCTTCTTTTCCTCGGCGTGGCCGACGATCTGCTTCAGCGCTTCGGCGCAGTTTTTGAGCCCCTGTTCATCGCTCATCCCCCCGCGATTTCCCGAGAAGCAGATGACGTTGGGGAAACCCGCCTCGCTCGTCGCGTCGATGGCCGTGCGGATCTTGCCGAGGCACTCCTCCCAGTTCTCCTTGCGATTGAGCCCCTTCTCGATGCCGTGAGTCGTGGTCATCGTGCCGACCAGGTTGTACTTCTTGAGGATCGGGAACGAGTCCGGCCCGAGCAGATCGATGCCCTTTAACCCGATCTTGTTGCAGAGCTGCGCCAGCTCCTCAACAGACATGCCTTTGAAACACCACTTGCAGACCGACTGCTGAAGCCGCCCGTCGCTCACGGCCTTGCCCTCCGGCGCGGGCGTCGCGGCCGGCGCATCTTGACCCCGCACGGTCCCTCCGAACGTCAGTGCCGCCGCACTCCCCGCCGCCGAAGCCATCAGCCCGCGCCGCGAGATGGCGTTGCCGTTGTCGTTTTCCTTGCCGTTGTCGCTGCCGCTGCGCTGGTCCAGGTGATTCATCAATGCACTCCGTTTCGGTTCTCGCCGCCGTGCACGTCCAACGACGCACCCCAACGCGCGTCCATCTTACTCATCTGCCGGAAGTCAAAAAAGCCGGCTCTGTGGTCACGTTCATCAATTCCACCAATACCTAACAAAACCCCGCACGCGAGGGTTATTATCGGTCATCAAAAACCGATGGAGCACAACTAATGGTGGGTCGAACGAAGGACCGATCTAGGCGTGGCGGGTGCGAGTGAGTTTCGAGCGATAAGGCCTCGCACCCTAACAAGAAGGAGTAGACATGGTTGCCCTCGCCGTTGAGCACCAGATGCGGTCCAGCAACATGCGGTCCAGCGACGCCCCGTCCGCCATGCCGGGCGAGGAGGGTTCGTGCTGGGGGATGCGCGTTGCTGTGATGCGCCACTTCCCGCGGCTGGCGGTCGAGCCCACCGAAGAGCCGACCGTCGACGCGCGATGGGATGAAGAGCCCGAACGCTGGGACGGGATGGCGTGAGCGGAACGGGGTCGAATGCAAAGAATGAAGGGCGCCCGGAGCAGACCTTTCACATTTGGGACGCGTGACGGCGCAGCTCATTCGACGCGCCGCCGCCATCCCCGGTAAACTACCGGGCATGAAGCGAATTGGCGTTGCATTGATCATCGCGCTGGGGGTGTTCGGTTGCCAGGCGCCCGAGCCGACAGCGGGACCCGCAGCGGCGGAGCCGACGGCCGAAGCGCCCACCATCGAGCGGCTGAAGGCCAAGCCGCTTTATGCCTTCACCGAGCGCGAGGTGGACGCCTACCTGCGACACCTCAGCGCGACGGAGCCGGACCTCCGGCGGCGAATCGTCCACCTCGCGCGCAAGAACCTCGAGCAGCCGTACGAGCTGTACCTGCTCGGGGAAGCGCCGTTCGAGCAGACCGACCCGCAGCCGATCTATTGCCTCGACCGCAGCGACTGCGTCGTCTTCGCCGAGCATACGCTGGCCATCGCGCTCTCGAACGACTTCCCCTCTTTCATGTCGATGCTCCAGCGCATCCGCTACAAGGACGGGCAGATTGGCGTCGTCACGCGAAACCACTACACGGAAGCCGACTGGAACGTGAACAACCGCTGGCTCCTTACCGACGTGACAAACCAATTGGGCGGCGACGCCGTGAAGCCGTTTTCGCAGAAGGTCGACCGGGCGAAGTTCTTCAAGACGCGCTACAAGCTGGATGAATCGATGCCCGTCGAGACGATCCAGGAGTCGTTCATTCCCTACGAGCGGATCGACTCGGTAAAGCCGCTCCTGCGCGACGGCGACGTGGTGAACTTCGTCACCGGCAAGGGCGATGGCTACTGGGTGGGCCACGTGGGTCTGGTTGCGCACGCGCCCGATGGCACGGTCAACCTGATCCACTCCGCCAAACCGAAGGTGCGCGAGGAGCCGATCGACGCATACATCGCGCGGATGACGAAAGACGCCGCCGCCGACGACGCGGCCGGGGAGGCGCGCTTCCGGGGCTTTAAGTTCCTGCGCCTGACGGACGACCCGCTCGCCAACCTCCGCGCGATCGACGGCCCGCAGGCGCCGGTCGTGAAGCTTCCGCCGGACAGTGCCGTTACATGGGACAAGTATCTCGAATCGTTCAACCTCGGCGGATGAGGAGTCGATAGGAGGGATCCTCATGCTTGGCTGGCTTCGGGGCTTTGTCGGCGGCGGGCGGCACGGCCCGGTGAGTGAGTGTGCCAATGACGCTGGCGACGGCGTCCCAATCGACCTGAGCGCTTTTCCCGAGGCGGCGTTCGAGCTGACCGATGGCCTGCCACGGCCGAGATGGGACCGGATCCAAGCCGCGGCGGACGCGCTGGCGCCGCGGTACGAGACCCACCGTGTCTGGTCGGAGGTGCAGCGGCAGTGGATCGAGGCGTTGGCCGACGCGCTGGGCCCGGCGTACCGCATCGTTGAGACCCGGTCTATCCTTCTGCTGTGCGCCCGTGCAGACGACCCGGCTGCGGCGGCATCCATCGCCCGAATGTGTGAGCGAATTCACGCGGGAGTCCAAGAAATCCTCGGCGAGCCGGACGACGTGAGCGGCAAGCTTCCGGTGTTCGTGTTTGACTCGCCGCAGACCTACTACACCTACATCTACTATTACTACGGCGATGGGGAGTACGGGACGAGTGCCGGGATCTGTATCAATGACGGCGACGTGCACATTGCAACGATCGACGCGCCCGCTCACCTCGAGCGGACGCTGGCCCACGAGATGGTACATGCCCGATTCAGCACGACCGGCGCCCGCAGTGCGATCCGCTCCACCGGCGCCAGCGGTGTGACGTACCCGCAGCGCCGGTTGCCGTTGTGGCTGGAGGAGGGGGCAGCGGAGATTATCTCGCGCCAGGTCGCGCGCATCGGTCCGCTACTGCTTGATGAGGTCGAGATCCGTCGCCAGCGACGGTGGTGGGGCCGCAAGGGTTTAGCGACGTTCTGGTCCGGCGAGTCCTTTCAACGGGGCGACCGTGGGCAGAGTCTGAGCTACACTCTTGCCGAAGTGCTGGTGCAAAACCTGATCGCGACACGCCGCCGAGAGAACTTCCGCGCCTTCGTCGACGAGGCTCAGGCCGCCGATGCGGGTGGGGCGGCAGCACGCGTTCACCTCGGCATGGGGCTGCAGGAGATCGCAGAGACGTTCCTGGGCGAGGGCGAATGGGCGCCGTTGCCGCGCCACGCGTCCGACGAGCGGGTTTAAGAACCGTGCCAAGCAGGATACCCATGGCAAAACACACCCCCGCATTCCTCAAGATCGTCAACGATGCCAAGACGCGCATCAAGGAGCTCACAGTCGACGACGTCCGTCGCAAGCAGGAGCGCGGTGAGACGTTTCACCTCGTCGACGTGCGCGAAGACCACGAGTGGGCGAAGGGCCGCCTGCCCGGCGCGACGCACCTGGGCAAGGGCGTCATCGAGCGCGACATCGAGACGACGATCCCCGACACCAACGCCGAGATCGTCCTGTACTGCGGCGGCGGCTTCCGCTCGGCGCTGGCGGCGGACAACCTGCAGAAGATGGGCTACACCAACGTCTACTCGATGGACGGCGGCTACCGCGGCTGGACCGATGCGGGACTGAACGTGGAGAAGGATTGAGCCCCACGTGAAGGAGCGCAGTCCGTTCAGCAAATGGGAGGTCGAGTCCCGCTCGCGCCTGGCGGCGTGGGGGAAGCTAAGCGCGCCGCAGTTGTTCGTCATGTCGTTCCTGCTGCTCGTCGGCCTGGGAACGATCGGGTTCCGCACGCTGCCGGGGCTGTACACGCAGGAGCCCCTCTCCTGGCTCGATTCGCTGTTCACCGCCACCAGCGCCGTCTGCGTGACCGGCCTGATCGTCGAGGACACCGCCACGTTCTTCACGCCCGCGGGGCAGCTGTACATCCTCGCGCTGATTCAGTTCGGCGGGCTGGGGATCATCGCATTCACGAGCCTCATCATTGTGACGCTGGGCCGGCGGCTGTCGCTGCGCAGCGAGGCGCTGTCGACCGGATCGTTCGAGGTCGCGCCGCACGTCAGCCGGCGGAACCTGATCCGCGACGTCGTCCGCTTCACGTTCGCCATCGAAGGGCTCGGGGCCGTCCTGCTCTACCTGCTCTGGGCGCCGCGCATGGGCTGGACGGCAGCGGCGTGGCCGGCGCTGTTCCACTCCGTCAGCGCGTTCTGCAATGCCGGCTTCTCGACCTTCAGCGATTCGCTCATGTCGTTCCACCGCTCGCCCTGGACGCTGGGCGTGATCATGATGCTGATCATCCTCGGCGGGATCGGCTTCCTGACGCTCGAAGAGCTGCGGCTGCGCTGGCGGGCGCAGCGCACTGAGCAGATCTTCCGTCTCTCGCTGCACACCAAGCTCGTCCTCGGGACGACAGCTGTGCTGCTCTTGGGCGGGACACTGCTGTTCGCGCTGTTCGAGTGGTACGGGGTGCTTAGAGCCGATCCGGTCAAGGACCGGATCATCAATGCCATGTTCATGAGCACGACCGCGCGCACGGCGGGGTTCAACACGATCGATTATGCGCAGGCGAGCGAGCGGTCGCTGTTCCTGACGATCCTGCTCATGACGGTGGGCGGGTCGCCCGGCTCGACGGCGGGGGGGCTGAAGACGACGACGGTCGCGCTGATCGGGCTGCTGGCCTGGTCGCGCTATCGCGGGCGGTCGTACGTCGGGCTGTGGAGCCGCAGCGTGCCCCCGGAAAGCGTCGAGCGCGCGGTGGGGCTGTTCGTCGTGTCGTTCGGCCTGGTAACGATCGCTATCTTCCTCCTGACGACGACGGAACTGTCCGGGTGGACGCGCATGGATTTCCTCGACTGCATGTTTGAGGCCGCCAGCGCGTTCAACACGGTAGGGCTGTCGACGGGGCTGACGCCGGAGCTGACGCCCGGCGGGCGCTGGGTGGCGATTTTACTGATGTTTCTCGGCCGCGTCGGGCCGCTGACATTCGTCGCGGCGCTGGCGCGCCGACAGCGGGTCTCAGGGGTTGCGCAGCTGCGCTACGCATACGAAGACGTCGTGGTAGGGTAACCACCCGCTTACGCAGAAGGGCTGGCAATGAGGCGTTTTGTGGTCGTGGGACTGGGGAACTTCGGCGGGAGCGTCGCCGAGTCGCTGCACGCGCAGGGGCACGAGGTGGTGGTGGTGGACCCGAGCGAGGCGGCGGTCGATCGGATTTCCCCGTACGTCACCCGCGCGATCGTGGGCGACGGGCGTGTCGTGGCGGTCCTGGAGCGCGCGGGCGCGAAGGGCGCCGACGGCGGAATCGTCAGCACGGGCGACGACATCACCGCCAGCATCCTCGCCACCATGTCGCTGCGCGATCTGGGCGTGAACGATCTGTTCGTCAAGGTCATCTCGCGCGATCATGCCCGCGTCATGGAGCGCATCGGTGTCACCGAGACGATCTTCCCCGAGCGCGAGACGGCGCTGGCGCTGGCGTCGCGTCTGTCGGGCAAGGCGCTGCTGAACTACGTGCGTCTGGGGGCCGGCGTGTCCGTGCAGGAGATGGCTGTCCCGGAGGAGTGGAACCGACGGACGTTGCGCGAGCTGTCGCTGCGCAAGCGCTACGCGGTGGCCGTCGTTGCGCTGCATGATGTGCTGACAGACGAGATGCAGGTGCTCCCGGACCCCGACACGCCGCTCAAGGACTCCGACACGCTGCTCATCGCCGGACGCGACGAGGACCTGGCGAAGGTGGCGCAGCTGAAGTAGCGGCGATTGACGCCGCCGCTGCGTCGCACGTACGCTACGGGCTGCCGTTCACCTCTGGCGCCAAAGACGCGGGGGATTGCTTCGCCGGTTGACCCACCACCTCGATGGAAATCGCCGCAGACGACATCGCCCGCCACAAGCCACAAGCCCTTTCCATGCTCGCCAGCGAGCGCCCGCGAAACGTGAACTGGTTTCAGGCCGGGGCGCTGCTGTTCGGGGACTGGGGCACCAGCCGGCTGTACGTCCTGGGGCTGGCGTTTCTCGTCGCGGGGCGCAGCTCGTTTTACCTGATCCTGGCGATGAGCCTGCTTATCCTGGCGGTGGGGTGGGCGTACACGCAGATCTGCCGCATCTTCCAGAACGGCGGGGGCGTGTACACGGCCGGGCGGATGCGCCACCCGGTGGTGGGGGTGATCGGCGCGCTGCTACTCTTTGCCGACTACACGGTCACGGCGTCGCTCAGCGCGGTCGAGGCGTTTCACTATTTCGGGCTCGGTGACCACACGGCGGCGCACGTGGCGGCGGCGACCGATCCGGGCGACCACGTCGAGCTGCCTGATGACGATGATGCCGCCGCCGCGGCCCCGCTCACCTGGGACAGCCCCGGGTTCTGGGCGATCGTCGCGATCCTCGCCATCGGCGCGCTTAACCTCCTGGGCCCCAAGCACACCGCCGCGTACGCCATTTTTGCGGCCGTCGGGATGATGCTGATCACGCTGCTGATCGTCGGCTTCGCCCTGCCGCAAATCGACTGGACCCGCATCGACTGGGGCCGTCTTGCGCACCCGCCGGGCGAGCTGTGGCACGGGTTCGTCTACATCGTGCTCGCGCTCTCGGGCGTTGAAGCGATCGCCAATCTCACCGGGGTGATGAGAAAACCGGTGTACAAGACCGCGCGAAGGGCGATTTGGGTCGTCGCCGCCGAAGTGGCGCTGCTCAACCTGCTGCTTGCGGTGGTGATGATTTCGCTGGCGACGCCCGAAGTGCCGCGGCTGGATCGGGAGTCGCACACGGAGGACATGCTCGCGTTCATGGCGCGGGCGTACATCGGCGGGTGGGGCGAGTGGCTCGTCCGCATCGTCGGCGGTCTGCTGCTGCTCTCGGCGACGAACACGGCCGTGAACGGGCTGATGAGCATCACCTATGTCATGAGCCGCGACAGCGAGCTGCCGTCGGTCTTTCAGAAGCTCAACGCCTTCGGCGCGCCGTGGGTGGCAGCGATCCTCGCCACCAGCGTGCCGGCCGTGGTGCTGCTGTTCGCGCACGACCTGCACACGCTGGCGTCGCTCTACGCGATCGGGGTGGTCGGCGCCGTCGCCATCGACACCTCGCTTGTCACCTTCCATCCACGGCTGCGCAAGTGGTGGCGCAAGCTCCCCATGGCGCTGCTCGCTCTGCTGCTCATCGGGATCTGGTTCACCCTCGCAACGACGAAGATGCACGCGCTGATCTTCGTCAGCACTGTGCTGGCCGTGGGGTTGATTCTCCGGAGGGTGACGCAGTTCCACCAGGCGCGTCGGCCGAAGCCCAGCCTTCTTCGCCAGGCGATCGTCGAGCAGCTTCCGCCCGATGCGATGGCGCGGCAGAAGATCCTGCTGGCGACGGCCGGCTCCGACGACCTGGCCGAGCCGGCGCTGGAGGTCGCCAAGCGCGACAACGCCGCGCTGGTTGTTTCGTTCGTGCGCGATGTTGCGCTGAATTACCGTGTGAACGCGGAGAACGTGCTGACGCTCGAAAACGATCGCGCCGCACAGGAGCTGTTCACCGATTTCCTCGAGCACGGCCATCGCGCGGGCGTGCCGATCATCCCGATGTACGACACGGGCAACGACGCTGCCGTCCTCATCGCCGAGGGCGCGGCCATCAACGGGGTGAGCAAGGTGCTGATCGGCTCCAGCCGCCGTGGCGCGCTGCACACCCTGATCAAGGGCAGCTTTCAGCGACGGCTGGAAACTCTGCTCCCGCCGGATGTGCCTGTCGAGGTCATCACCGCGCCGGCGCCGACGCCCGAGCCGGTGGTGTGACGCTCCGCATCGATGATGCGACCATCAGCCGGCCTTGCCCTGCTCCATCACCAGCCGCAGCCCCTGCGCGACCATCTGCGAGCGCTTCAGCTGGTGCCGCTTGGCAAAGGCATCGGCTTTCTTGAGCAAGCCCCGCTCGATGGTCACCGGCACGATCTTGGCCCCCGCGCCGATCGTTGGCCGGCCGAGCTTCGCCCGCGCCGTCCGCGCCCCTCGCGCCGCGGCGCGACGGTGCAGTGCCTTGTCCGCCGCCGTCAGAGGTTTCCCCGGCGTCAGATCCTCCAGGTCGTACTTCGCGACCTCCGCGTCGCGTTGTGCCGGCGTCATCGCCATGAATCTCTGGTAGGCGCCGCCTCGGCTCAACTCCGCATCCTTCGACTCCAGCGATTGCCGCGCTTTGCGTCCTTTACTTGTTTTAGTCATCGTCGTCTCCTACGCAGGTTGCGCTTTTCCCGATCGGTCAGCTCGCGCGCATGAATGACGTAAACCACCGCCGCCGGACTGAAAATATACACGGCCTGAAGATACCGTCCCTCAGGTTGGCCGCGGACGCGGTACTTGCCGCCCCCGATATATTCCGGAAAGCCGGCGGCCGCGTGCTCCAGCAGGTGCTCCACTTCAGCCACCGTGACGCCGTGCTTGGCGACATGGTTAATGTTCCAGTGGTTCCAGCGAAAATCGTATCACTTAAATAACTATATAGTAAATTCCGCGCAGCGACAATAATCAAGATGACTGCACAGGCGTGGTTACCCCGCCACAAACACCCACGCCCCGCAGGCCACCAGCGCGATCACCATGGCCGCGTAGAGCTTGCCCATGAACCGGTCGAAGCGTGTCGTGTGCGACGGGTCGGCGGCGAGGTGCTCGAGGTACTTCATGCGCCGGGCGATGCTCCCGTGACACCACGAGCGGGCGGCGACGGGGATGTTGTTGATCACCGCCACGCGGTGCAGCGCCGAGGCGAAGACGGTGGCGCCGTACGGGCCGACGGGCCGACGGGAAGGGAGTGACGGGGTGGCAAGTGACGGGGTGGGGAGCGAGGGGGTGACGGAGTAGGAAGCCGCGCCTTTCTCCGACCGCGTCACTCCGTCACTCTCCACTCCGTCACTCGCGGTTCCGGCGCTACGGATTCCGTCACCTGTTTCAATGGTGCGCGCCGCGAATACGTCGGCCTGGCGCTCGAAGTTGCGGCTGAGGAAGCCGAACATCAGCAGGAACGCCGCGACGCTACCGGCCATCACCAGCAGCTCCGGCGGGAGCCACGGCGGAAGCTGCACCCACGCGAAGTGGTTGATCAGCGTCGCCGACGCGCCGGTCATCGCCAGCGTGAGGATCACGAAGAACACGACGTACCAGCCCATGTGCCGGTGCACGACGTGGCCTACCTCGTGGGCGAAGACGGCTTCGATCTGCTCGTCGCGCATGCTCTCCAGCAGCAGGTCGCTCAGCAGGATATAGCGCACGCGCGGAAGCAAACCCATGACGGCGGCGTTGCCCATGTTGTTCTCGGTCCGCCACAGGAGAATCTCGCGATAACGCAGATTTGCCCGGCGGCACAGGTTCTCCAACCGATCGCGCAAGGGCGAGGCTGGCAGCGGCTGCGTGTGCAGCACGCGGCGGAGGATTTCGGGCGCGAAGATCAGCACGAGCAGCGCCGATGCGAATGAAACCATCGCGTCGGTCGCCGGACTGAGCGGCCCGGCCGCCTGCGTCTTCCAGAGCGTCACGATCATCACGTCGCGCGCCAGCAGGATCAGCGCGACCGGAACCACCGTGAACAGCAGTTGCAATCGGATGCTGGCGCGGAAGTACTCCCAGAAGCCGGGCGGGGCGTGCACGGGCAAGCCGTCTTCCAGGTGGATGAGCAGGCTCTGCTCGCGCAGCGCGCGATCGGCGGGGTACTGCGACCACCACAGCGCCATCCACGCCAGCACCGCCGGCAGCGTGCCCAGCGCCGCCGCTGGGAGTTGCACCGGCCAATACGCGACCGGGCCGAGCAGCCGCTCGACGACCAGCGGCCAGTCGAGCACGAACACGCCCACGCCGAACCACCCCGGGATGGCCAGGCGGGCAGCAAAGATGGCCTGGTTGAACCGCTTGAGGCTGCGATGAAGGTTCGCCCCCGTCACGTGCCGCGCCAGGATGCGGCTCCACGCGCCCAGGAGCAGCACGATCAGCGCAAAGACCCCGAGGAACAGCGTCGTCTCCGCCAGCGGAAGCTTGCCCACAGGCTGTGCGCTTCCGGGCCAGGCGGTCCAGATCAGGAACAGAAAGAGGATGAGGAATCGAGACACGTCGCCCTGAGTATACGTCCAGTTCTCACACGCGTTTGGGTGATCCTGCGCCGCGCGACACAGCCCCGACTAGGTCCGATAACGCGATCTTACCGCAGAGACCCGAAATTACCCAAATTACCAAAGTCGGCCTCGCAAACCGTCGATAGCAGGGGTGTCACGAATTCGAAGTAAGGAGCGAACGCGATGACCACCCTGCACGAACGAAACGTCAAAGTCGGGCTCAAGCTCACCGTCGAGAGCGAGGGCGCCGAGCGCCGCGAGCACCGCCGCCACGATCTGGAGATGGCGGGCATCAGCGTCGATCGCTGGGACGGCAACAAGCGCACGGGCAAGTCGTTCGGCCGGCTGGTCGACCTCTCCGCCGGTGGCGTGCGCATCCGCACCGAGCAGACGGACGTGAAGCCGGACAACCAGATCCGCGTGCGCATCGAGCTTCCCGCCTACGCCGGCATCAGCCCGTTCATCGACACGACTAAGAAGAGCATGGAACCGAAGCGCGAGTGGGTCGGGTGGATGGCCGTCGCCCGCGTGAACAAGGTCGACGCCAGGACGGTGGATGTCGCCGGCCGGCTGGTCGACATGGATGAAATGGATCGCGGCATGCTCGGCTTGTACCTCTCGACGCAGCCGCTGGCCGCCTGACGAAAAATTTGTTGGGGTAGGGGCGTTCGATTCGGGCATGCCGTCGAGGGCACAGGCAGGTCCGCGTCGCCCCTACCTTTTTGAAACACGACTACCGCCGCCTGACCGGACGCTTTCTCCTTCACGTCCGTAGGGCGGTGGTTTTTTTGCGCGCGTCCTGTAGTGGCGACGCCTGCCGCGACTACAAATCAGGCGGACAGCTCCGCGAGCTTTTTCTCGATCTCCGTCACCCGTTTCACCGGCAGTCGCTCCGGTTCCTCCGCGGGGAGCTTCTCGTTGAATTCCAGCGCGACGCGGTACTGCTCCGCCGCCTCTTCCCTCAGCCCCAATTCTTCCAGCGCCGCGGCATAGCGCAGGCGCACGTCGATGTCGGCGGGGTTCAGGGCAAGCGCCTTGTCGTAACTCGTGCGAATTGCTTCAACGTCAGGGCTTGGTTGCTGGCGCTCGAACTCGGCGCGAATGAGGTAACCCTTGACCAGCGACGGGTCGGCGGCCGTCGCGGCATCGAGCAGGGCGCGGACGTCATCGGGGCGGGGATTGTGCCCATCCATGATGGCGGCGCGGGCGGCGCGGAAGGCATAATCCGCGTTCGTCGGGACCTGTCGGAATGCTTCCTTCAACCGCGCCTCGGCCAGGGGCATGCGCCCGTAGCGGATGTCGACATCGGCCAGCTGCGCCTGGTTCTGCGCGTTGATCACCGGGACGACGACAAACAGCAGCGCCGCCGCCCACGCCAGCGCCGCCGCAAAGAGGGCGGCAGCGACAACCGGACGCGCTGCGCGCTGTTCCGTCCAGGCCGCTGAGCGAACCCCGCCCGCCGCGCCGGCAAGGAACGCGAACGCCATCATCGGGCCCGCCTCGAACAGCGAAATGTCGACCAGGTTCTGCAGCAGCAGGGTCGACAGCGCGATCAGCGCGCCGTAGAGAACCCATGGCGCCGGCCGCGCGTCCATCTCCTGGCGCTTGCTTGAGCGCACCACGACGACGATCCCGCCGGCGAACAGCAAACACGCGTACAGCAGCCGCTTGCAGACCTCGATGAATGCGTAGTCAACTGACTCGGCCAAATCGACGCTCGCGGCGACGTTGATGAGGAAACCCATGCCGGCGATGGCGGACATCGCCAGAACCATCGCTGTCATCGAATACTCGGGATCGCGCGGGCGGGCGGCATCATCCTCCGATGCCACCGGCACGACCGGCCGCGTCAGCTCCCATCCCAGCCGCGCCAGCCACGCGACCAGCAGCGCCCCGCCCACAAGGCCCAGCTCGACAAACGCGCGGACGAGCAAGTTGTGCGGGTCGCGCACCTCTTCCGCCGCCTCGGGCAGCCGGTGGGCGGTGTAGAAGTTGCCGAAATTGTTCCAGCCGACGCCCAGCAGCGGCCTCGTCTCGAACATGCGCTCCGCCGCCACCCAGTAGCGCCAGCGGAAGTGCAGGCTGTTGCCGAATCTGCCCTCGAACAGCCCGCCGTGATAAATCCCATGCCCCGCGACGGCGAGCACGCCCAGCACGCACACGATCAGCCCCGCCCAGTACGCCTGACGCGCGTGTGCGGCCAGCAGTGACCGCACGCGCGGCAGTGCCAGCCCCGCCAGCGCAACCATCGCCAGCACCAACGTCGCCATCGCCGTCTTGCTGTGCGTCCAGTAGATCATCACGACGGAGACGACGCTGACGAGAAGAACACCCCCGCCCCACGCCGGCTCGTCGCGATTCGCGAAGCGCTGCATCGCCACGCCGAGCGAAACAACTGTAAGCATCACGATGGTCGCGGCGAACGCATTCGGCGAGACGTGGAAGCCGATCATCTCGCCGCCGAGGATCTTGTTGGCGAACTGCCGCTCCTGGAAGGAGCCCGGCTCCCAGCCGCGCTGCTTGAGGATCAGCTCGCGGTCTCGCTCCCAGCTGCGCTGCATGTCGGGCAGATCGACGTAGCGGTAAATCAGTCCGTGCGCCAGGGAGGCAAGCAGCAGCCCAAAGCACACGCCGGCGACGAGCCGCAGCCGAAGCCAGCTGCGCACGAGCTGTGCCACGGCCCACAGCAGCGCCGCGGCGGCGACCACGTGAGCGCCGGTGACGAGCGCGAGGAACCTGTCGGCGGCCCAGAGGCTGCTGGCAGCGGCGCACAGCCCCAGCGCGACGAAGGCGACGTGACTCCAGGCCAAGCGAAGAGCGAAGCTGCGATCGACCAGCCGCCGCCCGAGCACGAGCAACGCGGGCAGACAGCAGAGCAGGTCGAGCACGAGCCCCGCCGCCGGTCCGGCGCCGCGCGGGACGGCGTCGGCGCCGAACTCGATGTCGATCGTGTCGCGAACGCTCTCGAGCATCGTCCCCCGCGCGAACACCAGCGCCAGCGCCAGCGCGAAGGCCAACTGCGTCAACCGATTGGGCCACGTGACCACGTGCCCGCCGGCGGAGGTGTTGAGCGGCTTGGGCGGAAGCTTCGTCTTCGGCATCGGCTCTTACTTCCTCGCGCCGGGAGAGGGCAGGGTGAGGGTGATCTTTCCTTGCCCCCTCTCCCTCCGCGAGAGGGCTGGGGTGAGGGGGCGTGGTAGTCGAACAGCTTTGGGAAGCTCAACGCCTCCTCATCTTAACCTTCTCCCGGCGGGAGAAGGGACCGGAGGCGGATCCCGCTGGGCCTGAACCTCTCCCGAGATGCCGCGCTCCGGGACAGGAGGCAGCGGGTGCTGCTCGAGCAAGGCGACCACGCCGAGCACGAGCAGCGTCTGCGCAAAAATCAGCATCGCGCCGAAGGTCGAGTTCACGTGCGGCAGCAGGATGGCCGCCATCGAAGTCGCGGCCGTCACCAGGTAGATGCACAGCACCGCCGTTCGTCGCGACATGCCGCGGGCGACGAGGCGGTGGCTGAAATGGTTGGTGTCGCCGATGAACGGGCTCTTGCGGCGCGACAACCGGAGCAGGATCACCACGATCATGTCGTACATCGGCACGGCCAGCACGATCACAGGCGCGAACACCGCGTACCATCCCGCGCCCCACTCGGTGCCGGGCGGGAGGAAGGTCGTCCGCACCGTCAGCACGCCCAGCAGAAACCCGATCACCAGCGACCCGCTGTCGCCCATGAAGATCGAGGCGGGGGGGAAGTTGAAGCACAGGAACCCGAGCACCGCCCCCAGCAGCAGCGCCAGCGCGGCGGCGACGAACCACTGGCCGATCGTCAGCGCCGTGATGAGAAAGGCCGTCGCGCACACGGCCGCCACGCCGGCGCTGAGGCCGTCCATGTTGTCGAGAAAATTGAACGAATTGGTGACGGCGACAATCCAGAGGACGGTGAGGATGACGGAGAGCACGTATCCCACCGCCGTCAGCGCGCGCAGGTCAAATGAGATCACGAGCAGGAATGCAATGGCAGCGTGTGCAAGAAGCTTCACAAATGGCCCGAGCGCACGTCGGTCGTCGAGCAGTCCGAGCACGTGCATCGCGAACATCGCACCGACCACCCCCATCGCGAGCGGCGTCTGGTGTTGAGCGCCGGACCAGAGGGCTGCGGCGACATCATCATCCGGCACAGACAGCGGCTTCGTCGTAAGCCCTGGGAGGGCAGCCCCATCGAGGATCCAAATCTCCTTCGTCGGAAGCAGCCCGCGCAGCAGGGGAGATTCAGGAGATGTAACATTGACTAGAGCCAGTGCGGTGATGAAGGGTGATGCGATCGCTAGAAAGATCGCGATACCACCGGCCAGCGGCTTGGGGTCCTGATGAATCTTCCGCGTTCCCGGCCGATCGATGAGTCCCACCCGCGGCGCGATCCGAATCATCGCGAACGTAAGGCCCCAGGAAATACAGAAGCTCACAGCGGCGAGGATCAGAATCGGGACGATCATGCGGTGTCGTGCGCGCGAGAATAACCGCCCACGCCTGGCGAAAAAAGAAGAGACCCCACACCGGGGGTCTCTCGGTTCACCTCAATAAAGCCGCCGATGTCATCGGCGGTCCCGCTTCCCGCTCAGGTCTTCCCCGCTCAGGGCAACCGCGAGCGCAGGTGCTCGATCTGCGTCTTGATCTCCTGAAGCTGGCGATTCAGCACCCGCTTGTCCTCGGCATTATGCGCATGCTCGACGCGCCGGCGGATGTCGCGGGCCTCCAGCTCCAGGCGCTCAATTTCAGCAATGATGTCGGCTTCGGGGTTGTAGACGGAACTCATGAGCAGACCTCCGTTTTCGCTCCACAGGCGCCAGTTATTTTACCCCTCGAAATGTCGAAGCGGCAACGGAAAAGCGGGAGGTTTGATCTAAGTCGAGGCCGTTTCCGGCATCGCGCGGGCAACCTTGATCACCCGCGCCGGCACGCCGACGGCCGTCGCGCCGGGGGGGACGTCCTCGATCACGACCGCGCCCGCGCCGATCAGCGCGTTGGCCCCAATCGCCAAACACTGGATCACCTTCGCCCCCATGCCGATCAGCGCGCCCGCCCCAACCCGCACGCGACCGGCCAGCAGCGCCCCGGGACACACGTGCACGGCCTCGCCGACCTCGCATTCATGGTCCACGACCGCGCTGGTATTGACGATGACCGAGTCGGACAGCTTCACATCGACGCAGACGACGGCCCCCGCGCACACCACGACGTTCCCGCCCAGCTGCGCCGACGGCGACACCACGGCGGCGGGGTGGATTGCATTCACCAGCTCCAGACCGTGCTCGCGCACCATGGCGGCATAGCTGCGCCGCGTGTGGTTGTCGCCGATCGCGACGATCGCGCCGTTCACCTTTGCCCGAAGCTTGGGCAGCAGGTTGGGCGCACCCAGGACGGGCACCCCGTTGACGCTCGTCCCGGCCAGCGACCGGTCGGCGTCGATGAAGCCAACCGGGTTGTGCTGCTTTCCCGCGCGGAGGATGTCCAAAACGACTTTCCCGTGACCGCCAGCGCCGAGAATGAGAACGTCCATTCAACACTTATCGGCTGCAAACCCGAGTAACCAGTAACCAGTAACAAGTAACAGGGTCGGTTGTTGGTTACTCGTTATTGGTTACTCATTCACGACCGTCCCCGCGCGGTTCTGATTGCCTCCACGAACGCCTTGGCGTTGGCGGTAATGGACCCCCAGTCGCCTTTGCTCATCGCGTCCTTCGTCACCAGCGACGAGCCGGCGCCGACGAACACGGCGCCGGCCTTGATCCAGTCGGCGACGTTTTTCCGGTCCACGCCGCCCGTGGGGGTCAGCTTCAGTTGCGGCAGGGGGGCGAGGATGTCCTTGAAGTAGCCGGGGCCGAGGACGGTCGATGGGAACACCTTCACCACGTCCGCGCCCAGCGACCAGGCGCGGAGGATTTCCGTTGGCGTAAACGCGCCGGGGATGCTGATCTTCCCGTAGCGCTTCGTGGTGGCGATGATCTCCGGATCGCCCACGGGGGAGACGACGAACTGCGCGCCGGCCGTGATCGCGTCGCGCGCGGTGGCGGCATCGATCACCGTGCCCACCCCGATCACCGCCTTATCCCCCAGCTCGTCCGCCAGCTTCTCGATGCCCGCGATGGCCTTGGGCGTGGTCATGGTCACTTCGATCGCCGGCACACCCCCGCCGAGCAGCGCCCGGGCGATGTCCATCAACTGGTCCTTCGATTGCGCACGAATGACCGCCACCACGCCGGCGTCCGCGACCTGCTGGAAATACTGTTCTTTGGTCTTGGGCATGCCGCACAGGATAGCGAAGGAACACAACTCGGACAAAGGCGGTATTTCACCGCCGACACACGGAGAGCGCGGAGGTATAGCCGCAGATGAACGCAGATGAAAAGCAGATTCAGTTCGATTCTTATCCGCGTTCATTTGCGTTCATCTGCGGCTCATCGGTCTCGCCCTTTCTCCGCGCTCTCCGCGACTGTGCGGTGAATCTTCTTTGACGAGCTACAATACGGTTAATGGAAACGGTGGTGGAGTCGACCGCTCGCCCGAACGCCCGGCCTGCTCGCTGGCGCGGGATCGGTTGGCGCGTCGTTCGCTCCGCGCTGCTCATCTACCTCGGGGTGTCTCTCGTGCTTTCGATGATGCAGACGATGATGATCTTCCCCGGCACCATGTCGCAGGGGACCCCCGCGTCCATCGTGCGCCCCGACCCCAGCCGCGAATTGCTCGAGCTGAAGACCCCCGACGGCCAGCGCGTCGCCGCCTGCTTCGGGCAGGCGTTGACCATCGACGGAACACCGCACCCCCATGCGCGCACAAAGCCCACCATCCTCTATTTCTACGGCAACGGCATGTGCATGGCCGACGCCATCGGCGAGTTCACCAAGCTCCGCCGGCTCGGCAACAACGTCATCGTCTGCGACTACCTCGGCTACGGCATGAGCAGCGGCAAGCCCAGCGAAACCGGATGCTACGCCGCCGCCGAGGCGGTGTGGGAGCACGCCATCAACCGCCCGGACATCGACAAGGCAAAAATCGTCCCCATGGGCTGGTCCCTGGGCGCGGGGGCGGCCATCGAGCTGGCGTCGACGAAGCCCGTCGCCGCCCTGGGCATCTTCAGCCCCTTCACCAGCGTCGCCGACATGGCCAGGCGCGTGATGCCCTTCTTCCCCACCTCGCTGCTGCTGCGGCATCGGTTCGATAACGAAACCAAGCTGGCGAAGGTCACCTGCCCCATCCTCATCATGCACGGCACGCGCGACGCGATCATCCCCTTCGAGATGTCACAGCGACTGGCCAGAATCGCCGGCCATCGCGCCACGTTTGAGCCCGTCGCAGGCGCCGACCACAACGACCTGTTCGACGTAGGCGGAGAAGAAATGTTTCAAACGATCGGGCGGTTCCTCGAATCGCTGAAGCAGCCCCCTCCCGCGCCGGCGCGGTAAAGGATCGTCTGGCACAAGACTCTCCCCCCGCCGCATAACGGGATGCTGTTCACTAGCCCGTAACTTCTAAGGGGTCGGGAGTGAATGCCGTTCGGTTAAGAGCTCCTAACAAAACCTCTCATGCAAGCAGTTCAGACAGATCAATGCACAGGCCAAGGCGACGAACGCCTCGTGGATGTCGTCACGCCGGTCGTAGCGGAGCTTGAGGTGCCGATTCTGGTGCACCCAGCTCTCGGCACGCTCGATGACCCAGCGGTAC
>DASYWJ010000102.1:0-8237 GCA_035936155.1 Tepidisphaeraceae bacterium | reverse complement strand
GGGCAACAGTGGCTCGACCAATTCCCACAGGTCGTCGGGTACGAGCGGCTTGGCCATGGCGTCCTCCGTGACTGCGGCCAAGCGAGATTGTCGGGCGGCATCGGATCATTCGGAACCGAGGTTTTGTTAGGAGCTCTTAGGAGTTCTTTATCTCAAAAGGCGAACTTCCCCGGGGGGCGACGCCCAAGCCATGTGTCCGCTATTGCTGCTGGTGCTCCTGCTGCTGGGTCACGAGTTCGCGGTGTGAGGGGACGCCGGCGAAGGTGGGGATGTTCAGGGACTGCATGCGCTCTGCGGCCAGGCCGGCGGGGATGGTCAGCAGTTCCTCGCTCTGCACCGTCACGTTGATCGACTCCTGCGCGGTGCCGCGGTAAATGCCTTTGTTTGGCGGCACATCGTCGTAGTCACGTCCGACGGCGACGCTCGCAAAATTGTCGCCCACAAAGCAGCGATTGGCGGGATCAAAGCCCAGCCAGCCCCGGGAGGGGAAGAACAGCTCGCACCACGCGTGTGTCTGGGTAAAGCCGCGGAGCCGGCCGGAGTCGGGGTGCAGAAAGCCGCTCACATAGCGCGCAGGGATGTTGATGGCACGGGCCAGCCCGATCATCAGGTGCGTGAAGTCCTGGCACACCCCGTAACCGTGCTCCAGCATGTCGGTGATCGGGCTCGAAGCCGTCGTCACGCCGGCCTTGTACGTGAACCGCTCGTTGATCAGGTCGACGATCCGCATGGCCACTTCGCCGAGGCGCTCGCCGGGCTTGAAGTGCAGCTGCTCGATCACCTGCCGCAGGAGCGGGGAGTCGCAGACCGGCCCACGGAAGGAGAGGTAGTCGTACAGCGGGTAGTCCATACGTCCGATGTCGGTGGGCCAGACATCCGGCAGCTGGCGCGGGTCGAGCTTCTCCCGCTGGGTCTCGACGACGCTCGTGGCGATGATGCGGATCTGCCGGTGAAATGCATTGATGGTGAACGCGTGGACCGTGTTGCCCAACCAGTCGAAATAGCTGCTGGCCTGCGTCGCCGGGCCCAGCGCGAGCGTGAACGAGAGCCGATGCTGGTCCTCCGCCTGGCGCGGGACCATGCGCAGCTCCATGACCGATTCGCTGATCAGGTCGGAGTAGGTCAGGTCGGTCTGGTGGGTGATCTTCAGAAGCATATATGGCACGGCTTTTCCAGCCCGTGGTCCATCGTATCGTATAGACACGGGCTGGAAGCCCGTGCCACCGACTAATGCAGAAAGTACGCCGACTGCACCGCCCGGGCGGCTTCGGCGACGGCGTCCTGGATCTTCTGCAGATAGCCGGGGATGCCGGCGGCGATGATCTCCTCGACCTGCGCGTAGTCCAACTGCGTCTTGAGCTGCCCCAGGACGCGCTCGGCGGCCTCGATCGAGCGCGGGTTGGTCTCGCCGCGGATGCGCCCGATCATCTCGTGCGCGTGCGAAACCGCAAAGCGAATGCTGCGCGGGAAGTTGCCCTCGAGGATCAGGAAAGCCGCCACCCGGATCGGGTCCATGTCCCCGATGTGCTGCCGGCGGTACGACTCGATCGACGCGCACGTGCGGAGCACCGCCATCCAGTGAATGTTGCGGATCGGCGTCTCCAGCGGCTCGGCAGCGCTGAGGATGTCGAACTTCGTCGCGATCACGCGGGCGGTAAAGATCGTGCGCTCGAGCAACTTGCCCAGCTGCGTGAACATCCACCGCTGGTCATGCGAGAGCGTCTGGTCGGTGATGCCCTGGAAGAGGAAGGAGCCGGTCATCACCCCGCGATAGAACTCGTCGCTGGATTCATCAAGCCGCGCCCGCGCGTCGTCGCTGCGGAGCGACCAGTACAGCATGTTAAGGCACTCCCACATCTCCTGCGAGATGGTTTCGCGGATGCCCCGCGCGTTCTCGCGCGCTCGGCTGACGCACGTAATCAGGCTGCTGGGATTCTCCTCGTCGAAGGTCATGAAGCGCGCCACCCGGCCGCGCATGGGCCCTTCACCGGGAACCTCGCCGGGCACCTGCAGGATCGTGAGGATGCTCCGCCACTGCTCGTCGACCAGTTCTTCTTCGAGGTGCCCGATATCGGTCAGCAGGTTGCTGCTGATCAGGAGGATGCGCGCGACGTGCTCGGCGCGTTCGACATAGCGGCTCATCCAGTACACGCTGTCCGCATCGCGCGCCAGCATCGGCCGCGGCCCGCGCGAGACGTAAAACTTCGCCGCGTCTGCGGCGGGGCGGGGAAGAAATTGGACGCTGTCGAGGGGGAGTGTCATGAACGCGCGGTTCCTACAAGTGGCGCCCTCCCTCTCCCCGGAGTACCGGGAGAGGGAGAAGGTTCTCCTGCGTCTTTGATCATCTGGTGCTTCACTCGGCCTCCTCCGTCTCATCCTCCAGCACCCAGGTGTCCTTGCTGCCGCCGCCCTGCGAGCTGTTCACCACGAGCGAACCCTTGCGCAGCGCCACCCGCGTCAAGCCGCCGGGCATCACGATCACCTTCTCACCGTAGAGGATGTACGGCCGCAGGTCGATGCGGCGGCCTTCGAAGTGGTCATCCACGAAGCTGGGATGCTGGCTCAGTTCGATAACGGGCTGCGCGACGTAATTGCGCGGGTCTTCCTCAATCAACTCCACGAATTTGTCGCGCTCCTCTTGCGACGCCTGGTGGCCCATCAGCATGCCGTAGCCGCCGGATTCGTTCGTTGCCTTCACAACGAGCTTATCGAGGTTCTCGAGGACGAACTTGCGGTCGTCCTGCTCGGCGCAGAGGTAGGTCTTCACGTTCGGCAGGATCGGTTCCTGCCCAAGGTAAAACTTGATCATCGCCGGCACGTAGGGGTAGACGGCCTTGTCGTCCGAGACGCCCGTGCCGACGGCGTTGACCAGCGCGACGTTGCCCACGCGGTATGCGTTCATCAGCCCCGGCACGCCCAGCACGCTCTCGGCGCGGAAGCACAGTGGATCGAGGAAATCGTCGTCGATCCGGCGGTAGATCACGTCTACGCGCCGCAGGCCGGCCGTTGTGCGCATGTAGACGAAGTTGTTGTCGATAACCAGGTCCCGGCCCTCAACCAGCTCCACGCCCATCTGCCGCGCGAGGAAGCTGTGCTCGAAGTATGCGCTGTTGTAGATGCCTGGCGAGAGGATGACGATGCTCGGGTCGTCGCTGGCCTGCGGGCTCACGTACTTGAGGCTCTGGAGCAGGTTGTAGGGATAATCCTCGATCGCGCGCACGCGATAGGCGCCGAACAGGCTGGGGAAGATGCGCTTCATCACAGCCCGGTTTTCCAGCACGTAGCTCACGCCGCTGGGCGTGCGGCCGTTGTCCTCCAGGACGAAGTATTGCCCTTGGCGATTGCGGATCAGGTCTGTGCCGCAGATGTGGATGTAGATGTTCCGCGGAACGCTGACGCCGAACATCTCACGGCGGAACATCTTCGCGCCATAGATAAGCTCCGGCGGGATGACCCGCTCGCGCAGGATGCGCTGCTCGTGGTAGATGTCCTGGCAGAACAGGTTGAGCGCGGTGATGCGCTGGATCAATCCCCGCTCGATCGTTTCCCACTCATCGGCGGGGACGATCCGGGGGACCAGGTCGAACGGGAAGATCTTCTCTACGCCGCGTTGATCCCCGTAGACGGTGAACGTGATCCCCTGGTTTCGGAACGACACGTCGGCCATCTGCCGGCGTCGGCGGAAGGCGGGGGCGCCCAGACTCTGCAGCTTCTGCGCAACAGCGGCATAATGCGGCCGGGGATTGCCCGGCGCGACGAACATCTCATCGTACAACCCGTCGACGTCGTATTGCTCAAACATGCAGCGTTTCTTACGCCTCTCACGGAGTACCGTTAGCAGGGCCACATCCTACTTCGGCTGAGTCGCCGGTGATCCTTTCTTGCGATTGATCAACCCGCCGAGTCCCTCTTTGATCGCCTTGCCAGGATCTTCCTTCAGCTTGTTCGGATCGCTCAGGATCTCGCCGACCTGGTCACCCAGCTCTTCGCCGATCTTCTCCTTCAAATCCGCCTTGATCTCGTCCACCTGCTTGTTCAGCTCTTCACCGATCTTGGCCTTGGCAAGATTGATCATCTCTTCGACATCGCCGCTGAGCAGGGACCGCAGCTCGGGCGGAAGCTGTTCGGACTCCGCCGCCTTCGCCGCCATCGAGGTGACGAGCAGCGTAACGACCTCCTTGATCGCAGCCCCGTTCTCCGCCCCCTCGCCGGTGCCGACGTTCTTCAGCTCGATGTTCGGGAGCGTCAGGATGTATTCGTCCTTCAGGTTGATCGAATCCGGGTTGAGCCCCGGAATGGCCGAGAGGGCGCTTGGGTCGGGGCGGAAGACCACCTCGGCGCCGGTTACCTTGAGATTGCCGATTACCAGCTTCAGCGGCTTCTCCTCGTCGGCGGGCTTGGGCTCGCCGGGCGGGAGCTGGTCGATGAATTTCTTGACATTGAACTGCGTCCCCTGCATTTCGATCGTCATGCGCGGGCGGACGATGTCGATCGTCTGCACGCGCACGGGATCATCGTTCAATTCAGTGATCTTCGCCTCGACGTTGACCTCACCCAGCGACAGCATGCGCTCGGCGTTAAAGCCCGCCGGCGACCCGACGTTGAAGTCGCTGAGGCTCACCGATCCGCCGAAGAGCGAGACGTTCGCGCCGCCCAGCGAAGTCGGGACGTTCAGCTGCGCCGCCGACTGCTTCTCGACCTGCGCGCGGACGATGCGGTTGAGATTGATGTACAGCAGCACTGCGCCGCCGACGATCAGCAGCAGGAGGACCAGCAGCGTCCACTTGAGGATATCGTGCCCCTTCTTCCGCGGCGGGGGCGGTGCGGTCTGGTCGGCGGGGGGTGGGGTGGTCGAGGACGGGCCCGACGCCGGCGCCCTACGGTCCGACGGCGGGGGAATGTGGGGGTTTTCAGCCATTGATGTTCTCCAAAGTACCAACTTCTTCGCGACTGCATTGTCGCGTCCGCTGAGGTGGCGCACAACGTATGGTTTGCCCGAGCCGGTGGGAGCGCGTAGGCTTCGCACTTCCTGTTCCCGGTTCGGCAGGCGCTTTTCTCACACACTCTCGCCCGAAGGATGCGAAATCGCATGCTACTCACGAAACAAGAAGGGGAGACGTTCTCAAACCAGACGATTTACATCAGCGGCCAGGCGTTCATCCGCTGCACGTTCGTCGGGTGTACGCTGGTGCTGCGCGAGACGGTGTACCACCTGGAGGGCTGCACATTCGAGCGCTGCAACTGGCACGTGGACTGGGTCCTGCTGTGGGGCAGCCCCGAGTCGCTGCGCGAGATCAAGGCGCTGGTGTCGATGATCGAGAAGGCGCAGGAGCAGCATCTGAAGGAGACCGAAGGCAAAGAAGCCCCACCCCAGCCGCCGCGCACCAGCGGACCGTTCGCCTAAGATTGCATCGTGAAGTTATTCCACTGGCGCAAAGTACTCGCCGATCACTCGCGGTGTCATCCCCACCCGAGCGGTAGCAGCCCCGGGGATCTGGGAGCACAGAACGATTCGGCCCCCGGATCACTCCGGTCGCTGCCGCTCCCGCTCGGGGGGACGGTGGTGCTGGCGTTCGCGCTGGTGGTGCTGCTGGCGCCTCCTGCGGTTGCACTGGAAGCCGATCACCTGCTCCTCATCGCCAACAAGAACGAGCCCGGCAGCGTCGAGCTGGCGCAGTTCTACCAGACCGCCCGGCGCGTGCCCGAGGGGCGGATCCTCGCGCTGGACCTGAACCGCGGCGAGGAGATCTCCTTCGACGACTATGAAACGAAGGTGGTCCCGGCCGTGCGCGATTACCTGCGTGAGCAGGGGCTGCGGGAGACGGTCCGCTGCGCCGTCACGTTCTACGGCATCCCGCTGCGCATCTCCGGGAAAAAGACAACTGAAGCGGAGCGCGCCGAGATCGCGGCGATCAAGCGGCAGCTCGAGGACGTGCGCAAAGAGCTGCCGCCGATCATCATCTCGCTGGAAGCATTGGCGGCGGAGATCGATCCGCAATTCGCTGTCGAGCGGGGCGAAGCGCTCGACCAGCTCGGCCGACGCGCCGACGCCGCCATGCGCATCATCGCGGGAGGCCTGCGCTCACTTCCGCAGCAGAAACAATTGGAGATCCTCGCGCGGCTCGGGCGCATTGTCCTGCAGTTCACCGGCCCCACGAAGCTCGCGGAGATGTTCCAGGGCGGGCTGCCCCCGGGGCTGGACGCGCCGGGGAAGGACCCGCAGTGGCGCGAGTCGGCAGAGCGATTGCGCGAGCAGGCCGAGTCGCTGTCGGAGCGGCGCTTCGACCCAGCCGCGCGCGAAGCCGTGCGGAAAGTCATGGCGGACGGCTTCGGCGCGTTTGGCTTGGCGCATCTGCTTCAGGCGCAGATCGACTACCTCGAAACCGACGGCACTGCCGCAGCGTTCGACAGCGAGCTGGCGCTGCTTTGGTGGTCGTTTTACCCGCGGTCAAAGTGGCACGTGAACCCGCTGCACTACCGGGCGAAGGGCATCCGCACGAATCCGGTCCTTATGACGATGCGCCTCGATGCGCCCAGCGAACAGCTCGTGCGCGATATGATCCTGGATTCGCTCAAGGCCGAGCGCGACGGGCTGGCGGGAAAGATCGTTATCGACAGCCGCGGGATGGAGCTCAAGCCCGGCGACGGATACGCAGTTTACGATCAGACGCTGCGCAACCTGCGGAACATCCTGTCGGAGCGCTCGTCGATCCAGGTGCGATTCGACGACCGGCCTGAGACGCTCGAACCGCATTCGGTAATGGACGTGGCGCTGTACGTTGGGTGGTACAAGCTGCGGGATTACGTCCCATCGAGCGGCTTCAACCCCGGCGCGGTTGGATTCCACGTCGCCAGCCTCGAGATGGTCAGCCTGCGGGGGAAGAACGAAAGAGGATGGGTGGCGGGGCTGCTCCGCTCGAATGTCGCGGCGACGCTCGGCCCCGTCGCAGAGCCGTACCTCCACGCCTTTCCCCCCGCCGACGATTTCTTCCCGCTCCTGCTCACAGGCCAGCTGACGCTCGCGGAGGTGTACTGGCGTACCAACCCGATGACCAGCTGGATGATCAACATGATCGGCGACCCGCTTTACACGCCGTACAAGGTCAACCCGCAGATGAAGATTGAAGACCTCCCGCCGCGGCTGAAGGACGCGCTGGAGCCGCCCGCGACGCGGGAAGCACCAAGTGACAAGAGGCAGGCACCAAGCAAGCTCCAGGAAGAATAATGAGGAAAGCTCCGACGTTCGCGCTTTCCGCTTCCCCCCTGGTCCTTTGTCCTTTGTTGGAAGCCTGACGTTGGTTCCTGGATCTTCTCCAACCTGTCCGTTGAGGGTCAAATTCAAGCTTCCCCAAATGATTGCCGATAATCCTTCGGGAGACTGGCCTATGCCCGTGCAACTCATTTGCCCGAACCTTCGCTGCCGCAAAATTCTCGCCGTCCCCGAGGATGTGCGTGGGAAGCTGGTGAAATGCCAGCACTGCCAGACGATGTTCCGGGTCCCGGAGGGGCGCCTGCAGGCGTCGGTTGTCGGAGCCTCGGCGAAGGTGGAGAAGTAGCTTCTTGATTGCGGCTGGCGTCGCCGGCGTCGTCCGGTTTGCTCCGCCGCGCGGTCTTCCCGTATCATCCGCCGCATGAGTGAATCGACGCGCAGCGGACACGGATCATCCCTGGACTACCATCGCAGGCCCGGCCTCTCGAGGACCTCGTCGCTGACGCGCATCGGCGGAGCGCTGGGCGTCGCCGGGACGTTTATCGGCTTCGCCATTTTCGTCTTCGCCTGCGCCGGCTACGACGCGTCGTTCAAGCTCTCGCCGATCCCGCTGGTGTTCGGGTTTGTGGGACTCGTGCTGACGCTCATCGGCGGGTTCTTCTCGGATGAAATTGGAATGGAAGACCCGCAGGTGGTCGCCTGCTACGCGATCAACATCGCGGTGATCGCCGGCGCAATGCTGGAGTTCGCCATCTGGCGCGGGTGGCCTATCTTTTACCGCTGACGCGGAAGTTCCAAGAACCAAGATCCAATATCCAAACAAACGGCAAAGAACCAAGGATGAAAGCTAAAAACGGAACCATCGCCTTTTGCAGCTTTCTTCTTCTTTAGAGCATTTCGTCGTTCCGTGTAGCATTCTCAACTGGTTTTAATCAGGAGGTCAGGCATGGAGGCCTGTTCATTGGATCTGAGGGAGCGGATCGTTCGCGCGGTGGACGAGGGGCAGTCGCGGCTGGCCGTCGCGGCG
>DASYWJ010000101.1:0-23151 GCA_035936155.1 Tepidisphaeraceae bacterium | reverse complement strand
GGGCAACAGTGGCTCGACCAATTCCCACAGGTCGTCGGGTACGAGCGGCTTGGCCATGGCGTCCTCCGTGACTGCGGCCAAGCGAGATTGTCGGGCGGCATCGGATCATTCGGAACCGAGGTTTTGTTAGGAGCTCTAAGTGCGTCGCGCCGTGC
Source organism: Tepidisphaeraceae bacterium (assembly GCA_035936155.1). Classification (GTDB taxonomy): domain Bacteria; phylum Planctomycetota; class Phycisphaerae; order Tepidisphaerales; family Tepidisphaeraceae; genus DASYWJ01. Next base: position 22,996 of record DASYWJ010000101.1, on the reverse strand, counting down.
GAGGGAACCAGCGAAATGGCATTCGGCAAACGGCGAGTCATCGGCCTGCCGGGGTCGAGACGCTTTCCCTCAAGCACTGTAAGCCAGATAACGTCGCGCGGCTCGCGCCCCACCGGTGTCGACCGAGCCGCCGATGGCCGTCATGCGCGACCCCGGCGCCGCCCCCGGCGAAGGTTCGGCCATGCCCTCCGCCACGCGGGCGTCACTTCTGCGCCGCCTGCCAGCCGTCCTTGAGTTGATCTGCGAGCGCTTTGACGATCTCCGCCTGGTCCGGGCGCGCCGCGAGGTTCGTCGTCTCGCGCGGATCGGTTGTGTGGTCGTACAGCTCGCGCGCGATGACCGTCGCCGTCTCCGGCGTCTCCCAACCGGTCTGCCATTCGGTATAGCGGTGGCTCTCCGTGCGGATCGAGTAGCCCATCACGCGGTTGTTCGCCTGCCGCGGGTACTGGCTGAACGCCGCCCGCTTCCACGGGCGCGCCGTCGAGCCGAGCAGCGGCTTGAAGCTGCGCCCCTCCAGCCCCTCGGGCAGCGGGAGGCCGGCGAGCTCGCACAGGGATGGATACACGTCGACCAACTCGACGAGCGCATCCGTCGTCGCCCCGGGAAAGCGCTGATCCGGCGCGTAAAGCATCAGCGCGGTGCGCGTCGAATTCTCGAAGTTCGTGTGTTTGCACCACAGGCCCTGCTCGCCCAGGTGGTAGCCGTGGTCGCCCCAGAGGATCACGATGGTGTTGTCCTGGAGGCCGAGTTCTTCGAGCTCGGCAAGCAACCGCCCGACCTGCGCGTCGGCGTAGCTCGTGGCGGCGTAGTAGCCGCGGATGAGTGCCCTGGAGAACTCCTCGCTGAACGGCTCGTTTCCCTTGGGCGTGCCGGGATAGGCGCGCAGCTCGGCGTAGTTGGTCAGCGCCAGCTGCGGGGCGCCGTTCGGCGCTTCCATGTTGGGCGGCAGCTTGATCCTCTCCGGCGGGTAGAGGTCGAAGTATTTCTTCGGCGCGACGAACGGCAGGTGCGGCTTTTCCAGACCGACGGCCAGGAAGAACGGTTTATCCTTCACCTCTCGCATCGCCGCGATGGCGCGGTCGGTGATCCACCCATCGGGTAGTTCATTATCTTCGCAATCGGCGATCTCCCACGCAGGACCCTTCGTCCGCCCGCCCTGCTCCCACCCCTGGGCGTCTTTTTCCTTGATGGCGGCGATGATGGCCGGGTCACAGTACTGCATGGCGCGGTTGTCGGTGTGCGGAACGCTCCACGACAGCTCGTCGTCAAGCCCGCGGTGGTAAATCTTGCCGAAGCCCTGGCTGTGGTAGCCGTTGTTCTTGAAGTGCTGGGGCAGCGTCACGACATCGGGCATCGTCTTGCGGTTGTGCGTGTTCAGGTCGTAAATTCCGGTCGTATCCGGCCGGCGCCCGGTGAGCAGCGAGATCCGTGACGGGCTGCAGATCGCCTGCTGGCAATAGGCGCGGTTGAACAGCAGCCCGCGCTTGGCCAACCCATCCATGTGCGGGGTTTTCATCTGCGATTGGCCATAGCAGCCGAGTTCCGGGCGGAGATCGTCGACGGCGATAAACAGCACGTTCGGCCGGCGCGCCTGGCCAGCGGCCATCGACGGACCGAAAGCAAGAGACAGGAGGATGACACAGACGAGCGCAACGGTCAGGCGTGACAGCGTCTTCATGACCCAGGATGCTACCTGTCGCACCGGGATCTTAGCGAGGGCGAGGGCGCACGATTTTTCGGCAGCCGTTATACCCGCAGAGTTTACACCTTCTGAGACCTCCGGATCGGGAGAGTGGTGACTACCGTCAGCCAAGCAAGACCGGCGGGGCAAGGCGAAGTTACATTCACGGCAGGAGGCGCCATGGCCGACGAGGTGATTGGATCGGGTCCGGGAAGCGAACCGTCGCCGTTCGAGCGGATTCGCCGCGTGAACGAAGCGGGCAACGAGCACTGGTCCAGCCGCGATTTCGCAAAAGTCCTGGGGCACACCGACTACCGCAATTTCGAGCAGGTGATCGACAAGGCGAAAATCGCCTGCTTCAACAGCGGCCAGCGTCTTGACGACCCTTTCGTTGATGTCACCGAAATGGTCGAAATCGGCAAGAGGCGGCCATCGTGCCGTCACGACCACGCTGGTTTACCCAGCGCCGAGAGCATCAAGAAACTCGAGTCGAAGAAGCGAAAGCAGATCGGCAAGTGAAGTTTGGTCCCGTTGGTGTTGACCCTCGAACGCCTCGCGTTCTTGCCACTCCCCTTCGATGACATCGCCCGACGCCGAGGCAGATACCTTGCTTTCCCCGATGGCTTCGCCGCGGCGGCGGGGGCCGACCTGGGTTTGGGACTACCTCCTCCCGCCGGTGGTTTACCTCGCGTGTTTTACGCTGCTGACGTGGCCGGCGCTGCGGTGGTTTTCCAGTGCGTACATGCTCGGCTCGGATGACGGTTTTCAGAACATCTGGAACCTCTGGTGGGTGGACAAGTCGCTCACCCAGTTGCATCAGTCACCGTTTTACACGACGTGGCTGCACGCGCCGGCGGGGACGACGCTGGTGGGGCACACGCTCAACCCGTTCAATGGGCTGCTCGCGATCCCGCTGCGGCGGGTGATGTCGCCCGAGGCGACGTACAACACGATCATCGTGTTCTCGTTCGTCGTCGGCGGGTGGACGACGTACGCACTGGCCCGCGCCGTCTCCGGTTCGCGCGCCGGCGCGCTGCTGGCGGGGTTTTTGTTCACCTTCAGTGCGTTCCACTTCGCGCACGCGACGAGCCACCTGCAGCTTGTGGCGCTCGAATGGGTTCCGCTGTGTTTGCTCGGCCTGCTGCGCCTCATGGAGAAGCCCATGCTCCCCCGCGCTCTGGCGGCGGCGGGGGCGGTGCTGCTGGTGGCGCTGTGCGACTACTATTACCTGCTCTATTCCGCCATCGCCGGCGTGTTGCTCTATGCGGTAATGGCCGGCGCGAAGCGGGACATCGCCTTTGGCCTGCGACGTCCGCACGTCGTTCCCCTGCTCGCGCTCGTCGCGGCCTCGCTGGCGACGACCGGCGTGCTCGTGGCGCAGGTCATCATCGCTAACCAGCGCGATCCGTTCTTCGGCGCCCACAGCGCGACGATCTACTACACCGACCTGTTGGCCCCCTTCATCCCCGGCGGGAGCTGGGTCTTTCACACCTGGACGGAGCGATATTGGTCGGTCTTTCCAGCCGGCTGGGTGGAGATGAGCGTCTACGTCGGCTGGGGCGCGATCGTGCTCGCCGTCATCGCGTGGCGAAGGCGCCGCGAAAGTGCAGCGCCGACGGCCGTCGCGTGGTGCGTCGTGATGGCGCTGGTGTTTTTCGTGCTGTCACTGGGACCCGAGCTGCGCGTGTGGGGGCTCAAAACGGGGGGGCCCATGCCGTATGCGCTGCTCGAGCGGTTCGTGCCGATCTTCAGGCTGTCGGGGTTGCCCGTGCGGATGATGGTGATGGTGTCGCTGGCGCTGGCGGTGCTGGCGGCGTGCGGGTGGGCGGCGCTGGCGCGCTCGCCGGCGTCGCCGCGGCGAAATCTCATTATGGCGGCGCTGCTCGGGCTGATCATTTTCGAGACATGGCCGCGCCCGCTGCCGATCACGTCGCATCCCATTCCCGCCTGGGTACACGCGCTGCAGGATTTGCCTCCCGGCAGCTACATCGACGCGCACACCCACCCGGCCCACAGCCTGTACTACCAGACGATCCACGAAAAGCCGTTCGCCTTCGGATACATCTCGCGCGAGCCGGCTTCGGTGGCGACGGAAAAGCTCCGTAAACTGCTGGCGGCTCGGACCGGCGACGTCGCCACACTGCGTAGCGCGTGGGGGTTTGACTACTTCGTCACGCCGGCCACCATGGACGTTCCGGCGGCGACGATCGTTTACGATGACGGCGAAACGCGGATTTATTCCCTGAGGCCCTCGCTATGAAAAACCTGCTGTTCGTCCTGCTGGCGCTGTCGGTGCTGCTGGGGTACGCGACCAACCCGCTGATCGCCGACGCGAAGAAGCCAAACGTCCTGTTCATCGCGATCGACGATCTTCGGCCGGAGCTGGGTTCGTATGGCAATCGGCTGGTGAAGTCGCCGCACATTGACGCGCTGGCTGCGCGGGGGTTGCAGTTCCATCGAGCGTACTGCCAGCTGGCGCTGTGCAATCCGTCACGCGCTTCTCTGCTGACGGGCAAGCGGCCGGAGACGATGGGGGTGTATGACCTGGCGACGTTCGTCCGCAAGCATGACCAGAACGTGGTGACGCTGCCGCAGCACTTCATGAACCACGGCTACCGGTCGCTGAGCTTCGGCAAGATCTTTCACACGACCAACGGGAACAAGGACGACCTGGCGTCGTGGAGCGAGAAGCCGTGGAAGCCGCGCGGGGGCGCCCGGGCCGTGCCGGGCGAGCCGCCGCGTCCGAAGCCGAAGCCCGGTGAAGATGCGCACGCCCACGACCTGCCGTGGGGCGCGCCGGACGTTGCCGATGATGATCTCGCCGACGGCAAGATCGCCGCCGCCGCGATCGAAGCGATGCGGACCCGGCGGGACAAGCCGCTGTTCCTCGCCGTGGGCTTTCACAAGCCGCATTTGCCGTTCGTCGCGCCCAGGCGGTATTGGGATCTGTACGACCTGAGCCAAATTCCGCTACCCCCCAACGGCGCGCTCCCCACGGGCGCCCCCGAGTTCGCGAGCAACGACGCTTCGGAACTCCGCCGCTACAAGGGCGTGCCGAAGGAGGGCCCCGCCGCAACGGATGAGGAGGCGCGTCGGCTGATCCATGGGTACTACGCCTGCATCAGCTACGTCGACGCGCAGGTCGGTCGGCTGATGAGCGCCCTCGACGAGCACGGGCTGCGCGACAACACGATCGTCATCCTCTGGGGCGACCACGGCTACCACCTGGGCGAGCAGGGCACGTGGAACAAGCGCACGAACTGGGAAATTGCCACCCGCGTCCCGATGATCATCGCCGCCCCGGGCCAGGCCGCGGTGAACAAGCAGACGAATGCACTCGTGGAGTTAGTGGACATCTACCCCACGCTCGCCGAGCTGTGCGCCCTGCCGCTGCCGGAACAGTTGGAAGGCACGAGCTTCGTCCCGCTGCTGTCAAACCCCGAACCGACCCTGGAAGTCGGCGGCATTCAGCATCTACCAGAAAAGAGACGAGAAGCTCGGGAGCATAAGGGGCCGTGCGATGCGAACCGATCGCTACCGGTTCGTCGACTGGACCGCGCAAGGAATCAGCATGAGCGTGCCCGAGCTCTACGACCACCAGACGGATCCGCAGGAGACGGTGAACGTGGCGAATCTGCCGGAGAACGAGAAGCTCGTCGGCGAACTGAGGAATCAACTGAGCAGGGGATGGAAGGCGGCGAACGCAGCGGGGCGTTAAGCGGAGCGGCGCTTGCGCGGGAGAGTAAGTTCGCGCCAGCGTGCCGGATCACGCTTTATTTCATCGAGCAACCTCCGCGCGAGTGGCGACGGGATGCGCGTTCCGATCTCCCATGACTGCACGAGCTTCGTCGAGACCCCGAGCAACTGCGCGAACACGCGCTGGCTTGTTTTCAGAGCGCTGCGGATTTGTCGGACCGATGCGGGGTCGTGCGTCGACGGCTCGGCCACCTCAATCTCACGCACCGTCATGAGCTCGCTGAGCGGCCGTCCGCTCGTTACCGCGTCGCGAATTTCGGTTAATGATTCGAGGATGCGCTGGCCCACCGGCGTTCCGCGCAGGTGCTTCGGCTTCCCAATCGGGCGCTCCGCGGTTGCACGCATGGCTTTACCCTTTCAACTGTGACTTGATTGCGACCATCAGTCGTCGAAACGCCGCCTTTTCCAACGCGGTAAGGGTCGCCTTCTCCTTCTTCGCGAACATCGTGACGAGAAAGACGAGCTCGTGCTCCGGCAGATGCAGATAGCAGACACGCATCGCCCCAGACTTTCCGCCCGCGCGCGCCGGACGCGAAGCGCATCTTTCGTAAGCCTCCCGTGCCGCTCATTACGCGGCCCGCCTCCGGCCCAGCCATCAGCTGATTCTCCAATCCCCGTAAGTCGTCATCCGTCAGACGAAGCGCCCGCCAGTCAGCGACGAACACGGAAGTTTGCGCGAACGTCAGCCGCACGGATCAAGGGATGCTACATTGTAGTATAGCGTCCAGCCAGCGGAGCGTTAATATTCTTTCCGCTGGCGCGCGGTGGGGATGTTGAGGATCTTGCGGTATTTCGCGACGGTCCGCCGCGCCAGGGTCAGCCCCTGCTCGGCGAGCTTTTCCACGATCTCGTCGTCGTTCAGCGGGTTGCTCTTGTCCTCGTTGTCGATGATCACCTTCAGCTTCTCCTTCACCGCGTCCCAGCTCATGTCTTCGCCTTCGGCGTTGGTCGTGCCGCCGGAGAAGAAGCGGCGCAGGGGGAACACGCCGCGGGGAGTCTGGATCCACTTCTCGCTGACGGCGCGGGATACCGTGGCAACGTGAATGCCGAGCTGGTCGGCGACCTGGATCATCGGCAAGGGGCGCAAATACTCCGGGCCCTTGTCGAAGAACTCGCGCTGGGCGTCGACCACCGCGCGGATGACGCGCGTGATGGTGCTCTTGCGCTGCTCGATCGATTCGATCAGCCAGCGGGCGTTGCGCACGTTGTTGGCCAGGAACTCGCGGGTCTTTCGGTCGCAGGTGCGGTTCTTGATCATCTTGCGGTACATCCCGCTGATGTAGAGGTTGGGCGCCGGATCGTTGGTCATCTCGATCTCGTACTTATCCGTCTCCTCGTCGTAGTAGATGATCGCGTCCGGCGTGATCGGATGGGGTTCGTCGGCGGCGATCAGCTTGCCCGGGTGCGGATGCAGGCGGCCCAGTCGCCGCACGGCCGCCTGGATCTCGGGGATGTCGACGCCGAGCTTCTTGCTGATCTGCGGATAGCGGTTCATCTCCAGGTCTTTGAGGTGATCGCTGATCAGGGCGCGCTCGAGGTCGAAATCGTAGTCCTCGTCCCCGTCGCGCTCGAGGGCGTCAAGCTGGAGCAGGAGACATTCACGCACGTTGCGCGCCGCCACTCCCGGCGGCTCGAGCGTCTGCACGAGGGATAGCGCTTCCTGCAGGTCTTGGAGTGCAATAGGTTTCTTTGAATCCTTCGCGATCTGTTCCAGCTCCGTGCGAAGGTAACCCTCTGCGTCGATGTAGTTGATGATCGCTTCACCCGCGGCGCGGACGGCGGGAGAGCACTCGACAAACGCCCACTGCCCCATGAGATGCTCGGCGAGGTTGATCCCGCGGGCGGCGGTGTTGTTCATCGCATCGAGCTTGCGGTCGCGCTCTCCGTCGTAGCTGGCCTGCTGACGGAAGTCGCGGCTGGGGATCGCGTTGTACTCCTCGTTCTCGAAGTACTCCCCGATCTTCGCCAGCCGCTCGAAGTCCTCCACCTGGTCGGAGTTCTCCTTCACGACCATGGGCTGCTCGGACTCGGAGTAGTCCTCGCGGGCCTCGACCACATCGGGCTGATCGGCGACGGCGACGGCTTCGCCCTCGATGTTGGCGTCGCCCTCGCGCTGCTCGAGAACTGGGTTGTTCTGGAGCTCCTGCTCGATCCGCTCCTCCAGCGCCATCAAGGGCAGCTGGAGGATTTCCATGCTCTGGATCATGCGCGGGGTAAGCAGCTGGCGCTGCTCCATCCGCATCGATGCTGACTGCGTTAACTGCATCCCTGGCCCACTCTTATAAACCACCCGCACGGGGGCATGAATTTTGCTGCCGGGGCGATCTTAGCAGCCCTTGTCGATGGCGGGTAGGGGAAATTTTCCAGCCGAAAGAAGAACTGGCACGCCCCTGGCGCGGGGTTGGCATCGGGTCGGTAAATGCAATAGACTTGCACCTGGAAGACCAGATGCCCGCCGTCGCCACCATCGACAATCTCGATTTCGCCTTCGGCGAGTCGCTCGTGCTCAAGCATGTCAGCCTCGCCATCGAGCAGGGGACCACCGTTGGCCTGATCGGACCCAACGGCGGGGGAAAAACCACACTGATCCGGCTGCTGCTGGGGCTGCTCGAGCCCACGCGCGGGCAGCTCCGCATCGCCGGCCTGACCCCGCGCGAGGCGGTTCGCCGGGGCGATCTCGTCGGGTATCTCCCGCAGAGCCAGCGCGTGCCCAGCCGGCTGCCGCTGAGCGTGCGGCAGGTGGTCCGGATGGGCCTGGCGGGGAAAACCGGGATGCTGCGCGTGCATCCGAAGGATGACCTGGCTTTCGCCGATGAGCTGTTGGGGGTCGTGGGCATCAGCGAGTTGGCCGACGTGCCCGTGGCGACGCTCTCGGGCGGGCAATTCCAGCGCGTGCTGATCGCCCGCGCCCTTGCTCCGCGGCCGAAACTGCTCTTGCTCGACGAGCCCACGACCGGCATCGACCGCAGCGGGCAACAGCGCTTTATCGAGTCGATTCAGGAGCTGAAAACGCGGCTGGGGCTGACCATCGTTTTTGTGAGCCACGATCTTCGAGCGGTGTCGGCGGTATCGGACCGCATCGCCTGCCTCAATCTGACGCTGCACTACCACGACGTCCCCGAGCACCTCCCGGCCGACCTGGTGTACCGGATGTTCGCATGCGACTTGGAGGCGTTCGGATTGCCCAACCCGCACACGTGTGCGGGCAATCTCTGCGAAACGCACGCGCCAACTCAGAGCGTCTAAAGGCCGCCGCAGAGGCGCGGAGGCAAGATGGATGAATAGCCGCAGATGAACGCAGATGAACGCGGATAAGACCAGAAACAGAATGCTTATCTGCGTTTATCTGCGTTCATTTGCGGCTATATCCTTCTGCGTCGTCTGCGGTGGAATTCGCGTGCGTTAGAAAATCCCGGAAAACTCGTGCTCCTCGACCTCTCTAACCCGCTCGTCCGCAATGCGCTTCTGGCATCGGCGGCGCTGGCTCTGGCGTGCTCGGTGCTGAGCCTCTTTGTCGTCGCTCGTCACTGGGCTTTCATCGGCGAAGGCATCAGCCACAGCGGCTTCGGGGGGGCAGGCACGGCGTGGCTGCTTGCGCTGTTTTTCCCCGGGCTTGATCACCCGCTGTTCGTCTCCGGCTGCGTGGTCGTCTTCTGCATCCTCACCGCCCTTGCGATTGGCCGCCTGAGCCGCGGGCAGCGCGTCACGAGCGACGCCGCCATCGGCATCTTCCTCGTCGCCTCGCTCGCATGGGGATTCCTCGCTCAGCGCGTCTACCTGCACTTCAATCACGCCGTCCCCGTTGGCTTTGAGACGCTGCTGTTCGGGGATGCTCGGACCCTCGGCACGCCTTACGCGATACTCACCATCGCCGGGAGCGTCGCGGTGCTGCTGACGGTCGCGGCGTTGGGTAAAGAGATCCTCGCCTACTGCTTCGACCCGCAGTTGGCCGAGACATCCGGCGTGCGCGGGGGCTTGATTCACTACCTGCTGATGGTGCTCCTGGGTGCGGTTATCGTCGCGGGGGTGCGCGTGGTCGGCAGCGTGCTGATGACCGCGCTGCTGGTGCTCCCCGGCGCCGCGGCGCTGCTGCTGAGCGATCGGCTGAAGACGGCATTGGCCTGGTCGGTCGCGATCGCACTCGTCGGCGCCGTGGGCGGCGTCGCGCTCAGCCTGAGCTGGCCCTTCGTCCCCGCCGGCGCGGCCATCGTGCTGCTGCTGTTCGTGGAATTCCTGGTCGCGTACGCGACGTCCAAAGTCGCCCATACCGTCGCGCCTGTCGCTTGAGACAAGCGGGTCTTGCCGCACAGACGCCGAATAGCCCCTGAGGAAAGCGAATGGATGAGCCGCGGATGAACGCAGATGAACGCGGATAAGAGCAGAAGGAAGAAAACTTCTCTTCTTTTATCTGCGTTTATCTGCGTTCATCCGCGGCTAAAATCTCTCCGCGCTCTTTGCTCTCCGCGGTGCCATTGCCCCTTAAGGCCTTGCGGCCGCGTCTTGCACGGCGCGGACAAAGCGCGACAGCTTTCCCGGGTCGAGCTTTCCATCCGTTCGCACGCCGCTGCACACGTCGACGCCGAACGGGCGAACGGCGCGGATCGCCTCGCCCACGTTGCCGGCATTCAACGCGCCGGCGAGCAGCAGCGGCACGGGCGAGCGCTGGCGAATGACGCGCGACACCGCCCAATCGTGTACCCGCCCCGTCCCGCCGAGCTCTTTCACCGCCCCCTTGGGCCGGACCGAATCGAGCAGCAGCGCGTCTACGAGCGGCGCGACGCCCAAGGCCTCGTCGATCGACGCTTCCCCCTCCACGTGAATCACCTGCACGAGCCGCACGTTGGGCAGCTCGCGGCGGAGCGTCGCATAATCCCGATCGGTGAACGCGTCGCAGAGCTGCACCGTGTTGCACCCGCTGGCGCGCACCTGCGGCGCGACTTGGAGCGCATCCTGCCGGCAGGTCAGCAGAAACGTCGCGATCGGCGGCGGGACCCCCCGCGCGATGGCTGCGATCTGCTCGTCCGCGATCGGCCCGGGGCCTGACGGCATCGCCGACACCAGCCCTACCGCCGACGCGCCCGCGGCCACCGCAAGCTCGGCTTCCTCGGTTGATGCGATGCAGCAGATCTTGATGTGGGCCGGCTTGACCATTGTCTCCGACGGTAGGCGCCGTACCCCCAGCGGATGAAAAGCGCCAGCCACCGCCATCCTGCGCAGGGGCAGGATATCCGGTTCAGCCAAGCTGGGAGGGGTGCGTGATTTACGGCGTTTTCAGCCGAAAATGGAGCATTGCGCAAGAATGGGGGGTGGCGATTTTCGCCTCACCGGGTATGGTCTTGATCCTGCGCCGGATCTGTTTGTGCGAGAGACATCATCAATGCCCCAACCCGATCAGCAGCGAGTCACGCGCCGTCCCTTCGTCGAGATGCTCGAGCCGCGCCGGCTGTTGTCTGCCGGTGAGGCGGACTCGGTCGCGAATGCAGCGCAGACGGCGACCCACGGCAGCGGCTGCGGGTGCGCAGGATGCTGGCGACCGCCCGCGGACGCGCCCGAATACCAGTTGAGCGCTGCCGAGCGGGCGGCGCCGATGTTCCGCGCTAAGATTGACTTCCTCCCCGAATCGGCCACGACCATCCCCGATGGGTTCCGCGGCGACAACGGATTGAAATTTGGCCGCCGGCCCAATGGCCTCACCTACGGCTGGCACACGGACAACCGCGCCAAAGTCATCGCCCGCGCCAATCCCAACTCGCCCGGCGAGCAGTTCGACAGCTTCGGGGAGTTTGTCGGGCCCAAGTCGTGGTGGGCGATCGCCGTCCCCAACGGCCGCTACCGCGTCCGCGTCGTGATGGGCGATCCGTTCAGTCTCGATGCGCACTACAAGTTCGAGGTCGAAGGCGTCAAGATGATCGACTATCGGCCGACGGCGGACGAGCCGTGGGTGGCGGGGGTGGTCGAGGTGAACGTCAAGGACGGCGCGCTGGCGATGAAAGGCGCGCCCGGAGGGCGCAACAACAAGATTTCGCTGGTCGAGATCACGCAGATCGCGCCGCTGCAGGTCACGTGGAGCGACGCGACCGACCTGCCCGCGCGCAACGGGCGCGTCGAGCCGGGGGTCGTGCAGGTGGGGAACAAGCTGTACGTCTTCGGCGGCTATCGCAGGAGCCCCGACAACCAGGTGACGCGCGCGATGGACGTGCTGGATTTCGAGACGGGGAAGTGGACGGTGCTCGGGTCGATCCCCAGGGGCGCTGCCGAGAGCCACGCGGGCGTGGCGACCGACGGGACGTGGATCTACTGGGCCGGCGGGCAGCTGGGCGGCCGGGAAGACGTCACCATCCTCCGAGGCACCAACGCCGTCTGGCGCTACCACATCCCGACAAACACGTGGGAACGGTACGTCGATCTCCCGGAAATCCGCTTCGCGCCGGCCTTGGCGCTTTACAACGGCGTGCTCTATCTCTTTGGCGGCGACGACGCCTCGCGCAGCAACGCGACCGACACCCACTGGGTCTCGAGCACGCGCAGCCGCAACCCCAGCTGGGAGAGCCGCGCGCCGCTCCCGCGTAAAGGCGACCACATGGGCGTCGCCGTTGTGAATGGGGTCATCTATTCAATCGGCGGCGAGGACGGCCACGGCACGACCTACGATCAGCACGCCGATGTCTTCGCCTACGACGTGCACACCCAAGTCTGGACGCGCAAAGCGAGCATGCCCACGCCCAGCTCGCACTTTGAAGGCGCCACGCTGGTGATCGGCACGAAGATCCTCGTCATGGGCGGGCGCACCGATCTTCCGAACTTCACCACCGCGCAGGTACGCGTGTACGACACGGAGCTCGACCAGTGGACGGTCCTCAACCCGCTCCCGTTTGACCGGCTGGGCGGCGTATCGGGCATTTACAACGGCCGCGTCTACTTCACCCAGGGCTACTCCCGCGTGCAAGGCTTCGCCGCCGAAGCGTTCTGGGGTGAGCTGAGCGGGTTTGGGGTTTAGATGAGCCATCCAGAGAAACGGCGCGGGCTCTGCCCTGGGGGGTCTCTCTGCTGTGCGCGCGAAGCGCTACTCGATTGCCGCCGGCAGGAAGTAGACCTGGTAGTTGCTGTTCCTCTTAGTCTCCCCGATGCGCACTTCATTGCCGTCGATGGTGGCGCGTCCCGCAAGGCCATCCATCGCAAAGCGCTGCCCGCGGCGCAGGTGGAAGCGACCGATGACGCGGTCCTGGGTCATGTCATACAGGTACACCTGCCCCGGTTCCTCCGGGGTATAGGTAAGCTGCGTCTGCCCCTCGGCGACGGTTTTGGCCGCGGGGGGAATCCCGGAGCGGAGGATACCCGTGCCATCTCCGCCCCGTCTCGAGGACTGACATCCCGCCAGAGCCACACCGATCACGCCCGTCAGAACCAGACAAGCCAGCCGCGCATAGAGTCGCATGAAAAGCCTCCAATTGATTCGGTTTGTATATAGCACGCGCCACAAACACGCTGCAAGGGAGAATCGCCGAGGCCATTAGTCGCGCACTTTCTTCCACAGCTGCTCCTCGACTTCCTTGAAGCCCAGGAACGTCTGGTCGAGCCGCTCGATGAGCTTGCGGACCTCTGACTCCTTCAGCGTGGGGTCTTTCAGCGCATCGCGCAGCGAGGCGGCGGCGTCGTTCAGATCGTTGGCGCCGGCGGCGAACTGACGAGCGGAGTCGTAGAGGTTCAGGTTCTCGACCTCGCCTTTCTTCGGCTTGTACAGCAGCCGCCAGGGGCTGTGGCGGATCTCGACGCTGGCGGCTTCGAGGTTGTCGCCCGTCGCCTTCATCGATGCGATCATCCCGTCCAGCTTCCCGCGATTGCCCACCAGCAGCCCTTGCACCGATTCGCTGATGTCTTTGGCGTTGGCCATCGTCGTCTTCACGTCGATCAACGCGCCGTTGGCGCCCTCGACGGCGGTGCTGAGCTGCGCCATGACGGCGTCGGCCTTGTCGAGCAGCGGCGGGAGCTTCTCTTTGAGCGTGCCGGTTGCCGACGCGACATTCGCCATCGATGTGCGGTAGTCGCCTTTGGTGTCGCCGAACATGTCGCGCAGGTGGACCATCATGTCCTTCGCCGGTTCTGTCACGCCGTAGATCCGCTCGACCACCGGATCGATCTTGCTGCGGAGGTGGTCCGCCAGGGCGGTGGCGCGTTCGCCGGTGGTCTTGAACGTGACCACGGTTTCGGCGGTGCGGTCGACGGCGTTGTTGACCTTCGGGAGCGTGACGGTGCGGACGTCGACCAGCGCGCCCTTCACCTCCGGCGCGATTCCGCGGGCGGCGTTGAGCAGGTCCGCCATCGCGCCCGGATGCCCGGCCAGCGCCATGCCCTGGGGCAGCGGCGCCCCTTTGCCGAAGGTCTCGAAATTCAGCCACGCCGTGCCGGTGATCGTGCCCTGGATAGCGACGATCGCGTCCTCGCGCACCGCCAGCCGCTGGGGAAGCGTGAAGGTCACGCGCAGGTGCGGCTCGGCGTCTTCGCCGGGATCAATCAGCTCGATGTCGCGGACCGCGCCCACCTTGTATCCGCCCGCCCGCACGTCGTCGCCAACGCGCAGGCCGCCGAGGTCGTCGGTTAGCTCGAAGATCGCCAGCCGAGTCTGACGCGGCTCGATCATCCGCCCCAGCCCCTGGATCGACACGATGATGGCGATGATCAGCACGAGGCTGATCACGATGAACAGTCCGGCACGAAAGGCGTTTCGTTCTTTGGGCATAGCAACATCTCAAGTGAGTACAGCCGCAGATGAACAACAGATAAACGCAGATGGAGCAAAGCCGACTGCCCCTTCACTTGTTCCTTTATCCGCGTTCATCTCGTTCATCTCGTTCATCTGCGATTCATTAATCCGCTCCCTGCGCATCATCGGCGTCACCGAGCAGGTCACCTTCGTATCCACCCGCGCGGCGGCGGTCGGTGAGGGGGCCTTCGGTCAGGCCGTGCACGAACTGCTTCACCAGCGGGTCATCCGATCCCCGCATCTCGTCTGGCGTGCCTGAGATGATGAACTTCCCGCGGTCGAGCAGCACCATCCGGTGTGCTATGCGGAACGCGGAATCCATCTCGTGCGTGACGACCACGCTCGTCACGTGCAGCTTCTGGTTCAAATCGATGATCAGCTGATCGATCTCCGCGCTGGTGACCGGATCGAGCCCCGCCGACGGCTCATCATAGAACAGGATCTTCGGGTCCAGCGAGATCGCGCGCGCCAGACCGGCGCGCTTTTTCATGCCCCCGGACAGCTCGGCGGGCATCTTGTCGGCATGCTCGCGCAGTCCGACGAGCTCGAGCTTGATCTTCACCATGATGGCGATCGTCTCTTCCGGCAGATCCGTGTGCTCGCGCAGCGGCAGGGCAACGTTGTCGGCCACGGTCATCGAGTTGAACAGCGCCCCGCTCTGAAACAGCACGCCGATCGACTTGCGGTATTCCGCCAGCTCCTGGTCGCTCATGCTGGAGATGCACTTGCCCAGGCCGATGATCTCTCCGCTGTCGGGCTTGATGTTGCCGATCATCAGCCGCAGCAGCGTTGACTTGCCCGACCCCGACCCGCCGAGGATCACCAGCGTCTCGCCCTGGCGCACGTCCAGGTTGATCCGGTCGAGCACGGCCTTGCCGTCAAATCGCTTGGTCACGTCGGCGACGTGAATGGCGATTTCAGTGTTGGTGCTGGTGGCGACGTCGTGCATGGTGGTTGCTCAAGAAAAGAGGCACGGAGGCACGAAGGCACGAAGGCACGAAGGGGTGGTAAGGCCACCGGGGAACGGTGAACCACTGCTCCCTCTTTGCCTCGTCCCCATTTCGTGCCTCCGTGCCTTCGTGCCCCATCGTCACCACCCCAGGAAGTAGAAGACCGAGGTGAAGAGTAAATCGACGAAGATCAGGGCGACGATCGTGAGCACGACCGTGCGCGTGGTGGCCACGCCGACGCCCTGGGCGCCGCCGGTGACACTCAGGCCGAGATAGCAGGCGATGCCGCTGATCAGTGTGCCGAACACGCCGGCCTTGACCAGGCCGGTGAGGAAGTCCTTCAGCTCGACCGCGTCGAAGGTGTGCTGAAGGTACTGAGAGAAGCCGATGCCGAGGAACATGCGCGAAACGAGCAGGCCGCCGAGGTTGCCCATGATGTCGCCGACGACCGCGACGCAGACCATCATGACGGTCGTCGCCGCCACGCGCGGGAAGACGAGGAAGCGGATGGGCGAGATCGCCTGCGCCTCCAGCGCTTCGATCTCTTCAGACACGACCATCGACCCCAGCTCGGCGGCGATCGACGCGCCGGCGAAGCCGGTCAGGACAATCGCGCTGACCAGCGGGCCGAGCTCCCGGAAGATGGCGATCGAGATGATGTCTGCGACCTGCTCCACGACCCCATAATCGCGCAGGATCGGCGCCATCTGCAGCGCGAGGATCGCGCCGATGCAGAACAGGACGAGAGAGACGATCGGGATGGAGCGCACGCCGACGCGGTCCATCTGCGCCCACAGGTTCGCCCACCCCAGTCGCCGGCCGCGCTTGCCGAACAGGGCCGCGCGCGACGCCACCGCCGCGTCGCGCAGCAGGTAGCCCAGTCCCCCGAGGAACTCGAGGATCTCGATGGCACGGCTGCCCAGGGCGGTGATGGGGCGGGTGAAGAAATGCATGTTCAGCGTGACGGGGTGGGAGTGACGGGGTGACGGAGCAAAGACAAGTGAGGCCACGGGTGGGGGGGGTGAAGGAGTCAGACGATCGCCGCGCGCGGTGCTTTTTCTACTCCGTCACTCCAGTCACTTCTTCACTCCGTCACATCTTTTTCCTCCGTCACCCCTTCACTCCCACCCCTCACCTTGCTTGCTCAACGCCTCTTCCTCGCTATCGGCCAGCACGAAAATGGCGTCGAGGCGGGCGATCTCGAGCAGCCCCTTTACGCGGGGCTGGAGGTTCGTGAGGTAGATCTTTCCGCCGGTCCTGCGGATCTTCTGCAGAGATTCCACGAGGACGGCGATGGCGCTGGAATCCATGTACGGGACGCCCTGGAGGTTGAGGATCAGCCGCTGCGGCTTCTCGCGCTGAAGCGCGTCGAGCAGAGCGGCGCGGACCTTCGGGCTGTTGTGCAGGTCGATCTCGCCCACGAGGGAGGCAACCACGGCGTCGCCCTGCCGGCGCATGCCGTGAACCAGCTCGGTGTTGTCTGTCGGTTCGGCCATCAACAACCTCGGCAGAGGGATGAGCTCAGAGCGATGCGGGATGAAGCACCATCTGCGTCCCGACACTTCATCCCCTCAGCCCTCAATGGTTCATCCCTTCCTCTTCTTCACCATCGTCGCCAGCATACCGTCGGGCTGCGGCGTATAAATGATGCGGTCGAGCAGCTCGGTCAGACAGATGAGCCCCACGCCGCCAGGCGTCAGCGGATTGTAGGGCTCGTGGCGAATGGTGGTCGGATCAATCCCATTGCCCCAGTCGCGCACGCGCACGGTCAGTTCCCGTTCACCCGGCTCGGCAGTGATCACGATCGGGCGATCCGTTCGCCCGCCGTATGCGTGACGCATGATATTCGCCAGCACTTCGTTGAGGCACAAGCCCAGGTCGTGGGACGCCCGCTGCCCCAACGCGCAGTCGAGGGCGAAGGATTCCACGGCCTTTCGGGCGGCGGCGAGATTGGCCGGATCGGAACTGATCCGCAACTCGAACGCCCGCTCGCGTTTTCCGCCGGCCGTGTTCACGGTCCGCTCGCTGGGTTAGGCGCCTCCGCTGCGCCATCGCTTCCGCCCGCTGCCGCATCCTGCGGCGCGCCAACCTCGTCTCCTTCCAGCCAGGCCTCCCACCGCGCGATCGCGGGGCGACGCTGGCGCTCCTCTTCAAAATATTCGTAGCCGAACGTCTGCCCGGTCAGCCGCCGAAGCCCAACGATGGCGAATAGACGCACCGCCGGGTCATTGCTGTCGAGGTCTTTGACCATCTGCCGCACGGCGCTGCGGTCTCTCAACCGCACGGCGTGCTTGTACGCCGGGATCTTGCCCAGCGGGTCGGGGTTGCGCACGTCTTTATCGGGGCCGGGCGAGCTGCACCCCAAGGGGATCAGGCCGACAACGACGACGAGGAAAAGCGTGACGTAAGCACCCACCGGATCCTTCATCGTCCAACATCGTCGGCAAGGTCCCAATCACTCCAACTATCTCGCCGCCCCCGCGAAGGTCACTGCCTGTCAAAAGCGCTCCAGATTGCGTCCTGCGTGTCATTAAACAGCGCCGAGGGCGCCCCGACGGGCTCGGGCCACAATCCCGCGGGCTGGTCGAATATCGACAAGTGCACCCAGCGCGCCCCGCCGTTGCCGAACAGGACGTTGGCGCCCGTGCGGTGGCGGGTGATGACGCGCACCCGCGCGGCGGTCAGATCGGCCACGATCGCTTTGTTCCTGAACCGTGTCAGCCGGGGAAAGATGAAATCGGGTGGGGGATCGTCTTCTATTCTTTGCTCCGGGCGCGCCGCATACCCCGTCTGGATGTTCGCCACCGGCTTCACGCCCGCGGGCGGCCAGGGGTTGGCTTCGGTCTGGTACATGAACTTCGGGTTGTTCTCGGACGGGCAGTACAGAACGGCGGGGTTGCGGAGATACTTTGGCTCGCAAAGCAGCCCGAAGAGCACCCATCGCCCGCCGGGCGTCGTAGCGCTGTAAACCATGCTGTTAAACTGTTTTGACACCGACCGATGCCCCAGCGGGACCTGGTCTTTGTTTTCCAAAGCATAAATTGCGAACGCCTGGTGGACCTGCCGCAGGTTGCTCAGGCACGACGCCCGCCGGGCCGCTTCCTGGGCCTTGGTCAGCGCGGGCAGCAGCAGCGCAATCAGGATCGCAACAACGCCGATGACCACGAGAAGCTCGACCAGGGTGAAACCGGAGGCGCGATTTGGACGCCCTGGGATGTGTCCCGTGTGTCGCCCCTCTCCCCCGTGCTCTTCCCGGAGTGACGATGAGGCCATCGGGCCGTTCGAGATGGGCAGGGGCGCAGCGTTCATGTACAGCACAGCCAGTGTAGCAGCGCGGGCTACGAACTGTCTGCAGGATCTAAGCCGGCGGGTGAATTGCTTTCATCGCGGGCCGGGCGGGGGAGCGAACAGGGACCGGCACCGCGCGACCGAACAGATAGTCGCGGATGCGCTGCCAAATGCTGTTGATGAACAGGGTGTCGAGGCAACTCATCGTCAGGGGCTCCTGGTGGGGGTTGCTCTGTGGACTGCATGTGCCGCCATCTTGCGGCAGGACTCGGCGCAGCGCCGGCACATTTCGGCGCAGGCGGCCATGCGCGTGTCGCCGTCGGCCATCGCTTCGCAGTCGCGGGCGCAGCGCTGGCACACTTCTGCGCACGCACCGCATATTTGCGTGTGTAAATCCGACCCGCGGAGCATGAAGTTGGCGCTGGTCTGGCAGATCTCTGCGCAGTCCATCATCAGCCGGATGTGATTCGGCTCCGCATGGTGCCCGCCCATTTGCAGGCAGTAGGGGATCGTCTGCAGACACGCTTTGTGGCAGTCGGAACAGACCTCGATGCAACGGAGCATGTCTTCGCTGAGGTAATGGCCGGTCTGATCGGGCATGGCAGTCTCCTTGGGGCTTCCGCGGCGGTGTTGACGTTGCAAGCGGGGTGCCGCCGTCGTGTTCGGCGGCGCTTCACGGGACAAAGTGTGTTGCGTCGCCCGCTGAGGTCGATCCATCGCGGCGGGCCGGTGCCGGGCCACTGCGTCTTTCATCTCCCGTACATCATCCGTACAATGCCCCGTTTGAACTTTGCAGGGCAGAGCACGTAACGTAGGGACTCCATGACGTCGTCCAAAGCGATTCGAATCCGCGGGGCCAATGAGCACAACCTCAAGCGGATCGACCTGGATATCCCGCGCGACCAGCTCGTGGTCATCACCGGGCTGTCGGGATCGGGCAAGAGCACGCTGGCCTTCGACACCGTCTACGCGGAGGGGCAGCGGAAGTACATGGAGTCGCTGTCCGCCTATGCGCGGCAATTCCTGGATCAGCTCCAGAAGCCGGACATCGAAGAGATCGAAGGCCTGCCGCCGACGATCGCGATCGAGCAGCGCAGCGCCTCGAGCAACCCGCGCTCGACGGTGGCGACGACCACCGAGATTTACGACTACCTCCGCGTGCTCTTCGCCCGCGCCGGGACGCCGCACTGCTGGAAGTGCGGGCGGGTGATCGCGGGGCAGACGTCGTCGCAGATCGTCGACAACGTCATGAAGCTACCGAGTGGGACGAAGCTGATGGTCCTCTCCCCGCTCGTGCGCACGGGCAAGGGCGAGCACAAGGACATCTTCCAGGCGATCCACAAGCAGGGGTTCGTCCGCGCGCGCGTCGACGGAGTGCTGACGGAGCTCGACCCGGCCAAGCCCCCGCAGCTGGCCAAAACATTCGCGCACAACATCGAGGCGATCGTTGACCGCATCGTGCTGAAGCCGGAGATCCGCTCGCGACTGGCCGATTCGGTCGAGACGGCGCTGAAGCTCTCGCAGGGGCTGGTGATCGTGACGGTTGGCCAGCCGGACGGATCGTGGGTCGACCAGATTTTCAGCGAAAAATTCGCCTGCCCCATCCACCCGGAGGTGAACCTGCCGGAGCTGGAGCCGCGCGTCTTTTCGTTCAACAGCCCGCACGGCGCCTGCCCCGACTGCCACGGGTTGGGCACCACGAGCGAATTCGATCCAGAGATGATCGTCGCCGACGAGAGCGTCTCGCTGGAGAACGGCGCCATCGAGGCCTGGCGGAAGAACGGCAAGCGGATGAACATCTACTACAGCCGCATCCTCCGCACGTTCGCCCGCGACTTCAGCATCAGCTACACGGGCCCATACAAGGACATTCCGAAAAAGCTCCGCGACATCCTGATGTACGGCACCGACAAAAAGGGCGACAACGGCACGGGCACGTACTTCGAAGGGGTCATCCCCAACCTCCAGCGCCGCTTCGAGAACACCGAAAGCGACTGGGTCCAGCAGAAGCTGTATCAGTACATGAGCGAACAGCCCTGCGCCACGTGCAACGGCACGCGGTTGAAGCCCGAAGCGCTGGCGGTGCGGTTGCACACCGTCTCCAGCATCGGCGTGGAACCCCCGCACGAGCTGCACACGATGCGCGTCGGGCTCGGCGAGCCCGCTTCAGCGGGCGGGTCATCCGCTTCTTCCGACGTCGTGATGAACCACGGCATCGACTCCGACCCCACGCCGCCGGAAATCGACACGCGCGAAGACATTCCGAAAAACGCGACCGCGAAGGCCACAAAGGGCGCGAAGAAAGCCGCGAAGAACAGCAACGGGAATGGCCACGCCGCGACCGTTAGCCTGCCCGGCCACAGCATCCACGACGTCACCACCATGACGGTTCTGCGCGCCAAGGCGTTCTTCGAGTCCCTCCGTCTCGGGCAGGAAGGGACGAAGGTCGCCGAGCCGATCGTGCGCGAGATTTCGGCGCGGCTGGGGTTTATGGTCGATGTCGGCCTCGGCTATCTCACGCTCGATCGTCAGACCGCGACCTTGTCGGGTGGCGAAGCGCAACGCATTCGTCTGGCGACGCAGGTCGGCTCGGGCCTCGTCGGCGTGTGCTATGTCCTCGATGAGCCCACGATCGGATTGCACCAGCGCGACAACGCGCGGCTCATCCGCACGCTCCAGCGCTTGCGCGACATCGGCAACACCGTACTGATGGTCGAGCACGACGAGGACTGCATCCGCGCCGCCGATTATCTGATCGACATCGGCCCCGGCGCCGGCGCGCACGGCGGGAACGTCGTCCTCGCCGGCCCCGTCCACGACCTCCTGGGCGAAAACCGGGACGGGGACGGTTTTTCCAGCTCGTTGACGCTGCAGTACTTACGGCACCAGCTCCAGATTTCACTGCCCACGACCCGCCGCCCGGTGGATGTGGACAGGACCTGCCTGGAACTGAAGGGCTGCCGGGAAAACAACCTAAAAAATGTCGACGTCCGCATCCCGCTGGGCGGCTTCGTCGTCGTCACCGGCGTCTCCGGCTCGGGCAAATCCACGCTGATCAACCAGACCCTGCTCCCCGCCCTCAAGCGCAAGCTCTACGGCTCGAAGGTCAAGCCCGGCGAGCACAAGTCGCTCAACGGCACGAAGAACATCGACAAGGTGATCGAGATCGACCAGTCCCCCATCGGCCGAACCCCGCGCAGCAACCCCGCGACGTACACCGGCGTGTTCGACGAGATCCGCAAGGTCTTCACCAGGACCCGCGAAGCAAAAATCCGCGGCTACGAAGCCGGCCGCTTCAGCTTCAACGTCAAGGGCGGCCGCTGCGAGGCCTGCACGGGACAGGGCACCAAGTGCATCGAGATGCACTTCCTCCCAGATGTGTACGTCAGTTGCGAAGTCTGCCACGGCGCCCGCTACAACGCCGAGACGCTGGAGATCCACTACCGGGGGAAGAACATCAGCGACGTGCTGAACATGACGGTCGAGGAAGCCTTGGCGTTCTTCGAAAACATGCCCCGCATCCATCAGATGCTCAAGGCCCTTAATGACGTCGGGTTGAGCTACGTCAAGATCGGCCAGCCGAGCACGCAACTCTCCGGCGGTGAAGCGCAACGCGTGAAGCTCGCCACGGAACTCGGCAAGACCCCCACGGGCCACACGCTCTACGTGCTGGATGAGCCGACGACCGGTCTGCACTTCGCGGACATCCACAACCTCCTGGGCGTGCTCAATCGGCTCGCGGATCTGGGCAACACAGTGCTGGTGATCGAGCACAACCTGGACGTCATCAAATGCGCTGACTGGCTGATCGACATGGGCCCCGAAGGCGGCGACGGCGGCGGGAGGGTCATCGCCGAAGGCACGCCGGAGCACGTGTCGAAAATGCATGGCAGCCACACCGCGGAATACCTCCGGCCGAAGCTCCTGCCCGCAACGCCCGCGGCGAAGCCGAAGCGGGCCTTGGCGGCGACGGCATAAGCTCTTATTCTTCGTCCGCGCGTTGCTCCGGCGGTTGGGACGGGACGTCTTCAGATGTCCACGTCAGAAAGCTGCGCGGTACCAGGCGCTTGTCGCGCATGAGCAGTCGGCGCACAGCCTGATCACTGAAGACACCTCCATTCACAATTTCCTCAATTTCTGCGAGTCGATCCCCGTTTAGAGCGTACTTTTGGTTCTTTGCCTTCTTCTGGCCTCCGCCGTACTTTGGGCGTAGGAGGCCGTGGAGGGTTAGATCGTTAGCCACCTGAGGCACCAGCCCGACGAGAGTCGGATGAACGCCCCCTCGAGCGAGGAGGTCAAGCCACATGAAATTCTTATTCCGAGTCCCGCCCCAGAAATTCCGGCGATAGAGCTTCTTAATGATCGATACTGCCGTGACGTATTTCTCCGGGAGAAGTGGTTCTCCGGCCTCGTGTCGTGCCTTAGAGCATTTCGTCGTTCCGTGTAGCATTCTCAACTGGTTTTAATCAGGAGGTCAGGCATGGAGGCCTGTTCATTGGATCTGAGGGAGCGGATCGTTCGCGCGGTGGACGAGGGGCAGTCGCGGCTGGCCGTCGCGGC
>DASYWJ010000100.1:0-35312 GCA_035936155.1 Tepidisphaeraceae bacterium | reverse complement strand
CCGCCTCGACGACCCCGACACCGCGATCGACAACGCCGTGCCGGAGAGCGGCAAGGCGCTCAAGGTGCTGGTCAACGGCCAGCAGTACGTCTGGCGCTACACGTACCCGGACGACGACGACAACCTGCTCAACAACGCCTTCTCCTACGAGGAGCTCGTCCTGCCGGTCGAGACGACCGTCACGCTCGCGATCCGCGCCCAGGACGTGGTCCACTCGTGGTGGATCCCCGAGCTCGGCGGCAAGTGGGACGCCGTCCCCGGCCACACGAACTACACCTGGGTCAAGATCCCGCGCAAGTGGGCCGGCCGGACGTTCGAGGACGGAAAGACGTTCCGCGGCCAGTGCGCCGAGCTGTGCGGGCGCAACCACGCGAACATGGTCGCCCACGTGCGAGCGGTGACGCCCGAGCAGTACGCCGAGTTCATCGCGCGCCGCAAGCGAGAGATCGCCGTGGCCAACCGCGAGGCCGCGCGGCAGCGCCAGCAGCAGGAGCAGTCGGCCGAGAAGCAGGACAACGAGGAAGCGATCCAGCCCGGCGCGGCTGAATAGGAACCCGAGAGACCCGATGGCCACCACCGCCGCCCCCACCACGACGCGCCTGCTCGACCAGCCGGTGCCGCAGATCACCGCCCACCGCGTCGACCCCGAGCCGCGCGGCTGGCGCTCGTGGGTCACGACCACCGATCACAAGCGGATCGGCATCATGTACCTGGTCACGACGTTCGTGTTCTTCATCCTCGGCGGCGTCGAGGCCCTCCTCATCCGCGCGCAGCTGGGGACCGCGGAGAACACCCTCCTGTCGCCGGAGACCTACAACCAGCTGTTCACGCTGCACGGCACGACGATGGTGTTCCTCTTCGTCGTGCCGATCATGGCCGGCTTCGGCAACTACTTCATCCCGCTCATGATCGGCGCGCGGGACATGTCGTTCCCGAAGCTGAACGCCCTGTCGTACTGGCTGCTGCTCGCGGGCGGCATCGTCTTCTACGCCTCGCTCTTCTGGACGCCGGCCGAGGCGGGCTGGACCATGTACACGCCGCTGTCGTCGCGGGCCTACTCCGAGAGCGGCGGCGTCGACGCGTGGATCTTCCTCATCCACCTCACCGGCATCAGCTCGCTGGTCGGCGCGGTCAACTTCTACGCGACCATCGCGAACATGCGGGCTCCCGGCATGGGGTGGGGGCGCCTGCCGCTGTTCGGCTGGACGATCCTGATCTACGCGGTCCTGCTGATCCTCGCGCTGCCGGTCATCGCGGGCGGCGTGACCCTGCTGCTGACCGACCGCCACTTCGGGACGCACTTCTACGACGCGGCCAACGGCGGCGACCCGCTGCTGTGGCAGCACCTGTTCTGGTTCTTCGGGCACCCCGAGGTCTACATCATCTTCCTGCCTGCCACGGGAATCGTCTCAATGATCGTCAGCGGCTTCGCCAAGCGCATTGCCGGCTACTCCCTCATCGCGACGGCGGTGGTCATTACGGGGTTCATCAGCTTCGGGCTGTGGGTCCACCACATGTACACCACGGGGCTCCCGGAGCTGTCGATGCACTTCTTCGCCGCCGCGAGCCTGATGATCGCAATTGCCAGCGGGGTGCAGATCTTCGCGTGGATCGCCAGCCTCTGGGGCAGCCGCGCGCCGCTTACGACGCCGCTGCTGTACGTGCTGGGGTTCGTGTTCATCTTTGTGATCGGCGGGATGACAGGCGTCATGGTCGCCATCGTCCCCTTCGACTGGCAGGTGCACGACACCTATTTCCTCGTTGCCCACTTCCACTATGTGCTGATCGGTGGGGCGGTGTTCCCGATCCTCGGCGGGATGTATTTCTGGCTGCCAAAGTTCACGGGTCGGATGCTGAACGAACGCTGGGGCAAGTGGAGCTTCTGGCTGAGCTTCGTCGGCTTCAACGCCACGTTCTTCCCGATGCACATCATGGGATTCATGGGCATGCCGCGGCGCGTGTACACATATCCGGAGGTGCTGGGCATCGGGTGGATGAACATGCTTTCGACGATCGGCGCGTTCGTGCTCGCGGCAGGCTTCCTGGTGTTCGTGGTGGATTTCTGCGTCAGCTTCTTCCGCGGCCCCCGCGCGGGCAAGGACCCGTGGGGGGCCGACTCGCTCGAATGGACGCTCCCCTCGCCGCTGCCCACCTACGGGTTCTATACCCTTCCGATCGTTCGCAGCCGACATCCGGCGTGGACGGCAAAATCCGATGCGCCCGTTGATCCCGCCATCCTCCGGGCTGTCGAGGGGATGCGCGGCCAGCCGGTGACGTGGCGCGGCGTTTTCATCACCGAAGCGCTAACGGGCCGGCCGCAGGGGGTCTGCTGGCTCCCGGCTTCGAGTTGGCACCCCATCATCATCTCCGGCGCGCTCACGATCGGCTCGATTGCCGCACTGATGAAGACGCACCTCGTGAGCCTGTTCTGCATGATCCCGATCGTCATTTCCCTCTACATCTGGCTGCGCCCCGACGCCAAAGTCATCAAGCTGCTGCGCGAGACCGACATCACGGAAAAGACCGGATTGCCGGTTTTCACGACGGGCACGAAATCGATCACCTGGTGGGCGACGGTGGGGCTGGTTACGGTGCTGGCGACGACGGCGGCGACGTTCCTCTACGCCTACTTCTACATCCGGCTGTATTCGGAGCAGTGGCCGCAGGGCGGGATCGCCAAGCCGCGGCTGATGTGGTCGGCGATCGCGTACGGCTTGTTGGCGCTCGCGGCCGCGCCCCAGTTCTGGGCGTCGCGCACCTGGCGCCACGGCCAGCGGCACCGGCCGATGCGCATCGCGCTCGGTCTCGCGGCGGGATTGGCCATGGCATTTGTCGTCATGCAGATCGTCCACCTGCTCCGGCTAGGTTTTCCGCCGCAGGCAAACGCCTACGCCTCGGCGTTCTACCTCAATACCGGCATGATGCTGCTCTACGCGCTGACGGCTGCGGCGTGCAACGTGACGGTCCTCGTGCATGACCTGCGCGCATCAGACGATCCTCCCGAAGCGCGCACGCTGCACCTCCAGGTCGTCGGCATGATCTCGTACTTTGTTGCCGTCATGGCCGTGATCATTTTTGCGACGTTGTACGTCTCGCCGTACGTAATCTAGATTCGCGCGTGGAGACGGTTCCTCATGGACGCCCCAGCGACAACAGCCGAACTTCGACCAGCGCAGTCCAGTGGCGTGAGGCATTGGAAGCTGTGGTTTGCGCTGCTCGGCGGGGCGATCGCGTGGGCGGGGCACCTGTTGCTGGCCTACGCGATGGCGGAGTTCGGCTGCGTCGCCGGATTGGGGCATCGCCACGTGCTCGGCGTTACGGTCATCTCCTGGATGCTGCTCGTGGTAAGCGCGCTGTTCACGGCCATGGCGGCGGCGGCGCTGCTTGTCTCCTACGGCATCCGGGAAAAATCCTCGGTCGGCGCGCCTGATCCGGATGACCGCTCGACCCGCGAGTTCGTTGCACGCTTCGGCCTGATCGTCAACGCCTTGTTCCTGTTTGTCGTGCTGGCGCAGAGCGTGCCGGTGTTCTTCTACTGGGGGCGCTGCTGATGTGGTGGTTCGTGCTGGCGCATGGGGGCGAATCGCACCAGCTCTGGAGCCGGTGGAACCTTGACGGGCTGACGATCGGCAGCCTGGCGGTTCTGTCGATCCTTTACGGCATCGGTCTGGCGCGGCTGTGGCGCAGCGCGGGTGCGGCCCGTGGCGTCTCGCGCAGACAGCCGATGCTCTTTGCCGCCGCCATCCTCGCCTTGGTGATCGCGCTGATCTCGCCGCTGGACCCGGCTAGCGACGAGTTGCAGTCGGCGCACATGGTTCAGCACATGCTGATCATGATGGTGGCGGCGCCATTGTTCATCCTGGGGGCGCCGGCGCTGGTGATGCTTTGGGCACTGCCCCGAGACTGGCGGCGGGAGGTCGGGCGCTGGCTGGGCCGACTGGGGGCGTGGCGACCGCCGTGGTATCTGCTCTGGCAACCGCTCCTGATGTGCGTGCTGTTCGCGCTGGCGCTTTGGGTCTGGCACCTGCCCGTGCTTTACGAAGCGGCTCTGCGCAGCCGGCCGGTGCACGAACTCCAGCACATCAGCTTCTTCGTCGTCTCGTGCCTCTTCTGGCGGGTGCTGGTTGATCCGCTCAGCCGGTTGCGGATGAACGTCGGCGCCGGCGTGCTCTACCTGTTCCTGACGTCGCTGCATGCGACATTCCTTGGGGTGTTCATGGCGCTCTCGCCGCGCGTGTGGTACCCGGATTACCTGCCGCGGACG
This sequence comes from Tepidisphaeraceae bacterium, assembly GCA_035936155.1. Taxonomy (GTDB): domain Bacteria; phylum Planctomycetota; class Phycisphaerae; order Tepidisphaerales; family Tepidisphaeraceae; genus DASYWJ01. The sequence goes on along the minus strand of DASYWJ010000100.1, from coordinate 31,048 downwards.
GCGGTGTGGAACCTGACGCCGCTGGAGGACCAGCAACTGGCGGGCCTGATCATGTGGATGCCTGCCTGCATGGTGTACGCACTGGTGGCGGCGGTGATGTTCGCGCTGTGGGTGCACCAGGGCGATCGTGACGCCGGCGCGGTCGTCGTCGAAGGAGCGCGTTGAGATGCGCTGGTTCCCGCGCACGCTCGTGGCCGTCGCGCTTGGCGCTCTCACCGGTGGCGCGTGGATGCTGGAGCGCCGCCGCAGCCGGCGCCGGCCCGTCGTCGCGCGCCAGCGCACCGATGCCCCCCAACCCGGACCCGCACGCCTCGACCCCGACGATGCGGACCAGCCGCCGCTGCTCTCGCCGACCTGGTTCACGCTCTCCCATATGAGCATGCTGGTGGTGCTGCTCGCGATGATGATCGGGGGGCTGATGATGCGCGGGATTCGCCGCTACCCCCCGGAGGCAACCTGGTACGTGCACGGCGGCGATGTCGAGCGCGGGCGCGCCGCACTGGTGGCTCACGGCTGTGGCGGGTGCCATGTCATCCCCGGCATCCGGGACGCGACCGGCCGCGTCGGGCCTGGCCTCGACGGCTTCGCCGAGCGGATGTACATCGGCGGGCAACTCCCCAACACCCCCGAGAACCTGATCGCCTGGCTTCAGGACCCGCAGCGCTACGCCCCCGGCACCGCCATGCCCAAGCTGCCGATCACCGAGCCGGTGGCACGCGACATGGGGGCGTTTCTCTACAGCCATAAATGAGGCTGAATGCGGCCACGCGAGCTGGCTTCGCTCACATCCCGTCCGGCGGCGTTGGCCTCGATCCGCGGGGGCGGGTATGATGCCCCTCCTTGGGCCGTTAGCTCAGTTGGCTAGAGCGCCTCCCTTACAAGGAGGAGGTCATCCGTTCGAGCCGGATACGGCCCATCTGTTCCTCAGAGCAACGCGCTCATTCGTGTAGCCCGCGAGCTTGCTCGCGCTCCCAGACGGCGAGCAAGCTCGCCGGCTACACGAAAAGATCACCGCGCTAGCGAGGAACACCCCTCCCGCGAGATGACATAGCTCCCTTTGCGCGTTCTTGCACATGATTGCGCAAAGGGAGTTAGCAAAATCGCACCAATTCGGAAAGAATTTTTGCGCGATTTTTACGGTCTTTCGACACGCCGGGTTCTGCGGCGTGCGCAATCGTGAGCATGAATGCGCACGCGCGTGGGTAAGGGCGGTGACGGCTTGGCGCCGGGTCGTCGCGCGGCCCTGGTCATGCGTACGATGATGATGGAATCGCTCCGCCTGCGCGGCGGGCGGCGATTCGACATGGAGTTCCCCATGCACTTGCCACCCGCCCGCGTCATTGCGCTCTTGATCCTCACCCTCTGCGCCCCCGCCGCTGCCCGTGTGATCGGGGTAGGCCCGGATCGCGAAGCCAGGACGCTGGAGGCCGCCATCGCCCGCGCCAAGGTCGGGGACGAGATCGTCCTGGACCGCGCGATTGAGCACCTCACGAGCGGCGTCGTTGTCAGCGTCGATGCCGTTGAGATTCGCTCCGCCGACGGCCCCGGTGAGCCGGCGACAATCCGCAACATCTCCACCGGCAAGTGGCCGGTCACCATCGAACACCGCGCCGAAGGACTGATCCTCAAGGACCTGATCATGGCCGGCGCCGAGGGCGTGAACATCACCGCCATTCGCGGCAAGGGCGCGCGGCTCACGGTTGACAACGTCAGTCCGTCGGCGTCGGTGTGGCGGTTCGTGCACATCGATGGCGCGCAACAAACGGTGGTCCGCAACTGCACCGCGCCGGTCCTGCCTGATTACACCGTCTGCTCCTTCGGTGGGATCAGCCGGAATCTGATCCTCGAGCGCTGCACGTTCGGCGGCAGTGTGAAGGAGCACACCATCCGGCTGCACAAAATCCAAGGCGCGCTGCTGCGGGATTCGACGTTCGATGTGGGGGGGAAGAAATCGGCACTGACGATTCGCGACGGCGCGGATGTGCGCGTCGAGAACTGCACGATCAACGGCCCGGTCGCCATCGGTCCGGTCGCTGATGGCGACGGCGGCATCAACCTTCCCACCGACACCCCGCAGCAGCGCGCACAGCGCGAAGCAATGCTCCGCCGGAATCTCCGCGACGTCACACTGGAGAACTGCACGATCAACACGAACGGGATCAACGTCGAGATGGGCACGGAGAATCTCGTACTTGAGGCCTGCTCGATCAAGACGAACAAGCAATCGGCGCTGCGCCTGAACCGCGATGAATACGAGCCGTGGCGGAAGATCCCCAGCGGTCGGCTTGTTCATTGCGAGCTCATTGGTCCGCCGGGCCTGCGCCCATTCGAGACTCCGCGCCCGGACTTCCACGCGGTGGGCACGGTGATCAACGGGGTGCGCGTGCCGGACACGGCCGAGCCGACGACGCAGCCGAGCGCGCCCGGCGGGGCAGTGCCCGCTGAGGCGCCCACCACGCAGCCGACCGAGCAGGTTCATGCGCAGCGTTCGGATGTGCTGGCGGCGCTGGATCGGGTGGAGGATGCGCTGGCGCAGCTGCATCTGGCGCGAGCCCGGCTGCATGCGTCGATGCAGCCGGTAGCGGACACGCGATAATCCCCGTACGCGATTTCGCGGCGCCGCTGGCGGTTCTAAAGCGAACGGTGCATGGCAAAGTCTTTGCGGAAACCGAGCCTCTCGTAGAAGCCCGGCTTTGCCGTGAACAGTCCCACAAACGCGCCGTCGGGTGCGCCGATACGTCGTAGCTCCGTCAGCGCCGCCTCGACCATGGCGGCGCCGATCTTCTGCCCCTGGTGCGACGGGCGCACGACGACGTCCCAGATCATGTAGAACTTGCCGTCGCCTGTGCATCGGACCATCCCCACAGGCGTGTCCCCGCCATCGCGCGTGTCGACCGCGACCACGCCCACCAGCGTGTTTCGCAGCGCCTGCTCCATCGACGGCCGATGACGCGCCCAGCCGACGGACGCGCACAGGTCCACGTACTCCTCGATCGTCGCCACGCGCACCTCGAGCCGGATGTGGCCCGGCAGCGAATCGGTTGCGCTGGCGGGGCGCTCGTACGTCTGCGGGCCCATGAACCGGAGGTGGTAGCCGTTGCAGTCGCGCACCGTGTACTCGCGGATGCCCCAGGGCTTGTTCTCCAGCGGCGAGACGATCGCGGCGCCGGCGCGTCGATGCTCCGCATGAAGCAATTCCAGGTCGTCCTGCACATCGAAGCAGTGCATGTGTCCCTCGATCTTTGCGGCCAGCTCCGGCTGAAGGCACAGGAAGATTTCTGCCTGGCCCATGCCGACGCACGCGAACGTCGGCGGTTCTTCCCACAGCCATTGCTGCTTAAACCCCAGCACCTTGATATAAAACTCGACCGCCTCGCGCACGTCCCGACACGCGAGCACGGCAGTCGATTTGCAGTTCATGAACCTTCGCCTTTCCGGCGCGATGCGAACCGACGCCGATGATCGGGCACGACCGCACCTCATTGCCCAAAAGTGGCAGCGAACAATCCAGAATTTCGCCAGGTCCGTTGCGGTTCCGCAAAGGTTGGCTGCAGCGATCACTGCCCCGGCGGCGGATCACCGAAGATGAACCATTTGGTTTTTCGATCGGTGGGGGTGCGTACCAGACCACGGGCGAAGGTGACGCGCTGGAGCTCGCCGTTGGCGCGGACGTACCAACGGGAGGATTCGCTGCTCCCGTTCACACGGACGCAGACGGTGCGCAGCGGGTCGCCGTCGGCATCCACGGGCATCGGCTGCTCCGTGACCGGCTCGACCATCAGCAGCATCGGTAACGGCGCGCCAACCGGCTCGCCGGCGAGCAGGGCGTCAGTCTTGAGGATCATCGGGATCGGCGACAGCCGCCCGATCAGCAGCGGGACCCACGCGCCGGGGATGTACTGCGGCGGCGCGGCGCCCGTGCCCTCGGCGACGGGACGGCCGCGCGGCGCCAGCTGCATCGACAGCTTGTCCCCCGACAGCTGGGCGCGGCTCATGACCGGCTCGGCGCCAGGGTCGGCGGGGGTGATCGTGGTATACGCGTCGTAAGTGCGCCACTCGCCGGTCCACTTCGTCAGTGCACTGCTCTTGCGGCCCGGGCCCCCGGGCTGCTGGAAGACCGTCTCATCCCTGCCGAAGGTTTTTTCCGGCGGTTCCCCCTTCTTCCCAACCTTCCATTGCACGTGCGACCAGCCAAGCGGGCGGCGCTCGTGCTGGTCGGTCCACAGCCACCATTGCTCCCCTTCGTCCCCGAGCAGGTTCAGCAAGCCCAGCTTTCGGAGACGCTCGACCTCGCCATTGCCGGCGTCGAGCAGCGCGCCAAAGTTCGTTTTGCCGACGAAGCTGACAGACCGGGCCAGCGCATCCCACGCGCGATCGATGGCGGCAACGTCGTCGGAGCTGGCGCTGGCGGCGCCATGAAAGAACGCCATCATCGCGCGACGCGGGCTCGTGCCGGTGATGGCCCCGGAGTCGCCCAATTCATCGGCGACAAGATACCCGCGTGCCGCGAAAGGTCCCGCCGCGCCGCTGCGCGTGATCCGCCAGCGGCGGGGGCCGTCGGGCGCGACCACCGCATCGCGCAGCGCGGGATCATGCACGGCCGCCAGCGCGCGGATCGCCATCGTCTCGTCGTTGTTTTCCGTGGGCGCCAGCACGCAAGGGATCAGCTCCGCCGCCGCCCAGCGCGTTGCGTCGCCGTCCGGCCAGAGCCGGCGGCGCAGGAGGTTCGGATCGTTTTCGTACAACGGGCGAAACCCCTCCGGTGCGGCGAAGCGGATGCCGCCCTCCAGCGCGACGGTCTCCCCGGATCGCCCGATCGACGGCTGCGCGCCGATCTCGATGGCATCGGCAAGCTGCTTCACGATCTCGATGTCCGACAACTCGGCCGGACGATCGCCCTCGAGCTTCACGACAATCGCATGGCCGGATGGCGTGATGGTTGCGCCATAGATTTCCTTGTGCGGGAGGCCCCCCGGCCCGCGGCCACTCCCGCGCACGCCCCGCATCAGCACCCCTGGGTGGCCGCCGACGGTGATCGGCTCGACGAGGTCTTCCGCCCCGCGGGCGTGCTGCGCATGGAGCAGGTCCAACCCGAGGATCTGGCTGTTGCTCGTGAGCAGGAATTCCAGCGGCGAGATCGGCCGGGCCACCCGGTCGCGCGTGACGGTCACCGTGCGTCCCAGCCCCTGCGGGTCTGGCTCGACGGCGCGGGCGATGACGCGATCGCCCACGTCCGGTGCGGCTGACTGCTGCCACGTGCTGGGGAGCCGCACGGTCAGCCACCCGTGCGACGTCGGCGGCCCCAGCTCGACGCGCATCGATCGCCGCCGCTCGTGATTCACAAGCGCCGCAAGCGCAACGGTCGCGCCGAGCAGGAGCCAGAGTGTGCCCTGCATCGCGCAGCGGCGCCAGCGGGGATACTGCCAGGAGCGGGCCATCAGCCGGCAAGGTAACAGCCAGAGGCTCGAAGGTGGAGAGCTGGAGAACAGAGGAAGACGCGATTTCCGCAGGGCTATCCACCTTCTCACTCTCCGCCGTCGACCCGCTCCTATCATCTTTTGCCATGTCCGCGACGCTCCTGGAGTTCGCCCGCGTCAACGACGCCGCCGCCGCGACGACCAGCAAGCTCCAGAAGCAGGCGATTCTTGCCGAGTACTTCCGCACGCTGAATGATGATGATCTGCGCCGGGCCGTGCGCTTCTCCGCTGGGCGCAGCTTCGCCGCAACCGATGAGCGGGTGACGAGCGTGGGCGGCGCGATCGTCAGCGACGTGGTTCTCGCGGTGCTGAAGCTCGATCCGAACATGTTCTGGGACACCGTCGTCAAGAGCGGCGAAATCGGGGAAGCGTTGTCGAAGCTGTGGGATCTCACCTGTGGCACGGGCGAACCGCGCGGGTCGGATGCTTCCAATGTGCAATGTCATTCACAGCGGCAAGCTGTCCGTGCCACCCGCCAGCCGCTGACCCTTCGCGAACTGTCTGACGGATTCGAGGGATTGGCCTCCACCGGCAACCTCGAGCGCAAGCGGCAGGTCCTTTTCGAGCTGTTCTCCCGCTGCGCAGATCCGCGTGAGGCAGCGTACCTGGCGAAGATCATTTTCGGCGACATGCGCACGGGCGTGCAGGAAGGGTTGCTGCACTACGCGATCGCCGAGGCCTTTGCCCGCGACGGCAAGCTCGTGCAGCGCGGGCAGCTCCTTGTCGGCGACTTGGGCGAGGTGGCGGTCCTCGCGCGGCATGAGCAGCTCGCCGATGCCCAGTTCAAGCTCTTTCACCCCATCCAGTTCATGCTCGCCACCCCGCAGGAGACCGCGAGCGACGCGGTGGAGACGATGGGCGGCAGAGCGTTCTACGCCGAGGACAAGCTCGACGGCATCCGCGCGCAGGTGCACAAGTCCGGCCAGCGCGTCACGATTTTCACGCGTACCATGGACCGCGCCGACGAAAGCTTCCCGGACATTGTCGAGGCGATTCAAAAGCTGCCCGGCCAGTTCCTGCTCGATGGCGAGATCGTCCCTTACCGCGATGGAAGGGTGCTGCCGTTCGCTCACATCCAGAAGCGCCTCGGGCGGAAGGTGCTGAGCGCGAAGATCCTGAAAGAGAACCCGGCGGTTTTCATCGCGTTCGATATCCTCTACCGCGACGGCGAACTGCTGATGGACAACCCGCTGCGCGAGCGCCGGGCGGCGCTGGAGTCGCTGGCGCCGGGTTCGGTAGTTGCGACGCCTGCGTCGCCTTCGGCGGCATCAGGGACGATACAGCCGACGCAGGCGTCGCAACTCCATGTCACCGCGATCAAGTCCGTCGCAACCGCCGAGCAGATCGAAAACTCCTTCTGCCTCGCCCGCGACTGCGGCAACGAGGGGCTCATCCTCAAGGACCCCGACTCGCCGTACTCGCCCGGCCGGCGCGGTCAGATGTGGCTCAAGATCAAGACGCATCTCCCCACGCTCGACGGCGTTGTCACCGCCGCCGAGTACGGGCACGGCAAGCGCCGCAATCTTCTGAGCGACTACACCTTCGCCGTCTGGGACCGCGACCCCGGCGAAGCGGGTGCGACCTTGGTGAATGTCGGCAAGGCCTACAGCGGCGTCACGGATGCGCAGATCGCGCAGCTCACCGAACTGTTCCACTCGATCTCGCTGGGCCAGCGCGGGCATGTCCACCCCGTCCCGCCGCGCGTCGTGCTGGAGATCGCCTTCGATCAGATCCAGCGCAGCCAGCGCCACGCCAGCGGCTACGCCCTCCGCTTCCCGCGCATCAAGCGCATCCGCTGGGACAAGCGCCCCGAGGACGCCGACCGGCTGTCGCGCGTAATCGAGATCTACGAGAGCACCCACAACTTCGGCAAGCGAGCGCTCGAACCCGAGCCGCTGTCCGAGCCAACCTTGTTCGACGGGCTCGAAGGAACACCGCGATGAACCCCATTTGAACCCCCTCCAACTCCCGGCGTACCATTGGCTTGACAGCGCCGGGCGGGCTCGTGACCATACCCGACTCAAGAAGCGCGAAGCAGCTTTAGCTCAATTGGATAGAGCGTCGGTCTACGGAACCGAAGGTTGCAGGTTCGAGTCCTGCAAGCTGCACTCTTGGTTCTTCGAAAAAGAGGGGGCGAGATAATCGCTACAACCTGCACACCCGTTGCAGCTTATGCCCCCGCCAGCTGCAATCTGCGTCGGCTCGCTTGCTTCCTTGGTTTTGAAATAGCCCCCCTTATGGGACGTGGTAGACTCCTTTGCAGGCCCACTGCTTCGCGTGCGTGGTTGCAGTGCGTGAAAGGGAGATGCAAATATGCTGCGTTTTGTCGCCGCGTTCGTGTTGGTTTGTGCCCTGTCGCCCGCTGCGTTCGGGCAGATCATCTACGAGAATGTCCGCTACCAATACGTCACCGACGCCGGCATGACGTACTACTACGGCGGCAATGACCCGCGCGTGCACTATTGGGCGGAGCGGCAAAGCGCGCTGCATGAGCGGGGTTGGAATCGCTACCGCTCGGGGCGTTTCTCCGGGAACGATCTGATTCTCGGTTCGATCTGGAATCTGCAATCACCGGTCTACACTGATCTGCTCCCCTATGCCAAATTCTGGCCGGGGCAGCTGCTCACTGCCGGCGCGCGTCGATACGGTGTGACACCGGCCGACGCCCGCAACGAGGCCGTCCGCAGCGCGCCGCTGTACTTCCGCAAGCGCGACTTGCTCCGCAGTGCGATCCCGCAGCCGGACGGCTCGGTGCTCGTGCCCTCGCACCCGCAGGCGATCATTGTGATTGACCGCAGCGCGGACGACCAGGACGACGGGGCCACCCGGCCCGCCACGACCCGGCCCGCCACCACGAGCAAAATTCTGATCATTCCCAAGCCCGCTCCGGCGGAGAAGTCCGATAAGCCGATCGTCGCCAGCCGGTAAGGATTGTTCCGGCATTCCCGGCCGATAAGATGAGCCAGAGCCCTGCGCGCGGCGCGCCAATCCGGTGCGCCGCGCGGCATTGCTTGAGGGCTGGTCGTCGTTGTTGCCCGGAGCTTGTCATGCGAATCACATCCCTCGCCATTGCCGCCGTCGCACTGTTCGCCTGCTGCACGTGGATCTCGCGTGCCGGGGGCCAGACGACGCGGCCCGCGGCGGCGCCCGACCGTGCCGAGGCCATCCCCGCCGGCGCCGGGGCGACCACCCGGCCTACAGGCAAATCGGCCGAGGAAATGCTCAACCAGCTCCTCAAGCCGACCAGTGACGCCCGGCCTCTCCAGCCAACCAGCGCCGTCCAAAGCGGCGGCGCCGACGCCACCAGCGGCGCCGCCGCCGTCGCGCCCGGGGCGCCGGTCGTCAACGTCATGCGCGAGGGCACGGACATCGTCAACCGGGTCGGCCGACTCACGCGCAGCGCCGACGGCGAGCAGTGGGAGTTCACTTTCGAATCCGACGGCCGCACCTTGCTTGACCCGCCCGTCATCGTCCTGCCCAACCTCACGCTCATGCTCATGGAATCAAACGTCACCGGCTCCAGCCGCGACCTGCGCTTCCGCATCACCGGCGAGGTCACCGAGTACCGCGGCCGCAACTACATCCTGCTCCGCAAGGCCAGCGTGGTGTCCGACGCGGTGAAGCAGTTCTGATGATGTAGTGTAGTGGCGACGCAGGCATCGCCACTACCAGACCATGGTTTTCGCGACTCCCATCTGGCTGTTGGCGCTGATCCCATGGGCGGCGCTGGCGGTCTGGATGCTGTGGGGGCGGCGTGAGCGCGTGGGGGTGCCGTTCCTTGCCTTGTGGCGCGATTCCGAGCTCCGGCCGAGCGCCAGCCGCGCCATTCAGGCGCCGCCGGTTCCCATCATCCTGCTGCTGCTCACCATACTGCTTGCCATTCTGGCCGGTTCATCGCCCGTGCTCCTACCAGCAGGATCGGGCCGATCGCTGATCGTCCTCGTCGATCGCGGCATCACCATGTCGGCGCGAGACGGCGACGCGTATCGCTATGTCCGCGCCGCCGAGCGGGTTGCGCCGCACGTGCGCGGGGCGGTGCGGGTGATCGCAGTTCCACCGCGCCCGGTGCAGGCCACGGACGCCGCGGGCTTGCTCGACGCCGTCCGTTCGCTGCCGCCGACGGCCGTGGACACCTCGGCGGACGTGGCGCAGGCGGCGATTCGGCTGCTGGCGACTTCGGACAATTCGGTCCTGGTTTTGACTGATCGCGCGATCACCGTTGCCGATCCGCGGCTCATCGCGATCGCACCCCCGGCGGCGGACGCGAACGTCGGCATCACCTACGTCGCTGCAAGAGAAAGGCCATCGGCGCAGGTGATGGTGCGCATCCACGCCGACAACCCCTCGACGATTGCGATTGTGGTCGCCAGCTACGATCAGCGCGTGCAGCACAAGATGGAAGCGCCCGGCACTGCATTCATTGACGTGCCGCGGCTCGGGAAGACCGTGGAGGTGGCGCTCGCGCAGGGCGACGAGCTGGAGGCAGACGATCGCGCCTGGCTGGTCCGGGAGCGCGGTTGGCCCCGCATCGAGCCGATCGCAAGCCTGCCGGCGGAGCTGGCGCGCATGATCGAGGCCTACCGCAAGGTCCGCTCGCCCACCGACGATGGCCGGGTGGTGGCGATTGTCGATGCCCCGGACGACCCGGCGGGAGAGGCGGCGGGAGAGGCGGTGATCCTCGCGCCCCCGACGGGCCCGGCAATGGGATCGCTCGACGTGGTGGATCATCCTGTCACAACCGATGTCGCCTGGGCACAAGTGCTCTCCGAGGCGCGTCTGGGGCAAGCGGCGCCGGAAGGATTCGAGCCGGTCGTCTCGGCCGGCAAGGGCATCGCCGTTGCGACGCGGGAGAATCCCAGGCAGGTCTGGGTCGCTCTGGAGTCGCCGGCCTTCGCACGACGAGCAGATTACGTCATCTTCTGGGCGAACGTCTTCGACTGGCTGGGCCAGGGCGAGGCTGAATTCGCGGCGCACCCCATTGGACTGCTCGGGGATGGCTGGCGGCGGGTGACTGATGGCCCGGCAGGCACAGAGCCGGGGTTGTGGCCCGGGATTTACGAGCGTGGCGATGGCACGCTGCGGGCGGTTAATGCGGGGGCTCACGCCCCGCCGGCTGTCCCGCCGATCGAATCCGACTGGCGGCCGGAGCTCGCGCGGCTGGTGCGGTCGGGCACGGGCGGGCGGACGCTGTCGCCGTATCTCCTGCTCGCTGCACTCGCTTGCGCGCTGGGCGCGGCGTTGTGCTGGCCCGCGCGTCGGGCCGCCCAAGCTTGACAGGTTTTTCGCCCGGTCGTACTGTCAGAGCCGGGTTTTGAACGAGGAATTCCGCCCCTGTTCGACCTTCGCGTCGCACCCGCGACCGAATCCGTCGTTCCCCGGGAGCGCGCTCACGCAGGGAAAAAACTGGCATGTCCGACCCCATCCCCCCGATCTCGGTGGTGAACGAAAAGAACGCTCGCGTCGTCGAGTTCACCAACAACAAAATCCTGGACGAGGCCAACATCGCCGAGATCGGCGCCAGCCTCAACGGCTTGATTGACGAGAGCGACAGCCCAAAGCTGCTGCTCGATTTCGCCAACGTCGACCACCTCAGCTCCGCCGCGCTGGGCATGCTCATCAATGCCAACAACCGGGTCAAGCAGCGCAACGGACAGCTGCGGCTGACGAATATCAAGCCGCAGATCTTCGAGGTTTTCGTTATTACCAAGCTGAACAAGCTGTTCAAGATTCACCCGACGCGCGACGACGCACTGGCGAGCTTTACGTGATTTGGAAGTAGACAGCCAGGCAGTGGGCGGAAAAGAGACATGGCGAGCCGCCTTTTTCCGACTACCGCCCGCTGGTTGCTGCCCTGTTGTCTCGCGGGATCGAGGAATGGCCAACGCCGGATCGAACAGCAACAGCGGAAGCGGGAAGGGCAAGCGCAACGGCGCCGCCACGAACAAGCGGGCGCCGTCCCGAAACGGCGGCGCTGCCGCGAACCATGCACCGATGACGTTCACCATCCGCTCCGACTTCTCCGCCGGCCACGATGTGCAAAAGCGCATCCTCGACGCCGTCGAGAAGGCCGGCTTCAACAGCCAAAGCACCTTCGCCATCAAGCTCGCCCTGGAAGAAGCGCTGATCAACGCGATCAAGCATGGCAACAAGCTGGACCTGAAGAAGAACGTGCACATCGAGGCCAGCGTCACCCCAACGGTCACTGAAATCACCATCGAAGACGAGGGCCCGGGCTTCGACCGATCCGGCGTCCCCGACCCCACGCTGGAAGAAAACCTCGACAAGTGCTCCGGGCGCGGCATCCTACTGATGGAAGCCTACATGAACCGCGTCGAGTGGTCGCGCGGCGGGCGACGGGTGCGCATGGTGAAGAAGAATGAAGCCGATGTGCTATCCCCATGAAGGGGGTGATGGGATGACACGATGATGGGGCGGCAAAAGAGCAACCCCGGTGGTCCCTCATCATCCCCTCACCCTGCACTCCCTGCACCCCCTCATCCTCCCCGACATGCTCCTCCCCATCCGCACCGACAGCCCGTTGCGATCGACGCCGTGGATGAACTGGGGGATCATTCTTATCAACATCATCATCTTCCTCCTTGCGCGGCGCGATCCGCAGGCAATCGATCCTTACCTGCTCTCGGCGCGCGACCCGGCGCTGTGGGACTACTTCACTTACTCGGTCCTTCACGGGGGGATCTGGCATCTGCTTGGCAACATGCTGTTCCTCTACATCTTCGGCAACAACGTCAACGATAAGCTCGGGCACGTTGGGTACCTGGGTTTTTACCTTGCCGGCGGGGTGTTTGCGGGAATCGGGCACGTGCTGACGCAATCGACGATCCTCTACGGCGCGAGCGGCGCGGTTGCGGCGGTGACGGGGGCATACCTGGTGCTCTTCCCGCGCTCGAATGTCACGATCATCTACCTGCTCTTCTTTGTCGGAACATTCGAGGTGCCGGGGATGTGGTTCGTGGCGCTGTTCTTCATCAAGGAGCTGCTGCTGCCGTTCACTGCCGACCCCGGCGCAGGCGACGTGGCGCACTTCGCGCACATCAGTGGCGCACTTTTTGGTGCGGGGGTATGCCTGGGGATGCTGGCCCTGCAGCTTTTGCCGCGCGACCAGTTCGACGTGCTGGCCCTCATGCAGCGCTGGAATAAGCGCCGGCAGTACCGCGACCTCGTCAGCAAGGGCTATGACCCGTTCGGCTACCTGCCGAAGGTCCGGCCCGAGCCGATCGGCGAGCCGGTGGATCCCTCGCTCCAGCGAATGCAGGACCTGCGCGCGGAGATCAGCGAGACCCTTGCCCACCACAATCACCCGCACGCGGCGCTGCTGTTCCTCGAGCTGAAGCGGCTGGACCCCCAGCAGGTGCTCTCCCGCCAGGCGCAGCTCGAAGTGGCCAACCAGCTCGCCAGTCAGCAACTCTACATCGAGGCCGCCGACGCGTACGAGCAATTCATGACGCACTACGGGAACTTCGAGCAGATCGAACAGGTGGAGTTGATGCTCGGGCTGATCTATGCGCGTTACCTGCGGAAATACGACCGCGCCAAAGAGCTCCTGATCCGCGCCGCAGCGCGATTGCACGGTGATCGTGAAGTCGAAATGGCCCGCGCAGAGCTGCGCCGGATCGAGCCGTTCGTCCGTGGCCCGACGGGCGTGTGACGCGGGGTGTGACGCTGCGCGTCTTGTTCGACGCGCCGCGTCGAGTGAAACCTGCGGCTGCGCCGCACCGCGACGCAGGCGTCGCAACTACAGGGCGCTCAGAACACCAGCTTGAACACCGCCGCCACAATGCCGAGGAGGCCTGCGCCGATGGCGATGATGCTCATCATGCCCCCGCGGATGCGCGGCGACAGCGCCAGCAGCGCCCCCACCAGGCCGAGCACGATCGCGGCGATCGCCAGCAGCGTGCCCCAGAAGGCGCCGGTCATAAAGCTGCCAACGGCGGCGGCGACGGCCAGCAGCGATGGGATGCTGAACGCAGGGTTGTTCGCGTCGGAACTGCGATTGGAAAGTGAAAATGCCATGCGATACCGATAGCACGGGCCGTGCCATGGCCGTCGATAACGCGCGCATTTTCGTCGCTCATGCCTTCGGATACCCCCGCGGATGCTTGCTGTGCCAGTTCCACGCCGAGCGGATGATCGTTTCGGGGTCCTTGATCTTCGCATCCCACCCCAGCCGCTGCCTGGCGTAACTGGGGTCGGCGTATAGCGCGATCGCGTCACCCGGTCGCCGCGGGCCGTATTTCACAGGGACTATCTTCCCCGTCACGCGCTCGGCCGTCGCGATGATCTCCTTCACGCTGAAGCCGGCGCCGGTGCCCAGGTTGGCAAAAATCGGCTCGCCCTCGGTCAGCTTCTCCATGGCGGCGATGTGTGCGTCGGCCAGGTCGTCGACGTGGATGTAGTCGCGGATATTCGTGCCGTCCTTTGTGGGGTAGTCGGTGCCGAAAACGGTCAACTCGGGGCGAAGTCCCAGCGCGGTCTGAAGGACAACCGGGATCAGGTGCGTTTCAGGATCGTGATCTTCGCCCAGCGATCCGTCCATGGCGCAGCCGCTGGCATTGAAGTAGCGCAAGGCGGCGAACTTGAACTGCGGCCATCCACCCGGCAGGTCCGAGAGGATCTGCTCGACCATCAGCTTGCTCCGGCCGTACGGGCTGACCGGCGCCTTCTTCTCGTTCTCCGTGATGGGGATCCGGTCCGGGTCGCCGTAAACGGCGCACGTGCTGGAGAAGACGAACCGGCTGACGCCCGCCTCCTGCATCGCCTGCAGGACGCTGACCGTCGTGGCCACGTTATTCTGGTAGTACATCAGCGGCTTCTCGACGCTCTCGCCGACGTAGGCGTAGGCCGCGAAGTGCATGACGGTGTCGATCTTGTGCTCGCGCAGCGCGGCAACGAGGACGGGCTCGTCGACCAGGTCGGCGAAGACGAACGGGACCTTCAGGATGTCGACGACCGCGCGGTGCCCGCGCGAGACGTTGTCGTAGATGACGGGATTGTGACCGGCCTCCTTGAGGCGCTTGACCGTGTGCGACCCGATGTACCCGGCTCCGCCGGCGACGAGGACGTTCATGGCTCTCCTGTGCTGACGCGACGCGAACGCGGGCAGTATAGAACGGCATCGCACCACCAACCACAGTGAAAGCCCCGACGCCCTCATCTTAAATAAAATGAAAAGAAAACGAGAAGTTGTTTGCGTTTGTTGATTTCAGGGGTTAATACTTCTTGCGGGAGAAAGCCATGGCATTTGTGAACAGGCAAGCGAGTCCCGGCGAGGTCCGGGCGTGGACGGTCGTCGCGGCGCTCACGTGGGGGAGCCTGTTCGTGCTCCTGGCGCTTCACCTGGCCGGTGCCGTCTAGGCCGACCGGGCGCGTGACGCGGGAGACAGCCGTGAGGGAGCAGCCATGAGCGCGCAGCGGTCGGTGGGACAAGACTGCCCGTACTGCGGCGCGGGCATGGCCGTCACGCGGATGACGTGCGCCCACTGCGCCGTCTCCGTCGACGCGGCGTTCCCGATGTCGCGGCTGGCCAGCCTGCCCGTCGAGCACCAGCGGTTCATCGAGATGTTCGTCCTCTCCGGCGGAAACCTCAAGGAGATCGCTGAGCAGGTGGGCGTATCTTATCCGACGATCCGGTCGCGGCTGGACAAGGTGATCGAATCCCTCCGAAGCGAGATCGGCAAGACGCGGCGGGTAAAAGGCAACGTGCTTGACGCCGTCGAACCCGCCACCGGCAAAGCCCACGCGGAGGACGCGGCGCGGTTGATCAAAGGAATATGACCGGGTGCTGGGGACGAGGGGATGATGGGGTGACAAGAAGGCCACTGCGTCACCCCCTCATCTCAGCATCCCCTCACCCCAGCAGCTTTTTACAGCGGAGAGCGTCATGCGAGACGACGGCAACGGATCGGCGGCAATCGTGCAGCATCACCCGGCCGGGGATGTGCCCACCGAAGACGCGCGGCTTGATGACGCGATCCGAAAGGCGGACGAGCTGTTGCTCTCGTCGCTCAAGAGCGAAGAGCACAGGCGATCCCGGAGACGTCGAACGGTTACCTTTACCATTGTCGGAGGTCTGATCATGTTTACAGCAGCGTGTGTGATTCTGGCCGTGCTCGCACAAACCACCGCCGCTCCGGGGGCGGGGGCGTCCACCGGCGAATCGGCCGAGCAGTCGGCAACCGAAGGCTGGGCGCTGTGGCAGCAGCGCAAGCTCCCTGAAGCCGAAGCGAAGTTCGAGCAGGCGGTCAAGGCCGATCCGAAACACGCCAACGCGTGGAACGGCCTGGGCTGGGCGCGTCTCAATCAGGGTAAGCGCCACGAAGCGGAGAAGGCGTTTCAGGAAGTCGTCACACTGGAACCGGATCACCCCGCAGCGCTCAACGGACTCGGGTGGATCTACTATGGCTACCGCGGCTACGACTCGGCCGAGAAGTTCTTCCTCCGGGCCGCGGCGAATAACGCATCGGCGTCGTGGGCGGGGCTTGCTCAGCTGTATCTGCTCCAGGGCAAGTACGACCAGGCGCTGCCGTGGGCGATCCTCGTATCGAAGGAGCCGGGCGCCGACGCCGCCACCTCAGCGCAGATGATTGAAGCGGCGCGCGCGAAGAAGCTCGACCCGGCGCTGCGCAAACAGATCGAGCCGGAGGTGGAGAAGAAATCCTAGTCTAAGCACGAAGCACGGAAATAAAATTTCAAATGAAAGAAGAGCTCCAGACGGGAATGCATTCCGTTTGGAGCTTTCTCGTGCTTCATCGAACAGGTCGCGTCGCAGGCGCCATCCGCGCTTCTCCGGTCCACTCCAGCGCGCTGCTCAGTGTTTTCGCCAGGTGCTGACTTCCGCCTCCCCCGTGGAAGCGCACGATCAACAGCCGCGGGTGCTCGTTCATCAGCATCGGCGACACCGACGCCACCTTGATCATCCCCGCCCGCAGCGCGTCGATCACGTCATTGGCCTCGTAGTCGGCGACGGTGAATTGTCCGATCACGTTCATTTTTCCGCAGTCGCAGCGATAAAACTGAAATTCCGTCCTCAGTACGCCCGCGGGCACCGGCCCGTCCTCGTGGAGCACGTCCAGATCGCTGCGCGTGAGCGTCACCGTGTACACATCATCGGCCAACGTGCCGTCGATGCCGAGTTCCTTCGCAATGACATCGAACTCCGGTGTCGCCGGCTGCGTTGCGGGCGGCGAACTGATGGCGCGCGACATGGGGAGGCACTGGATGAGTACGATCAGCGTCAGCAGGGCGAGGGCTGTCATTCGCATCGATAGGTCTCCGTCATTTCTTCCCCTGCGCCCGCTGCACCCGGAAGAACGCGCGCAGCAGCTCGGCGCATTCTTCGGCACGCACGCCGGAGGACACTCGCACCCGGTGGTTCAGCCGCTCGTCCTGGCAGAGCTGGTACAGCGTCCGCACCGCGCCGGCCTTGGGATCGTCGCAGCCGTAGATTAGCCGCGGGATGCGGGCGTTGACGATCGCGCCGGCGCACATGGGGCACGGCTCGAGCGTGACGAAGAGCGTGCAGTCGATTAGCCGCCACGAGCCCAGTTCCCCACACGCCTGGCGGATCGCGATCATTTCCGCGTGCGCCGTCGCGTCGTGGCTCGTCTCCCGGAGATTGTGCCCGCGGCCGACGATCCGCTTCGTGGGCTCGTGCACGATCACGCAGCCGATCGGAACCTCGTCATGGGCGAGGGCAATCTGCGCTTCGGCGATCGCTTCACGCATCCGGTCTTCGGCTTCAGGCATCAAACGAAAAGTGTAACCGCGGAGACGCGGAGAGCGTGGAGAAGAGGCTGAAGATCGGCCTTTTTCGCCGCGCTCTCCGCGTCCCCCACGGTGATGCAGCTTTTCAGGTGAATCAACTTTCTAAGGGACGGGAATCACCTGCGTCACTTCCGGCACCTTTTCGCGGAGGTTGCGTTCGATGCCGTGCTGGAGGGTCATGGTGCTGCTCGGGCAGCCGTGGCAGGCACCGTGGAAGCGGATCTGGACGACGCCGGCAGCGTCCACATCAACCAGCTCGATGTCGCCCCCGTCGGCCTGCACTGCCGGGCGAATCAAATTGATCACGCCCTGCACTTTATCGCGCACGGTGCCGCCGGACGGTGTTTGTGTTGCTGATGCCATAAATCCTCGAGCTGTGGCCGGGAATTATAGACCAATCTGCCCACGTGAACAATCTCCCGGTTCTCGTGCAAGCCCGCCGCGAGCGGCGGGGCTACACGAATCAGCTCGTCCGGGCGCCGCGCAGGAAGCGGACGGTTCGGTCCAGCGTGCGGTAGTAGAACCCGCCGTTGACTCCCTGCCATTCCGAGGAGATGCCGGCGGGGCCGGTGATGATGGGGTAGTAGTCGAGGCGCCCGCTCTCGACGACCGTGCCGTCGCTGCGCTTGATCGGCGCGCGGGAGTGGGCGAGCAGCCGATACCCCTGCCGCGCCCCGGCGGCGGCATTGGCGCCGGCGGGATTGGCGTTGACTGGACCGGACAGCTGATCGAGCAGCACGAGGTAGTCCTGCCCGATCATCACGTCGCGCACGGCCGGCGGGGGATCGATCGGGATCGGGGGGATGCCCCAGGCGTCGCCGGCGCGGTCGAGGTTGTACGACGCGACGCCTTTGGAGTTGACGATGTACACGCGCGACCCCAGCGGCCGCAGCGTCACGCCGGGGCTCTGCGGCGCCCCGGTGGCCAGCGGCTTGGGCTCCGGCAGCGGTTTTCCATCCGCCAGCGAGTGCACGCGCACCATCTGCCCGTTGTCGGTGACGACGAGGATCTGCCCATTGGCGATCACAAGCTGGTCGGGGAGGGTGGCCGTCGCGTAACGCGGATTGCCGTCCGCCTGCTCGGGGACCTGAAATGTCAGCGCCTCACCCGGCTCGTAGAGGTTCTTGCCGCATAATTGTCCCTGCAGCGTCCAGACGAGCATGCCGTCGGGCGAGAGGGCCATGTTGACCGGCTGGCGACCGCCCTCCAGCGGATAGACGCGGCGGGGGGTGACCGGCTGTCCCGTGAAGGTATCGAGCGCTGCGATCTGCACGCCGGCGCCATCGGCGAAGCGCGCAACGGTGAAGTCGTCGTTGGCCAGCAACTGCACGATCGGGCCCTCTGCGAGGCGCGTCTGCCAAGCGGCCTTGCCGGCGGCCAATTCGATGCCCGCGACGCGGCCGGTGGTGGTGGACAACACCGCCCGATCGCCGGCGATGCGGACCTGGTCGATGTGCTCGATCGGTCCGCCCGCTGCCTCGCGCGCGGGCTGCACGCGCGCGATTCCGTCGATGTCGACTACGGCCGCGCCTCCCATCGCGCCGCGGCGCACGTTCAGCCGCATCTGGATCATCTGCTGCTGCTGAATAATGACCGCCGCCTCGGCGCCGGGGGTGGGCGGCGCATCGATCACCGCCTCGCCCATGGCGGCCACTTCGACCGTCCCCAGCTCCTTCAGCGTCGCCTCCCACAGCTGCGCCCCCGTTTGAGCGGCCAGCAGCACCATGGTGGTTGGCCCCCACACGAGCACCTGGCCGGCGCCGTCGCCCACCCATGCCGCGCCTTTGGGCGTGTCGGTGAAGGGCACGTGGCTGCCGACCGGGTTGGACTCACCGACCGGGTAGATCGCCAGACCTTTATTGGCCGTCCACGTGATCACCCGGTCGTGACGGGCGGCGTCGCGGCGCGGGACGACGAGCATGTCCACGTCGCCGATCGCCGTCCCGGGCTGCTCGGGCAGGAACGGCTTGATGAACTTCCCGTTGGCGTCGCGGTTCGACTCGGGCAGTCCGAACACCGGCAGGGCGGCGGCGACGGTCGTCGCATTGACCCGGTGCAGCGCTGCAGCGACCTCCGTCAGCGTCACGTTCGGCTCGAGCTTCGTGCCATCCGGCAGCATCAGCGGCTTGCGCAGCTTCGCGCCCCGCGGCGCGGCGCGCAGCCGGCCGATCGCGATCCCCAGACCATCCGGGAGCTTCAGATAGTTGCGCACCTGCCCCTCGATGATCTGCGCGGGATCGACCGTGTCGCCGTAGCGGCGATATGCCAGGTTCAGCACCTGCGTCGCGCGGCGCGGATTGTCGGCCGTCTCGTACGCCTCTGCGGCGGACATCATCGCTTCGGGCGCGACGCCGGCATTGGGAAACCGTCGCGCCACCGCCAGCAGCGCGTCGGGGTCGTTGGAGTCCCGGGCGGCGGTGAGCGCCTCCTTCGCCTCGGCTTCGTACGGCTCGTACACGCTCGCGCCGAACTGCTGGATGATCTGATCGATCCCCGCCTCGGCGACGACGGCGGCCTGCGTCGAGCCGCTCTCGTCGGCGGCGTAGGGCACCGTCCGCAGCGCTTCATCCGCGAGGACTTCCTGGTACAGCCGCACGCGCTGGGGCGGCTCGGCGAAGCGCGCGCGGGTCATGCGGTAGTTCACCTGCTGCGCCGGCAAGTGCGCCGCGATGGCGGCCCGGTCGAACAGCTGCTGGGAGAGCTCGCGCTCCGCGGGGGTGTTCGCCTCCGGATCGGCAAGTTTTTCGGCGAACGTCAGTGCAATGCTGAACGCCCGGTCGCGCTGGGGGCCGGGGCGGATGGCGCTTGCGCCGCCCCCGCTGGTCCCGTCGTGACCGAGGAGGTTCGTCGCCTCATCGAGCTTCGCCAACCCCACGTCGAGCTGGTTGGAGACGAACATCATCTCGGCGTACCGCAGCCGCGGCTCGGGGTCGCTCGGCGCCGCCGCCACGCTCGCATCCAGCCGCTGCCGCGCGACCGCCAGATCCGTGTAGACGTTCACCCGATCGGCGGTGGCGAGGATGACGTGGTCCTCCGTCACGAGGACGTTGCCCGGGCCCTCGCCGGCGTCCCACACGCGGTCGCGCGGGTAGCTCTGCTCGATGCGTCCGCTCTTGAGCGACAGCCGAAACAGCGCCCAGCCCGTCGAGACGAACACCGAGTCGCTGGTGACGAACCCGCGGCCGCGGATCGTGTCGTTGGGCTTGAAGTTCTGCTTCTCAAACGGCCCCGCCTGCCAGAACAGGTTCGCGTCGCGCTGGCTTTCCGGGTTGTAAGCCTGCCAGTTGACGGCGAAGACGGACGCATCGCTGGAGAGAATCAGCCGGTCGCCGGCGACAGCGAGCAGCGTCTTGGCGTTGTCGAACTGGTCCATGCGGATGCGCTTCAGCTCCACGCCGCTGCCGGCGTCATAGACCAGCAGGTGCTGAGCGTCGTTGGGAAGGATGAACACCTTCCCGTCTTTGACAATGACGGGGTTGTGGTGCCACGGCTTGGACGCGGGGGCGGTGTTTTCGGCGCGGTTCCAGCGGGCGCGGATCTCGAACTCGGGCTTGGGACGCGGGTAGATGTTCAGCCAGACGATCGTGCCGCTGTACGCATCGACCGCCGCGAGCGCGCCCAGGTTCGTCAGCGCGTAGAGCCGCCCGGACGCGTATGCCAGGTGCGAGACATTGTCGCCGTCACCCGGCATCATGCCGCCCCGCATGGCGTTGGGATCGGCGTTGCCGCTGGCGAGGTAGCACGACCAGCGGAAGCTTCCGTCCTTCAGCGAATAGCACAGGACGTAGGTGTCCTCGAACTGCATCGGCTTCCCGCCGCGCCCGAGGATGTAGACGTTGTCCCCGACCACCAGCGGCGAGCCGCCCAGCGAGAGCGAGCGAAGCTGCGCCAGCGGCTGAGGAAGCTGCCGCGGCGAAACGGTCCAGCGCTCGCGGCCGGTGGCGCGGTCGAGGCAGACCAGCCGAGCCGGATCGCCGACGCCTCCGGGCATGACGCGGCCGAACCCCATGTTCATCATCATCGCGCCGTCGACCTGCCCGAGGACGGCGAGGACGGAGTTGTCCGTGACGGTGACGGTGAAGTGCTGATTGCGCGGGAGCGGAACGGCGCCGTTGACGACATAGCGTCCCCCGCGGTCGCCGTAGGTCGCTTGCCAGCCGGGGAGGACGACGCCGGTCTCGACGCTGACGGCGTAGAGGCGCGCGTTGTCCTGGAAAAACATGTCCCCGCGGTCGACGGCGGGGAACACACCCAGGGTGAACCCTTCGCCGCGGTCGCGGCGCTCGGTGCGCTCGGCCTCCTGGCGCATGGCATC
This sequence comes from Tepidisphaeraceae bacterium, assembly GCA_035936155.1. Lineage (GTDB taxonomy): Bacteria > Planctomycetota > Phycisphaerae > Tepidisphaerales > Tepidisphaeraceae > DASYWJ01. The sequence continues at coordinate 9,472 of DASYWJ010000100.1, read as the reverse complement.
CAGCCGCGGATCGGTGGAGCGCGGCCCGCGCGCGGGGCGGACGTACTCGGTGAAGTTGATCAGCGCGCCCAGCCGCCCGCCGGCCTCGGGGATCCGGCCGCGATCAGCGCTCCCGCCCAGCATGGGCCACGAATCGCCCGTTGCGCCGCGCGCGACCGGTGGGGCGGTCTGAAGCTCCGTCGCCAGCGACTCAAGCAGCACGACCTCCTCGCCACGGACAGCACCCTTGGCATCGGGGAAGTTCTTCTTCAGCTCATCAAGCTTGGCCGTGGCGCTGTCCACATCCCCCGCGAGGTGATAAGCGAGGCCCGCGCGGTAGAGCAGCTTGGGACGCTCATCCTCGATCGACGGGTGCCACGCGAGCAGCCGCTCGACCAGCCAGGCGGCGGCGGGGAACTCGCCCGACTCCAGATAGAGATCGACTAGCCGCAGCCCGGCCGTCTTGCCCGTCTCGGTGACGAAATATAGCGCCACCGCCCGGTGCAGCGCGCCCAGGTCATCCGGCCCTGCCTGCTCGAGCAGCGCCGCCGCCTGCGGCTCGAAACGCGCGCGGTATACGTCCAACCCTTCGGCCGGCCACTTCGCCAGCCGCTCCTGCACCGCCGTGGTGACGCTCGTGTACTGGTAGATGACGTTGTTGGCATCGACCTGCGAGGGCATGACGCGGTCGGCGTGTTTTTCGATCACTTCCTGCAGCGCGTCGGCGGCCTTGTCCCACTCCTTCAGCCGCTCCATCCGCTGCGCCAGGGCGAACTTCTCGACCGCAACGGCGCTGTCGCGCACATAGACGCCCTGGCTGGATTCCTTGCCCGCGAGGGCACCATCGGCCGGGACTGCGGCTTCGGGCTGGGTGGCAGGCTGCGCGGTTGCAGTTGCAGCGAAAAGCAACAAACCACACGCGCCGGCCCACAGCGCGCACACTGTCATCCTGAGGTACCCCGAAGGATCTCCACGTCCAAAGCCAGAGATCCTTCGGCATACCTCAGGATGACAGGTTGCCATGCTGCTGGTGATGGTGTCGTTACGGCGATGATTCATAAGACGTCTCCGTGCCAGTACTGCTGGCGAGGCGGTGATCGTCGGACTTCTCTGATGGCTGGCTTCTCAACATACTTCCCCCACAGCACGCGCAGCCGGTCGATCTCCTGCGGCGGGATGCGGGTCTTGTCCGACCAGATGGCCAGCTCCAGCGCCCGAAGCGCAGGGCTCGTCGCCAGCTCCTCGCGGCGCTGGGCCATCAGCGCCACCGTCCGGCGCACCAGGGTCATCGCATTGTCGCTGGCCGTCTTGAGGTTGCCGATGATCTCCTTCAGCAGAAGGAACGGATCAGCCCTGGCTTCCGTCTGCTCGGTCACAGGTTTCTGACGCCAACAATCATAGTCTGTCACGAGAGCGATCAGCGCGTAACCCATTTCCGCCTCCCGGGCTAGTTTTGCTTCGGGCATGGCGGTCATCCCGATCAGATCGCCGCCCCACAGCCGGTGCATGAGGCTCTCCGCCCGGGTCGAAAACGCCGGTCCCTCCATGGCCACGTAGCAGCCGCGGTCGTGGACGGTGAAATGCGGTGACGGGGTGACGGAGTGAGCGGGTGATGGAGTGGAAGGTGAAGCGATCTGTCCTGCTTCTACACCGTCACTCCCTGTTGCGTCATCCTCCACCCCATGCTTCGCTGCTTCCAGCACGATTCGACGCAGCACGGGATCGAAAGGTTCCGCGAACTCCACGTGCACGGCGGCGTTCTCGAAGAAGGTGCCGTCGCGCCGGTGGGTGCGGTCGATGATCTGGTCGGCGATCACTAAATCGGTGGGCTTATACTCCTCGCGCAGGCTGCCGACAGCGCCGGTGGCGAGCACGTGCGTGCACCCGAGCTGCTTCAGCGCATAGATGTTCGCCCGGTAAGGCACGCGCGAGGGCTGGAGGAGGTGTCCGGGGCCGTGGCGGGAGAGCAGCAAGATGCTGACGCCGTGCCACGTCGCCTCGATGATGGCGTCGCTGGGCCGGCCGAAGGGGGTGTGCGGCTCGTGCCGCTGTGCGATCTCACCCTGTGCGGCGAGGGTTTCGCCCAGCCCCGATCCGCCGATCAATCCGATGCGCAGCTGGCTCATGCGGGATGAAGGTAAAGGGCGCGACGGGGCAACGCAAAACGGAAATCAATGCGAAAATGACCGATGGAGAAATCGCGGGGGCGAAAATGGGGGAGCGGAAAAAAAGAAAAAGGTCGCGGGGTGAAGAAGGAGGGGGGGAACCTTCTTCGGGGAGAACCCGCGACCCGCAGATACAATAGCCGCTGCGAATCGCATTGGCAAGTTGTGCCTCATCTTTCACACTCGTCCCGAGTGGCGAACAATTGCGGCTGCTCCGGTGGGTAGGTGACACGGAGCCCGTCCACCTTCGCGAAGCGCGTCAACCGGTGCTCGGTTGCCTTCGTCGAGCCGATGATATCGAGCACCCGCCAGCCGCGGACGAGCAGGGCATCGGAGATCAGCGACCGGTGACAGCGCCACGGGACGGCCTCGGCGCACATCATCGCGGTCGGGCGCTGCGCAGCCAGAGCAATCAGCTCTTCGACCGCGTGGCCAAACGCTTCGGTCTGCATGAAATCGGCATAGCCCCGGAAGCTGTCATTGCGCCAGCCCGCGTTGAGCGAATCCTTCGCCGGCCGGCGCCGACCGCCCAGCTGCTTGAACGGGATGTACGCGATTTCCACCTCCGGCAGCCATCGCGCGAGTTGATCCTCGCCGAAGTGCGGATACCGCCGTGACTTGGGTATCAGCCGCACGTCCGCGATCGCCCCAATGCCGTGCGCGTGGAGCAGCTTGGCAAAGTCCTCCGCCGAGCGCGTCGAGTGACCGACGGTGAAGATGACGGGCGGGGCGGCGTCCATGGCGGGCGCGGGATCCTATTTCGGCTGGGGCGCGGGGTGTGGCCGCGATTTCTGGCCCGCCAGCATTTCATCGAGCGTCGGCTGCATCGCATCGGCCCACACCGCGTACCCCGCCGGGCCCGGGTGCAGCCCATCGGGCATCAGGTCCTTGCGGAGCTTGCCGTTCTCGTCGAGAAACCTTGCGCCGATGTCAAGGAAGCGAATGGTCTTCCCGTCGTCCAGCTTCGCGATCCGCTCGTTAATTTCCTTGATCACGCCCATTTGCCGCCTATCGTCCGGACGCTCGCGGGGGAAGATCGCCAGCAGTAGGACCTTCGCCCTCGGGCATTTTTGCCGGATCACGCCGACGAGGCGCTCGATGCCCTCGGCGATTCGGTCCGCCTCCCGGCCGGCCGTGTTGTTCGTCCCGATCATCAGGACGACCAGCCGCGGCGAGATTCCGTCAAGCTCCCCATTCTCCACGCGCCACAGCACGTGCTGCACCCCATCGCCGCCGATTCCGAAGTTGACGGCCTTCAGCGGCTCGTAGCGCTGCGCCCACAGCTCGGGGGCCTTGCGCCAGCCGGCGGTGATCGAGTCGCCGAGGAACACGATGTCGACGTCCCCCTGCTTGGCGCGGGCCACGTACGCTTCGTGCCACTTCATGAACTGACCGGCGGCGCGGCCGGTCTTGACCCGGCCGATCCGGAGGTCGCGATCGTCCGCGCCCGATTGCGTCGCCGGCGCCGTTGCCGGCACCGTTGCCGGCGCGGGCGCGGCAGCTATCGGCACCAGCGGCATCAGCGCTGAAAAGGCGAGCGTGCACGTGAGGACAAACGCGGCGGTGAAGTGTTTCGTCATGATCTGTGCCAGTTTACGCACCAGGGCATGCCGCGCGAACCGAAACGTCCCAAGCGTCCGGGCTCCGCCAGCCCTGGCCGTCGCCAAAGGGGTCTGATGGACCGATGCGCGGCAAGCCAATAAGATGAGGCGCTCGTGCCGCATGCCTATCCGCTGATGCTGGACGTGACCGACCGGCTCGTCGTCGTCGTGGGCGGCGGGGCGGTGGCGGTGCGGAAAATCAGAGGCTTGCTCGATGCGGGCGCGACGCGCGTCCGGGTCGTCGCGCCGGAGTTTCACGCGGAGATGCCGGCGGGCATCGAACGCGTTGCCGCGGCATATGAATCGAGTCACCTGGACGCCGCGCAGCTGGTCTTCGCGACGACGGATTCGCCAGAGACCAATGAGCGCGTCGCCCGTGATGCAAGGGATCGCGGGATCTGGATCAATCGGAGCGATGAGGGCGGGCAGGGTGATTTTGCCACCCCCGCGAGATGGGCCGAGGGCGACGTGATCGTCACCGTCGCCGCCGGCAGTGCCGCGCTTTCGACGGCGATCCGGGACGATCTGATCGTAAAGCTCGACCGGAGGTACGTGAAATTGGCCGCCGCGATGAAAACGCTCCGCCCCGCCGTGCGTATCGCGGAGGCAGATCCGCAGCGGCGGGCGGCGATTTTTCGTGATCTCGCGAGCGCCGAGGCGCTCGATGCGGTCGACCGGAGTGGTGCAGAAGGGGTTCGCGATTGGCTTCGAATGCGTCATCCGAATTTGTGGAGTTAATCGCATTGTCATCCTGGGATAATCCGAAGGATCTCAACGCCGAGGCGAAAGACCCTTCGGAGTACCTCAGGGTGACATACCGCCTGTAAGCGTCTGAACGATCTCACGACACCCATGCCCACTACCGGCCAACTCGCCCTGCTGATGGTCGCGACCGCGCTGTTCGCGATGGGGGGCGTCGCGTCGGTGCTGCGCGCGCGACAACGAGAGTCAAAGGGGCTGAAGTCGCTGGCGACCGGGTCAGTGATCGCCGGCATCATCGCCTCCATTGGCGTGATCCTCTGGCACGCCCAATCGCGCGGGCAGTGGTATCCGCTGGGTGACAACTTTGACGCCCTCGTCTGGCTCGGCACGCTGCTGGCTATTTTCGTGCTATACATTCAATCGACGCGGCCGCTGGGGGCGCTGGACTGGTTCGTCCTCCCGGTCGTGATCCTGCTCCTGTCGGCGGCGGCGGTGTTCGGGAAGGTGGAGTATCACGATTACGTCAACAGCACCTGGTCATGGCTGCACCGCGTGACCGCATACGGCGGGGCCGTCGCGTTTGCCATCGCGGCGGCGGCCGGGGCGATGTACGTCATCACCAGCCGGCGCTTGCGCAGCAAGCAGCTCGTCGGGCCAAACCTTGGCAGTCTGGAGCGGCTCGAGCACCTGACCATGACCGCCGTCACGCTGGGGTTCGCGCTGCTGACGGTGGGCACGATCACCGGCGGCGTGCGCATGCTCGACGGCAAGAACACGCCGACAACCAAGCTTGTGCTCGCGCTGGCCGTGTGGATGGTTTACGCCGTCGTCCTGCACGCCCCGATCAACCCGAGCTTCCGCGGGCGGAAGGTGGCGGTGCTGAGCATGGTCGGTTTCGTCCTGATGATCGGCGCGATCATCGCCGTCCAGTTTTTGCCCGATTCGTCGACATGAACAGAAGAGAGAGAATGAGCCACCGATGGGGCACCGATGGACACCGATTACAAATTCAGAAATTGCCTTTATCGGTGCTCATCGATGACCCATCTGTGGCTCATTCTGGATTGAATTGACAATGCAGCGACTGCTTCTCCTGGGACTGAACCACTCGACCGCGCCGCTGGCGGTGCGCGAGCGGCTGGCGCTCAATGCCGAGCAGCGGGCCGCGGCGCTGGGGGCGTTTCGCGCAAAGTTCGAGGGCTGCGAGGCGGTGCTGCTCTCGACGTGCAACCGAGTCGAGCTGTACGCCGCCCGCGCCGCGCATGGCCAGCCGCGGCCGGAGGAGATGGTCGAGTTTCTCGCGTCCTTCCGCTCGATCCCCGCGGGCGAGTTTCGCCAGCACCTGTACCAAAAGAGCGAGCGGGGGGTCGTCGAGCATCTGTTCACCGTCGCCTCATCACTCGATTCAATGGTCGTCGGCGAGACACAGATCCTCGGTCAGGTGCGCGAGGCGTACGATGCCGCCCGCGCGCTGGGGGCGACCGGGGCGCTGCTCAACCCGTTGTTCCAGCGCGCCAGCGCCGTCGGAAAACAGGTGATGACCGAGACGAGCCTCGGCGAGGGCCGCATGAGCGTCGCCAGCGTCGCCGTCGATCACGCCGGACGGATCTTCGACCACTTCGACGACAAGACCGTGCTGTGCATCGGCGCGGGAAAGATGACGTCGCTGGTCATCCGCGGTTTTGCGGCGCTGAAGCCCAAGCGGCTGCTGTGCTGCAATCGCGATCCGGTCAAGGCGCAGAAGCTGGCGGCGACGTTTGGCGGGCAAGCTGTGGTGTTCGAGCGGCTCGACGAGCACCTGATCGCCGCAGACATCGTCGTCAGTTCGACAGGCTCGGCGGTGCCGATCATCACGCGGTCGCGCTTCGAGACCCTGCTGCGGCAGCGGCGTTACCGGCCGGTCTTCCTCATCGACATCGCGCTCCCGCGCGACGTGGAGCCGGGGGTGGGCGAGCTGGAGAACGTCTACCTCTACAACCTCGACGACCTGCAGCAGGCGGTCAGCTCCACCCAATCGCAGCGGACAGAATCACTAAACGCGGCCCGCGCGATCGTCGCCAGGCACGTCGAGGGCTTCCTCGCGTGGCACCGCGCCCGCGAGATGGGGCCGTTCATCGAGCGCTTGTCTGCGCGCTACCACCAGCTTGCCCGCGAGGAACTGGAGCGCACGATTGCCAAGCTCGGAGACGTCACGGAAGCGGAAAAGGCGCACCTCGAGGAACTCACCCGGCGGATCGTCAACAAGCTGCTGCACGACCCGATCACCGCCCTGCGCCAAAGCGATTCCCCGCACGCGCCGGCGACAGCGTATCTCCACGCGATGGAGAAGCTCTTTCAGCTTGGGGACAACATTTTAGCGACGCCGGATGCCCTTGAGCAGATCGGCGACGACGATGACGAATGAACGGACGACGAGGCCAGAGCCACGTGAAGCGATCGTGCTGGAGTACCGCTCTCGCGGGACCAGCAGGCAGCCATTGGTCGGCCCGGTCCAGTGGCTAAAGGCGTCGCTCGTCTTAGGTGTGGCGTCGTGGGCGACGTTCGGCCCCATCTGTGCCGGCGCGACATCTACGTGGGTTTGGCTGCCGGTCTCGCTCGCGGCGGCCGGACTCCTGAGCGGCGTGGTCGCCGCCGTGGGCGCGCTGCCGCGCGACTACACGGGTGGCGCTCTTCTCGCAATCTTCATGGGCTTTACGGTGCTCGCGATATGGCTGCTCGCCCTGGCCCTGTTCTGAACTACCGCGGACCGGAGGGGCAGTACAACGCGCCCCCATGGGACCAGCGCGCCCTCGCCATCCCCGCCTGCGCCGCCGTCTGCGTCATCGTCATCTTCGCCTACGCTGGCGCCGGCTGGGTGGAAGTGCTCTATCGGTTGCTGACTGACGGAATCATCGTCCTGCTGTGGCTAACGGCAGCATACGGCCTGGGCGCAATCCTTCCACTTTCCGATCGATCAGTTGAAGCCGCGCCGCTGCGCGCTGTGACTCGGGTGGCCGCAGGTCTGGGCGCGATGAGCCTCCTCATCCTCGGCCTCGGGCTCGCGGGCGGGATGAACCGCGTCGCGGCGATGGCGCTGCTGTGCGCGGGTGTGGCAATCGCGGCCTGGCGACTGCTGCAGAAGCGCAGCACCCTGTCAACGAGGCTGCGGGCATGGTGGCACGGGCGCGCGGGAATCGCGTGGCTGTGGATCATCGTGATGCCGCTGCTCGCCATGGCGCTCGTCGCGGCGTTCGTGCCGCCGGGTGTGCTGTGGGGGGATGAGCCAAACGGCTACGACGTGGTCGAGTACCACCTCCAGGTCCCGCGCGAGTGGTACGAGGCGGGACGCATCCAGGGGCTGCACCACAACGTCTTCTCCTATTTTCCGTTCAACGTCGAGATGCAATTCCTGCTCGCGATGCACCTGCGCGGCGGGCCTTGGGCGGGGATGTACCTCGCGCAGCTCATGCACGTCGGCTATGTGGCGCTCAGTGTCGCCGCCGTCTACTCCGCCGCGCGCGCCACGGTCGGCGGCAGAGCGAGCGCGACGATCGCCGGCGTCTGTGCGGCGGGGGCGCCGTGGCTCACGCTGCTGGCGCCGGTTGCGTACAACGAGGGCGGGCTGCTGCTGTACGGCACGCTCGCGATCGGCTGGACACTGCATGCGCTGCGCGACACCGAGAGCCGGATTGCGTCGATGGCGATCGCGGGCGCCATGGCGGGGCTTGCCTGCGGCGTGAAGCTCACCGGCGTGCCGATGCTGCTCCTGCCGCTGCCGCTGCTCTTCATCTCGATCACCACGCTACGGCGCGAGTCGCTGCGCCGCGTGCTGATCGCGCCGATGTTTTTTGGCGTCGTCGGCGTGGCGGTGTTCGCGCCGTGGCTCATGCGCAATTTGGTGTGGACGGGCAATCCCGTCTTTCCCGAAGCGCAGCGCGTGTTCGGCCGTGGTCATTTCACGCAAGTGCAGAGCGAGCGATGGACGGCCGCACACGCGCCGCGAACGGACCAGCAGGGCGTCGGCGCTCGGTTGTCTGCGGCGTGGGGTCAGATCGCAGCCGACGCGCGATACGGCTTCCTCCTCCTCCCGCTGGCGCTGGCGTGCGCGGCGGTCGCGTACGGCCGGGCAGAAACATGGCTGCTGCTGGCGCTGTTCGGACTGCTCGCGGTGTTCTGGCTCGGCTTCACGCACCTGCAAAGCCGGTTCTTCGTGCTCGCGATTCCGATCGCGGCGCTGCTGATCGGGCAGGTTCACGGCCGCGCGACGATGGTGACGGGCATCGCCGCCGCCGCGCTGGCGATCATCGGCATCGGCGTGATGCACCCGCGGACCATGCTGTGGCTTCACGAGAAGCAGGTGGCGGGCGTGCTGGGAATCGAGGCGTTGTCGGAGTTCATGATCCCACCCATCGCCAAAGACGTGCGGGCCGACGTGACGCTCGCACTGGCGGGCGACGCCAAAGCGTTCTGCTACCAGCGGCCGATGGCGCGGCTGCGGTATCGGACGGTGTTCGATGTCCCGCCCGACGACGACTGGCTCGCCGCGTGGGTGGGCGAGCCGGCAGTTTCGTCCAACGGCCAGGTTGTGATCCTGATTGATCCCGCCGAGCTCCGGCGCTTTTCGCGAACTTATCGCGCATTGCCGTCCGTCCCAGCCGACGTGCTCAATCGCCCCGAGCCGTTCCTGCTCCAGCGCTGAGGCTGCAGACGGATGCCTTTGATGCGACGCCTGCGTCGCGGTCGACGCGCCGCTTCAACTCGTCCCTGCAGCTGCGCCGCAACCGCCACGCAGGCGCCGCAACCGCGGGGGAGCTGAGGGATGAAAAAGTGCGCTCGCCGGCTGACGCTCGGAAACGGCGACCTTCGCGGTGGCCTTGGCTTTCACGGCGAAGGTCCGACACCATTTTTAGAGCTCCTAACAAAACCTCGGTTCCGAATGATCCGATGCCGCCCGACAATCTCGCTTGGCCGCAGTCACGGAGGACGCCATGGCCAAGCCGCTCGTACCCGACGACCTGTGGGAATTGGTCGAGCCACTGTTGCCCC
>DASYWJ010000099.1:0-12307 GCA_035936155.1 Tepidisphaeraceae bacterium | reverse complement strand
GAGCTTGCTCGCCGTCTCCAGCGGCGAGCAAGCTCGCCGGCTACACCTAAGATGTGGCTCTCGTTCGCGGCGCCCTACCGCGCCGTCTCCTGCAACTGCGTCGGCGGGGGTGCGGGCGTGCGCTGCGGCATGCGCCCCACCGCTTCGGCGTCGCCCATGGCGCCGGGGAGGTCCAGCGTCAGCGAGACGATCGCGAGGATCAGCTCACCCGCGATCGCCCAGAGGCGCAGGAGCAAGCTGAGGAATGCGAGAAACGCCGTCAGCTCCGCGGGCGAGTCGGCGTATGCCTGTTTGATCGGCGACGGGAGCACCACGGCCATCACGGCCATGAACACCACCTCGCGCACGCCGATCCCGCTCGGCGCCCAGATCGCAAGGAACCCTGCAACCCACGCCAGCGAATACGCGCCGGCGACGATCCACCACTTCGCCAGCGGAAGCCCCACCGGCAGATCGTACGTGATCAGCCAGACGGCCAGCCCCTGCCACACGAGTCCCACCAGCACCCACGCGAGCACCCCGAGCAACTTCTCGCCCCCAAGCCGCTGCGTGATGGGCGGCTTGTTGATCGAGACGAGCACCCGGTTGACGAGCCGGTAAAACACCTTCGGGTGAAGCACAAACGCCAGCGCCGGCACGAGCGCCATGGCCGTGATCAACCAGAAGCGCGCCTGCCCGTCGACGCCGCGGTGGACGGCGAAATACAGCAGGCAGAGGGACGCCATCAGGACGTTGGCGAGGAGGAACGTGAACACCTCGAGGATCTGGCTTGTCGAAGAGACGGCGCCGCTGACACCATACGGGCGGACCATGTAGACGCGGCCGACGACCTGCCAGATCGCACCGGGCAGGTAGCGGGCCAGCTCGGAGATCGACCAGATGCGCGTCGCGACGCGCACGGGCAGCCGGTATCCGAACCCAATGAGAATCCGCCGCCACACCAGTGCGCGCCACAGGAAGAGGAAGGCGGCGAACATGGCCGAGGCGATCAGGAAGCGCGCGATTCTGCCGGGGCTCGTGCGCAGGATCTCCTCGCGAATCTGGTGCCACTGGTCCTGAATGGGCTTGAGGATCCACAGCAGGATCAGAATGGTGATCGTCAGGCTCAGTGCGCGCGTGAGCCAGGGACGGAGGAAGTTCCACGTGGCAATGAGCCGCGTCTGGTGCCGCGGGTGGATTTCGAGGATCTCTTCGTTGCTGGCCAGCGCCGCGTCATTGGTCGTGAGACCGGCCTTGCGCCGTGGAGGGAGCAGGTAAAACCCCTTCTTCCGAAGCCACGGGCGGATGAATCGCCGCGCGCGGGGCATGTTGCGCAGGATCCAATCTCCCACGCGCAGCGCCAGCCGAGTGACAACCCATGTGAGCGCCGCCGCCAGGATGCACGCAAGGACGATCGTGACGGCGGGGATCGAGTACGACTCGATCGCCCATCCCCACTTCCAGAGCAGGTAGGAGATGATCCCCCCCGTCAGCAGGATCGAGACGAAGGAGGTGATGGTGGTGAAGAAGGCGCTCTCGAGCTGCATGCGGCGTCCGCGCATGACGCGGGCGGTGAGCTTCCGCTTGCCGGGGAACGTCACCAGCGCAAAACCGATGATGAAGATGGGCAGCCCGCCCGGCCCGGGCAGGACGATCCCCAGCGGAAGGGCGCTGAGCATCATCAGCCAGCCGATCACGTTCTTGAGAATGAACCAGAAGTACCCGGCAAAGAACTCCTTGATCCGCTCGGCGAACGTCGGCCGGTGGCGCGGGGTGTGCTCTGGCCTGGGTTTCGATGGCGACTGGGGCATGGACTCCGTCTGCTCTTGGATGAACCGCGCGTGGGTGCGTGTGGCTGTGCACGCGCCGGCAGGAGAATTGTAGCAGGGGCGGTTGCGGGGAGTAGGGGTATGGAATCGTACCCTGTTTATAGGGTCTAACTAGTTCTTGGCGACGTGGTCGAAAGCGTTCTCCCTCTCCCCGGTACTCCGGGGAGAGGGTAGGGAGAGGGGCGGTTGTTTGTGGAGTCGGACGGCGTTCGACTTGTCGCGCCGTTCGCCCCTCTCCCCCACCCTCTCCCCGGCGTACCGGGGAGAGGGAGTAAGATCAGATCGCCAAGAATGAGCGTTACACCCTGTTTATAGGACGTTTGCCGGGCGCATAGGAAGGTCCGGGCGCATCGGATACACTCGGCGGATGCACGGGGATATCGACCGGATCCTGATCCCGCAGGAAAGGATCGCCACTCGCGTGCGCGAACTCGCCCGCGAAATCACTGCCGACCACACCCCCCCGGCCATGTCGGGCGAGGCCGAGATCTCGATCGTGCCGATCCTGACGGGCGCCATGATCTTCACGGCCGACCTGATCCGACACGTCCCCATCGCGATGAAGATCGGGCTGATGACGGTGAGCAGCTACCCCGGCCGCAGCATCCGCACGCAGGGCTCGAGCGTGATCGGTCAGCAGATTGGCGATGTGAAAGGCCGGCATGTCCTGCTGATCGATGACATCCTCGACAGCGGCGGGACGATCAAGCTGGTTGGCCCGCTCGTGAAGGAACTGGGCGCCGCCACCGTGAAAACGTGCGTGCTGTTGCGCAAGGACCGCCCCGCCGCGCGGGAGACGCCGGTTGATTATGTCGGGTTCGAGATTCCCGACGAGTTCGTCGTCGGGTACGGACTGGATTATAATGACTATTATCGAAACTTGCCTGACATCGTGGTGCTGAAGCAGGATGTGATTGGAAGGACGTAGCGCCCGCACATGACGCTCGCAACGCTCCCACAACGACCAAAGCCGCGGCGCACCGACACGACGGCGCGCATCGCGCCCGAGCCGTGCGCATTCGCCAGCGAAGGCGCCGCTGCCGCCGCAACCGATGCGCCAGCGTCAACATCACTGGCAGCGCTGCTCACCCGCCACATCCTGCGCGATGGGGAGCTCGTCATCCTCATCCTCAAGCCATCGATCTGGTTCGTCCCGCTCAGCAGCATCAAGTTCATCGCCGCTGTGCTGATCTTTGTGATTGCCGCGAAAGTCTTCGAGGAGCATCTCCCATACAATCCGTTCGTGTATCTCGAGACCGGCATCTTCCTCCTCGCCGCCCGGTTGATGTGGGCCGTTCAGCAGTGGACGGCGCGGCTGTACGTGCTGACGGACATGCGCGTCCTCAGCATCGCCGGGGTATTCAGCGTAAACATTTTCGATTGCCCGCTGCGGAAGGTCGCGCAGGTGCGCCTCGCATCCAACCTGCGCGAGCGCCTGTGCGGCGTCGGCTCGATCGAGATCACCCCGCAGGACGAAAGCTGCCCCGCGGGCGTGTGGCAGACAATTGCGCGCCCGCGCCAGGTGCTGGAGCAGGTCCAGGGCGCCGTCCGCAAGGCGAAGCACAACGGGATGGACGGCTGACATCGCCTGTCCTCCTGTAGTTGCGGCGCCTGCGTCGCAACTACAAAACCCGGGTACTTGCAATCCATGCCGCTGTCGGGCGTTGCGATTTGTCTTCCAAGATGGTCGTCAGCGCATTGTCGCTCGCCGCCGTGAACGCGACGAAGTCGGCGTGTTTGCCGGGGGCGATCGTGCCGAGTGCGTCGTGCATCTGCACCGCCCGCGCGGCGCGAATGGTCGCCGTCTCCCATAGCGTCTCCGCCGGCACGTCCGGGGCGATCTCGTGCAGCAACCGCAGGTCGTCCACGAGGTTCAGATCGGGCGAGCTCGCGCAGCTGTCGGTTCCGACCGCAACGTTGATTCCCGCCGCGAGCATTTCCCGCCAGCGGTGCGGCCGGTGCCCGAAGTAGTGGTGGGTGCGCGGGCAATAGACGACGCTGGCGCGGCCCCGTGCGAGCAGCGCCATCTCGTTGTCATCGCAGTAGTTCACGTGCGCGAGCAGCGTCGGGTAATCGAACAGGCCGATCGCGCCCGCCATCGCGATCGGCCCGTCCGGATGCCTGGGCACCTGCTCATCCCATGGCAAATGCCGGTCCCACATTCCGCGGAGCGGACCGCCGTGTTCGGCGAGGAATTCCCGCTCATCCGCCGATTCTGACAGGTGCGTCGCCAGCGGCAGATTGCGCTCGCGCGCGACCCGGAGACAGCTTTCGTAGGCCGGCGCCTCGACCGAGTACGGCGCGTGCGGCGTGAGCCCAATCCGCAGCCGCTCGCCTGCGTGGCGCTGGTCGATCGCGAGGGAAATGCGCTCATCGAGCAGCGCGCGACGCTGCCCCATCGCCGTCACCTCGCCATAGCTCACGACGCGGAGCGGCGCATTGCGGAGCAGTGGCCGCGTGACGTCCACCCAGCGGCTGATATCGCCGACGGTGGTGACGCCGAAACCCATGCACTGCGCCGCGCCCAGTCCGACGGCGCGCGTGACCGTGCCCGTTATCTCCTCCGGCGCGGCAGCGCCGCGCTGGAGCATTCTCACAAGCCACTCTGCGAAGCCCGCCGTCGGCGGCGCTCCGCTCACGCAGTCGCTCAGCTCGAGGTGCGTGTGTGGGTTGACGAGGCCGGGGAGGAGGAGGGCCTGGCCCAGATGTTCGACAATTGCTTCGGGATATGACCGCTTCAGCGCCTTCACCGGTCCCGCCGCGATTATCTTCCCCTCCGCGTGAACGACGCCGCCGTCGCGAATGATGGGTGAATCCATCGGCGCAACCCAGGCGGCAGCCAGGAGGGTCTTCACGGCCGATCCTCTTCCAACTCTTCGACCAGGAGCTTGCAGACCTGCCGCGTGTGCTCGAGCCGGCGCTTTGCGATCCGACGGATGGGCTCGAAATGAAATCCATCCCGCAATCGCGCTTCCCAGTAGCCGTACTGCTCGCGCTTCTCACAGCCCTCGGCCACCTGCTTCAACCCATCGCCCTGCCGCGACAGGTAAATGGTCTGCTGAATCAGCCCGGTCACACCGAAGTCGTCGAGGTTCAGGGCATCGGCCAGGAGCTTGGCCTCGTCCAGCATCGGGGAGCGCTGCGGCACCTCGTGGAGCAGCCGCGTGGTGCGGTCGAGCAGCGACTCATTCACAAGGTCGCCCAGCTGGCTCACGAGCAGTTCCGCGGCTTGTTCGGCGCGTTCTTTCAAGCTCGTGCGCCCGAGCTTACCCGTGGGTAGCGCCTTGCGCTGCCGCATGGGCAACTGCAGCGCGTGACACGCCAGCTCGGTCGCTTCCAGGTCGGCATCGGGGTTGATGAGCCCCTGGTCGAGGAACGACTTGACGCGCCGCCACAGGCGCGCGGCGTCGTCGGTCAGGCGGGCGCCCGACGTGTCGTGGTCGTCCACGACGCCCAGCAGCTTCTGCAGGCGTTGTCTTAACTTTGATTCCAACAGCTCTTCGCTTCCGTGCGTAAGGCACAGCCCGCAACGGTTTTGGCTCGCAGCGGCACGCTGGCATGTGCGTGCACACCGTCAAAACGACACCCACTGTCGGCAGACGGGATTCGGTCGCAGGCACGGAGTATAAGTCGGTCCATCCGCCACAGAGAATTGTGCTTTTTTTATCGCCATCGTGGTTGCTCAGTGTGACGCTGCTCACACGCCGCGTTGCAAAACGCGTCTCGGCGACACTGGGGAAGATGGCGTTGCCCTCACAAGCATCGATGCACTATCGATCTTCTGATGAGGTGCTGGGATGCGCCGACCCCATGGAAATAAGATCTCGGGATGCCAGGCATGCTTCCGTTTCATCAGTTGAATCTCGCGGTGCTTCAGCCGCAGATCGCGCCGAATACGGGGAACATCGCGCGGCTGTGTGTCGCGACGGGGACCGCGCTGCACCTGGTGCGGCCGATGGGCTTCGTCCTCAGCGATCGGGAGCTGAAGCGATCGGCGATGGACTACTGGCCGCGGCTGCGGCTTGTTGTGCACGAGGACAATGCGGCGTTCTTCGCCGCCGTCGGCGCAGCGCGGGTGTGGCTGTTCACGAGCAAAGGGGATCGGTCATTGTGGCAGGCGGACTTCGCCGACGGGGACTGGCTCATCTTCGGCAGCGAGACGCGCGGGATCGACCCGGAGATCATCGCGCGCTACCCGGATCGCGCGCTTCGCATCCCGCAGGCACAGGGCGAGCGGTGCTTGAACCTGGCGACGGCGGCAGGAATCGGATTGTTCGACGCGTTGCGGCAAATCACGCGCGATTGAGGTCCGGATAATTGCTTCTGCCATGATTTCGATTGACCCCCTCCGGCGGCTCGGGTATCACGATCTGTGCCGTCGTGATCGCTTGCCCGCTCCGGCGCGATCTGCGACGGCTCGCAGTGGGTGACGTCTTCGGACGGTTCTCAGCAACCTCCAGCGTCAGGACTGAAAATTTGAATAGCTGCCGGCCGCGCCTGTGCTGCGCGTGCGCCCTGCCGTCGGGTGGGGCGGGCGTGGGAAGTGGGGCGAGTGTGATCGGCTGCCGCAACGAAGATTGCTCGTTGCAGGGAAGGAAATGCATGCGCGTGCCACGAGCAGTTTGGTCGATCGCCGCCGGCTTGGCCGGCGTGGTGCTGTGCGGCTTGAGTTCCGCCGAGGCCGCCGACGGCGACGTTCGCGCGCTGTCACGGTTGTCCCCTGTCGAACCCGTAGTGCAAGCGGTCGCCGTCGCGCCGGCGCGTGCGCCGCAGCAGCATGCCCGTCCCGCCCCGCCCGAGCTGCTGGCGCGGACCGTCGTGCCGGTGAATCCGGTGATGGCGGTGCGGCCAATTCCCGCCTCGGCCGTGGTGGCGCAGGGGAATGTCGTGCGAATCGTGACGCCCAGCGCATCAGAGCCGGGCGTGCTGTGGCTGACGGCGATGGGCGCGGTGCTCTGCCGCATCGGGGCGCGGGTGCTGCGGGTGTCGTGGCCTGTGCGTTGATCGGCACAACCTCCCGCACGACCTGATCAGGGGGTAAGATTCCCACCGCATGAAACGACCCGCTGTTTTCTTCGATCGCGACAACACGCTGATCGTCAGCGACGGCTATCTGGGCGACCCGGCGCGGGTCGAGCTGATGGAGGGCGCCGCCGCCGCTGTCGCGCGGGCGCGCGAGCTGGGCTTTGCCACGGTGATCGTGAGCAATCAGTCGGGCGTGGCGCGCGGGATGTTCGACGAGGACGCCGTTCATGCCGTGAACCAGCGGCTTGACGAACTTCTCGCCGCACAGAACCCACATGCCGTCATCGACCGCCACGAGTTCTGCCCGCACCACCCGGAGGCAACCGTTGCGCGTTATCGTGACGACAGCGACCGCCGCAAGCCCAAGGCCGGGATGATTCATGAGGCTGCCGAAGCGCTGGCGCTGGACCTGTCGCGGAGCTGGCTGATCGGTGACGCGCCGCGGGATATCGAGGCGGGGAAGGCCGCGGGGTGCCGGACGATCCTGTTGAGGCCCAACGGCGTGGCCGCGTCGCCCGCGGCGTCGGCGGCAAGCGACCTCCAGCCGGATCACACCGTCACCAGCCTGCAGGATGCGATGGACTACATCGCGCAGCACCCCGCCACGCGCGAGCACGACCGCGAACATGAAGACGACCCCGGCGCAACCGGCGGGGTGGGCGAGAATCCCGCGCGCGACGAATCGATGTCCATCCCGCACCACCCGCACCTTCCGCCGCGCATCGAAAGCGCCGCCCGAGTGGACGACCCCGCGACCACCATCGCGCCGCCGCCGCATCCGGCCCACGCGCCGCATCAACCGAGCCCGCCACCGCCAGCTCACTCCGAGCGCCAAACACGTGAGCAGCGGCTGCACGTTATCGCCGAGCAGATCCTCGAGGAGCTCAAGCGCCGCCACGACGAGCCGGCGCAGGATTTCTCGGTGAGCAAGATGCTCGCCGGGATCGCGCAGGTCATGACGCTGGCGGTGCTGTTCATCGCCTACCTGAACCACGAAGACCCAGTCTCGCTGCTGAACACGCTGGTGTTCGCCCTGACGATGCAGACGATGACGATCGCCCTGCTGATCATGAGCCGGGGGCGGTGAAGTCATTTGCGAGCAACGCGCCGCTCCAGAAAAATGTAGAGATGCTCTGTTACCTCCAGATGCGGTACGCCGAGCCCCGCGCGCGTACAATCGCCCGCGATGAAACAGAAGGAAGGAATCATTCGCCCGCGCGCGTTGCTGCTGGATATGGACGGAACGATCACGGCGCCGATGCTCGATTTCCCGCGCATCAAGCGTGAAATGGGGATCGGCACCCGCCCGATCCTCGAAGCGCTGGCGGAAATGGGGTCCGCCGAACGGTCGGCGGCCGAGGCGGTGCTGGCGCGGCATGAGGAAGTCGCGGCCGCGCGGTCAACGCTCAATCCCGGATGCGATCGGCTGCTCGAGTGGGTCGCGGAGCACGGAATCGTAACCGCGCTGATTACGCGAAACACGCGCTTGAGCGTGCAAACGGTGCTGGCCAGGCACGGGCTTTCTTTCGGAACCCTCATCACCCGCGAGGACGCGCCGTTCAAGCCCGATCCCCGGCCGTTGCTACTGGCTTGCGAACGGCTGGGCGTGGAACATTTCGATGCCTGGATGGTCGGCGACGGGCAGTACGATGTGGAGTCCGGTCGGGCGGCGGAGGTCCGGACGGTGTGGATCAGCCACGATCGCCCCCGATCGTTCGATGCCGTGCCCTGGCACACGGTGCGGGACCTGCCAGAGCTTCTGCAGTTGCTGCGCCGCTGCGCCGAGCGGCATTCTTCACACTGACCATCCCTGTCCCGCGGTGTCTGAACAGCTGAGGGTTGCCATGAAAATATTTGTCACCGCCTGCATCGTCCTCTCGTTCAGCCTGATCGGATGCACTTCCGATGTAGTGGCGCAGGACGCGCCGCCGCCGAAGCTCGATCCAGATCCATCCCCTGCTGCGAAAGACAACGTCGGCACGATCGCGGCGCCAGCGCCGGCCGGGGTGTCCGTAGATGAAATTCTCGACGCTCTCGATCGCCAGGGCGATCACATGAAGGATTTCACCGCCGACGTCGCGCTGACGGAGACGGATGAGCTGACCAAAGAAGGATTCACCCGCGCCGGAACCGTCAAGGTGCAGAAGCTGGCGGAGAACGACGCGCGGATCCACATCATCTTCGACACGCGCAAGACGGATGCCAAAACGATCAAGGAGAAGATCGAGTACCTGCTGGACAAGGGGTGGCTGACCGAACGCAACTACCGCAAAAAGAACCAGGTCCGCCGCCAGGTGATCAAACCGGGTGAGACCGTAGATCTGCTGAAGCTGGGTGAAGGCCCCTTCCCGCTGCCGATCGGGCAGGCGAAGGAGGACGTGAAGGACATGTTTGACGTCGAGGTGCTCCCCCCCGTTGCCGGTGATCCGCCGCACACCATCCACGGTCGGCTGACGCCGAAGAAGGGGTCGCAGTTCGAGCGGCGGTTCAAGCACATCGACGTGTGGGTTGATCCCAACGCGCAAATGCCCCGCAGGATCGAAACCGTCGACATCAACGAACAGACCCGCCAGACGACGGACCTGGAGAACGTGAAGACCAACACCGGCCTGGGCGAAGCGGACTTCCGCCTCGATGAGGTCACGGCGAAGCAGGGGTGGACGTTCGTGGATGAGCCGTATCAGGAGTAGGACGTGTTCGCTTCGCGAGCGCATAACGCGCCAGGAGCACGAGGAACACCGCCAGACACATCCCCTTCAGCACGAGAAGCCACCACGGCCGCCACCATGCGCCCGTTCGCGTTTCGATCACATCGGAGAGGCCGAAGAGGAGAAAGGCAACCGACGCAACGAATGAGGACGCGCCGCCACGCCTCAGGAGGGCGTGGAGGAGGAAACCGATCCCGATGGTCCCCCAGAGCGCGGCTTCGATGTAGTTGGCGGTGATGAAGAGGCTATGCACCCTGGCCAGCATGCGTGATGCTCCACCCTTCCGCCGCTTGCGGCGTCGCGGACCAACGGGCGCCGATCCGCGACCCCGCAAGCGCAAAGACGACTTACGCCTGCGCCTTCTCGCGCCGCTCCTTCGGCTTCCGCGGAACGAGCACGCGCTCCAGATTCCCCATCGCCTGCTTCAGCCGGTGCTCGTTCTCGACCAGCGCGATGCGCACGTAACCCTCCCCATTCTCACCAAACGCGCGGCCGGGCGCCAGCGCCACCTCCGCCTCGTCCATCATCCGCAGGCAGAAGTCGATCGTGCCTTCACGGGGGTTGCCGGGCTTGAAGTGCTTCTCGTTGATCTTCGCCCAGACGAACATGCTCGCGCGCGGCTTGTCGTACGTCCACCCAAGCTTGTCCAAACCCCGGCAGACGACATCGCGACGCTCCTGATAGATCTTCGCCTGCTCCGCCGGCGTGTGTTCGCACTCGCGCATGGCGATGACGCTGGCGATCTGGATCGGCGCGAACATCCCATAGTCGTAGTACCCCTTGATCGTCGCCAGCGCCTTGACCATCTCCGCATTCCCGCAACAGAACCCCACGCGCCAGCCGGCCATGTTGTACGACTTGCTCATCGTCGTGAACTCGACGCCCAACTCCTTGGCCCCCTCGGCGGCCAGCAGGCTCGGGGCGTGATAGCCGTCGAAGCAGATCTCCCCGTAGGCGAAATCGCTGATGAGCATCACCCCATGCCGGCGACACATCGCGATCGCGCGCTCCCAAAACCCGGGATCGATGGTCATCGCGGTCGGATTGTGCGGATAGTTAAGGATCAGCAGCTTCGGCGTCGGGTACAGCCCCTGAATCGTGCGCTCGATGTTGTCGAGAAACGCTTGATCGTTCCCCAGCGGCACGCGGATCACGTTCGCGCCGGCCATCGCGACGGCGTAGATGTGGATGGGGAACGCGGGGTCGGGAACGACAACCGTATCGCCCGGCCCCAGCAGCGCCAGGCACAGGTGGCTGAAGCCTTCCTTGCTGCCGATCGTGGCGATCACCTCCGTCTCCGGATTCAGCTCCACCCCGTAATTCGTCTTGTATTTCTTGGCGATCTCCCTCCGCAGCCCCACGATCCCGTTGCTCACGCTGTAGCGGTGGTTGCGCGGGTCCAGCGACGCCTCGGCCAGCTTCTCGACCACGCACTTGGGCGTGGCATCGGTCGGGTTGCCCATGCCCAGGTCGATGATGTCCACCCCGGCCACGCGCTTCTCGTACTTCATCTTATTGATGCGGCCGAACAGATACGGCGGGAGCCGTGCGATGCGTGCGGAAACGTCGATCTTGAAGGGCTGATCACTCATAGCGCTCCGCCGCCCGCCTGCGGTGCAAGACGGCGCGTCCAGGGCGGCGCGTCCATGGTACGTCAACGGCTGCGCAGCGCAAACCTCTGGCGCCGGGGATTTACCCACCCCCGCTCCTCCCTCCCCTCACGCCGCCTGCGGCAGGGCTTTGCGCGGCGCAACGGCCAGCGACGGGCATGACGCAGCGCCGCGTGCCAGCGCGCGGGCAACGTCGTACTTGCCTACCGCCGTTAGCGCTTGCGGGTCTTCGTTGACGCGCTCCAGATACCGATCGCGCAGCTCGCGGGCAGCGGCGAGATACTTCGGATCGATCTTCGCCGCAGGCGGCTTGGGCTTCTTCTCGGGTTTCGGTTTCTCGACGGCCGGTTCCGCTCCGTCGTCGGACTCCGTTGGCGGAGCGAATTGTCGCGGGCGACGCTTCGTCGGAGGTATGAGCACCTCGGGCTTCGGCTTGCGGACCGATTTCGCCCTCGGCTTCTGCTCCGCGCTGTCGTGACTCCCTGTCTCGGCAGATTCCCCCACCATCACCGGCATCTCATCGCGCCAATGCAACCCAGGCGGAATCGGGAACACGATTCGATCCGCGCGCATCGCGCCCTGATCCGTCTTCGCCGGGAACCACCACGGCGTCGTCGCATCGTTCTCCCGAATGCGTCGCTGCCAGAAGATGTGCACGCGCTTTTTCTTCCCGCTCCCGCCACGAAATGCGATGGGCACGAACTCGATTGATTCCCAAAAGTAGTTCGCATCCAGGTCCTGCGCGCACCAACAGCAGAAGAGACGACACCCATACGCCGCGCGCTCGAACACTGCTTTGATCAATGACGCCCCAATCAGCTTCCGCTGATCCCCCTGCACGACGCACAGCTGATACACCACGCCCAGCTCGTCGCGCTTCAGATAGCGATCGCGCGCGATGATGTACCCCAGCAGTGGCATGGGCGACTCGCCCATGTTGGCCGCGTCATCACACGGGCGGGTCGCCCGTGCCACCAGCACCGCCCCCATCTCGATGTATCCTTCGAACTGCTTGGTCGGAAAATACCCCAACGCCTTGTTGTGCTTCTTCTGCAGCGAATCAAGGAACGGAAGATCCGCCATCGTCGCGACGCGGATCGCGATCGCGCGCCGCGCTGCAGGCAGGGGCATGCTTGATGATGTTGTCGTCGTCAGC
>DASYWJ010000098.1:0-55172 GCA_035936155.1 Tepidisphaeraceae bacterium | reverse complement strand
GTGGAAGCGCGAGTTCGGCTCGGAGTGGCTGACGCGGAACTCCAGCTCGTACTCGGCGGCTTTCGCGACGTCGATGCTGTACTCCAGCCACTCGCCCGCGACGGCGTCGCTGATGCGGAACTGGCCGGTGGCGTGGCTCTTGATGTCGACCGATTCGCTCGTGCGGTACATCCCGCCGATGTTGGCTGACGTGGTGTCGTGATAGGCGATGGCTTCTCCGCCGAGGTCGTAGTCCTCAGCCTGGATGGTGACCGCCGCGTCGCCGACGGCGAAGGGCGAACCGCTGAACGGCGACTGCCCGCTCGGCGGCGGCGGAGGCGGGGGCGGCGTCCCGGGGTCGCTGGTCACGGTCCATGAGTCGCTCGCGCTCGTGGCCAGTGCATTGCCGGCGAGGTCGGTGATTCCGGAGCCGGCTTTCTCGAGCTTGAGCATGTACTGCCCGGCGGCGCCGGTGGCGGCAGCAAGATTGCCAACGCGCCAGGTGGTCGAATTGATCTTCGTGAGCGTCGCGTCGGTCAGCACTTGCGTCATGCCGTCGCGCATGAAGATGAAGTCGCCCAGATCGACGCCGGCGACCGGCTCGCTGAACGTCACGTCGATCGAATCGACGGCGGTCGTGCGCGGATCGGGGGAGACGTCGACGACGTCGGAAGTGGGAGGCGTCGTATCGGCATTCGTGCCGCCGGCGCCGTGCACGCCGCCGCGGGACTTCAGCTCACTTGCCCCCGCGATGTTGCTTTCGCGGACGGCGTAGTCGAGCGGTGTGAAGCCCGCGTTATCAGTGGCGTTGACGGCGCTGCCGGAGTCGAGCAGCGCATCCACGACCACGGGATCGGTCGTGAGTTCAACGATGTCCGCCAACTTGGACATGGTCGCCGCCCAGTGCAGCGGGGTGCGGCCGGCGTTGTCCTTGGCGGTGACGCTCGCGCCGCCTGCGGTGAGGGCGCGGACCTTATCGCCGGCCAGGCTCGTTTGCGCCGTCATCCCGCGCGTCCAGGGATTCATGGCCGCCGTGTGCAGGGGCGTGAACCCTTCGCTCGTTTTCGCGCCGAGGTTTGCGCCGGCGTCGATCAGCGCGTTAATAACGCCGATCGAGCCGGAGTAGGGGCTCATGGCGGCGGCGTGAAGCGCCGAATACCCGCCGAACGCGCTGGCGTTGACGTCGGCGCCGGCGGCGATCAGCTCCTTCACCTTCACGACGTCGCCCTTGGCTGCGGCGATGCGCAGGGGGTTGGTGATGGCGCCGTCGGAGAAGCTGACTTTGCTGGGCAATGATCCACCGCTGGTTGCAGCCACGGGCGCAAGGTCGGGCCCGCTGTAGAGCGTGACAATGCTGTTGGGCGGCAGCGCGATCTTCACCTGCGAGCCGCCGGCAACATTGGTCAGCTGCACGTGGTTTTCCGTCTCGCTCGTGCGGTACTGCTTATAGCTGCCGGGGAGTCCCGAGCCGCTCAGGTTGATCGTCGCGTTGGCGACGGCGCCGTTCGGGTTGAACAGCACGTGCGTGACGGCGCCGGTTGCCGGATGTTTGAAGCTGACCGAACGCAGCCGGGTGTCGCTGCTCGTCGCGCCGATGCGCACGGCGTCCGGGCGCACGTAGCGGTAGAAGTGCTTGGCGACGTGGTATTTGATCGCGGGCTGCCCGTCGATCATGAGCGAGTGGCTGCCGCTGCCCCCATCCGACCACTGCCAGTACAGATACGTGCTGGCATTGGCCACCGTCAGCGCGTTGAACATGTCCTGCGCCATCGCGAGGGCGCCGGTGATCGTCTGAGCGTGGCCGTGGCTCTCGGTCATCCAGAGGTTGTGGTTCGTGCCGGCGACAGCCTGGCCGATCTCCGGCCAGTGGGGGTTTGTGGCCGAGTGCACGCCCCACGCGCCGGGGAAGTTGGCCGTCTCCGGATCGTTCACGATTGCGTCGGCATACCACTTGTAGCGCTCGCCCTTGGCCATCTCTTCGGGCGCAATGAGCTTGGTGCTGAGGCCTTCTTTGGAGAACTTGCGCATCGTGGCGCGGACGAGCTCGCGCATCTGCACGTCGGTGGCGACGCTCGACTCGTACTCCTGCACGAAGAACGGCTCGTTCTGCGGCGAGATGTGCGACAGGTTTACGCCCCAGTCGCGCTTGGCGCTGATGGCGACGGCCGCAAGATATTCGGCAAACTCGTCGCGCAGGTCCGGGCGGACGGCGCCGCCGTAGTGATGCGACTGGTTCGTCTTCATCCACGCCGGCGGCGTCCAGACAGTCGCGAGGAACTTGTTCATCCCGCGGTCCTGCAACCGCTTGAGGAACGTCATCGTCAGCCCCAGCGCATCCTTGTTGTAGGCGGCCCAGTTGAATGAGTTGGGATCGTTGTTGTCGTTGGCCTTCTCGAATGACGGCCAGACCGCCACGCGCGCAACCGAAGCGCCAAGATCGTTGGCGATGCGGTCGTAGAAAGCGGCCTGCGAGTATTCGCCCGGGCGCGTCCAGCTCATCATGGCGGCGCCGAAGCCGTCGATGGTCTGGTGGATGGCCCCCGTGTTGACGGCGACGGTGGCGCCGTACATCAGCACGCGCTGCTCGAGCGGCTCGATGGCGCTTGCGGACTGTCGAGACAAAAACGTGCGATCAGACTGCGGTTTCAAGACATTTCCTCCGGGAATTCCGGCGGCCTTGTAAGAGATTGCCCATGCGGAGTAAACCCTTGGATGGGCCAAAACGAGCAAAAAGTGCGCTATTTATTTTGGCGTGCGTGCCGCTCGCAGCGGAAGGGGTAATCTGCGCAGTTGGGGTCGCTGCAGGGGATTGGTTTGCCACCGGCCTGATCCGCTGTGGTTCGCGTGCGCGCTGTTTTCTCAAATGGCTTCTGACTATCCCCGTGCCGACTCCTGCCAGCCGTCGGCGCTCTTGGACGCGCCCAAGATCAGCTCCAGCACCGCTCGCCCCTCTTCCACGCTGTGGATCGGTCGCCGCCCTTCGCGCAGGCAGTCGGCGAAGTGGCTGATCTCGGCCTCGAACGTATCGATGGGATCGAAGACGCGCGACATCGGCTCGGCAGACCCATTGGGCAGGTGATGGAGCGTGTTGTCGGAACCGAAGAGCTGGCCCGTCTCGCCCATGACATGGATGTGGTGTGTCCCGTGCGGGAGCGGAAAGGCCCAGCTCGTGAGGATCTCGCCGATCGCGCCGCTGGCGAAGCGTACCTGCACCGAGGCCGTGTCCTCCCCCTCGATCTGCTGCACGAACCGCCCCATCTGGCCGTGGATGCTCACCGCCGGGGAGCCCGCGAGATACAGCAGCCGATACGACGGGTGATAGCCTGTGTCGATCAACTCTCCGCCTCCCTGCGTCTTGCGATCGGCGCGCCACGAGCCCCTGAATGGATTGCCCCCTTCCCCGCCCGCGCGGAAGCAGTCCTGGCTGCGCAGCCACATCACCCGGCCGATCTCCCCGGCCTCGATCATGCGCTTCGCCTCCTGCACGACCGGCATGAACAGCTGATTGTGCGCCGACATGTACGTCACACCCGACTTCTTCACCGCCTCCCCGATCTGGTCGGCTTCGGCCAGGCTCATGCACATCGGCTTCTCGCAGAGCACGTGCTTGCCCGCTGCGGCGGCGTCGAGGATGGCCGGCGCGTGCAGGTGGTGCGGCAGGCAGATGTCCACCGCGTCGATCTCCCCGCCCATTTCAGAGAGGCACGTCTTCCAGTCGCCAAATGTCCGCGGCGTCATGCCTGTCGGCGCGAGCTGCTCGCTGCGCGTCTTCAGGTTCTCCGGCGACACATCGACCAGCGCAACGCACCTGATCTTGTCCGCGTATTTCAGGAACCCCTTCGCGTGCGCCTTGGAAATCCCACCGGACCCGATCAGCGCCACGCGCACGGGGCCGTTCACCTTCGTTGCCATGAAGCCGTCTCCATTGAGAAACGATTGAGCAGAGCCAGACGCACCTGACGCTACCCCGCCCGCTGCGCCCCCGCAAGCCGGCGGCGGAGGTCGGCCCCGTGTTTGCGCCTTGGCCCACTGTTGCACGCGGCGCAATCGCTTGCCGCCCCGGTGCGTCCGCGGGTAGCCTACGCCGACTGACGGAACATCGCCTCGCAACGCCGCTTTCGCCGTCAGGCGCTTTGAATAGAATCGTCGTCGAAAGACGACGATGCCCAACAACACCCCCCCGTACAATCGGTTTGAGACATTTGAATCGCCCCTGGCGACGCGGAACGCGAGCCGGGAGATGCTCCGGCTGTTCTCGCCGCAGCATAAGTTTGGGTTGTGGCGGCGGCTGTGGCTGGAGCTGGCGCGGGCGGAGCGGGAGCTGGGGCTGGGGCGGATCAGCGCCGAGGCGCTGGGGCAGATGGAGACTGCGCTCGACGCGATCGACTTCGACGCGGCGGCGGCGTGGGAGAAGCGACTCCGACATGACGTGATGGCCCACGTGCACACGTTCGAGGAGGCGGCGCCGGCGGCGAAGGGGATCATTCACCTGGGGGCGACGAGCCAGTATGTCGTCGACAACGCGGACCTCATCATCATGCGCGATGCGCTGCGGCTGCTGGCGCAGCGACTGGCGAGTGCGATCGACGCGCTGGCGAGCTTCGCCGTGAAATGGCGCGAGCTGCCGACGCTGGGGTATACGCACTTCCAGCCGGCGCAGCTGACGACGGTGGGCAAGCGGGCGACGCTGTGGGCGCAGGATTTGGTCATCGATCTTGAAGAGCTGGAGCATCGCATCGCGACGATGAAGTTTCGGGGCGTGAAGGGGACGACGGGGACGCAGGCGTCGTTCCTGTCGTTGTTCGACAACGATCACGCGAAGGTGGAGCAGCTGGATCAGATGGTGACGGAGCGGTTCGGGTTCAAGGAGTCGTTCGCGGTGACGGGGCAGACGTATCCGCGGAAGGTGGATGCGCAGATCGTCTGTAGCCTGGGGGGGATCGCGGCGAGCGTGCACAAGTTCGCCAACGACGTGCGCATCCTGGCGGGGCTGAAGCAGCTGGAGGAGCCGTTCGAGGACGAGCAGGTGGGCAGCAGCGCGATGGCGTACAAGCGCAATCCAATGCGCTGCGAGCGCGCGACGGGGCTGGCGCGGTTCGTCATCAGCCTGACGACCTCGCCGCTGCAGACGGCGGCGGAGCAGTGGTTCGAGCGCACGCTGGATGATTCCTCGAACAAGCGGTTGGCAATTCCTGAGCCGTTCCTCGCCACCGATGGAATGCTTTTGCTCGTGGTGAACGTCGCGCGGGGGATGGTGGTGTATCCGAAGGTGATCGAGGCGGCGGTGAAGGCGGAGCTGCCGTTCATGGCGACGGAGGAAGTGATAATGGCCGGCGTGCAGAGCGGGGGTGATCGGCAGGAGCTGCACGAGCTGATCCGGCGGCATTCGCAGGCGGCGTCGGAGCAGGTCAAGCAGCACGGCCGGCCGAATGATCTGATCGAGCGGCTGCGCGGGGATGCGGCGTTTAAGTCGCTCAACTTTGACGGGGTGCTGAATCCGTCGCGGTTCGTGGGGCGGGCGCCGGAGCAGGTGGATCGGTTTGTGGCAGAGGTGGTCGGGCCGATTCGCCGGCGCTACCGCGGGCATCTTGAGGCCGCCGTGGAGCTGAAGGTATGACGTGAAGGATTCCGCGTTGACCGCTCAGATGCGCGCACGCTTCGTCATCGCCGCCTTCAGCTCGGCGGCGTTGGGGCGGTCGGGATGTAGTCGGCTTCCCAGAACAGGATGTGCTCTGCGCCCAGCGACTGTGCGAGGTTCGGTTGCCGGCACCAAACGGGCGGCTCCGGACAGCGATACAGCGGGCGCTGTGGTCGCGCGGTGGGCGCGTTATCCTCCAGGACGGAGATGCTCGAATTCCGCGTCTCATCCTGGAATGAGCTGACCGAACGGCTGTATGCCGAATCATGGCAGGCGCCGCTGGGGCGTTTTCGGTCGCACTTCGCGTTCCGCGGGATGTCGGACGCATCGGCGGATCTCACGACCTCGCTCGTGCGCCTCGGCGGGCCCTTTGCGCGGCAGGAGGGACACCTGCTGCGAAATTTCCGCAAGTACGCGCACCGCGATGCCGTGCCGCTCGACTCCGTGTGGAACTGGCTCAGCCTTGCTCAGCATCATGGCCTGCCCACCCGGCTGCTCGACTGGAGCTTCTCACCCTTCGTGGCCATGCACTTCGCGACGCAGGACATCAGCAGCTTCGGGATCGATGGGCTGATCGCCTGCATTGACTACACCGCTGCCCACGCGATGGCGCCCCGGCGGCTGCGCCGGATCCTGCGCGATGAAGGCGCCGACGTGTTCACGGCCGAAATGCTCGACCGCGCCGCCACGACGCTGCCCGCCCTCGATAAACTGGGCAGGAGCAAGCCATTCGTCCTGTTTCTCGAGCCGCCGAGCCTCGACGACCGAATCGTCAACCAGTCGGCGCTGTTCTCGCTGATGTCCAGCCCGACCACTTCGCTGGACGAGTGGGTCATTCGTCACCCGAGGCTGTTTCGGCGCATCATCATCCCGGCGAAGCTGAAGTGGGAAGTGCGCGACAAGCTCGATCAGGCCAATATCACCGAACGCGTCCTGTTTCCCGGTCTGGATGGGCTATCGCGCCTGCTCAAGCGCTACTACAGTCCGCGAGAGGAGTACGCGCCTGAAGAATCATTCACACGCGAGCAGGAGCGGCGCCACGGCGGGCCGCTGCCGTCCACCACCGGCCGTGATGAAGGCCGGAGCGCGCCACGCGGCAATGGCGCTACAGCCAAGCCCCGCCGAAACGCTCGCGCAGCACGGCACAGCTGATCCACTCGCTGCCGATTGCCCCGCTTATCACCGGCATCGCACGATTCTCGCGATTTCGTCGTATCGACCGCGGCCTGCCCCCGTTAGACTGTGCCCCGCGCGCAGATTCATATCGGGCTCCAAAAAGGGTAATGGTCATGAGGAATCTAATTCGGTTCTTGCCTGGATGCGGTCCGTCTGCACCGGGGTCGGCGACTGGCGATTCGACCATCGAGCAGCGTGAGAGCCGCCGGTGGGGTTGGGCGCGCCGGCGAAGCGTGCGGGCGCTGGCGTTCACATTTGTTCCTCCTCTGGGGCTGCTGGTGCTGGCGATGATCCTGCGGGTGACCGCCGATATCGAGGTCGGTACGTTGACGCGCGACCGTCAGATGTTCGCCGGCGCCAAGTTCTACGCCGGTGCGTACTCCACGCTCGGGCTGCTGCTTTGGGCATCGACGGCGACCATCTGCCTCTTCACCGCTGCGCTGGTTGCCGGGCGGAGTGGTCGGCTCGCGCTAATGTTCGCCTCCGGCGCGCTGCTGAGCGTCCTGCTTCTGGTGGATGACATGCTCATGCTGCACGAGGTTGTTTTTCCGTACTACCTCGGCATCAGCGAATACTTTGTGGTCGGCGCCCAGGGGGTGGCAGGGCTGCTCTTCGTGCTCATCTTTCGTCGTGAACTCCTGGCGGGGCCGCTCCTGCTGTTCGTCATGACCGGCGGTTGTTTCGCCGCGTCGCTGATCAGCGACGAGATGCCCCCCGGCCGAGCTCATTTTCTCATCGAGGATGGCTTGAAGCTGCTGGGCATCTGCGGCTGGCTCGGCTTCTGGCTCCAGCGCGGAGCCATCGAGCTCTCGGGCGCCAGCAATGGATCTGCTTCGCTTTCGGCGGAGCGAACCCAGGCTCGCGTCGCGTTCGATGGGGACCGGCGAGCGATTCGATTACAGGGCGCGGAAGCCAGCGACAACGATGGCATTCCCGTGGCCTCTATGGACCGCGAGACAGCCACCGACGGGCCTAAGCGCGGGAACGGCAGCCAGCAATCGGCGCGGATCATCGGCTCGACCAAAAGCTGATCTGGGCGTCTCAGCGGTGGAATCATTCAGGTTTGAACGGCTGCTGCTCTGACACGAGCGGGCAGCAGGTCGGGCGGGGCCTGCTCCCAACGGTCCCAGTCCGTCCAGCGGATCTCCTCCGGCAGTTCCTTCAGCGCTTCCGATCATCTCCTGGTCCGAAAACCGCTGAGAATCTCCTGCGGCCTCTGCCAGTCAGGCTCGTCCACCGACTGAAGCGCGCCCTCGTCGCGCGTCGAGCGGCCCGCCATCTGGCGGGCCGTTTCCGTTCAGGGGGTTGCGGTGCGACATCTTGTGCATTGTTCCGGGCCTTGGAAAAAAGGGCGGCGGCTCCTTCCGTGACTTTGTGAGGAGATCATGCTCGAGTCGTGCACGCGGCCACGCCATCCAGAGCAGATTTGTCGCCCCGGTGTTAGGAACTGGTGCGATATTTTGTCGTTCAGGTACCGGGCTCAGCGCCGCAGCGACGGCCGGCGCAGGTTTGGCCGCCCGTTTGCTACCAAAATGCAGTCGAATCGGCCGAACCTCTAAAGGAGCTGTTATGATCCATCATCCCAATTCCCGTCGGGATTCGCGAGGCTTCACCCTCGTGGAACTGCTCGTCGTTATCGGCATCATTGCGCTGCTGATCTCAATCCTGCTGCCGACGCTGCAACAGGCACGGCGGCAGGCGAATACCGTCAAGTGTATGGCGGCACTGAAGGAACTCGGCAACGCGTTTCATCTGTACGGCAGCGACAATAAGCAAAAGTGGCCTGTCGCGGTGCACGTGCCGGGTAACCCAGCCGCACCCCTCGGGGACGTCGACGGCGACGGGGTCGCAGACGAGCGCCGCTGGTATGACCTCATTGCCAAATATATTTCGAACGGTCGCGTCGAGAAGTACAACGACATCGACAAGATTCGCGAAAACTCGGTGCTCTGGGGCTGCCCTGAGTTTCGTGATTCGAAACATGTGAACATTGGTTTCGACCCGCTCCGTCCGGGTTATGCGATGCAGTATTATCCGTCCTACTTTGAAGGCGGCGGTCTGACCTCCCTCGCATACATCCGTCCCGGCCTGACAGGGAAGTATCCCAAGGCGGGATTCGGCAAGCGTGCGGCAGATCGCGGGTTGCTCGCCGATTCCGTGACGCACATCATCGGCACTCCCGCTACCTTCTCGCGGGCGACAACGACTTTCCAGCCGTTTTCCCTGCCTGCGGCGGGTCACTTCATGGTCGACGGCACGCGCCACCTGAAGCCCGGTTCTGACAGGAAGGCTGCGCTGGACCGCAAGGGCCTTAACATGCTCTTCTGTGACGGCCACGCCGCCCAGGTCAGCGTCACCGAGGCGTGGAACGCGATTCACAATCCTGGGACGGATATGGTCCAGCCCTAGCCAGTATTACAGAGCGCCCCACGATGTTTTGACGGCCGGAAGTGGCATACTTCCGGCCGTTTTTGTCGGAATACTTTCGGTGGTTAACCATGCTTGGTCGTCGGCCAATAATTAACGTCGTCGCAAGCTAAAAGGTCTGTGCCTCTTGGGCCAATCGCGCCTGACAACTCGCCAGCCGGTTGATAATATCACCAAAAGTATTTTATTTTTGTTTTCTGTGGTATGCTATGGCAGAACCCGCCGAGCGGAGAGCGGGATGGGTCATGCTGGTCAAACAACTCAAGGAGCTATATGCGGACAAAGTCCCCCAGTCGCCCCCGGGGTTTCACGCTCGTGGAATTGCTCGTCGTCATCGGCATTATCGCGATTTT
This sequence comes from Tepidisphaeraceae bacterium, assembly GCA_035936155.1. Classification (GTDB taxonomy): domain Bacteria; phylum Planctomycetota; class Phycisphaerae; order Tepidisphaerales; family Tepidisphaeraceae; genus DASYWJ01. The sequence continues at coordinate 45,599 of DASYWJ010000098.1, read as the reverse complement.
GATCGCCATCCTGCTGCCGGCGCTCAACTCCGCGCGCCGCCAGGCGAAGGACGTGCAGTGCGCCAGCAATATCAAGCAGCTCTGCACCGCACTCATCATGTACTCCAACGAGTACAAGGGTGCTTTCCCGCCCAACTGGACGCCGTCCGCCGAGTTCGGGCCACCATTCAGGCAGGAGTTGTGGTATGACTTTGACCGAGTCGGCCGTTTCCTGCCGAAAAACTCTGTTCTGCCTGGTGCAATTACGATCGGCGGCGGCGTATTCGCCTGTCCGGAGGATGATCAAGCCGTCCGCTCGTACGGCATGAACTTCTTCGGCAGCTCCCGCGCTACGAACGTCCCGACAGGTAGTCCTACCGGGCTTCACAACTTGACCAAGCGCTATCGCTGGAAGGCGGGCGTGAAGCAAAGCTCGCAGATGATCCTCATCACGGAGAACTATTCGATCAGCCCGGCGACCAACATTCCGCCGTATTTCGGCGGCGCGATCCTCGGCTACAACCAGGGGCTTGCGACCACGGCGGGACGAAAATTCGGCGCACTGGGCGGACTGACGCCGCAGGCGAATTCCGGCCGCTTCGGTACGACGCAGACGGAAATCTGCTTCTACCGCCACCGCAAGCCGAAGGAACCTGGTACCGCTCAACAGGCCAAGGGTCGGGTGAATATCGGCTTCGCCGACGGCCACGTCTCCCTCTTCGAGCACGGGCGCCTGTACGACTCCACCACGGGCAAAACGACCTTCGAAGCTATGTGGAGTCCGACGCTTGACCGGGAGCTCCCATAGCAGCGACGCCGATTGCGCAGATGAGGGCGAGGCAACGGTGCCTCGCCCTCTCTCGTTCATCGTTGAGGTATTCAATCCGGCTGAGCTCTCCCATGTCAGTGTGACCGCCGCAGCTGGCAAGGAGCAACCCCCGTCATTCGCGGGATTCACTTCAACTGATCATCGCTGCCCTGGAGCAGGGGGTTGGCCTGTCGCCGCCGGTCTGTTATGAACGCCTCCAATGAGATCGACTCTTTTGGTGGTAGCCGCCGTGCTGGTTACCGGCTGCGCCAACAAACTCGAGACCGGCTATGAGCCGCGGACGATCGGCTCGAACGAGGCCGAGCGGCGGGGGTACTACGCGGCGCCGTTCAGCAAGGAAGCCCGCGAGGCCCGCCAGCGCTCGGATTACGACACCGATACCCGCCGGCCCCGACCCGGCTATTGAGCCGGTTCCTCACGCTGCAAATACTGTTCATCGCAGAGGCGCAGAGGACGCAGAGGAAAACCGGCCCGAAGCGCCATTTGGTCTGCGCCTCGCCGTGAACGCATTGCTTCGACATTGAGCTTGTGGTTTGTCCTTCCCTCCCGAAAACTTTGGATTTGCCGTGATGGGGCCCCTAAGCTTCCTTCGTGCAGTCGCTTGAGCCGATCAACCCGGACACGTTCATCTCACTCGTTCAGCCGCTGCTGGAGCGAATGGACCTGCAGGGGCTGCACGATCTGCTCAAGTCGCACTGGAAGGCCGAGCAGCTTCAGCAGCTGATGACGTCGGAGCATACGGACGCGAAGAAAGTGGCGCTGCTCGCGATCGGGCTGGTCGGCCGTGCCTGTTGTCTGCCGGAGTTATCGAAGCATCTGAAGGACCCCGACCCCGTCGTTCACGCGATGACGGAGCACGCGATGTGGAACATCTGGTTCCGCATGGGCGCCACGCCCGAAGCCAACCATCAGCTCGCCCGTGGCGCTCAGGCGCTGGAGCGAAAGGAATACGAGCACGCGCTGAAGCATTTCAATGACGCGCTGGAGTTGGATCCGGAGTTCGCCGAGGCGTACAACCAGCGGGCGCTGGCGAATTACCTGCTGGAACGATACGAGGACTCGATCGAAGACTGCCGCCGGACGGTGCAGCGCATGCCGATGCATTTCGGCGCACTGGCGGGGTTGGGCCATTGTTACGCGCACCTCGGAAAGCTGCGCGAGGCGATCGACAGCTACCAACGCGCGTTGGCGATTCACCCGCACATGGACTGCCTCAATCAGGCGATCCCAGAACTTCGCGCACGGCTGCGCGACAAAAGCTCAGCAGAGCATTGAACTCACCCGGACGCGGGCAGCGCGGAGAAGGCGCAGGAGACATCTCCCATTTTTGATTTCTCTGCGCCGTCCGCGCCTCCGCCGTGCGCTGGGATCTTTATGAGCCGGAGCCGCACGAATCTCGATCGCTTTGTTGGGGCCGTGCACCGCCGCTGGGTCATGTTGCGCATGGTGGAGACGACGGGCCTGGCGGTGCTCGGCGGGTGCGGGATGTCGCTGCTCGTGCTGCCGATTCTTCTCTGGCGGCGTGAGCCGGCGCTGCCGGTGGTGCTGACAACGACGGCGGTAGCGGCCTTCGCCGGATTCATCGCCGGCGTCGTTCGCAGGCCAAGCCTGCTCTCGGCCGCGACCGAAGCCGATCGCCAGCTTCAACTGGCGGACCTGCTCTCGACCGCACTGCTGACGCACGCCCGTTCGCCCGCCGATCCGTGGGCGATGACGGTGGTCGCGACGGCCGATGAGCGCTGCCGCACGCTCGCGCCCAACACCGTCCTGCTCAACCGTCTCGGCGCCCGCGCGTGGGGCGGGGTCGGCTTGGCTATGGCGCTGGTCCTGACGCTGGGACTGATGTCCTCCAACCCGCAGCACTCCGCTGCGCTGGCGACGGCCGGCGCAGATTACTCGATCGCGCCCGATGCCGGCCAATTTCAAACGCCGCTTTCCGCTGCGCGCGATCGCGCCGAGCCGGCGCAGCGTCAGCGCGACCCGCACAACGGTAGCGAAGCAGTCGCCGCCGACAGCACCACCACCGAAGCCGCCACTGCTCGTGCAACCGATCGGGCGTCGCGCTCCGCCGCGTCCGCAACCGAGAGCGGCGGGGCGGGCCTGGCGACATCGCCGCAGGAATCCGCCCCCAGACGCCCAGCCCAATTGGCATCGCCCACCGCATCGCCCACGAATCCCAATGGCGTCCGTGCCGCCGGCGGCACGTCGACTGTCTCGGCTGATCCCACCGATGACGACGCCCTCGCCTCCGTGGTGGCCTCACGTGGTGCCCAATCGACTCCCCCCTGGGCAAGCCCAGGTTGGCCCGCCGCCCGCGAGCAGGCGCTTTCGGCTGTGCGTGACCATCGGGTCCCCGACCGCTACCGCGATCTTGTTCGCGAGTACTTCAACGAGAAGCCGGATTAGCGGGGCTTGCACCGCCGGCCCGACCACGGCCGCCCCCGCAAGCCCGGCTTGGCTTGGCTTGGCGTGGCTTGGCTGTCTCGCCCGAGCCTTCATCGGTCACGAAGGAATCAGTTGCGGAGCAGGTACAGGGATGCCGGCGCAGCGGTAATATGTCCGGCCGCGGGGGCACGTTGGAGAAAGGAGAGCGAGTGGTGGTGTCGCATTGCTCATCGGAGACGGGTGCACTGCAGGGCTGTTCTGCGCGGCGGGGGGTGGCGAAGGGTCGCCGGGTGATAGTGGGTCCGGTGTTGGTGGGCCTATGGATGGCCATGAGCGCGCATGCCGGAAGCCCGACAACGCAGCCGCTGAAGCCCGTGCCGTTCACGGACGTGAAGTTTCACGATGCCTTCTGGGCGCCGCGGCTGGAGACGAATCGCACGGTTACCATCCCGCACGACTTTCACATGTGCGAGAAGACCGGCCGCATCGCCAACTTCGCGCGCGCAGCCGGACGCGAGAAGGGGGACTTCCAGGGGATCTACTTCGATGATTCCGATGTTTACAAAGTGATCGAAGGCGCCGCCTACTCGTTGGCGACGCACCCGGATCCCAAGCTCGACAAGTACCTCGATGACCTGATCGACACCATCGCAGCAGCGCAGCAGCCGGACGGGTATCTGTTCACGTTCTACACGATCAAAGGGCTGGACCAGCGCTATACCAACCTGAAGGACATGCACGAGCTGTACTGCGCCGGCCACCTGATCGAGGCGGCGGTGGCGCACAAGCGGGCGACGGGGAAAGATTCGCTGCTGAACGTCGCGATCAAGCTGGCCGACCACATCGACTCGATCTTCGGCCCGGACAAGCGGCACGGCGTGCCCGGGCATGAGGAGATCGAGCTGGCCCTGTTCAAGCTCGCGGACCTTACCGGCGAAAAGCGCTACGAGACGCTCGCGAATTTCTTCGTCGATGAGCGCGGCCACACGGCCTGTGGACGCAAGCTGACCGGCCCATACCACCAGGACGTGGGGCCGGTCATCGATCAGCAGGAAGTGATGGGACACGCGGTACGGCAGATGTACCTGCTGTGCGCCATGACCGATTACGCCGCCCGCGCGGGCGATCCGCGCTATCGCGCTGCCGTGGACCGGCTGTTCGACGACCTGGTGGGGACGAAGATGTACGTCACGGGCGGCATCGGCTCACGGCACGAGGGCGAGGCGTTCGGCGATGCCTTCGAGCTCCCCAACGAGACGGCGTACAACGAGACGTGCGCCGCCATCGGCAACGCACTGTGGAACCACCGCATGAACCTCCTGCACGGGGACGCGAAGTATTTCGACGTCGTCGAGCGCGTCCTCTACAACGGGTTCCTCTCGGGCGTCGGGCTGGGCGGCGACAAGTTCTTCTACGTGAACCCGCTGGCCAGCGACGGCAAGCATCACCGCAAGGAGTGGTACAAGACCGCGTGCTGTCCGGTGAATGTCGTGCGCTTCCTTCCGTCGTTGCCCGGCTACGCCTACGCGACGCGCGGTGACGCCATCTACGTCAACCTCTACGCAAAGGGCGAAGCGACGATCGATGTTGTCGGGCAGAAGGTGAAGATCGCGCAGGACACGCGATACCCCTGGGGCGGAACCGTGCTCCTGACTGTGATCCCACAGAAGCTGACGGCGCTGGAGCTGCGGCTGCGCATTCCGGGCTGGTGTGACGCGAGCACCATCGGCCTGAGCGTGAACGGGGAGCGCGTCGAGAAGCGAATCGAGCAGGGTTACCTCGTGATCGACCGCGGCTGGAAAAGCGGTGATCGCGTGCAGCTGACGCTCCCGATGCCCATCCAGCGCGTGAAGTCCGACCCGCGGGTGAAGGCCAACGTCGGCCGCGTCGCCCTGCAGCGCGGGCCGGTGGTCTACTGCGTCGAGGCCGCCGACAACGGCGGAAAGGTGAGCCACCTGCGCGTCAAGCCGGACGACAAGTTTGTCCCCGAGTTCCGCGATGACCTGCTCGGCGGCGTCAACGTCATCAAAGGCCCCGACGGTTTCGTCGCGATTCCCTACTACGCCTGGGACCATCGCGCACCGGGGGAGATGGCGGTGTGGCTGGCGGAGGAGTGAGGAAGATGAGGGGGTGCTGGGGTGGCGAGGTGCTGGGGTGAGTGATCAGCCCCTCACCCCCTCACCCGCACCCTCCACCGGCTCCGGTCTGGGCGTGGTGAGGTCCTGATAGCTCTTCTCCAGCTCATCTATCAGCCGCTGCACCTTGTCGGCCTCGTTGATGATGCGGAGCTGCTCGCGGCGGAGCTGGTTGATTACCTCGTAGTGCGTCTGCGCCGCCTCGCGCAGCGCAGCGCCGTGCGGGGTGACGGCGTTGTCCCAGCGCTGGCGCAGCCGGGCGATCATGGCGTCGTCGGCGGCTGTATCGGTCAACGAGCTGGCGTCGAGGGCGGTCGTCGGCGCCGTCGCGGGCGCGGTCGTTGGCTTGCGCGGGTCCCCGGCGCCGGCGGGCTCGATGAGCATCGTCACCTTCGTGCCGGCGGGGGGCGTGGCTTCGGGGTTGCGCTCCCACTGCAGCGACTCGTTGGCGCTGCTGGCCAGCTCCGGAATGTCGATCAGCGTCAGGTCGAAATTCACCACGCTCACGATGTAGCCCGTTACGTCGGCGGCGTAGTTCCCATCCTCCATCACGCGTGAGCCGGAGAAGATCCAAGTCAGCGGCGGCATGGGCTTTTTCGAGCGAATGTCGCGCATCCAGCGGTACGCGGGGACGCGCATCGGCTGGCCGTCCTGCTCGTACTCCATGGTGATCTGCAGGGGCGGTCCGTGCGGGGGGAGCCAGGACCTGGTCGCTTCGGAGTAGCGCACGGGCGAGCCCGGCTCGAGCCCAATCATCACCAGCGCCAGGTGCACGTGCGAGGGCCTGGCGGGCGTGCGGATAACCGACTCGTGCTCGTTGGTGCCGCTGGCGACGCAGAAGAACTCCAGCGGCGCGTCGACACCGAGCGTCTCGGCGTCCACGCGCACCTGCCGAGCCTTCACATCGACGCGCACGTGCGGGAGCGCTCCACCCGCGGGCGCGGTGGTTGGCTGGGCGTTTGCCGCTTGCGCCCGCGCGCAGGCGGGGAGAGCGAGCGCTGCGATAACCAGCCCGATCGATGCAACCGTGGTGCGCATGACGGAAGTTTAGCACCGAAGCGGCGCGAGCGGATGGGAACAACCATCCGCGGGACTGCACGCCAAGTGCAGCGCGCGGCGTGGGGTTTCCGGCAATGAATCGTTTTCGCGGTTCAGCGCGGGGCGAAGGCGGGTTGCTCGCGGTTGAAGTAGACGGCGCCGTCGAACCACCCCGATGCGATCTCTCGGCAGCGCAGGAGAGTGCAGTTGACGGCAATGACCTGCCCGTGCGGCGCTGCCAGCTCGATCGTGCCGCCGTAGCCGAGGGGGAGCCGGTGGCACGTGATGAAGCCGAGGCCGCGCGTGCTGACGTCGCGGGTGTAGAGCCGCCAGGCGTCTGCGTCGCCTGGGTCGCTGTACAGGCGCAAATCCGCCAGCACGCGATACGGCAGGCGAGGCGCCTCTCGGCCGTGGAAGCCGCGAGATCGGGCGTCCTTGGCGCGGTCTTCGCCCGCGGCCAGTGCGGAGATGATCAGGTCCACCTCCGCCGGCCAGGCGTCAGCGGTGGGGGGCGGGGCGGGGTGGCGCTGGTCCATGAGCGTCATCGCGTCTCTCCGACGACAAAAGCGGCCCGCCCGGAAAATGGAGCGGGATTGTCTGGGACGTACGATACGAACCCCCCACACGGCAAGCCGGAGCAGTTCCAAAGCCAACCGGATGAGGGACGGGCGCGGTGCGGATTTCCGCGGGGGATGCAGCGAGTTGTCTTATCGGACGTGCAACCGACGAGAATTCCTCCCCCACCTTGGCGCAAATCAAGCCGCCCCGCGCTTCGATGCGCGGGGCGGGCTCGTTTTTCTAAAAACGTAGCGGATGTCGTCAGCGCATTACCGCTGAATCGCGCCCGCCGTCCACGTGCCCGACGAGGGGCGGCTCTTTCCGTTGCGGTCCTGGAAGACGCCTTGGAACCAGCGGCCGGCACTTGCGGCTTTGCTGCTGCTGCTGGGGCTGTACCCGCTGAGCGAGACGTCGCTGAAATAGTCGGTCCCGACAACGCTGAACCCGTTCCACTCGCCCGGGTCCCTGTACCCCGCGGCCTTGGACCACGATGGCCACACATAATTCTGCCCGCCCTCAGCGTACCTCAGCGTTTTAGCCGCGGCCCAGACGTTATTCCCGATGAACTTGAAGCTCGCCAGGTCGTTGTCCGCGACGTAAACAGATGCCGCCTGCATCTGGCCGGTCGTCAGATTCGGTGCGACGTAGAGGTTGTTTGTCAGCGTCACGCCAATGGCGCCGTGCTGAACCTGGACAAAGCGACTGTCCGACGAGGTGCTGATGGCGGTGTTGTTCACGATCGTCACGTCATTGGTGGTGCGACCGAACTTCGAGTTATACCCCTCGACAAGAATGGCGGAGTCGGCGCTATGAATGATGTTGTTGCGGAACATGATGCGTTCGGCGCCGTGATCGATGGCGACCTTGGTCTTGAAAGTGTTGCCGTCGAACACGCCGTAGCGGAAGCGGCTCTCCTTGCTGGCAAGCCCGTCACCGTCGCCGAGCGGGCCGATCGCCACCGGGCCGTCTTTCAAGTCATTGCGGGCGATCCAATAGTAGCTCCCGCTGTGCAGGGTGAGGGCGCCTTTGGGGGTCTTGTCGCCACTGACCTCGCCAATCGTATTCGTGAGGTCGTTCTTCCACACGAGCACGCGGTCGGCGCTGGTCACGCGGATCGCATGCTCCTCGCGGCTGTTTCGGACCACGTTGCCGAGATATACGTGGTCGGAGCCCTGGCCCCAAACAAAGTAGCTCTCGATGCCCCCGACATCCGGTGCGCTGTTGCCCTGCACGAGCAGCCCGTTGGGCCGCATGTTGCCGTTGACGGCGTAGCCGAGGTTTTTGAACACGTTTCCGCGCACCGTGATGTTCGTTCCGCTGGGGCGCATGGCCTGGGGGAGGTTGCTGGTGGTCGCCGTGAACGTGAGGTTCTCGATCGTGATGTCATCACCCTTGGGGCCGATGATCGTGGGATAACCGCTTGCGTCACGTGTCCAGCGAATGACCGGGCTCGCGCCCGAGCCGTATGCGCCGATCAGAACGTTGTCGCCCTTGATGTCCAGCAGCACCTCCGCGTCAAACGTGTCGCCGCGGCGGAAGAGGATCTCGACATTGCTGCCGAGCATCGACGCGGCCTTGCCCCAGCTCTTGATGGGCCTGGACTGCGTGCCGGGGTTGGAGTCGCTGCCGGATTTGCTGACGTAGATGCGCTTGCGCGTGTTGGACGTCACCTTCACGGTCGTCGACGTGGAACTGCTCTTGCCGTCCTGGTTCGTGACCGTCAGCTTGATTGTGTACGTACCAGGCCGGGTGTACTGGTGGGCGGCATTGAAGCCCTGGAGCGTGTTGTACGACGTGCCGTCGTCTCCAAAGTCCCACTCGTACAGGGCGTTTTGCGGGCTGCCGGTGCCGAGCGATGACTTGGTCCCGTGCACGTGGATCGCGTGCCCGGCCATGATCGTCGTCCGCTGCGCGCTGATTATCGGCTTGGGCGAGGCTACATTTCGAGTGCCGCTGCCGGTGGATGGACCCTGACCGGTGCCGTCAGTCAGGTCGGATCCGGGACCGCCATCAAGCTTATCGGTGTGATCGCCGCCCCAGAGGATGTCGTCGCCGCTTTCGCCGTAGAGAAAGTCGTTGTTGTCGTTCCCCCACATCTTGTCGTTGTCGTCGCCGCCATAGATCCAGTCCTGGCCTTTGCCGCCGGCGATCGTGTCGTTGCCCTTGTAGCCCTTGAGGACCGACGGCCGCTTGATGTCGTTGGTGATCCAGATGCTGTCGTTCTTCTTGCCGCCGTGAATGGCGATCCTTTTGACGGCCGATTCGGCATAGGTCTGCTTGGCGCCATTATGGACCGCCACGAGCTTCGAGCCGTTCTTCCAGACGCCCAGCGTGTTGCTGGAGCTGTCGTTTCCAATGATCGTCAGCACCCCGCCGTTGACGAGCGAGACGCTGGACAGAAGCCGCCTCCCCTCGAGGGCTTCGAGCGAGCCGGCGGGTTGCCCCGACGTGTGAATGTTTTGCTTGGACTGCGCTGCGTTTTCAGATGCCTGCGTGGGCGGACACACGAAGAGGGCGCGCACGGCGCCGGTAGAGGCCGGTCGTTCCATCAGAAGGTTTCCTTACATCCCAAAGCCCACCGTCGCGGAGGGGCGTGTGAAGAGTCGGCCCAACGACTCTGCCCGTTCGACGGTTTGAGGTGGGGTGGATACGGAAGGCGGCGTGTCGGTTCAACCCCAAAAATTCGAGTTATTAGCGGATCTGATTTTCAGGTTTGCGTGGCACGGCTTATAAATGCTGAAATAATCCCATTTACAAAAACCACCCAGTTGTAGAAGCCCCAGGAAGCCCCCCGAAAAAAGAAAAATTTGTGGGTTGCGTCCGTGATTCGTCGGGGGCGCATGCTACCGCGCTTGCCAGTCTGGGGCGTGGCGGATAAAGTCCTCCGCCCCTGCGCCGGAGCGGAACCTTGCCCGCGCGTGGGGCGTATTTTTTCTATTGCCGATCCGCCTGACGTGACCCGCGCCCCTTTCGCCTGGGGTCACGCACGAGCTGCGATCAAGGAGCCACCGTGAAGACGAAGATCCACCCTCGTTACCAGACCTGTCATGTCCACTGCGCCTGCGGCAACACGTTCACCACGCGCAGCACGCTGCCGAAGATCAACGTCGACATCTGCAGCCAGTGCCACCCCTTCTTCACGGGCAAGCAGAAGTTCGTCGACACCGCCGGACGTGTCGAGCGGTTCAGTAAGAAGTTCGGCGGGACGTACAGCTTCCAGAAGACCGCCACCGCGCCCGCGACCGCCGGCGCGAAGAAGTAGTCCGACCCGCTGCGCGCACGCGGCGCAAGCCGCAGGCCCGCGCGCTGACAGCCCATGCCGCCGCCGCTCCGCGAAGAGCCCCCGTCAACATTTTCGCAGGCGGCGGCGGCGCTGTTTTTGAGCCGGCCGCCATGGTGCTTCGTTCGACGTTGTTCGTGATGCTCGCGATCGCCGTGGCGAACGGCTGCGCCACGCGCGCCGCCCCCGAGGCCGAAGCGATTCGCGCCGGCTATCGCACGGACCCGACCGAGCGGCTTTTCGTCCCCTCCGTGCAAGCCGCCTGCGCGCCGCCGGACGGTTGGTCCATGGAGCCGCTGAAGCAGTCGAAGAACCACACGCACCAGGTCTGGCTCAGCCCCACGGGCAGCACGGCATACGGCGTGATCCGATTCTCCCTCCCGCTTCCCGTCGGCCCGGAGACGGTGCTGTACTTCTTCCTGCGCGAGATGCGCAACAGCGAGGGAGAAGCGCGGCTGATCAGCAAACGACGCGACCCGGCGCTGAAGGGCTTGCGCTTCGTCGCCGAGGGCGGGAAGTACACGGTCCGCACGAACCTCACCACCAAGGGGTTTCGCGGATGGGCCATTTATGCCGGCACTCGGCGCGATCGGGAGATCCTGCCCAGTGAGTTGGCCATGGCTGAGCTCGCCCGCGAGAATACTGAAACCGGGGTTGACGCAAACTCTGCTGCTGCTAAACCGTAGTAACCCCTTCCCGCGGCCCGAACGGATTCGGCCGCCCCGTGTTGTTCTTTGCGTGTGAAGGCCTATGGACGGGATGTCGTTGAACCCGAAATCATCGATCCTTTTAACGTTGCTCTCCGTGCTGCTGCTCTGGGGAGGGATTGGTTGCAGCAGCGCGCAGCCGGTCTCGGTGCGCAGCCTGATCCACCACCAGGCGATGATCGACTTTTCCGGGCTGAAGCCGGTCGAGCACTTCGAGCCGGTCAAGGCCCAAGCCGCTCCGCCCGCCTCGTGGCAGCAGCTCGCGCTGAAGCGCCACCCGATGTACACCGACCAGCAATGGCGCAGTCCATCGGGCGCGACGGCGGTAGGTGTCGCCCACGTCAGAATGCCCCTGCCGCTGGGGTCCCGCGCTCTGCTGTGGTTCGCGAAGAACCAGTACGCCAAGCAGGGTGACGACGGCCGGATGATTGGACAGTGGATTGACGCGCTTGGCCGCTCCTGGTTCGAAGCCGAGAACAACAAATACCACGTTCGCGGGTTCATCGTGACCAGGGGCTTTGAGGCGTGGATCGTCTACACGGGCCGCAAGACCACGGAGCCGACGGACGTGTCGGAGATTGCGCTGGGCGCGCGGTCGCTGGAGACGATCGTCCCCATGCCGAACGGAAAGCCGGCCGTGGCCTCGCTGCCCCGAGACTGACGTGCCCGACATACCCTCATTTCGTGCAACCGGCACGTAAGCACTGTCTCAGGTGATGCCTGCGAGCAACAGCGCAACGCAGAACGCGTTGGAGCCGAAGATGTTGGAGATTGCCATCCCGTAGGCGCCGAGCCGCAGGGCCTTGGCGGTCGTGCTGATCTCGGGCAGCGACGTGCCGATGGCAACCAAAAAATCGCTCCGATCAACGTGCTGCCGACGCCCGTCTGCTGCGCGATCGCATCGCCGGTCATTTCGGCTGCAGCCGCTGGGAGTGCCTCGCCCTGAGTCGACACAGGCCGGGATTTGACTGGCCGGAGGTTGTTCAGTACCGTCGCTCCGCAGTTTTAAGTTGACCTGAATGGCGTTTTTGTGGGGCTCGACTTGGCTGCGACCGTTGTCATTCCCGCCCGCTTCGCATCCACGCGATTTCCCGCGAAGATGATCGCCGCCGACACCGGCCGGCCGTTGGTGCAGCACGTGGTGGACCAGGTGCGCCAGTGCAAGCGCGTGCGGAATGTGATCGTCGCGACAGACGATCAGCGGATCGTCAACGCCGTCAAGCCCTTCGGGACAGTGGCCACCATGACATCGCCCGACCACCCGAGCGGGACCGATCGCATCTGGCAGGTGGTACGGGAGTGGCCGGGGGAGCTGGTGGTGAACGTGCAGGGGGACGAGCCGGAAATCGAGCCACAGACGGTGGACGCGCTGATCGAGCGGATGGAGTCTTCAGACGACGACATGGCGACGGTTTCGACGCCTTTTCCACGCGGGGCCGACCCGAATGATCCGAATCTCGTTAAAGTCGTCACGGATCAATCGGGGCGGGCATTGTACTTCTCACGCTCGCCCATCCCGTACCGAAGAGATCCGGAATCGCGCGAGAATGCGCCATATCATCTGCATCTGGGCATTTACGCGTACCGCTGGAGCTTCCTGGCCGAGTTCACGTCCTGGCCGGTTGGTTCGTTGGAGAAGACGGAAAAGCTGGAGCAGCTGCGGGCCCTGGAGCATGGCGCGAGCATCTACGTGTTGAAGATCGATCGCGCCGCCCACGGCATCGACACACGGGAACAGTACGCGGAGTTCGTGAAGAGACACAATAGGATGTGAACCGCGCACGAACGCAGATGAACACAGATAAAAGAACTTCCGAATTGGATTTCATCTGCGTTTATCTGCATTCATCTGCGGTTCTCAAGGTTTGGAATCCATGAGCAACGAAGACCTGCTGGCCAAGCTCGCGCAGTCGACCGAGGAGACGGAGTTTTACACGCCGATGCCTCCTGGCTATCGCAAGGGGCATCACAAATACGTGATCGTCGTCGGCACAGTCATGTCGGGGCTGGGCAAGGGAATCTTCTCGTCATCGCTGGCCAAGCTGCTCCAGGACAAGGGGCTGCGCGTCGCGCCGATCAAGATGGAGGGGTACCTCAACATCGACAGCGGCACGCTCAACCCGTACCGCCACGGCGAGGTCTTCGTGCTCGACGACGGGATGGAGACCGATATGGACCTGGGCACGTACGAGCGGCTGCTCGACCAGGACCTCTCCGGCGCGAACTTCACGACGAACGGACAGATCCTCTCCGGCGTGCTCAAGAAGGAGCGAGAGGGCGGATACCTCGGCCGCGACGTGCAGGTCATCCCGCACGTGGTCGGGGAGATCAAGCTCAAGCTCCGCGAGCTGGCCGTGAAGGGCAACGCTGACGTGGTGTTCGTCGAAGTCGGCGGCACCGTGGGCGACTACGAGAACGCCTTCTACCTCGAAGCCTGCCGGCAGCTGGCGTACGAGGAAGGCGAAGGCTCGGCCGTGTTCGTCGCGCTCACGCAGATCCTCGAGCCAGGCACGCTGGGCGAGCAGAAGTCCAAGGCCGCGCAGCTCGGCATCAAACGGCTGATGGAACTGGGCATCATGCCGCACCTCATCGCCTGCCGTGCGCAGAATCCCGTGAAGGACAAGGTCCGCGAGAAGATCTCGATGTACACCAACGTGCCCATGCGGCGCGTCGTGAGCATGCATGATGTCGAGAGCATCTATCTCATCCCCGAGTCGCTCCGTGAGAGCGGCCTCGATCGCGAGGTGCTCACGCTGCTCGACCTCCACGAGCGCGTCAACCAGCGCAGCGAGGACCAGGCGCGCGTGAAATGGCGCTGGTTCGTCGATCGCATCGGCAAGGCCAAGAAAGATGTGACCATCGCCGTCACCGGCAAGTACGTCGCCCTGCGCGATGCCTACGCCAGCATCATTAAGGCCGGCGAGCACTGCGGCGTGCATCTGGGGGTCAACGTCAACTTCAAGTGGATGGACACGACCGACATCGACACCGGCAACGTCGCCAAGCGGTTGCGCGACGTCCACGGCATCATCGTGCCCGGCGGGTTCGGCGCCCGCGGGACCGAGGGCAAGATCGAGTGCATCCGATTCGCCCGCGAGAACAAGGTCCCCTATCTCGGCCTGTGCCTGGGCTTTCAAATGGCGGTGATCGAGTACGCCCGAAACGTCTGCGGGATCCTGGACGCCAACAGCACCGAATTCGACGTCCGCTCAAAAAACCCCGTGATCGATATCCTCCCCGAGCAAAAGAAGATCGAAGGCCTTGGCGGGAACATGCGCCTCGGCGGGAAAGACGTCGATATCAAACCCGACACCCTCGCGTTCAAGCTCTTCGACAACCAAACCCGCATCCGCCTGCGCTTCCGCCACCGCTACGAGGTCGACCCGAAGTACATCCCCACGCTTGAAGAGCACGGGCTGGTGTTCAGCGGCAAGGCGCCCGGCCAGCCGATCATGCAGATCGTCGAGCTCCCGCAGGACGTGCACCCGTATTTCATCGGCACGCAGGCCCACCCCGAGCTCACCAGCCGTCCGCTGCGCCCGCAGCCGATGTTCCTGGGGCTGGTGAAGGCCGCGATGGAGTTCGCCGAAGGGAAGTCGCGACAGCCGCAGGCGGTGTAGGCGCACGTCCGACGCACGCTGTCACACCGCGGCGGCCGGGTTGTCGCACGCGCCGCTGATGCGCCGCCGCGCCCGCGTTCACGCGCCTGCTCCGCGCGATCTTATCGGCTCTTCACGGCCTTGCAGTCTGGCCCGAGCTTTGTTGAACCTCCTCGACAGTGATTTACCCAGGAGGTTCAATATGTTCAGCGCAACCAAACCACTCGTGACCCGTACGCTCGTCCGGCCCGTGCAGCGGGAATTGCCCGGCAATGTCTCGAACAAGGCCGCCGAACTCGCCGCGGCGCGGGAAGCGCTCTTAGACCGGCGCGATGCGGCGGACCGCGTCATTGACTCAGTCGTGGATCGGATGCTGAAGGAACTGACGTGGTAGCGCGGGCATCGGAAACTCATGCGAACACTTGGAGCAGCGCGGCGACGACGCGGCTGGCGGTGGCGCGATCCAGCTTGCCCAGGTGCTTCGTCAGCCGCGCTTAATCGACCGCGTCCCAGTCGCTCGGCTTCGTGGACTCGAGATGGAGAGGCTCGTCGTCCCCGCGCACCCGCATCCGGGCGGAAACATGCCGACGGCGGGTTTGACCATGCGGCGCCGCCGTCTTACAACGGCGGGCGATGTCATCGCTCAGCTACGAGGGCTCGGGGGTCCGCTACGACAGGCTCGACGCGTTTAAGCGCGCCTGCCAGCAGGCCGCGGCGACGACGGTGGGGGCGCTGGCGAAACACGGGCTTAACGAGCCGGATAAGATTCGCGGTGAGAGCGCCTACCTCATTGAAACCCACGATGGGTATCTCGCTCACGTCGAAGAAGGGTTGGGCACGAAGAACCTCGTCGCTGACGCGATGCTCGGACTGACCGGCAAGAGCTACTACGCCAACATCGGAATCGACACCGTCGCCACGATCGTCAACGACATGGTGACGACGGGGGCGCTGCCGGTGTCCGTCGCCATGCACGCAGGCGTCGGCGACGCCGCCTGGTTTGAGAACGAGCAGCGGGCGGCGGACCTGGCGAAAGGGTTCGCCGAGGGATGCAAGAAATCCGACGCCGTCTGGGGCGGCGGAGAAACGCCCGCGCTGAAGGGGATCGTCGACCCCAGTGCCATCGTACTGGCCGGCTCGGCGATAGGACAGATCCGCAACAAGGCTCATCGCATCGTCGGCGACGTGTGCGACCGTGATGCCATCGTCCTGCTGGCCAGCACCGGCGTGCAGACGAACGGGCTCACGCTCTGTCGCAGGATTGCCGATCAATTGGCCGATGGTTACCTGACGAAGATGGACGACGGCCGCACGTACGGCGAGGCGCTGCTCGACGCGTCGGCGATCTACGCCCGCTTCGTTGCCGCCTGCCAGACGCACGGGGTGCGCCTCCACTACGCGGCCCACATCACCGGCCACGGGTGGCGCAAGCTCATGCGGCTGGAGGAGCCGTTCGTCTACCGCATGACGAACCTGGGCATGGGCGCGCCGGAGGTGTTCAACTTCATTCACCAGCGCGGGCCGGTTGATGTCCGCGAGATGTACGCCACCTTCAACATGGGCGCCGGCTTCGCCGCGTTCGTGAGCCAGGGCGACGTGCCGCGCACCATCGCATTGGCCTTGCAGAGCGGACACAGGGCATGGGTCGGGGGAACCGTTGAAAAGCTCGGCAGTCGCAAAGCTGTTGAGATCGAGCCGCTGGGCATTACCTTTGAGGGCGATACGCTTGCCGTGCGGTGACGTACCGCGGGAACGCCCATGGCCAACGACCTGTTTCATCTGACGGAAGACGGCCCGGTCAGGGTGCTCGAGCTCGTGCTGCCCACCTCGATCGACAGCTCGGAGTTCGATCGGTTGAACGAATCGCTCCTCGACACGCTGGGCAAGGAGCCGGGCGCCGGGTGGGTCCTCGACCTCACGCGCGTCGCCTACATGGGCTCTGCCGTGCTGGGGCTGATGGTGAACATGCGGCAGGTGGTGATGAAGGCGCAGGGAAAACTGGTCCTGTGCGGGATGAATGACCGGCTGATGCGGATCTTCGAAACGTGCTGCATGGAGCGCTTGTTCAAGATCGTGCCCGCACGCCCCGAAGCGGTCCGCCTCGCCTCCCGTCGCTAAGATTATGGGTCGAAGACCAGGCAGATCCCCCAGCGGGGATGCGGGTGTCGCGGCATTGCGCGCGGCAAGTCGAGCAGCATCGTCGCGAATCCCGCATGCGGGGGCGGCGAGCCAACCGAAGAGATATGCGCTGCAACTGAATTGAACCCGCTGTAGATCGCACGACTATGGTGTCGTCGACGTGTCGGTGCCGGTGCCGGTTCCACTGCCAGGCTGGTCAACCTGCTGCTGCTGTTGTTCGCGATCGATCCGCTCCATCTCCTGCTGCATCCGATTTCCCAGGAACGAAACGCCGGCGTACGCGAGGATCGTGAGCAGGATCGAGAGCGCTACCGCGGCGATGCCGAGGATCATGCCGGTTTTCGCCAGTCCTTCCCCGCCCGCCTCTCCGCGCTTGGCTTTACTTTGACCGACGACCCCCCAGAATGATAGCGACGATTCCCAGCGGAACGGCGAGGAACCAGATGCACACGAGCACGAGCGACAGGATGCCGCACACGAGCGCGCCAATCGCGAGCCCTTGCGGCCTGTTCGGCCCGGGCGTCTGGTAACCAACCGGCGGTGCGCCCATCGGCGGGGGAACTTGCGACATGCGGGTCTCCTCCCAATCTGAGTTGTCCATGCGGCGCAGCGAAAACAAACCGAGAGAGACGTGCGCCTTGGGCGCGAGTGTAAAACCACCTGCGCGCGCGGGGCAAATCGCGGCGGCTTGGCACGGACATCTCTCATGGATCAGAACTCGACCCGGCGTGCTCAGCGTGGTTGGCGGCCGTGCAATGGTTGTTCAAAGACAACCGCTCGCGCGAGACGGCCCAGAATGCGGCGCAGGTCCTACGCGCGCCGTCGGCGGCGCATGGCCAGGGCGGGCAGGGCCAGAAGCGCGGCGCCCGCGGGCTCGGGCACCGTGCCGATCGAGTTGAGATAGTGCTCCAGGGCCGTGTATCCGTCCGGGCGCACGAGGTTGTTGTCGGCGGCGTTGGGGTTCATGCCGTTAGCGGACTCCCAGGAATTCGGCATGCCATCGCCGTCCGAGTCCCAGCCGGCGGGGCGGGAGACCGCCAGCGCGTTGACCAGCGCTTGCCACTCGGCGGCGTTGGGGCTGTTCACCAGCGCGCCGGTGCCGTTGCTCACATCAGCGAAGATCCGCACGTCCGTGGCGTCACGGTTCCAGGGCATGGCGCCGGCCCCGGCAATCACCTTTGCATAGGCGTCGGCGGCGCTGTCGGTTTCGGACATGGCGAAGGGGAAGGCGAACGCGGCGGCGCGCTGGGTCATTGTCCCAGTGGTGCCCGGGATGCTGTAGATCATGGCCCAGCCGGTGTCGGTTCCGTCGCGCTGCGCGTCGCGGTCGGAGTCGATCAGGTTGCCCTGCTGGAAGATCTCCAGGTCAACGTTGCGGTCCTTGCTGAATGCGCGGCGGTGCCGTCCATCGGTCGGGGTGGACGGGCCGGCGATGAGGTAGTTTCCGATGAAATTGAGGTCAACGTGCTCGAGCTCCGGCTCGCTGCTTCCGCCCGCGTAGCCGGCACGGTCGCCCCAGTTGTAGACCACGTTGTTGCGGAACTCGAACTGCAAGAGCTGGTCGTTGTACGTTCCCAGCCGCGGCTGGCGGCTCTGGCTGTTGGCGAACAAGTTGTGGTGGAACGTGACCGAGGAATTCACCTGCGGGCGGATGAGCGAGCCGAAGCCGTGCCCGCCGGCGTTGAGCCCCTCGCTGATGTTGGAATACTGCACGGTCACATTGGTCGCGTTGTTGGTGACGGAGAGCACTTCGTCCTCGCCCCATGACGCGGAGATATGGTCCAGGATAATGTTGCGCGTCGTCCCGCTCCCGAGCACGCCGGCGGCATCCTGCGAGTCCTTCAGATCACCCTTGCGGGAGCGAAGGTGGCGGACGATCACGTCGCTGACCGTATTGCTGCCGCTGCTGCTCACCTGAAACGTGTAATCCCGAAGCGTGATGCCCGGCCCGGGCGCCGTCTGGCCGGCGATGGTGATGTTCGACTTGTTGACCGACAGGTTGTCGAGCAGCTGGATGGTCCCGCCGACGTCGAACACGATCGTGCGCGGTCCGGTTGCGCTGGAGATCGCGTGCCGCAGCGTGCCCTGGCGCTCCGCCAGCGGGATACTGCTGCTCGTGTAGTCCGACAGTTTTGTGACGCGGTATACGTCTCCCCCGCGCCCGCCGGTGGCGTATTGACCGGCGCCTTGGGCGCCGGGGAACGCCTTCAGCTGTGCCGCCGCGCGACCGGCCGTGGCGGCGAGCAGGGCGGTTGCGGTGAGGGCGAGGAATCGAGCAGTCATGTGCGCATCCTGGGTGCTGGATCAAAGGGAAAGGCGGCGGCCGACTTAGGCGCCGAGCCGCCGCCCGTTCGTGCGGAACAGGAATCTCGCTTCGCGACGCGCCGCCGCCTCCGCGTTGGGCGGAATGGTCGGCAAGCGAAAGACGATCAGCTTAGTTTCTGCGCCGTCGGAGCAAGCCAAGCCCACCGAGGCCGAGCAGTGCCAGCGACGTCGGCTCGGGGATCGGCGCCAGATCGTAAACTAGCGCAGGCTCGTGACCGTCCGGAACCAAGACACCCGACGCCAGGTTCGTCGCCTCCTTGGTGGCCACGTTCCAAGTTCCGTTACTGAGCGATTCAAAGCTGATCAGGAACGACAGGGTGTTGGACGACATGTTGTTGATGTACGTCGTCAGGCTCGCCGGGTTGAGCGTCACCATCGTCCCCTCGGCCTCCGCGCCAGTCACGGCGAAGCCGGATGGAGCCAAGTCGGTGGCAATGGACAAGTCTTCTCCGCGAGTCGCGAAGCTCCCGTCGTAGGTCAGGCCGGGCATCGTGTTGAACGTGACGTTCGACTCGTCCCATGTCTGGCCGTCTGTCGCAAAGAGAGCGAGATTCTTGTTGTTGTTGCTGTTTCCGCGGTGCATCGTCACGCGCACGCCAGCGTCGATGACCCGCGTCTTGTCGATGCCGGTCAGGTCGAACTGGACGGCGATCCACTCGTTGTCGTCAATCGCGTCATAGCGCGCCACGGCAGTAGCGTCGTTGTCCGTGCTGTTCGGGGCTTCCTCTTGGATCCCGACATCATCGGTGGCAAAGAGAACAGCCGCGTCCGTGGAATGAGCCGCGACAAGTGAACTGATAGCCGCGGCAGCCGCCGCCGTATACAGGGCTTTGCCCTTTTTCTGAATCATGAAAGATCCTCCGTAAAGTGAAGAAGTGAATGTGTAGTTCCGGTTCCGCGCCATAACCTCGGAAACATTAATCCGTACTGGAGCGATAGCTGGCCCGCCTGTCGCCTCCGCCGGAGCGCGCCCAGTGACCATCAGAACATACGACATCAGCGGCGCGCGACAATGCAGTTGTCGGGCGGAAAAGATGCAGAAATCCGGTCGCGCGGATCCGCGCGTCGGGGCCGTTCAGAATCAGGCGGAAACTTCAGGTGAATGAGCGTCGGGAGGGATAGGAATTGTCAGTGCAGGGGACCGCAATTTAGCAATCTCCGCTCGCGAAGGAACCGCTCACTCCTCCAGGTGCCGTCCCGGCCCCGCCTGGCGGCGGAACTGGAACGGCGTCACGCCCAGCTTCTTGCGGAAGATCGCGCCCAGGTAACGCTGGTAACGGAAACCGGCCATCTCCGCGATCTTGCCGATCGACAGGTCGGTCTCGATCAGCAGCTGCTGGGCGCGCTTCAGGCGCATTTCCACGATCATTTCGTTGGCGGTCTGATCGAAGAGCCGGCGGAAGCGGCGCTGCAGGACGCTGCGGGACAGCGGCACCTCGCGCAGCACGTCCTCGACGCCGATGCCTTCGCAGGCATACTCGCGGATGAAGCGGACGGCGTCGGCGATGTGCGGATCGTCGATCGCCAGGATGTTGCTCGACTGCCTCGTGTGCACGCCCGTGGGCTGCACGAGCACCGGCTCGGGCGGCGGGGGCTCGCCGCTCATCAGCGCGTCGAGCAGCTCTGCCGACTTGTACCCCTGCTGTTCGGAATCGATCTGCACGCTGGAGAGCGGGGGGTCGCAGACCTCGCAGGTCGCGCGGTCATTGTCGACGCCGACCACGGCAAGCTCCTCGGGCACGTGGATTTCGGCGCGTCGCGCCGCCGACAGCAAGCGCTGCCCGAGCTGGTCGTTGGCCGTTAAAACCCCCGCCGGCTTCGGCAGGGCGCGCAGCCATGCGGCCAGATGCTCCTCGGCGGTGTCCCAGCCGGTGGGGCCTTCTACCTTCCAGTGTTTCTCATAGTGCGCACAATCGCCGCCCGCCTCGGTCACCGTGCGCGCAAAGGCGCTGCGTCGCTGCTGCATCCAGATCGCCTCGGCCGGACCGTAGCACCCGAAGTGCTTGAACCCGCGCTCCAGGAGGTGCTGGGCCGCAATGCGCCCGACGGCGGCGTCGTCGGTGTGCACCAGCGGAATGTCCGGGCGGCGCACAACCCCCAGCACGTCCACCAGCGGCAACCCGGTTGAGCGGATCAGCTTCGCCGCGGCCGGGTCGGTGATGCGCCCGATGATGCCGTCGCCCTCCCAGCGCGCCAGCCACTGCGGCATGGAAACGTCGTGCTCCGTCGGCTGCAGGTACAGCCGCCACGGGCCGTACTCGCGGACGTATTTCGCAACCCCAAGCAGGATGTCCTTCTTGGATTCGCGGAGAAACAGCGCGATACGCGGCTGGCGCTTGCGCACGACTGGCTTACGCGCCGTAGCGCTGCGAGATGCCCGCAACTGGTCCAGACCGGAATTCGGCACGATTCGTCGTCCAAAAGCCGACCGATGGGTGTCCGCCTCCCGCTGCGCAGCGGACGCGTCGGCGGAAAATGTATGTCATCAGGTGGCGAAAAGCCACGGAATTCGAGCGGGATTGCGTGGCCGGGTGGCGCGACCGAAAAACTGAAAATTTACACCGCGAAACTGCCTTGGCGGGAGCGGGACGGAGGCTAGAGTTCTCCGCGGGTCATACAGGTGGCCCACCGGCGCTACAGCGGACTGCGCCGCCCATTCCTCCAAACAGCGGAGCGTTGTCATGCGGAAGTCACTTCAAAAAAGGGCGTTTACGCTCGTCGAACTCCTCGTCGTTATCGGCATTATCGCCGTCCTCATCGCCATCCTGCTGCCGTCGCTGCAAAAAGCCCGAGCTCAGGCGCAGACGGTATCGTGCGCGTCCAACCTGCGGCAGATCTATACGGCGACCGAACTCTACGCCGTCGCCCACCGCGGCTACATGATGCCCTCCACCGCGGGCACCGGAAGCGCGCAGAGCTACAACTGGTGGGGCATCGAAGTCCTCGGAAGCACCTTCGGCGTCAAGCGCACACAGAACAGCGGCGCCGCGCAGCTGGCCGCGGTTGAGCGCATCGCCAAACTTATCGATTGTCCCGCCAACGAACGTATCCAGCCCTCGCCGCCGCTCGTTTTCTCCGCGGAGTACACCTACAACGCCAACCTCGGCGATTTCCGCGGCGAAAACCCCGCCGACTCCAATTATGCCAGCTACAGGACCTGGGCGTTTTTCAAGAAGAAGACGCAGGTCCCAGGCAACGTCGTCGTCGCACTCGACGTCAACCAGATGGTTGCCGCCAATGACGACCGGTTTGAATCGCTCGCCAACTTGACCACGGCCAGCGGCAGCGGTCGCCCCTTTCCCCGCGCCGGGCGCCCGCATGGGAAGAATCAGGCGAATGTCCTCTTCGCTGATGGCGGCGTCCGTCTGGTCAAGGCGTTCGCGCCCAATGGGACCAACTATGCTCCCACCAGCTTCGACCCCAAAACAACCCAGCTGGAGGACTGGATGATCCGCTATCCGCGGCCCGGCGACAGCGCGACGACGATTGCCACCAATCGCTGGAAGAAGGGTCGTGAGCTGCCGAACTTCTAGTCGGGGCTCGCGCAGATATTCAGATCATCGGCAGAGTTTTTTTCGCAGTGGTTTGGATTTGGCCGCGAGAGGCGGGCTGCAGCGATGAATTCGACGGTCAACGTGGCACTCGTCGGCATCAGCGGGTACGGGGAGTCGTACGTCAAGGCGCTGCTCGACTCGCCCGCCGATGCCGGCTTCCGGATTGTCGGCATGGTTGATCCCATGCCTGAGCGCTGCCGCCGGCTCGAAGAGATTACCGGCAAGCGGCGGATCCCGATCCACGCGGATCTTGAAGCGCTTTACGACGCAACGCCCGCGAAAATCGACCTGGTGATGATGGCCACGCCCATCCACCTGCACGCACCACACACGTGCTTCGCGCTGGCAAGGGGGTCCAGCGTGCTGTGCGAGAAACCGGTCGGCGCAACGGTGGATGACGCCCTGCGGATGCTCGAAGCGGAGCACCGCGCCGATGGGTTTGCGGCCATCGGGTTTCAGTGGTCCTTCAGCCGCGCCATCCAGGCGCTGAAGCGCGACGTGATCGCCGGCGAGTTCGGCGCGCCGGTGCGGCTGAAGACCATCGCCTGCTTCCCACGAAGCATGCAGTACTTTCAGCGAAACGACTGGGCCGGCAAGGTTCGCACCGCCGACGGCACGCCGGTCTTCGACTCACCCGTAAACAACGCCACCGCCCACTACCTGCACAACATGCTCTACCTGCTCGGCCCCACGCGCCAGACGAGCGCGGCGCCAACAAGCGTGCAGGCGGAGCTGTATCGCGCCAACGCAATCGAGAACTACGACACGGCCGCCGTGCGCGTCGTGGTGGAGGGCGGCGCGGAGCTGCTGTTCTATACGAGCCATGCCGTGCCGATCGCGATGGGTCCGGTGCTGTGCTACGAGTTCGAGCGCGCGACGGTGTACTACGAGGCCGAGACGGGCGGCGGGTTCGTCGCCCGGTTCCGCAACGGCGCCGTTCGCCGCTACGGCGACCCCAACACCGATCGCCCGCTGAAGATCTGGCAGTGCATCGACGCGGTCCGAACGGGTGAAGAAATCGCCTGCGGCATCCCCGCCGCGGTCCCGCACGCGCTGTGCGTCGCCGCCGCCGCGGCATCCATGCCGAATGTGAACGAGTTCCCGTCAGACCTGATCACCACGCAGGGATTGTCCGGCCAGCCGATGAAGTGCGTGACGGGGCTGGCGTCGGCGATGGTGCAGTGCTACGACCAGGGGATCCTCCCCGCCGAGCACCGCGGCCTCACGTGGTCCACGCGCGGCGAGCGCATCGACCTCACGCAACCCGACTGGCAGCACGATGGCGCCTCCAGGCGCGCCGTCCCGCTGCAAATCAACGTAAACGGCAACGGCCACACCGGCAACGGAAACGGCCACGGCGGCAATGGAAACACCGGCAACGACCGCGCCTCAACGCCGACCGGCGCTCACGCCTGATCCTCCTGCATTTCCGAGCGACCTTTCTTTCCGCAAAGGATCAAGAGCCACTCGCGCCGACACTGAGCGGGCCGCGCGATGGCACTCCACCGCTACGCTTGAAAAACAGTGAACAGCCGAGGCGCACAGCGCGCGGAGGAAATGCAGGATCCTTTGTTCTAATCTTCGTCCGCGATCTCTGGTGCGTCAGTGAAACCGGTTTTGTCTCGTAAACTGAAAGGAGTTTACCTTGGAATGACCCGTTAGCCCTGTAGCCGACCGAGCGTGTCGCGGGAGTGATCCGGCGGCGCGAAGCCTCGGCAGCCCCCGTGCAGGCGTTCAGCCTTCTACTCTACCGGTTAATCTAGAAGCTCCTCAAGCGCAAGCCACCGACTAATCTGGAGCTGAAGAGAAGGGCCTGGTGCTCTTCGTGTCTTGGTGGTTCAACTTGGCTCCTTCCTTCCGCAGGTCGCGCACGCTCCGTTTGCACAGGGCTCGACGTGGGCCGTCGCGTTGCCCTCTCCAAGCGCCTGCTCGATCTCGTACTCGATTGCGCTGGCCACTTCGTGCCCGCGGCGGATGTCCCATGTGGCGGGAACCATTACGTGGAAATCCACCCAGTGATAGCGCCCGCTGTGGCGGTGCCGGACCTTGTGATAACTGCAGATTTGCGGCTCGCGCACGGCGGCGACGTGCGCGTCGAGGATCTCGCGCAAAAGCCGGTCATCGCGCGCGTCCTGCCGGTCCATCAGCCCCGCGGTGGAGTGGGACAGCAGCCCCAGCGCCATTACCGAGATGTAACTTGCCACGAGCAGCGCCGCGATGGGATCGACCCACGTCCACGTCGGCTTGAACCACATGATCAACAGCGCCATGAGGACGGCCGCGCTGGTGATGGCGTCGGAGAGCAGATGCTTTCCGTCGGCCACAAGCGCAATCGACCCGCGGCGTCGTCCCGCATTCAACAGCAGCAGCCCAACCCCGCCATTGGCGCCGCCGGCGAGGGCGACGAGCACCAGCCCCAGTCCGAGCGAGTGGGCGGCCGGCCCCTCGATCATCTCCTCGACCGCGCGGAACGCGATGACGGCGGCGGCGACCAGGATCATGCCGCCCTCGAACCCCGCCGACAGGAACTCGACCTTCCCGTGCCCGTACGGGTGCTGCGCGTCCGCCGGCTGGTGCGCCAGCAGCAGCGAGTACATCGCCACCAATGACGCGATCACGTTGACGATGCTCTCCAGCGCATCGGAAAAAATGGCGGCCGAGTCGGTCATGTAATACGCGACGAACTTCACGACGAGCAGCACGAGCGAGACGATGACGCTCATCGCGGCGGCGACGATCTCGGCCCGGGGGACGTGGCGGGGGGAAGGAAGCAACGGCTACAGCGGCGGCGCTGCCTCGATGATCTTCTCGACGACCATCACGGGCACGACGCCGCGCTCGGTGTAGGTGCGCTGGATCATGCGGCCCAGCACGGTCACGCGCTCGCCGTCCAAACGCTTCGCCTGCTCCCGGACCGCCGACACCTCCAGGTCGACCTGCCCCGCGCCGCCATCGCGGGCAAGGACCCAGCCGGTGGTTTCGCCGCCGATCGCCATCATGCCGCCGCGGAGTGTGCCTGTGAGACTGCTCATTTGCGTCGTGGGTCGGGTGACGGGATCGGTCGGGGGGGACGAGTTGCGCCGGTCAGGGGCGCTGTTGTCGTGATCGTCGCTCGATGCGCAGCCGCAGATCAAGCCGATCGCGGCCACCAGCAGGAACAGTCGTGCGGGCATGGTCGGGTCTCCGATCTTAACCAGGTTTGCAGGAATGGCGCGCACCGCGGATCCGCCGACGGTTGGTTCACAGTATCCACTGCGCAAAGAGCAGGGAAGGGATGCCCTGAATTCCGTGACGGGATTACGCGCGATGGCAACATCCGCTTGCCGAATGGCGCGGCCTCGGCGCGTGCGCGCTGGACCGCCGTGGGAATGAGCAGTCCTCCCATCCTTTGCGCGCTCCCGGTGTCTTTGTTTGTGGAAGCCCGACGGGCCAGTTCGCCGGTTGTGACCAGCAGTAACCGGGTTGTACAGTGGGCCACGCTATGAACCTCAAAATGCTCTGCCGCGGCATCGTCCTCTCCATGGTTGTCGCAATCGGCGCCACCGGCGTCGGGTGTGCATCAGACAAGGCGGTGATCAGTCAGGCAAACCAGGCGCACGCGAGCCTCGAGCCCGCGGTGGTCGAGGACCCGGTTCTATCCAACTACATCCAGGAGGTCGGCGATCGCGTCATCGATGCGGCGCGGGAATTGAGCCGCCAGGGCTATGGTCCCGACGGGAAGGAGGACAATTCGTGGATGTTCTCCAAGGACATGCGTTTCCACTTCGTGAACAGCAAGACAATCAACGCGTTCACGACGGGAGGGGAGCACATGTACATCTACACGGCACTCTTCCAGAAGGCCAAGAGTGAAGATGAGCTGGCGGCGGTGATGGCGCATGAGTTCGCGCATATCTACGCGCGGCACGTGCACAAGGGGATGAATCGGCAGTACGCGATCCTCGGCGCCGCGGCGGCGGCGGGGGCCGCGGGATACGCGGCGGGGGGCGACGAGAAGGGCAGGGAATACGCCGGCATGGGCGCTGGCGCCGCCGCGCTGATTGGACAGTTCGTCGGCATGGGCTTCGGCCGCAAAGATGAACACGAGGCCGACAAGCTCGGCTTCGCGTTCTACTCGCGCGCGGGGTGGGACCCCAGCAAGTTTGGCGATTTCTTCCAACGGATGATAGACATGGGCCAGAACCAGGGTCCGGAGATGCTTAGCGGCCACCCCAGCCTCGAAAGCCGTGTCGAAGCGGCGCGCGAACGCGCCGGCGCGCTCCCGCCGGAGGCAAAGGAGTGGCGTCGCCCGCCCGTCGCGTCGCCGGAGAGGTTCGAGGAATTGCAGGCGCGATCGGTGGAGATCGGCAAGTCCATGCCGTCGGACGCATCGCTCGAGAACGCGCAGGAGCTGCTTTCCGCTCTCCCGCGCAGCTGCCTGACCCCCGCCGTCCTGCCCGATCAGCAAAAGGCCGAGCAGCGCGTGCTCATGGAGCAGAAGCGCACCGAGGAACAGGCCGTTCAGCGACCGCGACGTCGGCGGTGACCGCACTGCCTAAACGCTCTCCCGCTACTCATCAATTCACCACCTGTGGGAATGATCGGCGGCGACGTGTTCCTCCAGGTCGAGCGACGCGCAATAAGTTGCACTAATTCGCGGGCGCGATACGGAATCAGTCGACAAAACTGGATTATTTTTCCATCGTCCCCCCGGCAGCTGCGCGCGACAATGTGATGTATGGGAACCGCATCAGGCTTTCCCATCCCGTGTCACAGGGGGTCTTCAATATCATCCCAGTCATCATCATCCATCCATCATCCTCCGCCGGAGCAACGGGCAGAGAAGGGGGGTGCGGCGGGCACTGAGCCGCCGAAACGTCTGCCCATGATCGTCCCGCGCGTCTGACTCTCGTTGCTCGCGAAGTCAGGCACTCATCCCTCATGCGCAGCCTGCGCCGTCGCGCACGCGTGTGCGCGCGCCGCCATGCTGCGCAACGATGTGTGGAGGCTGATATGACCGACTTTACCCTTCCCCCGACGGGCCCGGAGCCCGTCACTGGTTCGACGCCCCCGACCGACGACCTGCCCGTCCCCGCCTCCTGCTGGCGGAAACGGCGGCGAATCGTGAACTGGCTGGCGGAATACAACCCCTTCTACTTCCTCAGCGCCTGCTGCATGCTGCTGGGGATCTTTGTCCTCAACGACTCGCTCACCTGGAGCCCGCTCCCGCGAAACAACCTGCTGATCCTCATCGCCACCCTCAATGTGTATGAGGCGGCGCTGGTCGTGCTGGCCGTCGTGCTGCTCCGCCGCGGGCTGGTGCGCGATGGCATGTTCCTCCTGTTCCTCGAAGCGTTCTTCCTCGCCGATGCCGGGTTCCTGAACATGGAGATCTTCACGACCGACCCGGCTACCGGCTTGATCGTCAACGGCGCGCTCTTCGCGCTGGCCGTCGTGAAGGTGGCATTCATCTTCGCGGCAATCGGGCTCCCGATCCGCGGCGGGCTGTTCTTCTTTGTCATTGCGCAGGTCGCGCTGCTGTTCGCGATCCCCGGCGTGTTCTCCTATATCGCGTGGCAGCGCGAGGGCGAATTGCCGATGCTCGCCGTTGCCGGCGCGTGGTGGGCGGCGGGGCTGGTGCCAGTGCTATACGTCCTGCTCGTACGGATGCTGCCGCTCACCCCCATTGCACGGCGCGTGGGGAAGGTGTTCATCGGCTTGCCGTTCATCTCGCTGATGGCCCACCTGTGCCTGGCGAACTGGGTGTACGAGGTCTCGTTCCACCCGAGCAATCTCGCGCCGCTGCTGCTGGGGCTGGCGGTGTGGGTGGGGCGTTATGACTCGCACGTCTCGACGCTCGCCTGGCGGATGCGCATGCACCTGGTGTTGCCGTTCACCGCCGTCGCGCTGGCGGCGATCAAGTTCCCGCCCGAGCTGACGTTTGACCTGCTGGGCGTGGGGTTCTCGCCGCTGCGACTGACGCTGATCGCCGCTTCGGTCGTGTACCTCGATGGTTGGGTCCTCCACCGCCACCTGTACTTCATGGCGGGCTCGATCCTGTGCTTGTTGGGCTCGGGGCTGGGATCGAGCGTGAAAGATATGAACCGCAACACGCTGGACTTCATGGAGTACTGGCTCGAGAGCATCCGTAGGCTCGTGCCGCGCACGACGTCCCAGTGGGGCGTGGTGTCGGTGGTCGGCGCATTCGTGCTGTTGGCGATGGGAGCCGGCTTGAGCTTGCTGAAGGGAGCCCCCCCGTCCAGGAGCGGAGGCGTCGACGAGACGTAGAGAATAGTCTGATGTGTTCCTTCCTCCTTCGTAGCCACGGACGCGGGTCCGTGAGAATCGCTCGCTCGCGCACCTCCCCACGGACTTGCGACCGTGGCTACGAAGGAGAGTGATGAGGGCGCGTGGTCTCGATGGCGCGACGGGACTCGTCGAGGGTCGTGATCGTGACGTGGATCGTGTCGCTCGGGAGCAATGACGTGACGCGGTCAGCCCACTCCACAACGACCACCCCGCGCTGCTCGAGGAGCTCACTGAACCCGATCGATTCGAGATCATCCGCGCCGCGCACGCGGTATGCGTCGAGGTGGAAGACGCGCAGCTGCGGCGTGTCGTAAATGTTCAGCAGGACGAATGTCGGACTGCTGACGATGCGGGGGTTGCCGCCCAGAGCGCGCACCAGTCCGCGGACGAATTGCGTTTTGCCGGCGCCAAGCTCGCCGTGAAGCGCGACGCACTCCCCCCCGCGCAGGCTTGCCGCGAGCTCGGCGGCGATCGCTTCGGTCTGCTCGACGCTGGTGGAGGTCCGCATCACGCACCGGTCCTTATACCGGGGTGAGACGCGTTTGCGCATTCGTCCCGTTCGTCGCTGAGCGCGCGGGGCACCCCTTCTTGCGGATCAGGATGACAAGCCGCATGCAGCAAACTGCTGACGTCTCGATCCTGATGTGTCTCATTTCTGCGATTTCCCGCGCTTCAGAACACTGACCAGGTTCGCGCGCTCATCCGTCCAGAGCACCTCGTCCCCACGCGGTACGATGGGGGTCGAGGAGGGCTCCAGGATCGCCCACGTCGAGGCGTATTCGCCGCCCTCGCCGGGATTCAGATCGGGGGAGCTGAAGAATACGCGCAGCCCAAATGCCTGCGCCAGGCCTGCGACGAGCGGGCGGAGATCGAGGTGGCGATTGGAGATGTGGATCGCGAACAGCCCGTTCGGCTTGACGTGCCGGCGGTAAATGGCGAACGCCTCCTTCGTCAGCAGGTGCACGGGGATCGCGTCGGAGCTGAACGCGTCCAGGGCAAGCAGGTCGAACTGCTGCGGCGGCTCGCGCTCCAGCGACAGCCGCCCGTCGCCGAGGACGACGTGCACTTCGGCGGGTGAGTCGGCGAGGTACGTGAAGAACGTTCGCGCGCAATACAGCACATTGGGATCAATTTCGTAGAAGCGGATGCGGTCGCCTTCTCGCATAAGCGCGGAGATGCTCCCCACGCCGAGGCCAATGACCCCGACATGGCAGCTGGGGCGTTGTTCGAGCTGCTGCATCGCCTGCCCGACGCCGCTGCGCGGGCCGTAGTAGCTGAGCGGGGCGCGGCGGAGCGACGGGTTCAGCGCCTGCACGCCGTGCGTGGTGCGCCCGTGCTGCAGCAAACGGAGGCGGAGGCCATCGTCGTCAGGGGCGGTCTTTTCGAACACGCGCAGCACGCCGTAAAAATTGCGCATCCGCGCGACGAGAATGGTTCCGCGCTCGGCCGGCTCGTTCGCCCATACGAGGTATCCCACTAGCACCATGCCTGCGACGAGCCCCACCCACGCGATCGGCGGGCGCAGGCCGCGGAGCCACGAGCGCCTGTCCGTCGCCGCGATCACCAGGATCAGCGCACAGCACGCCCAGAGGCTGATGCCCAGCTCAAGATAGCGCGTAAATATCATCGGCGCCACGATGGAGACAAACGCGCCCCCAATCGCCCCGCCGGCGGCGATGGCGAGATAATACCCCGTCAGCCGCCCGGGGTGCGGACGCACCCGTGAGAGCTCGCCATGGCACATCAGGCAAGCGACGAACAACCCGCCGCTGTAGATCAGGATCATCCGCCCGAGCGTGATCTCCGACAGCGGGCGATACATCGCCCATAGCATCGGCCCGACGATCAGGATGAGCAGCGGTCCGCAGATGCGGCGCGAGTACCACCGCGGATGGTCGAACGCGAGCACAAAAGTCAGCAGGTACAGCGCCAGCGGCAGGACCCACAGAAAGGGCACGGCCGCGACGTCTTGTGTGAGCATGTTGGTCGTGCCCAGCAGCAGTGCCGACGCGCAGGCCGGCAGGGCCACCCACATTGCGCGCTGAAACAGCGACGGCGCCTGGTCGGGCGATCCGGCCGGCGTGGTCTCGCTGATCGCCGCGCCGTCGTTCGTCGACTGCGGGTTTGCGGCACCGATCCCGGCGGCGGAAGTCTCGATGGGATCGCGCAGGCGCGATGCGCGCATCGCGCAAAACGCGCACCCGATCGCGAACACCACAAAAAGGGCCGACCACACCCAGGCCTGCTCGCGACGTGCCAGCATCGGCTCGATCAAGAACGGATAGCTCACCAGCGCCAGAATGGACGCCATATTCGACAGCGCATAGAGCCGGTAGGGCGCCACGCGCCCGTCCAGCCGCGCAACCCATGCCTGCAGCAGCGGCGCTGTCGTCGCCAGCGCGAAAAACGGCAGCCCCACGCTCACGGCCAGCAGCAGAATGATCCGCCGGCTGGGGTTCAGCGGGTCCGGCGGCTTCCACCGCTCCGGGGGGATGATCGGCAGCGTCGCGACAACCACGGCCAGCAGCAGCCCCGCGTGCAGCCACGCCTGCGTGCGAGGCGACAGCCGGCTGACGACGAGGTGCGCGTACGCATACCCCGCCAGCAGCGCCACCTGAAAAAAGAGCAAACAGGTCATCCACACGCTCGGGCCTCCGCCGAACCACGGCAGGATGAACTTTCCCATCAGCGGCTGGACCTGGAAGAGCAAAAACGCGGAGAGGAAGACGGTGAGGGCCGGGATAAGGCCGATCCGCGGCTTCGGCATCGCTGGGGTCTGCATCGTGCTGGGGGTGGCTTCGGCTGCGGCCGTCACAGCGAGTGCTCCCAACCCCTGGGCTCCAGCGGCTGGAGGCCGCCGTCCGTCTGAAGCCACAGCCCAGGGGAGGCGGTGATCATGCCGATCTGCTTGCCCATGGTTCCAAAGCTTCCTTGAGGCGCCGTAAACAGCAACTCGTAGTCCTCCCCGTCGTGCAGGGCGTGCTCCAGCGGTGTGTGACCGTCGCGCCGCATCTCCACCGCATCATCGTGCGTGGGAACGGCAGTTGCCTGCACGACCGCTCCTACTCCGCTCATCCGGCAGATGTGGTTGAGGTCGCGCGACAGGCCGTCGCTGAGGTCGATCATTGCGGTGAGAAAGCCTGTCTCGGCAAGCTTTCGGCCGAGGAACACGCGCGGCTCGAAGGTCATGTGCCGCCCACGGATGCTCCCACCGAGCGGGCCGGTGACGTAAATCGCATCACCCGGCGCGGCGCCGTCGCGGGTCAGCGGTTTGACGCCACGGCTGCGGCCGAGGATCGTCACGCTCAGCACCAGTTTCCCGGCCCATGACCCGGTGTCGCCGCCGACGATCGGACAGAAGTAGGGGTCGGCCGCCTCCCGCAGCCCCAGGTACAACTCCTTTGCGTACTCGATCGAAGCATCCTTCGGCAGCGCAACCGTAGCGAGCGCCGCAGCCGGCAGACACCCCATGGCGGCGCAGTCGGAGAGGTTGCGGTTAATCGCCTTGCGGCCGATCTGCCGCGGCGTGTGGCGGGAGGCATCGAAGTGCACGCCATCGAGCACCTGGTCCACGCCCACGAGGAGCAGGTCGTCCGCCATCCATTCCAGAACGGCCAGATCGTCACCGGGCGGGACCTGAATGAAGTCCGACGGGGCGCGCAACGGCTGCTGCGCGCGGATCCACTCGATGAAGTCGAACTCGCCTGCCATCGCGAGGGACGATTGTAACCCAACGGTGCTTGTCCACCGCATTTCCACACGCGCCGGGGCGCGATGGGAGTGAGAAATCCTGTCACACCCGCGCGTCAGCGAGCGGCGGATTTAGTCGTTGCAATCTCGAATCGGCTCGGATTTGCGGCCTTCTTGTTCGCTTGCACGGCCTGTCAGCGTGTCACGCCAGGACGGTGCATGTGTCGGCGTGAAGCATCGCGCTGCGCGCTGCCGATGTGGAGAGGGTGTGACACGTTACGGAGGTCGTAGCCGTCATGCTGCCAGAGAGAGCGACGGAGGATACCGATGATGTCAGCGAACATACCGATGCCCAGGACTGCCGATCATTTCTGTGGTGCCGACGTGTGGATGCGCGAGCAGATGTTTGAGGAGGACGTGCGGGCCGTGCTTGCGATGATGCGGCCGCACGGCCGCGAGCGCCTCCAGGGCTGGAAGGAATACCGAACAGGCGGGCCGCACTTCCGCGTGACCGTCTCATGGGACGAGCAGTTTGCAGCGACGAACATGGCGCAGCCGCTGGTCGTGCCCAATATGGCGGATGTGCTGGAGAACCTGCTGGTCGGCTCGTCGAAGGAAAACGGGGATGTTCCCCCCCGCGAGGAGTTTGATCACTACCGCGCCGTGGTCCGCGAGCTGTACAGGCGCATCGACCAGATGGAGGCATGCTACACGTAGTGTCGATAGAGATTGGGAGAAATGAGTTGCAGGAGTTGAGGCCGTTGAAGCAAATGCGGTCCACGAGCCCCAAGAGCAAGACACAGCGCTTCATGGCGCGAGCCATGACCGTCTCGCAGCGCCCGGAGGCGGAGCGCGCGCTGGCCGAGCGGATGCTCCAGCGGCTTCGAGGCGGCGCGGACGTCAGGGCCCGCAAAGTCCGCCGTATCAAGGCGGCGATCAAGGTGCGGCATTACGAGAATGCGCTCAAGCTCTCCGTGGCGATCGAGCGACTGGCGGGGGGAAAATACGAGTATGAGTAGGAGTACGAGTATGAGCAGGAGCAGAAAAAATCCTGCTCATACTCCTACTCCTGCTCATCTTTCTCCCACTGATACCGCCGCCGGCGCTTTTTCCCCGAACAGCGCATCGATGAATCGCTCGGGATCGAATGTCTCGATGTCCTGCGGCGTCTCCCCGAGCCCGATAAACTTCACCGGGATGCTCAGCTGCTCCTTGATGGCGATGACCACGCCGCCCTTGGCGGTGCCGTCGAGCTTGGCGAGCATGATGCCGGTCACGTTGATTGCCTGCCCGAAGTTCTTCGCCTGCAGGATCGCATTCTGACCCGTCGTGGCGTCCAGGACGAGCAGGACCTCGTGCGGGGCGCCGGGGATGCGCTTGGCGACGACGTCGCGGATCTTCGTCAGCTCGCGCATCAGGTGGTCCTGCGTGTGCAGCCGACCGGCGGTGTCGACGATCAGCACGTCGACCCCGCGCGTCTTGGCCGCCTCGCAGGCGTCGTACGCGACGGCGGCGGGGTCGGCTCCCATCCGGTGCTTGACGATGTCCACACCGATCCGCTCGCTCCAGATTGTCAGCTGCTCGACGGCCGCGGCGCGGAACGTGTCGCTGGCGCAGACCATCACCTTCCTGCCCATCCGCTCCTTCAGCAGCGCCGCCAGCTTGGCGATGCTCGTCGTCTTGCCCGCGCCGTTGATGCCGGCGACAAGCACCACGGTCGGCCCCGACGGCGCAAAATTCAGTTCACGGTCCTCGGGAGGGAACATGGCGAGCAGCTGTTTCCGCACCACGCTCTCGGCTTCATCGCCATTTCGGATGCGACCAAGCCGCCACTGCTCCCTGACCTCGGCCTTCAGCTTCTCAGCCCGCGCGACGCCGATATCCGCACGAATGAACTTCTCCTCCATTTCTGCGAGAAACGCATCGTCGATCTGCCGGCCCGGGACAAACAGCGTCCGCACGTCGGTGTTTAGCACCTCCGCCGTCTTCTTCAGGGCGCCCTTGAGCTTGTCGAGTGTTTTAGAAAAGAATCGCATCAGGTGAGAAGTATAGGAGGGAGGATCAGAAGTCGAAAATCGCGCTCTCTCTCACCGCTGCGCCGGGAGCGGGCGATGGTCATTCACGAAGGCTCGCTGCGATGCGATCATAGCTTTCGCGGCGCCATGCCGGCGCGACGCCGTTGGCGACGTCGGGGAAGAACGCGTCGAGGTTTTCCCGCGTCACGCCCCACAGACCGAACAATTTCACGCCCGGCGTGTCGATCACGCTCCCGCCACCTTCCAGGTCCAGCACGTAGCGCCGCGCGGAGGTCGTCGTGTGCCGGCCCTTGTCGGTGTACGCGCTTACCTCGGCGACCCGCAAGTCAAGCTGCGGCTGAATGCTGCGAATGAGGCTGCTCTTGCCGACGCCGCTGTGACCGGCCAGAACGGTGCTCTGCCCCCGGAGGGCGGCGCGGAGGTCATTCAATCCGATGTCCGCTTCGGCGCTCGTGCGCAGCGTCCGCACGTCCAGCGTCACGTAATGCGCCAGTGCCTCTTCGGCCTCGGCCAGCGCTTCCGCGCCGCGCTTATCGGCTTCGGCGAGGTCAACTTTGTTCAGACACACGATCGGCCGAAGCTTGCCGCTGAGGGCGGCGACGATCATCCGGTTCACCAACCCCCACTTCACGCGCGGCTGGAGCAGACTGGCGACGATCAGCATCTGCTGTGCATTGGCGACGATGGGGTGCTGCGTGGTCGCTCGAAAGCTGTCGGCGCGGGTGAGAATCGTCGCGCGCGGCTCGATGTGCTCGATGACCGCTTCGGGCTGGCCGGCCTCATTCTTCGTCCCGCCCGCGCGGAAGCGCACGCGGTCGCCCACCACGATGGAGGTCTTGCTCGTGCGGCTGAGCGTCTTGCGGACGACGCAGAGGTAGGTCGTGTCGCCGTGCTGCACTTCACTGTAGAGTGAGAAAATCTGCACGACCTCTCCGACCGGGAGCGCCGCTGCGTCCGCGGCCGCGCCGTCGGCGGCGTCGCGCATGGCCGTCGTCTTCATCATCTTGTTGTGCTGCGCGTGTTTGGAACGGTCGGTGAAGCGCTCCTGCTTCTCGACCCGGTCCTCATCCATCCCGCCAGACATGTATCGGGACGTGAGGTCCTTCTCCCGCGGGCCTTTTTTCGGCTTGCCCTTCATTCCTCGACGAGTCTAACGGAGGGAGATCGAACCACGAAGCCACACAGGGCATCAAGCGGTTGTCTTTGAGGTTGAAGTGCATCGGCGCGAGCACGCCGTCCGATCGAGAGCCAGACAGAACCGCTTCGTGCCTTCGTGGCTTCGTGGTTCAATTGATTTCGGCTTCCCGAACGGTTTTCCCCGCGACATCGCGCAGTTGGAGCGACAGCTTGGGCGTCTTTCCGCTCCAATCGATCTCGATCATGCCGAAGTTCGGCGGCTGGTAGCGTTCTCCGACGCGGTAGGCGTTTGGCTCGTCCAGTGGGCTGGAGCCGGCCCTGTTCAGGCTGCTGGCGGTGATGTCGTAGAGGGGGGGCTCGCCCGGGCGGTCGAGCTTTGAGATTTCGGCGGTGTGACGGTCCCCGCTGAGAAGGACGACCGGCTCGTCGCCCGCGGCGGCGTCAATCAGGTCGAGCAAGCGCTGGCGCTCACGCGGGAAGTTGTTCCATTTTTCGAAACGATGCTCGCCAGAGAGCACCTGGATGCTCGATGCGATGATGCGCACGTCCGCCGGCTGCTTGAGCTGCTCTTCAAGCCACGCCCACTGCTGCTCCCCGAGCATCGTTTTGGCGGGATTGTCGTCAGGCTCGTAGTGGAGGCGGTTGTGCTCATCCCGGCGCGACTTCAGGGGGCTGCGAAACCAGCGCGTGTCCAGCAGGATGATCTGCACGCGCTTGCCGGCCGGACCGAAGGTGTAGGCATCATACACGCCGGGGTGGTCCCGGCGGGCGGAGGTCTTCGGCTCGTTCAGGAACCGCATCAGCTCCTGCTTCGACTGCTCCTTCATCGGGAACTCGACGCCCGCGTCATTCTTGCCCATGTCGTGGTCGTCCCACGTGGCGAGGATGGTTGCATCCTCGCGCAGCTTCTGGAAAGCCGGCTGAGACGCGAGCATCTCGTACTTCGCGCGCATGACGGTCATGTTTTCAGTGTCGCCGTAGATATTGTCGCCGAGGAAGATAAACACGTCGGGCTTCGCGGCGACGATCGATTCCCAGATCGGCTGCGGCTGATCCTGCCGCGAGCAGGAACCGAAGGCGATGCGGGAGATGGGCTGGGTGCTCGGCGCGCTGGAGCAAGCGGCGAGAAGGGTGAAGACGAGGCCGACGAGCATAATGCCGAGGCTGCGGAGAAAATACATGCAGGAAGAATAGCGTCCTCCCTCTCCCTCCGGGAGAGGGGGCGTGGGAGTCGACCGGTTCTTGTACTCGAACGCCCCCTCATCCTGACCTTCTCCCGGAGGGAGAAGGGACCAGAGGGGGAGCGTATCACAGGGTGAACAGCGCGTCCTTCAGCTCGACCTTGCCGTTGTCGCGCAGGGTCAGCCCCTCGCGCTTGAGCAGGTCGCGCTTCTTCTCCAGTCCGCCCGCGAAGCCGGTGAGCGAGCCGTCGCTGCCGACGACGCGGTGGCAGGGGACTGCCGGGGCGTAGGGGTTGCGGTTCAGGGCGTTGCCCACGGCGCGGTAGCCGGTGGTCTTCAGCGCGCGGGCGATATCGGCGTAGCGCACGACCTTGCCCTTGGGGATGCGGGCGGTGATGGCCCACACCTTCTGATTGAACGACATCGCGGGCGAGAGATTGCCGGATCGGATCTGCTGTTCGAGCATGGTCGAATTCTCCTTCGCCGTCATTCTAGCACCCTCGGCGGCTCCAGGATGTACATCCGATCGGCGGCGATCAGAACGTCTCCGCTGGTCAGCGCCACCACCTCGGTTCCGGTCCGGGTGCCCGGGGCAAAGTGTCCCGCCCGGCGAGGGTTGGCGGGATCGCTCAGGTCGTACACCGTCAGTCCGCGCCCGCGCGCGTAGAGCTGGTCCCCGACGACCGTCAGTTGCACCATGTGGGAGCCCATCAGTCGCTCCAGCGGGGTGAACGCGCACCGGCCAAGCAGCTCGAAGCGGCCCTTCGTGCTGTCCACGCTCACGAGCCGATAGGTTGAAATCCCTTCCCTATCGGCACGGACGAGCAGGTCGCCGGCTAGCGTGAAGCGGTCGTTCGACCACGCCAGCGCCAGTGTGGCCTCGAGCAACTCGCGCGGGGCGAGGTCGCCGACCTGCGTGAGGTAAACACCCACGCTCACGCGCCCCGCGGCGTCGGTTTGCTCGTGCAGCTTTTGGAAGGTCGGGAAAACCTGCCGCCGGCCCCACACGCCTGGGCCGAGCATTGCGTAGGGAGGGTCGGACCGGTCCTGCAGGACCTGCTTCACGGCCGGCGCATCGGGATCGGCCAGGGTGATCACGACGGTGCGGTCATCGCCGTCGATGTAGATCGCGTCGCCGATGCGATGGCCGCGGACGCGGGCCTGCAGCGGGACCGCCGGGCCGATGTCCAGCCGGTGGATGATCGGGTCGGGCGATGCGCCGGTGAGGTCGAAGGTCACCAGCGTCCGGAACGCCACCACGACGGTTGGCTCGCCGTTCTTCTCCTCCGTGTCAGTGCGCTGGGCCAGGAGATACGCACGATCGGGGTACTCCGGACGCCAGAACAGCATGTCCGGCTCCCACGGCACCGGCACGTTGATCCTTTCGCTCGGCCCCACCGGTGGTCCATAGCGCAACCCGTCCGGCGCAATCTCGACGGTGCAGAGCTTGGCGGTGACATGCTCGCTCCACCGGCCGTCCTTCCTCATCTCGCGCAGCAGCGCGACGCCACGCTGGCCGTTGAAGTGGAAGTTGCCGATGACGAGGTTCGATCCGGGAAAATCGATCTGCTGCTTGACCTTCAGGTTCGATCCTACCTGGAACGCGGTGGCGCCGAACAGGAGCAGCGCGACGCCGCCCAGCGACCAGTGCATCGCCTGTCGATCGGCGGCGAGGCGCCAGTCGCGTCGCACCGCGACCAGCGCGAGGCCGGCGGCGGCGATGCTCCCCCCGAGCATCGCCGCGACAAAGATTGACCAGTCGCGCGGCTCGATGAGCACGCGCCACGTGGTGGAGAACGGAAGGACAAAGTCCCATCCGGCCGGCTTGGGCGTCACGTTGCGCTCCAGCAGGAGCGCGTCATCGTTGATCAGGCTGAACACGCTCAACGGCGCCAGCGGAGCCGCCACGACGGGCAGGAAGTAAAGCACGAGCCCCGCCGCCGCCGCCAGCAGGGCGGCGTTCGTCGCGTGGCGAACGAGGCAGCCCAGCAGGAACGCCACGCTGAAAAGCAGCACGAGCGTGAAGCTGTGAATGCCCACCGCATGCCCGACCTCGCGGACGCTCCAGAACCGGCCGGTGTGGGCGGCCATCGCGAACTGCATGAGCATCGGCAGCGTGCAGGCGAGCAGCACGGTCGCCAGTCCGGTGAGGTACTTGACGGTCAGCCACAGGCCGGGGCTGACCGGTCGCGAGCGCCAGAACACGTGCAGCTCGTCGCGCAGGTCGCGGGTGGTCGAGCCGATGGCCACGAAGATGGCCAGCAACCCGCCCAGGCCGATGACCAGTCCGCCGGCGGAATCGTAGTAGAATTCCGGCTTTCCCGGCAACACGCCGGCGGTCGTGTACTGTTTGGGGGGCTGAAAGTACCGCCCGGTCGCCTCGAGCAGCGGAAAGCCACAGAAGATCACCAGCGCCGCGATGAGGAACCAGCGCTGCTCGCGGTATTCCTTCCAGATCAGCGAGAGAAGCGCACGCATCACGCCACCACCTTTCCCGGCTTCCCGATCCGCCACGCCGCCCAAGCCCACACCACCGCGAACATCGCGAGCTGGATGGCGATCACGGCGGCAGGGGGCGCACTGCTCTCAACGAGCATGACAAGTCCGAAGGGACTGAAAATCGCCACCCACTCGACCTGCGTCGCTTCGTGGAAGATCTCGATGCCGATCATCGTGCCAATGCCGATCAACAGTGCCCATAGCGCGAAGATGATGATCCCCGCGATTCCCGCTCGTGCCTCGCTCGGCTGCCGCACGCCCGCGGCCGTGAACCAGGCGAAGACGGCCAGCGCGAGTCCAATGCCGACGCTGTACAGCGCAATCAGCTCGTCCCAAGGCAACTCGCGATTGCCCGCGACCAGCATCGCCAGCAACCCCGAGATCAGGATCGGCGCCGCGCAGACCGCCGCCCCGACCAGACCCTTTGCCGCTAACACCTGCCACGGCCGGACGGGCAGGGCCAGCAATCTCACCATCGTTCCCTCGCTGCGCTCGGGCGCGACCAGCCCCATCGCCACCATCAGCGGAAAGAGAATCCCGCCGACCATGATCGTCATCGACACCAAATGCTCGTCCGGGATCAGCCGCGTACGCAGCCCGATCACCGTGAACGTCGCCAGCAGGGCGGTGCCGAAGTACAGCCGCCAGCGCTGCTCACGCCACTCTTTCCAGACCAGGGCTTGCCACATGGCCGTCCTCCTCCCGCTTGCCGATGATGTAGGCTTCGAAGATTTCGTCGAGGTTCAGGTCGACCACGTCGTACGTCGCCGCCGTTCGTTCGACTTCACGGGCGGCGCGATCGATATCTTCGACCACGATCGCCACTTGGTTGCCGCGCCGTTTGATATCCAGCGTTCCCGGCAGCGGGCCGATCGAGTCGTACTCGAACGCCGGCATGATGATCTGCTTGACGCTGTCGCGCAGCTGCTCAGTCGGCGAATGCCGCACAATCGACCCGCGGTCGAGGATGGCGACGGAGTCGGCCACCGGCTCGACCTCGTACAGCAGGTGCGAGCTGAAGAAGATCGTCACCGCGCTGCCGTGGAAATGGGCGACCAGATCGCGGAGGAACTCCTTGCGCACGATGGGGTCGAGGCCCAGCGTCGGGTCGTCGAGGATGATCAGCCGCGGGTGATGTGCCAGCGCCAGCAGCAGGCCCAGCCGCACCGACTGCCCCTTGGACAGGTGCTTCACCTTCGTCTTCATGGGCAGGTCAAACTTCTTCGCCAAATGCCCCGCCCAGTCGTGGTTCCACGTCGGGTAGAACGGGGCGGTGAAGCCGATCATCTCGCGGACGGTCATCCAGCCGAACATGTGCTGGTCCTCCGCCAGGTAGCCGACGCGCCGGCGGATCTCCATGGCGTCGATCACCGGGTCCAGCCCGAGCACGCGAACGGTGCCCGCGTCGGGTTTGTGCAGCCCGAGGAGCATGCGGATGGTCGTCGTCTTGCCTGCGCCGTTGCGCCCGAGAAACGCGAACGTCTGCCCGCGCGGGACGGATAGGTTCAGGTCGTGCAGGACCGCTGTCTTGTCGAACCGTTTGCTGACCGAGCGGATCTGGATGACCGGGTCATCGATGTTGATGGTGGAATCGTCGTTTTTCATGCCTCTTCGCTCCCTTTTGTGAAAACGGGCTCTTTGCCGACCTCGCGCAGGGCCTGATCGATCAGGTCGTGCAGCTCATCCGGTTCCACGCCCAATGCCGACGCGCGCCGGACCAGCCGCGCGACTTCCTGGTGCAGCAGCTCACGCTGCGCCTTAAGCTGCCCCCCCGGCAACCGGTCGGCGACGTACGTGCCGTCCCCATGCCGTCGCTCGAGCAATCCCTCGGCAGTCAGACGCTCATAAACACGAAGAATCGTGTTCTGATTGACCGCCAGCTCCTGAGCAAGCTGTCGAACGCTGGGCAGCCGATCCCCCGGCAGCAGCGCGCCGCTGGCGCAGCGCATGCGGATTTGCTCCGCAATCTGCTTGGTGATGGGCACGCCGGAAGTTGGTTCGATCCGAATGAACACGTTAAGTGATTACAACTATATAACAGTAATCACCAGATGCAAGCAGGCATGATGAATTCAACAGCATGGGGCGAAGCCGAGAGAAATCAGACGGTGCTCGCCGACCAGCAGAGCACCGGTTTCCGGGCCGCGCCGACTTCGTCCAGCCGGCGGACGGGCGCTTCGGCGGGGGCGGCCTTCAACGGGCCGATGTCCTGCTCGCTCTGCTCGGCAATCTCGAGCAGCGCCTCGGCAAAGCGGTCGAGCGTCGCCTTGGACTCGGTTTCCGTCGGCTCGATCATGAGGCAGTCGTGAACGGGCCAGTGAACGGTCGGCGGATGGATGCCGCGGTCGATGAGGCTCTTGGCGATGTCCATGATCGTCACGCCCCGGTCGATGATCGGGCGGGGCACCGTGATGAACTCGTGCGCGCACGGATTGGTCGCCATCGGCTCGCCCGGACCGGGGCCGTACGGCAGCGGGTAGACGTCCTTGATCCGCTGCGCGATGTAATTGGCGGCGAGGATCGCGCTCTCTGAGACATTGCGGAGCCCATCGGGGCCGCAGGCGCGGATGTACGTGTAAGCGCGCACGAGGACGTTGAACTGGCCCCAGAAGCTGCGGACCTTGCCGATCGATTTGGGCCGCTCGTCGTCGTGTTCCCACGCGTAGCGGTCGCCCGAACCTTTCACGACCTGCGGGACGGGCAGGTAAGGCGCCAGCTCCTTGCGCACGGCGATAGGCCCCGCGCCCGGGCCGCCGCAGCCATGGGGAGTGGAGAAGGTCTTGTGCGTGTTGTAGTGCATTGCATCGACGCCGAAGTCACCCGGGCGGGTGATGCCGAGGATGGCGTTCATGTTCGCGCCGTCGAGGTACAGCATGGCGCCGGCGTCGTGGATAAGCTTCGCCATCTCGACGATGTGAGCGTCGAACTTCCCGACCGTGTTCGGATTGGTCACCATGACGGCGGCAACTTCGTCCGACAGGTGGCGCTCGAGGTCATCCAGGTCGGTCAGCCCGTCCGCGCGCGACTTGATGTTGATCACGCTCGCGCCGCACATGGCGCAGCTGGCGGGGTTCGTGCCGTGGGCCGTGTCGGGGGCCAGCACAATGCGCCGCCTGGGCTGGCTGTGTTCTTTGAAATAGGCGCGGATGACTTTCAGCGCGGTCCATTCGCCATGGGCGCCGGCGCAGGGCTGCAGCGAGACTTCATCGAGCCCGGCGATCTCCGCTAGGATGATCCGCAGGTGGTATAGCAGCGCCAGTGCGCCTTGCGCGTCGTCCTCGTCCGCAAGGGGATGAAGGTTGGCAAAGCCGCTCTGCGCCGCGGCCCACTCGTTGACCTTCGGGTTGTACTTCATCGTGCACGACCCGAGCGGATAGAAGTTCGCGTCAACCGAGAAATTGCGGTGCGACAGGTGCGTGTAATGCCGCACGAGCTCGAGCTGACCCACCTCCGGCAGATCCGATTCGGTAAAGGATGCCAGGGCCGGATCGAGCTCCGCGTGCGGGACATCGGAGGCGGGCAGATCCACCGCCCGCGCGCCGGGGGTGGAAATCTCGAACAGCAGCTTTTCACCAGTCGACATCAGGCACCTTTCCCGCGGCATGGTAGCGGAGATGCCGCGGTGGTCCAGCGGCGCGTCTCTTTCGATGCGCCTGGGGACATCTCCTTGCATGCGGCGCGATATCACCGATGTGCGCGTTCTCTACCTCAAGG
The DNA here is from genome assembly GCA_035936155.1 of Tepidisphaeraceae bacterium. Lineage (GTDB taxonomy): Bacteria > Planctomycetota > Phycisphaerae > Tepidisphaerales > Tepidisphaeraceae > DASYWJ01. The sequence continues at coordinate 2,526 of DASYWJ010000098.1, read as the reverse complement.
GGATGCTGTTCCTTCTCAGCGGGACCCTGGCGGCGCTGCTGATCCTGCTCGAATTTCCGGACATGAAGCTGGCGGCCCTGCTGGCGCTGAGCGTGTGGTGCTTCGCCCGAGCGTACTACTTCGCGTTCTACGTGATCGAGCACTACGTTGATCCCGGCTATCGCTTTTCAGGGCTCTGGCCGTTCATCCGATACGCGATGCGCCGCCGTTCGCAGGACTTGCGATCCCCAGCGCGTCGAACATCGCGCGGGCCTTGACAAGCGTTTCATCATACTCCGCGGCGCACGTCGAGTCGGCGACGATCCCGCCCCCCACAGGGATGTGGACGAGCCCGTCTTTCGCTGTCATCGTGCGGATGGCGAGATTGAACTCGCAGCGGCTGTCGCGCGCGACATAGCCGATGGCGCCGCAGTACGCATTGCGGGCCACCGGTTCCAGCTCGTCGATGATCTGCATGGCGCGGATCTTGGGCGCACCAGTGACGCTGCCGCCGGGAAAAGCCGCGCGCAGAACGTCGACCAGCGTGACGTCGGCCCGCAGCGTGCCTTCGATCGCCGCGACGCCGTGGTAGACGGTGGGGTGCTGCTCGATGTGACGCGGCTCGGCCACGCGGACGGTCCCCGTCTCGCACACGCGGCCTAAGTCGTTTCGCTCGAGATCGACGATCATGTTCAGCTCGGCCGCGTCTTTGCTGCTCTTGAGCAGTTCGTCTGCCATGCCCTGACCGAGGGGGCGGGTGCCCTTGATCGGGCGCGTGGTGATCTTGCGGCCGTCGATCTTCAGGAACAGCTCCGGCGAGTTGGAGATAAGGCAATAGTCGTCGTAATTGAGGTACGCGCCATAACGGGCCGGTGCGTTGCGCACCAGCCATTGATAAATGTAAGCCGGCTGCGTCGTTAACCCCACGGTGAACCGCTGCGAGAGGTTCACCTGGAACACGTCGCCCGCGGCGATGTACTCGATGGCCCGGCGGACGGCGTCTTCGTACCGCTGTCGCGTGAAGCTGCTCGTCAGCGGTGCGTTGCTCGTGGGATGATTCGGCTCGGGCGCGTAGGTGCGGCGCTCGCCGGTCGGGACGCAGTACGTGAACCGAAACAGCGGCAGGTTCAGCGTGTCCGGGGGCGCCAGTCTCGTGCCCCACGCCGGCTCAAAGATGCGACCGAAGTCGTAGCCGATATGGCCGATCCACCGCCCGTTGTCGTTGGCAAAGGTACGCGTCATCCACGCCAGCGCCTCCAGCGGATCGTCCCACGACTTAAATGCCGACGTGCCGGCAGATGCCTGGCAGTGCAGCGTGCGCGGATCGCAGCGCAGGTCCCAGCGCGGATTCACAAATCCGCTCGACCACGTGTCATCGGCTCCTGTGGCATCGAGTGAGGAACGGAGGTTGATGCGCGCGGGGGTCACGGGCGGAGGATTGTAGTGCAGTCGAATCCACCGCAAAGATCGCCAAGAACGCCAAGGACGCCAAACCAGGCGAGAGAACAGCCAAGTGTTCTGCTTATGGCGGGCTTGGCGGTCCTGACGCTTCCTGTTGCTCAGTGATTCCTACGGATTCGTGACCGTTTCCAGCACGTCGCGCCACACCGCCGGCAGGCCACGGAAGGCTTTTCGGTAGGTCGATTCAAGCGGCACCTGGACGTAGCGCTCAGCCTGCAGGAACAGCGGCATGTCGGGAAGCGGGTCTCCCGGGCCCAGGTGCTCGAGATAAGCCTCGACGTCTGTCCCGGCGAGGTAGCTGGCGAGCGTCAGCGGTCCGCCGACCTGGTCGGGTGCGGCGGGGGTCTCTGAGTCCGCGCCGAGCTCGCGCCACACAGCCCCGTGAAGCCCCTCCGGATCGTGCGGGCCCGCCGGGAACAAGTCGCTGAGCAGGACGTGGACCCCCAATGCCAATGACTGCGCCACCTTGGCGGTGAATTCCTCGACGTGCGCGAGCCGGTCCTTGTTCGCGGGCGAGGCGATCTCGATCAATGCCACGATTCGGTGGCCGCTCACGTGCCGAACCGAGAGCGTTCGCCGGCGCGCGCGGGCGGACGGCGACAGCGTGATCCGATGACGAACCCGCGGTGGCGCTGTGGCCACGGCTTGACCCCCTGGTGGTGTCGCGCCGCCCTCGCTGGCAGACGAACCGCCCGTGGGCATGCCCGCCGCATGCAGCGCCAGCACGTCCGCGATCGATCGACCCAGGTGTTGCTCGGGCAGCGCGTAATACCCTGGCGGCAGGACGCCGTCGTTGAGTGCTTCGCTCAGGTGCGTGACCCAGGCCGTGTGGAACGCGTGAAACGTTCCCACGTCGACGCAGTCCAGTCGTGAACGGGCATCGCGGGTTCTCCCGAGGCGGGTGCGTTTCCCCCACCAGCACGCTGGCCGCCAGCGCCATCAATATTTAGAGCATTTCGTCGTTCCGTGTAGCATTCTCAACTGGTTTTAATCAGGAGGTCAGGCATGGAGGCCTGTTCATTGGATCTGAGGGAGCGGATCGTTCGCGCGGTGGACGAGGGGCAGTCGCGGCTGGCCGTCGCGGCG
>DASYWJ010000097.1:0-23738 GCA_035936155.1 Tepidisphaeraceae bacterium | reverse complement strand
ATCCGACGGCGAGCAAGCTCGCCGGCTACACGGGCAGGCTCGGGGTGCGGGGCCAGCGCATCTGCCCGTTCCGCCGCTGCGACGAATCGTGTAAACAGCATGTCCATGAGGATGCACCGGGGAGGATGCACCGGGGAGGACACACCGGGTGCGGGCCCGCGCATCGAGACAAATCCTGTAATGCGTTGCCGCCAGACGCCGACTTTGTTGGCAGCGCCCGCGATTGTTTGTATTTTGGTCCGTCTACACGGGGAACACGCGGGGAAACTGCCCGTGTCCGCCGCCCGGGGTCGGAGTTCGCCTGAAGCTGATCATTACCATTCCGGCGCTGAACGAGGAGAAGACGATCTACAAGGTCGTCAGCGAGATTCCGCGCGATATCCCGGGCATCAGCTGGACGGAGGTGATTGTCCTCAACGACGGCTCGACGGACCGCACGGCTGAGCTTGCGCGTGCGGCGGGCGCGACGGTGGTGACGCTGCGCGGCCGGCGGGGGCTGGGGCCGGTCTTTCGCACGGGAATGACGCACGCCATCCGCGGCGGGGCGGACATCATCGTCAACGTGGACGGCGATGGGCAGTTCGACTCCCGCGACGTCGCGAAGCTCATCCAGCCCATCCTGCGCAATACCGCCGACTTCGTCACCTGCTCGCGGTTCGGTGACCCCAATTACACGCCGTCGATGCAGCCCGAGAAATACTGGGGCAACAAAGTCGTCACGTGGATGATCAATCGCCTCTGCGGCTTGAACCTCACGGACGTCTCCTGCGGGTTCCGCGCCTACAACCGCGAGGCCGCCTACCGGCTGGCGCAGTTCGGGCGATGGACGTATGTTGAGGAGTGCATCGTTGACCTGGCGAGCAAGGGCATGCGGATTACCGAGATGCCGCTGCGCGTACGCGGCGAGCGCGAGTTCGGCAAGAGCCGCGTCGCCGCCAGCGTGATCCAGTACGGGACGAACCTGGTCCAGATCGTGTTCCGCGCCGCGCGCGACATCCGCCCGCTGCAGATCTTCGGGCTGCTCAGCGCCCTGTTCGTCGTGCCCGCCGTCCTGGCCGGATTATTCGTCGCGGCATGGTTCGTGCGAGCGGGCGAGTTGTACCCGTTTACGGCGCTGCTCCCCGCTTCGGGCGCGATGCTGGTGGCGGGGTTCGTGCTGTTCCTGCTCGCGCTGATCGCGGAGATGGTGAGTACGCACCGCGGGATGTCCGAAGAACTGCTCTACCTCGCGCGCCAGCGCCTTTACGCACGGCGTCGCGCCGCGGCCGCCATGGCGGTTGCCAGAGCGGGCTCGCCGGATCAGGCGCCGTGGCAGGCGCCAGCGCCCGGCACGCAATCGTCCCCGGCGCACGAACGCGCGACGCCCAGCGCGCGCTCGACCGTCGCCGCCACCGAATCGACCGCCACCTCCGCGATGCACCACGGCGGGCTGCACCTGACCGAAGGGTAAGGCGTCTTAAACGGGTACGTGAAGCACGGCGCGCACGGCTTGTTCAGCGCAACCACCAGGTCCGCGTTGCCGCTGGGATGAACCGTGCGTGGATCGATCGGCCCGAACACCGTGACCGCCCGCGTTCCCACGGCGGCAGCCAGGTGCGCCAGCGCTGAATCCGAGCCGACGTAAACGCTCGCCCGCGCCAGCACCGCCCCGCCCACGCCCAGGTTTCCCCGCAGCGGCAGCGCCACGATGCGCCCGTTCGCGCCGCTGGTCGTCACGTGCCCCAGGACCTCGGCGGCGATCCCTGCCTCGTCCGGGCCTTCCACGATCACGAAGTTCCTCCCTGCCCGCTCGGCCAGCACATCGATGAGCTGCGCATACTTCTCCACCGGCCAGCGCTTCGCCTCGCCAAAGACGGTCTTCCCGCTGCCGGCGTGGACGGCGATGAACGGGTTCTCCAGATCAGCGCCGTGCTCGCGCAGCAGCGCGTTGGCCGCGTCGTGATCGACCTCGTTCAGCTCGAACCGCGGGTTCATCGCATGGTCAGGCTCGATCCCGAGCGGTTTGAGCAGGTTGAGGTTCTGCCGCACGTCGTGCCATCCCGGCTGCGCGTGGACGCGTTCGGCCGGCAGGAAGTGCAACGCCCGCCAGTAGCCGACGGGATAATCGTGGATCAGGACGCGCTGAGCACCGCTGAGCGTGGCGAGGAAGTTGTACTGCCAGCGGTTGGAGGGGAACGGGATGAGGTACAGGTCGGGCCTGGCCTGCCGCGCGAAACGGACGTAGTTGGTGAATCCCCTCGCTCCATCGCCCGTGATGCGGACGTCGGTCACGCCCATCGTGCGACGCAGCGGCTCACCAATCGCATGGGTCCGGGCGACGACGGTGATGCGGGCATCGGGCCCGAGCGCGGCGGCAAGTTGCCGCACCATCGGCTCTGCCATGATCGCGTTGCCCACCCCCGCGGCCACGGGGATCACGACGGAACGAATAGCTGGATCGATCATCGGCTACGTCGGAACGCCTGGTCGGCGTTTGCGAACTGTAGCGATTGTTCGACAGCCGTCGAGCGACGCTATCCTCAAAGTGGAGATTTGCCGCGGAGACGCGGTGGATCAAATTTCAACGTTTCCGGGTCTTGACGTCCGCGCGCGGGTTGTTGCCGCGGGCGGCGTGCTTGCGCGTGGTCGTGTAGGTTTGGCTCATGTCGCGCCGGTCGCCACGGCGCTTGCCGCCGCCGCCCTTGCCCATGGAGCGGCTCGCCTCAGTCAGCCGCTCCTGCGTCACGTTCCCCTCGCGGGGGTCAGGCACGGATGCATCCGGTTTGGTCGTTTTCGCCGTCCGCCCGCGTGCGTTGGGGGGAGACGTGATCCGCGCCACTTTCTTCTGCTTCGACATCAATACCTCCTTCGGCCGAGCGGGTAGCAAGAGCCGCGCCGCACGGGTGGGGGCGTTTTTGCAGTTGCGACGCCCGCGTCGCCACCAAGCCGGGACACCGAGCTACACCGCCCACGGCTCGCGCATCGTCGGACCGAGCATCTTGCTGGCCTCGTCGTCGCCTTTGATTTGCTCGTCGTCGGGGTCCCACGTGATCTTGCGGCCCGTCGCCATCGCGATATTGGCCAGGTGGCAGATGCTGCCCGTGCGATGCCCCACCTCGGCCGGCGCGATCAGCTTCGCGCCGTCCTTGCCCATGACGACATCGAGGAAGTTGCGGTGATGGCCGGGGCTGCGGCCCAGGTGGATCTTGAAGTCCTTCGGATCGGTCTGGAGCAGCTGCGGGTCGCTCGCTTCAAGCTTTCCGCCGTGGATGTGAACGAAAACCCAGCCGTTCTCCCCCTCGAATTTCAGCCCCCGCTCGCCCTGATCATTGCCGACCATGCGCATGCCGTTGGGGTACAGACACTCGAACTCATAATCCCAGAAGACATTGAACGGCCCAGGTCCTGCTTCGCGGCGGCCCTTGGCGCTGATCTCGACGGGCCCGGTGTGGTCCATGCCCAGGCCGAGCTGCGCGATATCAATGACGTGCGCGCCTCGGTCGGTCATTTCACCGCCGCCGTGGGCAAGGATGAATCGCCAGTAGAAGTGCGAGCGATTGCGATGGTACGGCACGCTGGGGCTGGGCCCAAGCCAACGGTCCCAGTCGAGCGTCGCCGGCACCGGCTGCTCGGGCACCGGCTCGTGCTGCATCTGGCGGACCTGCACGTGGTGGGAATCCTCATCCGGGAGGTTGACCGTCACCTGCTTGATGCGCCCGAGGTAGCCGTTGATGACCAGCTCGCATGCCAAGCGCGCGTTGTCGCCGCTGCGCTCCTGTGTGCCGGTCTGGAGCACAACCTTGTTCTTCTTCACCGCCTGGACAATCGCCCGACCTTCTCGAACGGAGTTGGCCAGCGGCTTTTCGCAGTACATGTGCTTCTTCGCGTTGGCCGCCAGGACGGCGGCGGTGGCGTGCCAGTGGTCGGGGGTGCAGATGGTGACGGCGTCAATGTCCTCGCGGGCGAGCAGCTCGCGCAGATCGCTATAGCCCTGGATCCCCTTGTGCTCCGCGCCCTGGGCGTTTTTGTCGCTGTAATGTTTCTCGATGCGCGCCAGCGACGGCTTGAGCCCATGGGTCGCGCCTCCGAGGTAGTGGTTTGATTCCTGCTCGACGTCGCACAGCGCCACGACCTGCACTTCCGGAAAGCCTGCGAATCGCATCATGTTAAAGTTGCCCTGGCCGCCCATGCCGATGCAGCCCATCACGATGCGGTTGCTCGGCGCGACCGCACCGTCTTTCCCCAGCACGCGGGACGGGACGACTGATGGGAATCCAAACGCCGCCGCCGCCACGACGCCCGCCGCGCCGGTCTTGATCGCTTCACGACGGGTGACTCTGTTGTGCTTCGTCGACATGAAATTGAGCGCTCCTTCTGCTGGGGGTGGGGACCAGTATCGCCCCAGCTCTGTCAGTTGCAAACGTCGCGAATCACGCTGGCGTAGACCCGACCTTTGTAGCGGCAACATTTCCTCGCCCTCCGGCGTCACAAGACCGAAAATCGGCGAGGCAGGCTCGCCCCTACAGCCTTTCAGGCGGTTCGACGGGCTCGAACGCAGGCTGTACAACAAGATGACCGTGACTGCCGCGCTGACCGATTTCGACATCCCTGCGCTGGAGGCCCGTTTCGTCGAATGGGGTTTCCGCCCCGCGCATGCGGCGCGGCTGCTCAAGGCGCTGTACCGCGGGAACGGGTCGATCGACCTGGTGTCGCTCTCGCTGGGCAAGCGGCTGATGGCGCGCATGGCGGACGAGTTGTTGGTTCGCTCGTCGGAGGTGATCGCTCGGCACGTCAGCGGCGACGGCACGAGCAAGCTTCTCGTCGGCTTTCGCGACGGCAACGCTGTCGAAACGGTGCTCATGCCCAGTCACCGCCAGGGCATCGCCGCGGGGTGTGTTTCGTCACAGGTCGGATGCGCGATGGGCTGCGACTTCTGCGCCAGCACGCGCGGGGGGCTCGTGCGCAACCTCACGGCCGGGGAGATCGTCGAGCAGTTCCTGCACCTGCGAGCGGCGGCGGCATCCGTTGGGCGGCGCGTGAAAACGCTCGTGTTCATGGGAATGGGCGAGCCGCTGTCCAACCTGGAGAATGTCGTCGCCGCGATCGAGCGGATCACCGACCGCCGCCTGGGCGCGCTGGGGCGCCGGCAGATCACGGTGTCCACCGTCGGGATCGTCCCGGGCATCGACCGGTTAGCCGAGGCGGACCTGAACGTCCACCTCGCGCTCTCGCTTCATGCGCCGGACGACCAGACGCGGAGCAGAATCGTCCCGCCGAACAAGCGGTATCCGCTCAGCGAGATCATGGCCGCAACCAGGCGGTTCCTTCAGCGCAGCGGGCGCGTGCCGACGATCGAATACTGCATGCTCGCAGGGGTCAACGACTCCGACGCGCAGGCAGCGCTGCTGGCCGACCTGATGCAGGGCTTGCGCGCTCACGTGAACCTGATCCCCTACAACGCGATCGGCGCGGGCATCAGCGGGGCGGTTTATGCGCGCCCGAGCGAGGCGCGCCTGCGGCGCTTTATCGAAACCCTCCGCGATCGGGGCGTCGTCGCCCACTTCCGCACGACTCGCGGCGATGACGTCGCCGCCGCTTGCGGCCAGCTGCGCCAGACGCAGGGGCAGATGGTCCAGCTCTCGATCTGATCGGCATCACAGTTCCCCAGACCCGCAATTGCGGCGCCTCCGTCATCCTGACGTATGTGTCGTCCCACAAAGACGACATCCGCGCCCAGCGAAGAACCTTCGCCACAGACGCGGACATCGTGACTACCACTTGGCGTAGAGGCGCGGTTAATCGACCGAGATCGACGCGCCGTCATCGTCCACATCGGCCTTGCCGTCGCAGCCCACTTGAACGGCGGCGAACAGGCCCAGCAATGCAAGCAACATGATCGTCTTCATAGGGTTACTCCCTGACAGGGTGGTCGTTTGGCCGCGGACACCCGCTGCCATCGGACAAAGAGATGCAACGGCGGTGCCACGGCGGGCTCAGGGGCTGGCGCCTCCGTGTAGCCGGCGAGCTTGCTCGCCGTCGGGCAAGAGGGACACGGCGCCGTCCAAGCCACGCGGCGAGCAAGCTCGCCGGCTACACGAGCGGCGCTGCGTTCAGACGGGGGCGGCGGGTGGCTCGGTGGGGTCGTGCGCCACTGCGTGCGAGGCGGGATCGGACAACTCGATGATTCGCTGCGCAACGGCCTGGTGTTCGGGGGAGCCGATGAACGCCGGCAGCGCGCCGCGCGTCGGGGGCTGGACGAACTTGGCGAACAGACGGTCGAGCCGGTCGCCCGCTTCCGTCACCCGCTGGCGCGATAGCTCGCCGTTCTCCATCGCTTTCACCAGCACCTCGATCGCCCGGTACTGCTGCTCGTGGCTGTGGCAGAGCATGAACAGGTCGATCCCGGCGCGGGCGCCGCGGACGATGGCGTCGTCGAAGCCGAAGTGGTCGGTGATGGCCTTCATGTCCATCGCATCTGAGATGATCACGCCGTCGTACATCAGCCGCTTGCGCAACAGCCCGTTCAGAACGGGCTCGGAGAGTGTGGCGGGGAAGTTGTCGTCGATGGGACGGAAGATCACGTGCGCCGACATGATCGCCGATACGCCCGCGGCGATGGCGGCCTTGAACGGGCGCAGCTCCACCATGAGCAGGCGCTCGAGCGGGTGGTTCAGCGCGGGAAGATCGACGTGGCTGTCCTGGCTGGTGTCGCCGTGACCTGGGAAGTGCTTGCCGCACGCGGCCACACCTTCGTCCTGCAACCCGCGGAGCAGCGCGCAGCCCATCTGCGCGACCAGGTCGGCATCGCGGCCGAATGAGCGGGCGCCGATCACGGGGTTATCCGGGTTGGTGTCCACGTCGAGCACGGGCGCCAGGTTCATGTCGACGTTCACCGCGCGCAGCTCGCGCGCCAGCACCCGCCCGATCTCGCGCGCCAGGTTTGCGTCCCCGGCCGCGCCAACCGCGCGCATCGGCGGGATGATCGTGAACGGCTCGCGCAGGCGCATGACTCGCCCGCCTTCCTGGTCGATGCTGGTCAGCAGCGGGCGACCGTCGGCCAAGTCCTTAAGATCGGCCGCGAGCTGGGCGAACTGCTGCGGCGACTCGACATTGCGCGAGAAGAACACGACGCCGCCGATCCCGCGCGCGATCAGATCCCCGAGCTCTTTGGGAATGCTCGTCCCGTAGAAGCCCGCGCACACCATCTTCGCCGCAGCCCGTTGGAGCTTACTCATATCGCTACAGGGTATCGGTGGCGGACGTGGAGGCAAAACTTTTGCTAACCACTGTGGTACGATCCTGCCCAGGCGCGGCCGACGCCGGCATGCGCGCCCGGCAACCGGGCGTTCTACACAAGGGCGAAGGAATGAGCTTATTCTGCATTGCGGCGGCGGGCGAGCCGGGGTCGCTGGCGGGACACTGGACCTGGCTCGACTGGTTCGTTCTCATCGGCTACTTCGTCATTACCACCCTGATCGGCCATCGGCTCGCGGGCAAACAAGCCAACATCCGTGACTTCTTCCTCGGCGGGCGCAAGCTCCCCTGGTATGCGGTCGCAGGATCGATCATCGCCACGGAAATCAGCGCCCTGACGTTCGTCAGTGTTCCGTTCGTGGTGTTTCAGCCGGGTGGGAACCTGCAATACCTCCAGCTTGGCGTATTCGGGGCGCTGCTGTCGCGCATCGTGGTGGCATGGTTCCTCGTGCCCGCGTACTACCGCAACGAGATTTACAGCCCGTATGACTACATGGGCAACCAGTTGGGCGGGGGCGTGCGCGGGATGACGACCGCGCTGTTCAGCCTGAGCGGGCTGCTCGCGCAGTCGGCGCGCGTTTACCTCACCGCCGTCGTGCTTCAGGTGATCCTGCGGCCGCAGCTGGCTCAGGTCGAGGCCTTGACCGGCATCCGCCCGCTGCTGGCGGCGATCTACCTGATTGGCATCGTCGCCATCATCTGGACCTTGATGGGCGGCATCGCGACCGTGATCTGGACCGATGTGATCCTCTTCGGCATCTTCCTCGCCGGCGCGCTGATCTCGCTGGCGGTCGTGGCTTATCACCTGCCGGGGGGATTTATCGGCGGGTTTATGGAAATCTTCCGCGTGGGCAGCGCTGCAGACAAATTCCAATTCCTCGATTGGGGCACCGGCGGTCTATCAGCGCAGGCGTTCTGGACCGACGAGTTCACCATCTGGACCGCCGTCATTGCCAGCACCTGGGGCAGCATCGGCGCGTACGGCACGGACCAGCTCATGGCCCAGCGCATGTTCTGCTGCAAGAACATCCGCGAGGCCCGGCTGGCCGTTGTCCTGAGCTGGTTCGGTCAAATCGTAACGTGGACCGTTGCGCTGGTTGGCGTCGGGTTGTATGCCTACTACCAGAACAACCCGCTGGTCGGTGAGGCCAAGGTGGCATTCGAGGAGAAGGGGGACCGGATTTTCCCGATCTTCATTCTCAGCGTCATTCCGACGGGGCTGACGGGGTTAATCATCGCGGGCATCTTCGCAGCAGCCATCTCGAGCCTCGACTCGATTCTGGCGGCGCTGTCGCAAACGACGATGTCGGCGTTCTACCTTCCGCTGCGCGAGCGTGTTTTGCGTCGCCGCGCGCTCGCGGGGGCATCAGGATTCGAGGTGGGGTTGCGAGGGGATGCGCTGACCGCGCCTGAGAATCCCGCCGGCCCACCCGGCGACCCGCCGAGTGTTCCTGCCGATACCACCACGGAGGACCGGTTCACCGTCTTCGTCTCGCGCGTCTTCGTCATCTGCTGGGGCGTCGCACTGTGCGCCACGGCGCAGTTGATCGAGATCGCGGCCGGCTTCTACGGCTCGATCCTGCAACTGGGCCTGGCGCTGGCCGGCTACGTGGGCGGCGCACTGCTGGCCGGGTTCTTTCTGGCCTTCCTGCCGCTGCGGATCGACGGAAGCGGGTACATGTTCTCCGCCCCCCTGTCCGTGCTGACGGTGTTCGCCCTGGCGTGGTGGCAGCCATGGGCGCAGGCGGTGTGCTGGATCGGCGCTGGGATCATCCTGGTGGCCTGGCTCATATTCGCGATCCCCCACCGCTTCGGACGCAACCCGCTGGGCGCGCTGGGCCAGACACTCGCGCTGCTGGCCGGAATTGCGCTGATGCTCTGGATCAGCCGCTACGGGCATTTCACCGACCCGGATGGTGTGACGATACGGCCGCTCGCGTGGCCCTGGTGGGCGCCGATCGGCTCCATCGTCGCATTCGTGCTGGGCTACGTCCTGGCGGAGAATTCCCGCTTCAGCAATGCCCGCGCTGACTCTCTGAAAAGCTAGTCGCGGAACCCTTGGTGACATGACGTGCAGGAGACGGAGACGCGCTTGAAGGCGGCGTCGGCGGCCTTGGCGTCCATCGGCTTTTTCGCCAGCGCCGCGCGCAGGGCGATTGCATCGCGGTCGGCGGTGGTGAGGAGTTCCCGAAAGAGCGTCGGGCGGCCTTTCGCGTCGGCCGTTCGAGCCATCTCGTGCAAATGCTCCTGCAGTTGCAGGGCCTCGTGCGCGGGGTCCAGGTCGGGGTGATTCTCTGGCGACCTCCAACCGGCGTTGCGAATCGCTTTGATGTGCTCCCAGTGAAATTGGACCTTCACCATCGCCTCAGCCAGCTCCGGCAGCTTCGCCGTCTCGACCCACTCGATCTGCAGCGCTGCCAGCTCCGAATCATCCACCCGCGCGGCCTCGCGGGCGGCTTTCCACAAGCCAGTGTAGTTCGCGCCCGTGCCGAAGGTTCGAAGCACGTCCTCGGCCTGCTGCGGCTGAAGCATGCCGTTGTTCACGCAGGCCACCGCCACGGCCGCGGCGCTGCGGTGGCGGCCGTGGTGGCAATGGAGGTAGATGGGCCCGGGCAGCTCGGCCAGCGCCTTGGCGATCGCCCGGCCCTCGGCGTCATCGACGCCGTCGTAGCCGATCGGCAGATGGACGTAGCGCATGCCGTAGCGGCGGGCGGTCTCGACGTCGGGCTTGGCACCGTCGACGCTGAGGATGGTCTTCACGCCCAATCCGCGGAGCACGTCGAACGACCGCTCGCCCTCGGGCTGCGCGCCGGAGATCACCTTGTCGGCGACAACGATATAGGCGTTTTGCAGCGATTCGGGGTCCGCGACAGGCGCGAACGGCGCATCCGCCGATGACGCGATCGCTTGCGCGGGCTGCGTCGCGGGGATCACCCCCCGCGCCACCGGCTGCCCGCGCTGCCACGCCACACTCGCCAGCGCCAACACCGAAGCCCAGGCTGTCACGTGAAACAAAGTCAATCGCATCTGCTCCACTGCCCTCGCCCATGCACCAGGATCTGTGCGATTATAGGCGACGGCACATGATCCCAGGCAATGTCCGCACAATGGTCGTCCGGGACGATTGACGCAAGAAGATTCGAGCCGCGGATGGACGCAGATAACAGAGAATCTGTCGTTTCATCTGCGTTCATCTGCGGCTCAAACCCTTCTCCGATGGCCTTGTGTTCCGGACGAACTTCTGCCCCGCCGGGCAGTGCAGGAGCAGCGGGCAGACGTCGCACTTGGGCTTGCGGGCCTGGCAGATGGCGCGGCCGTGGTGGATCAGCAGGTGCGAGAACATTGTCCAGTCTTCCTGCGGCACGACCTTCATCAAATCCTGCTCGATCTTCGCTGCATCCACCGCGTGCCTGGTCAGCCCCAGGCGGTTGCTGACGCGCGTGACGTGCGTGTCGACGGTGATGCCGATGCTTTTCCCGTACGCATTGCCAAGCACGACATTGGCCGTCTTGCGCCCGACGCCGGCAAGCTGCGTCAGCTCCTCCATTGTCTGCGGCACCTTCCCCCCATGCCGCTCGACCAGCGCCGCGGCCATCGCGCGCAAGCTCTTTGCCTTGTTGCGGAAGAACCCCGTCGACTGGATCTCCTTCTCGAGCTTCTCCTGCGGAACCTCCGCGTATTCCTTGGCCGTAAGGTACTTCCTGAACAGGTCTTTCGTGACCAGGTTCACCCGCTCATCCGTGCACTGCGCGGAGAGGATCGTTGCGACGAGCAGTTGCAACGGCGTTCTGAAATCCAGGCTGCACCGGGCATCGGGATAAGTGCGTTTGAGGATCGGCAGGATGAACTGCTCGACCCGCCTCCGGCGCTCGACAATCGTTTTGTTCTCTCCTCGCGGCATGTCGTCGTGTTCACGTTAGCGCGGTGGGGCGGCCATCAAAGCCGGCTGGATGTTGGCGCTGAACAGGATGATGCCGAGCAGCAGGCAGGTGATGATCATCAGCGTGCGCAGGCTCTCGCCCTGATAGTGATCGAACTGATCGAGCGCGGGGTTGGCGACCTCGGGCTCGTCGGCGTGGTCGATGTACTCCTGGCGGTACTTCCAGGTCTTCGGCCATACGAAGCGCCAGTCGTACACCAGCAGCACAAAGGCCGCGATAAACAGGGCCGAGCGCAGGATCGGCGGGACGACGTTCGTCCCGTTCAAATCGATCAAAAACCACTGCGCCACGAGCGCGACAAACAGCACGCCCGCGCAGACAAGCTGCAGGCGCACGAGCGGCCCGAGCAGGTTGCCCATGATCGTCCCTGCCAGCAGCGTGCCGTGCTGGCCTTCGAGATTCACCGAGAGCACGTTCGGCAGAATGGGCTTGGCCTCCCGCATCGTGCGCAGGATCACCGGAGGCGCCAGCGCGACCAGAAGCACGGCGCCGAACCACGTGGCCAAAGCCAGCCAGTAAGCGATCTGCACGAACTGAAAAAGCATCGGGGCGGATTATAGGGGGACAGGAGATTAGTTGTTACTGCGGATTAGTTACTGATCCCAGCCAGGATCTCGTTGAGCCGATTCACGTCCCGCTCGATCACGCCCGCCGCGCTGCGCCACCTGAACGGCTCCCCCACGCCGCCGTATTCGAAGGCGACGATCTGCGGCTTCGTCCAGGCGCGGGCGGCGATGCGCTCCACCGCCCATCGGGTCCACGTGATGTCCTCATCGCCCAGCGGCATGTGGTCGAGCAGCTTGCCATTGACCCAGTCGACGCCGGTGAGGTGCAGCTCGCGCAGGTCCGCGACGGGCAGCGATTCGATGTAGGCGTGCGGGTCAACCTCGAGATAGTGGGCCGCGATCCGCGCGTGCGAAAGGTCGAGCAGAAAACCGCAGCCGGTGGCGTCGATGATCCGCTTCAGCACCGCCGGGTCCACCGACGCGCGCATGTACTTCCCGCCGGCGCCGAAGTACGGGATGTTCTCGAGGATCACGCGGCCGGCGCCGAAGCGATCCGCGGCGCGGGAGATATCGGCGATTGCCCGCTCGACGACAGTTTCCGTCACGTCCGGGTCAGTGGTGTTGGTCGGCCTATCCGGAAAGTCGCGATCATAGGCGACGAGGTGGTAATCGACGAAGGGGGTGTCCGTATCGCGGGCCATCGCGTCGACGGCATCAAGATCGCACGCCCGCCCGCTGATCGTGCCGGCGTCGAGCGGGAAGTGCACGTATACCGGCGCCAGCGCCCGCGCTTGCTCGATCATGTCCGGCCAGTCCGGGCACTTGAACCGATCGACGTGGATCCGCTTGTCCGCGAACAGTTGCGCGGCCTCAGGAGAAAAGTTGACGGTGAATTGCATGCTCTTACCCCTCTCCCGGTCATCCGAGAGAGGGCTGGGGTGAGGGTGATTTCGAACGTCGTACGGTCCCGGCAGCCAGATTGGATCACCCTCATCCTAGCCTTCTCCCGGCGTACCGGGAGAAGGGACAACAGGATGCACCCACGTCCCGCTGCCATCCGCCCACACTTCCTTCTTCCAGATCGCCACGTCCTTCTTCAACATGTCGATGAGCCACCGGCAGGCCGCGAACGCGTCGGCTCGATGCGGGGTCGACACGGCGATCATTACCGATGGCTCTCCGAGCGCAACTCGTCCCGTGCGGTGCAGCAGCGCCAGCTTGACAATCGGCCACTGCGCACGCGCCCGCCGCGCCAGCTCGCGCAGCTGCTCGCCTGCCATCTGCTCGTACGCCTCGTAGTCCAGCGCGATCAGCGCGCGACCGTCGTGCGACGTCTCCGCCCGCGTCGTCCCAAGAAACACGTCGATCCCGCCAGCTCGGCCGTCGGTGACGAATGCGACGGCGGCCGCGCTGTCGAGCGGTTCAGGGGACAGCGTGATCCAGTCGTTGGGCGACATGATGTTCATCCCCCACTCACCGGCGGAATCACCGCCAGCTCGTCGCCGTCGTGCAGTTCGGTCTCGATCGGCACATACGCGCGGTTCACCGCCCACGCGACGCGCGGGAGGTGGTCACGCAGCGCCGGCAGGCGCTCCGCCAGCGCTTCGCGCGCCGCGGCGACCGTCGCGGAGGCGGGCAGCTCGATCCGCATCTTCGACACGTTCGCGCGCTCGCGCAGGATCGCGAAGAGTTTGATTGTCACCGTCATGGCACCGGCCATCCGACCACTGCGATCTTGCACCGATCCGCCAGCTCCAGCACCTTTTGCTTCTCCAGCAGAATCGTCTTCCCCGCTTCGAGCACCAAACACCCGGCCCGGGCAGCGTGAAGCTTCTCGATGGTCGTCGTGCCGACGGTCGGCACGTCCATCCGCATGTCCTGCTCGCTGTTGGCCACCTTCACCATGGTCCACCCGCCCACGCGGCACAATTGGCCGGCGCGCTCGATCATCGCGTTCGTGCCTTCCAGCGCTTCGACGGCAATCACGTCCTTGTTCAACACGGCGATCGCCTGGCCGATGTCCATCCGGCTGATGGCGGAGCAGACGTCCCAGCCGGCCCGGATGTCGATCCATTGCGCGTTGCTGGGTTGTCGGCGCGTCATGACTCCGGTGGTGGCGAGGTGCTCGGCGCAGTACTTCGTGGAGTCGATCAAGGTGATTCCCTCGCTGGCCATTTCATTCGCCAGCGCCTTGAGCAGCGTGCCCGGGCGCTTGTCGCGCCGCATGGTGGTGAACCAGACGCGGATCGTGCGCGCATCGGGAATGTACCGCAAGTATCGCCAGCGGTCGTACATCGCGCTCTTGGCGACGCGGCCGACCATAATGGCCTCATCGCACCCCCCGCGACGCAGCACGCGGATCCATTTCCCCAGCCGCGTGATGCCGACCCAGCGGAACTCGTCGCACTCCTGCGCCAGCTCCGGCCAAGCGTTGCCCGCCAGCGCCGCGCACACCACGCGCCGCCCCTCCGCCCGCGCGCCGCGCGCGACGAGGACCGGGAATACCCCTTCACCTGCGATCAAACCGAGCGGCGCCATGTCCGACGAATTCTAGAGCGCCTGGCACCGGTTGAAAGCAGGGCTGCTCGTCGGGCATAAACGCGGCGGAGGCTCGCAGGTCGGTTGCGCATCGCGTTTTTTGAAGGATTTGGCTGCTTTTATGGGCGGATCTGGAATCGAAATGCCGATTGTTATAGAACCCGACGCATCACTGCGGCGGCCGATCGTGGGCCGGACGCCGCCATTCATGGCAACGTAATCTGCATGACCAAAGCACTCGAGCGGCTCGAGCCGCGCACGCACCTGTCCGTCTCGCAGGATGCCGACGGCTGGACGACCGTCATGCCCAGCGCCGATACGCGCACGATCTTCGTCAGCAGCTCGATCGGCAGCGACCGAAACGACGGGCTCTCGCCAAACCGCCCCGTCAAGACGCTCGCCCGAGGCTACAGCCGCCTGCGCGACGGCAGGCCGGATCACCTGCTGCTGCGCACGGGCGACGTCTGGGACGAGCGGTTCCCGCGCTGGCGGCTCTCCGGGCGCAGCGCTGATGAGCCCATCGTCATCGGCAAGTACGGCCCCCGCGCCAAGCCGCTGATCCGCGCCGGCGCCAAAACGGCGTTCAGCACGGGGGAGGGCGGCGTCAACCACCTGGCGATCTTCGGCCTGCACCTCGTCGCCCACACGCGCGATCCCTACGATCCCGTCCACTACACCGGCACGGCCGGCGGCGATGGAATGGCGTTTTGGGGCGATGTTCACGACCTGCTGATCGAGGATGTCACGGTCGATCAGTTTACGAAGAACATCGTCTTCTCCGCCAGCAATGGCCGCACGAGCAATGTCCGCATCCGCCGCTCGATCATCACCGACGCGTACAACGGCAGCGGCGTCTATGCCGGCGGCGTCGACGGGCTGCTCGTCGAGGGCAACGTGTTCGACCACAACGGCTGGAATGAGATCGTTGACATCCCCGAGCAGCGGATCGACCACAACCTCTACATCCAGTCGAACACCACCGGCGTGGTTGTGCAGGACAACATCTTCGCCGACGGCGGCATGCACGGGCTGCAGGCGCGCTCGGGCGGGATCATTCGCAACAATCTGTTCGTGCGCAACGCGATCGGGATGACGTTCGGGGTCGTCAGCGGCGCATCGTCGTACCCCGGCGGCGTCGGGGGCGAAGTCTCGGGCAATGTCTTCCTCGGCGGCCGCGATGTGCGCGGCGCGGTGCTTGGGTGGGGGATCGAGATCGGCAACACCCGCGACGGCGGCGGCACGCTCGTGCGCGACAACATCATCGCCCATGATATGACCCACCGGTTCGCCGCCATCCGGCTCAACCAGGGCCACACGATCCATAATCCCGAACAGACCGTTGGCCTTCACGATGTGCGCGTGGTCGGCAACATCGTCTACAACTGGCACAGGGGCTTGTCGACCACGAGCCGCTTCGTCAACGGCGGCACGGGCGTCGCCTCGTACAGCGGCGTGCTGGTGAAGAACAATGACTTCCAGAACATCAGCTCCGGCCGCATCATCGACCACCCGCACGCCCTGGACCTGGACCTGGAGCGGTGGGAAGGGAACCGCTACTTCAGCAGTGCCGATGATATTGACTTCCGCGCGGGCAATAAGGAGCACCGCTACCCCGCGTGGCAGCGGCTGATCGATCCGACCAGCGCATTCAAGCAGGTCGATTACTTTGCCCCGGACCGCACTGTCGAGTCGTACAGTGTCTCGCTCGGGCACCGCAACAGGGTCGGCGCACTGCTATCGGAGATGCGCCACCAGTCCCGGGATTACTGGCGGGACGCATACAGCACATCGGCGGTGATGGCGTACCTGCGCGAAGGGTTCAGAGCCGTGAAGGGCCCGCCGCGGCTGCTGGCGACCAACCTGAGCCACAAGAACCTCGATTCCGCCCGGCAGCGCATCACCTTCTGGTTCAGCCGCGACGTGTCCGAGAGCATCGACGTCGGCGATTTGAAAGTCTGGAGCCGCGCTGGCGACCGCGTCATCCGCACGTCGGAGACGGCGATGACCTACGACCCGCTGACACACAGCGCCACCTGGACCTTCCCCGGGATGAGACGCAACCTCCTCTGGGCAGGCGACTGGGCCGTCCATCTTCACGCCCCGGGCATCCGGGCAGACGGCCAAGCGCTCGACACCGACTGGGACGGCAAGGGCGGGGACAGCTATCGGCTGAAATTCACGCTGGAGCCGAGAGTTTAGGCAGAACTTCCGCAACGTCCTTCGGATTTCGTGCTTTTGAGATTCCCGGTACAACCTCCGGAATGCTCCACGCCGACCTGATTGTCACCGGCGGGAACCTGATCACGCTCGATGCTGCCCGTCCGCGCGCAAGCGCGATGGCCGTGCGCGACGGGCGCATTGTCGCGATCGGCGATGAGCAGGATGTCCTGACCCTCGCCGGCGCACAAACGCAGCGCGTGCAGCTTTCCGGCCGCACCGTCACCCCCGGCTTCTGCGACTCACACCTGCACCTGTGGTGGTACGGCAGCCAGCTGCTCCGCCAGGCGGACCTCGTCGGCAGCGCGTCGGTCGGCGAAGTGCTCGACCGCCTTTCGCGCCTCGCGAAGCAATCGAGCGGCTGGATCCAGGGCCATGGCTTTGATCAGGACAGGCTCGCCCAGCGCCGTTTCCCGACCCGCGCCGACCTGGATCGGGTTTCGCGCGATCGGCCGATCATCATCTCGCGCATCTGCGGCCACGCGACCGTGGTCAACTCCGCCGCCCTCGCGCTGATCACCGACGAGCAGCGCGCCGCCGGCGACGCCGAGGCGGGGCTTTACACGGAAGGTGATTCCGTCGCGTTCTATAAGCTGATTCCGCCGCTGTCGGAGGACCAAGCGGAGGACGCGGTGCTCGCCGCGTGCACGGTTGCGCTGCGGACGGGCATCACCTCGGTTCATACGCTGCTCGACACGCCCGAGCATATGGCCGCCTACGCACGGCTGCGGCGGAAGGGCACGCTCCCGATCCGCGTCGTTGGCATTCCACCGTACGATGCGGTCGCGCAGCTGCATGCCCATGGCATCAACAGCACCTTCGGCGACGACCGATTGCGCTTCGGCGCCGCCAAGCTCTTCTCAGATGGTTCGCTGGGCGCGCAGACGGCCTGGCTGTCGGAACCTTACGCTGACAAGCCCGACACGCGCGGCATCCGCATCTACGAACCCGCCGATCTGAAACGGAAGGCCCGCGATGCGCAGCACAAGGGTTTCCAACTCGCCATCCACGCGATTGGCGATCAGGCGCTGCGCGAGACGATCGATGCGATTGAGTTCGCGCTGGACGGCGCCGACAACGCGATCCACCGCCACCGAATTGAGCACGCATCCCTCGCGCCGCCCGACTGCATCGAGCGCATGGCGCGACTGAAGATCGTGGCGACGCTCCAGCCGCAATTCGTGACGAGTGATACGTGGACGCCCGACCGATTGGGCCCACAGCGGAGCCGGTGGGCGTACCCATTCAAGACGCTCCTGCGCGCGGGCGTGCCGATAACACTGTCGAGCGATTGCCCGGTCGAGCGGCTGGATGCGTTCGCGTGTCTCGCCAGCGCGGTCGGTCGCCACGCGTGGTCCCCTCAGGAGACGCTCACGGCGGAGCAAGCCCTGCGCGCCTACTGCCTCGGCAGCGCGTACGCGGCTCACATGGACGATCGGCTCGGATCGCTCGAAGTCGGCAAGCTGGCGGACTTTGTCGTGCTATCCGACGACCCGACCAAGCTCGAGCCTGCGGGCATCGCAAAATGTCGCGCGGAGCATGTGTACGTCAACGGGAGCATCGTCGCATCCCGCTGAATGGGGCGCTGGACCGGGAATAGAAAGGAAGCCCTCGACGGATCGTCGCGGGCCCTTCTCATGGATTCTGGCAAGAAAGCGTTCGTTACGCGGCGGTCGCCGCCGGCACGTTCAGGTGCGGGCGGGCCAATTCTACGATCGCGTCGAACGCGCCGGGGTCGCTGACGGCCAGCTCGCTGAGCATCTTGCGATTCAGCTCGATTCCCGCGGCCGTGAGGGCCGGAATGAATCGGTTGTAGTTGATCCCGCGCTGCTTCAGGGCCGCGTTCAGGCGCGTGATCCACAGCGTCCGGAAGTGGCGCTTCTTCTGCCGGCGGTCGCGGTAGGCATAGACGTCGGCCTTGCGGGTGAACTCGATTGCCTGACGATAGATCGTGCCGGGGCCGGCGCGGAATCCCTTGGCTCGGTTGAGCACGCGCTTTCGTTTGCGGGCGTGGCCGGGGCCACCTGTGGTGCGGGGCATGGTTGAAAGTCCCTTCGAATAAATGAGAGCCAGAGGCCGTGGGCTTGGCTGCACCGGCGACGCACCGGTGCTTTGTTAAAAAATCCGCTTGGTTTCAGGCTACTTCGCCTGGGCGCTCTCGGCCCGCTTTGGCGGCCAACGCGCGTTCGTGGCGGATGCGGTTGGGATTGCGCTTGGCGACGCCCATGAGCTTGCGCATGTTGCCGGCGATGCTCTCGTCGAGTATCGCCGGACGACCGAGCTTGCGGCGCTTCTTGGCCGGACGGGCGCTCATCAGGTGCGACGTCAGCGAATGACCACGCTTGAGCTTGCCGGTCTTCGTGACCTTAAAGCGCTTGGCGACCGCCTTGTTAGGCTTGAATTTGTAGGCCATGGAAAGCTTTCCGTAAATAAAACCGCCCCTCTCGATGAGGGGGCGGGGATGATAACTGTCTGCTGTCGCATCGTCCAGTGCGGCGCAGTTTCTCGTGTTGTACGCGGATGGAACTGTCACCGCATAGCTGAAATAGAAGTGTCACCCCATGGGCCGGGGGCGGGGTAAGCCGGGTTCAGACTGGATGCGCTGAGCCGGGTGAGACCGAAGGAGCTTTCGCTGGTGGCGGCGGCGGAGCTGATGGTGGTTGTCGTTGCGGCAGGCGCGGCGCCTACGCTCGACTTACAGGCGGAGAAGAAGAGGATGGCAGGGTGACAGTTCTCTTGCGATAAGGGGGTGACAGTTTTACTACTTTACGACACCTGCACCCAAATCCACCCGCCAGGGTAATTAGTTCTCGAAGAAGCCGGACAGGAACCCGCGATAGCGCGAAGACCGACGCGAAGCATAAGCGATCATCCTTGGCTTCGCGGCCCCCTTTGCGCCATCGCGTCCTTCGCGGTCTCTTTTGAGCGAGAGAACTGAAAAGCCCCTGAAAAGCCTTGCTGGCCTCCCTGGCCAACTTGTGGCGACCGAAACGGCGGCTATAATATCCGACCCTGTTCGGGCGATTGGCGCAGTTGGCTAGCGCGCCAGCATGACACGCTGGAGGTCACAGGTTCGAGCCCTGTATCGCCCACTGACGTAAACCCTGCCGAACGCTTAGATTAGCGTACCTGCCCGTGTCGGGCAGAGCGGACGAAAGGCCTGAGTTATTCTGAATTGTTCAGAATAACCACCTGGAGCTCCGCTCATGCCCCGCCCCAAGAGCACGCACCCCGCGTACTGTCTTCACAAGCAATCCGGCCGCGCCTACTCGACGATCGACAGCCGCCAGCGGTTCTTTCCCGGTCCATATGACAGCGCGGAGAGTCGCGCTGCATACGACGCCCTTGTCAGCCAGTGGCTCGGCAACGGTCGACGGTTGCCCGCGGAGCCTGTTGCTGGCGTCACCGTCTCCACAATCATTCTGGCGTTTTGGAAGCACGCGCAGACGTTCTACCTGCACCCGGATGGGACACCTACGGGCGAGGCCGGCAACTACCGACCGGCTCTGCGTGCCCTCCGAATCTACGGCGCAACTGCGGCCGCCAGCTTTGGACCAAAGACCCTTCGCGCGCTGCGAGCGGCGATGCTGCTCCCCCAAGATGAGACTGATCCGAAGACGGGGAAAATCGTTCGCCGGCCTGGGTGGTCGCGCACCTACGCGAACCGCCAAGTCGAGCGGATCAAAGCGGTCTTCCGCTGGGCCGCGAGCGAGGAAATGATTCCCGCGAGTGTTCCCACCGCCTTGGCCGCGCTTGATGGCATCCGCGCCGGTCGCGACGGCGCGCGGGAAACAATGCCAGTCAAACCTGTCGCCGACGAGACCGTTGGCGCTACGCTGCCCTTCCTCCCTCCCCCGGTCGTGGCACTGGTAAGGCTGCAGCGTCTGACCGGCGCCCGTGGCGGCGAGCTGTTCAAGCTGCGGGGCTCTGACATCGACATGAGCGGGCCCGTCTGGAAGTACCGCCCGGTGAAGCACAAAACGGCGCACAAGGGACACTGCCGCACCATCCGGTTCGGACCGCAGGCGCGTGAGATCCTCGCACAGTTCATCACCACCGACGTAAGCGCCTACCTCTTCCGCCCTGCCGACGCCGTGGCCTGGCGCAATCAGCAGTACGAGCGCAAGACACCTCTCACTCCGTCGCAGCGGCTGCGTGCGGCGCAGGCCCACCCCCGCAAGGTCCGGGAGTTCTACACGAAGGACACCTACGCCCGCGCCGTGGCACGCGCGTGCGACCGCGCTGATGAATGGGCCAAGGGCGGGCGCGTCATCGGGAATGGCGAGCGGCTTGTTGAGCGTTGGCACCCCCACCAGCTACGCCACACGGCGGGCAGCGTCTACCGGCGCGCGGGCGATTTCGAGACGGCCAAGATCCTCTTGGGTCATGCGTCGGATTCGATGACGCAGCTCTACGCGGAGCGCGACGATCGGAAGGCTGATGAAGTGGTCGCTCGAATTGGATGACGAATGACGGCAACGTGCCTCCGGTCAGTACAGCGGCCGCTGGTACGGCTTCTCGCAGCTTCTCCGCGTCGTGCCGCGTCTGATGCTGCCAGGATGATGCCGTACAGTTTGTGCCCGCTCGCGCCGGTACGGTTGAGGTGGCGCAGGGCGCGGTTCCACACGCGCAGCGCCCGCAGCGCCGTCCGCTCGATGTACGCCAGTTGATCACGGGTGAATGGTTCGCGAGGCATGTCGGCATGGTAAGCTGGCGCCGGCCGGCGCGAGACGTGCATCGGGGCAAGTCTGTTGAGGATTCAACCATCGCGCGGCGATCGATGCGATCGAGAGATTCGCGAAGGTCCTGGCGGATCGGGCGGCCCCACGCGAGCAGCGCGTCGAGGCCCTGAAGTACCTCGTGCACTTCGTCGGCGACCTTCACCAACCACTCCACTGCGCGGAACGCAACGGGGACAAGGGCGGCAACGGCCGACTCGTGTTCTTCCCTGGCCGTAAGAAGGCCGTCAGCCTGCACATGGTGTGAGACACGCTCATCCTGCCGCGCAGCAGGGGCAGGCAGAAGGTGGCGGAGTATGGGGACGCGCTGAACAGTCGCGTTACTGAGAAGCAGGCGAAGGCTTGGGCAAAGGGGACGCCGCAGGAATGGGCGGTGGAATCGTGGCGCATCGCGCGCGAGGTGGTGTATCGCGACATCCCCGCGGGCGGTGACCCACCGGTGATCACAGAGGAGTACATCGCGCGGGCGCAGCCGGTCGTTGACGAGCAGATCCAGAAGGCGGGTGTCCGGCTGGCGGCGGTGCTGAACCTTGCGTTCCAATGAAATTGTCGCTCGGTCGAGGCCGCGCAGTCACAGATTAGCGGTTCACCACCGACGATGGTGACAGGCGATCGGTGGTGTTCTTCATTTGCTCTCGTGTTCGGTCGGCGTCGGTCTTCAATCCCGCCTGTTCCTGCGCCTCAAGCGCCTTCCGGAGCTTCTGGTGAGTCGCGAACCAGGAGTTCAGCGCCACCCGACGGCCCCGCTCTTCAGGGTTGAGTCGCTCATCACCAAGCCGGTTCAGCCGCGAGCGCTCCTCGCCCAGTGACCGCACCTCTTCCGGCTGCGAAAGGCGCGACATTGCCCGCTCTCGGTCTTCGTCCATGACGTCGTCCCACGCGGATTCCTTGGCCCCGCGGTCGCTCACCTTCACCAACCGGGACACCCCGGGCGTCGCGCTCAGGATCTTCTCCGTCGTCGTCGTGCGACCGCCTTTCTCCTGCTTCTTCCACTCAACCGCGGCGCGGACGTATTGGCCAGGTGCTCCGAGCTGGTCCGTCGTCCACAGCAGCATTGGCTTGACCCGCGCCCATCCTCCGACCATCTGCTCGTCCCGGCCGATGATGTCCCGGCCACGGAAGTCATCGCGGGGGTTGTGTCCCGCGGCGTATTGGCCCCACTTGTTGATCATCTGGATGTACGGGTTTAACCGCCACGAGCGCAAGCAATGCGCCGACACCCGCTGCGAGCATTATTGGGTGGATAGAGTAGATCATCATTCGCAGATGTGGGCTAACGTATGGCCGATCAGCGGCCGGACCGGCATCGAGCGGCGCTCGACTGACAGGAACTATACCGCCGGCCGGTCCGGTGCATTGGCGGGTTAGGCGGCGCCCTCGCCTTGACCCACAACCGGCAACTTCCCAGGGTCCGACTCGTACCCTTGGGTCGCGGCCCACGCACGCCAAGTGAACCGGCGGCCGATGCCAACGGCGAGATCAGGTTACCGGCAACGCGCAGGTCGGGGCACGAACGACGCTAGCTCACCTGCCGCGGCGGCTAAGGGAACAGGGAACTCCAGAAAGGCTACCTGCCGCCGCGGTCAAGGGCAGTGCTTGGTTCGGCGTCATCTTCGCCCTCTGGCACAGGGCCGCCCCACGACTTCCCCGACCACGCCCACAGATCTTCCATTGCAACCATCCGGACCTCCCCGAACGGCGGCTCCGGCGCAAGACCCTTAATCGCGTACAGAACGTTCCAAGTGCGAGTCCGCACCGCAAGCAGGCCGGTATCAAGCCCCGACGCATCCACCACTTCGACATCGCGCCGCACGTCCGGGGCTAGGAACACCGACACAATCTGACCAGGGCGGTATAGCCTTCTCTGATGCCAGCGGCGGAGGTGGCTGAACCCGGGGCAACGGGCAGAAAATCGGTCGAGCCCAATTAGCAGAGCACCTAGGGCCGCACAGATGCCGATGGCCAGCGGGAACGCGAGTACCACGCCGACGACGAACAGGATGGCGATGACCACGTAGTTCCATTCCAACGCGTCACGCCTCCTTATGGTGAACTATGATCGACCGGACCGGCGGCGCAGAATAGCGATCCGGGTGTCCTACAGAATACCGCTGCAAGGGGCGGAGCGGCAATGGATTTGGCTTCGTCGCCGGGGGCTGGGGCGGGACGATGGGTCGAGCGGTGAGCAGGTCGGGGCACGCTAGCGATCACTCCTGGGCCCCCGCCTTGAGCAGGATCGGCACGACGGGGTTGGGCTTGCCCTTGAACTCCTCCCACTTGCGGGCGTGCCAGAGGACGCTGTGGCCCAGCCGGTCCCGCGCGTTGGCGTCGGCACCGTGCGACAGCAGCAGTTCCGCCGTCCGAGTCTGGGCGTAACGGGCGGCGGTCATCAGCGGCGTCTCTTGGTCGTAAAACGTCCGCGCGTCGAGGGTTTTGCTGGCTCCGACCGCCTTGATCATCAGGTCGATATGCCCGTCGCCGCGAACACACAACGGGTCCAACGCCGGAATGACCGGGCCCACGTCCGGCCGCGCTCCCATGTCCAGCAGCCGCTCCACCAGCGG